>NZ_BAABHK010000003.1:0-881864 GCF_039542055.1 Actinoallomurus vinaceus
CGGCCGGCTCGGGCGAGCCGGCCGCGACGGCGCGGCGTGCGGGGAGGGACTCACGTGACGCCGCCGAGATAGGCCTCGACCACGCGGGAGTCGGCGGCCAGGTCCGCCGCCGGCCCGTCGAGGACGCAGCGGCCGTTCTCGATCACGTAGCCCCGGTGGGCGATCTTCAGCGCGGCCTTGGCGTTCTGCTCGACGAGCAGCACCGACGTGCCGGCCTCGTTGATGTCGCGGATGACGTCCATGACCGCCGCGACGATCAGCGGTGCCAGGCCCATCGACGGCTCGTCGAGCATGAGTAGCCGGGGCCCGGCGACCAGCGCCCGGCCGATGGCCAGCATCTGCTGCTCGCCGCCGGACAGGGTGCCACCGTGCTGGTCGCGCCGCTCGGCGAGCTTGGGCAGCAGCGTGTACGCCCGGTCGACGCGGCGGGCCAGCTCCTTGGCGTCGCGCACGAGGTAGCCGCCGAGCAGCAGGTTCTCGTGCACGGTCAGGGTGCTGAAGATCCGGCGTCCCTCCGGGACGTGCACCAAACCCCGGCCGACGATCTTGGGTGGGGGTTCTCGGGTGATGTCCGCGCCCTCGTACGCGATCCGCCCGGCGCCGGGCCGGACGAGTCCGGAGACGGCCGACAGCATCGTCGTCTTGCCGGCGCCGTTGTTGCCGAGCAGCGCGACGATCTCGCCCTCGCCCACGGTGAGCGACATCCCGCGCAGGGCCTGGACCCCGCCGTAGCTCACCTCCAGGTCACTCACCTCGAGCACCGCCGACCTCCTCTCTCGCCGCTTCGACCTCGGCCTCGTCGGCGTCCCGCCCGAGGTACGCCTCGATCACCGCCGGATCGCCCCGGACCTCCTCGGGCGGCCCGTCGGCGATCTCCTTGCCGAAGTTGAGCACGACCACCCGGTCGGAGACCTCCATGACCAGGCCCATGTCGTGCTCGATGAGCGCGATCGCGACGCCGAGGTCGCGGATCCGCCGGATCAGGTCGAGCAGTTCGGCCTTCTCGCCGTGGTTGAGGCCCGCCGCAGGCTCGTCGAGCAGCAGCAGCTTCGGGCGGCGGGCCAGCGCGCGGGCGATCTCCACCCGGCGCTGCTCGCCGTACGGCAGGTTCCGGACAAGGCCGGCGCGGTCGCCGCGCAGCGAGACGAAGTCGAGCCACTTGTTCGCCTCGTCGGTGCCCTCCCGCTCGCTGCGGCGGTACCGGGGCGTGTGCAGCAGCGCGTCGACGACCCGCTGCCGCAGCCACAGGTGCGTACCGGCCCGTACGTTGTCCAGCACGGACATCTCGCCGAACACCCGGAGGTTCTGGAACGTCCGGGAGACGCCCTTCTCCGCGATCAGCGACGGCCGCCGCCCGGTCACGTCCGCGCCGTCGATCCGGATCCGGCCCGCCGTGGGCTTGTAGAACCCGGTGACGCAGTTGAACGCCGACGTCTTGCCCGCGCCGTTCGGGCCGATCACCGAGACGATCTCGCCCGCGCCGACGCCGAACGTCAGGCCGTCGACGGCGAGCACGCCGCCGAAGGACAGCCGCAGGTCCTCGACTTCCAGCATCACCGCTCCCTCGATCGATGGGGCCACAGGCCCTGCGGCCGGGCGATCATGACGATGATCAGCAGGACGCCGAAGGCGAAGAACCGGTAGTCGGCCAGGCCGCGCAGCACCTCCGGCAGGAGGCTGATCACGATCGCGCCGAGCACCACGCCGGGCGTCGAGCCCATGCCGCCGAGCACGACCGCCATCAGCACGAGCGCCGACTGCAGGAACGTGAAGCTCGCCGGCGAGATCGCCGACAGCTGGGCCGCGAACAGCACGCCGGCCAGACCGCCCCAGACCGCGCCCGCGATGTAGGCGGCGAGCTTCACCTTGTAGGTGTTGATGCCCATCGCCTCGGCGGCGTCCTCGTCCTCGCGGACGAACCGCCAGGCCCGGCCGATGCGGGACCGGCCGAGCCGGGCCGCGAGCAGCACCGCCACCGCGACGATGACCAGCACGGCGTAGTAGAAGACCACCGGGTCGGACGTCGCGTCGCCGAACAGGCCGGGGATGCCGTAGATGCCGGACGGGCCGCCGGTGATGCTCAGGTTGTTGGCGGTGATCCGGATGATCTCGCCGAAGCCGAGCGTCACGATCGCCAGGTAGTCGCTGCGCAGCCGCAGCGTCGGCCCGCCGATGACGACGCCCGCGAGCACGGTCACGACGATCACCGCCGGAACGGTCGCCAGCAGCGGCAGCTTCAGCTCGGTGGACAGCACACCGCTGGTGTAGGCGCCGACCGCGAAGAACGCGGCGTACCCGAGGTCGAGCAGGCCGCAGTAGCCGACCACGATGTTCAGCCCGACCGCGAGCATGACGAACACGACCGCGCTGGTCATCACGTCCATCGCGTACGGCGTGGCGATGATGAACGGCGCGAGCAGCCCGATCGCCAGGCCCGCCCAGCCGAGGTGGCGGCTCTCCAGGAACCGCGTGACGAACGTCGGGCCCCGGCCCTTCACCGGTTTGACCGGCGGGTCCTGCACGGTGGCGCCGCCGCCCGCGCGCATGCCCGTTTCGTCGCTCATACGCGCTCCGTGACGCGTTCGCCGAGCAGGCCGGTGGGCCGCACGGTCAGGAACAGGATCAGGAAGCCGAACGCGAAGACGTCGCGCCACTGCCCGCCGACGAAGTGCGTGCCGAACGACTCCAGCAGGCCGAGCAGGAGGCCGCCGAGCATCGTGCCCGGGATGTTGCCGATGCCGCCGATGACGGCCGCCGTGAACGCCTTCAGCCCGATGATGAAGCCCATCAGGAAGTCGATCTTTCCGTAGTAGCCGCCGGCCATGACGCCCGCCGCCCCGGCGAGCGCCGAGCCGATGAAGAACGTCCGCGAGATGACCTTGTCGACGTCGATGCCCATGAGCAGGCACGCCTTCGGGTCGAGGGCGATGGCCCGCATGGCGCGGCCCTGCCGGGTCCGGGTGATCAGGACGTTCAGCGCGACCATGAGGACGACGGAGACCGCCATGAGCGCGATCTGCTGCCAGGTGACGCGCGCGCCCAGGACGTTCAGCGAGGTGCCGTCCAGCCGGACCGGGTAGACCTTCGGGTTGGGCCCGGCGACGATGCGGGTGCCGTACTCCAGCGCGAACGACGCGCCGACCGCGGTGATCAGCAGGGACAGCCGGGGCGCGCCGCGCAGCGGGCGGTACGCGATCCGCTCGATGACGACGCCGGACAGTCCGGTCGCCACCATGGTGAGGATCAGCACGACGAACAGGGCGACGAGCGAGGAGGACTTCACCAGCCCGCCCATCGCCCCGAGCATCGCGAACCCGCCGAACGCGCCCAGCATGTACAGGTCGCCGTGGGCGAAGTTGAGCAGCTTGATGATGCCGTACACCATGCTGTAGCCCAGCGCGACCAGCGCGTAGAACGAGCCGACGAACAGGCCGTTCCAGATCAGCTGTGACATTGACGCGGGCCTACTTCAGCGCGTCCTGGAGAACGAACTTGCCGTTCTTGACGACGAGGATCACGAAGCCGCCGCTGGACAGCGTGTGCCGCGGGGTGAACTTCAGCGGCCCGGAGAACAGCTGCAGCCCGTCGATGCCCTCCAGCGCCGTGACGAGCTTGTCGCCGTCGGTGCTGCCGGCCTTCTTGATGGCCTCTGCCGCGACGCGCACCGCGTCGTAGGACTGGGTGGAGTACGGTCCGGGCTCGGCGCCGAACTTCTGCTTGTAGGTGGTGATCCAGCTCTCCGCGCCCTGGATGGTGTCCGGGGTCTGGGTCATCGTGGCGTACGCGCCCTCGGCGGCGGTCCCACCGGCGATCTTGACGAGCTTGGCGTCCACCGAGCCGTCGCCGACCATGAACTTCCCCTTGTACCCGGCCTGCTTCAGCTGGCGGAGGATCAGGCCGCCCTCCTGGTAGTAGCCGGTCCAGTAGATGAAGTCCGGGTTGGAACGCAGCACGTTGGTGATGTTCGCGGAGTAGTCGGACTCGCCGGGGGTGACCGCGTCCAGCGTCGCCTTGTCGGGGCCGCCGGGCTTGTCGAGCTCGGCGGCGGTGCGCACCGCGATGTCCTTGGAGTACGAGGTGTTGTCGTGCAGGAGCGCGACCTTCTTGGCGCCGCTCTTGGTCACCCAGGCCATCGCGGCGGCGGCCTGCTGGTCGCCGGTGCCGTTGACGAAGAAAACGTGCTTGAGCTTCTGGTCGACCAGCTCGGTGGAGTTCGCCGCCGGGATGATCATGGGGATCTTGCGGCGGTCGAAGACCGGCAGCGTGGGCAGGGTCGCGCCCGAGCAGTAGCCGCCGACCGAGACCGCGACGTTCGCGGCGACCAGCTTGTTCGCGGCGGCGACCGCCGTCTTCGGGTCGCACGCGTCGTCCTCGGCGCGCAGCTGAAGCTTGCGGCCGATCACGCCGCCCTTCGCGTTGATCTCGTCGATCGCCAGCTGGGCGCCGTTCTTCATGTACGGGCCGATGTCGGCGCTGCTGCCGGACAGCGGGATGTCCATCCCGAGCAGGATGGGGCCCTTGTCCTTCTTGCTGTCGCCGCCGAGCACGCCCTGGCCGCAGGCCGAGGCGGTCAGAGCGGTCGCCGCCAGCGCGACGCCGAACGCTGCTTTTCTCATAACGATCTCCGGTGTGACAGGTAGGGGGAGATGGCGGCGCGGCCGGGATGGCCGCGTCGCTTCGGGGACGGTCGGGGTCAGGAGAGTGGGGTCACAGCAGGAACCCCTCGGGGAAGGGGTCGTCGGGGTCGAGGAAGTACTGCGCGGTGCCGGTCACCCAGGCCCGGCCGGTGATCGCCGGCACGATCGCGGGCCGCGAGCCGCCGACGGTCGTCTCCTCGGTGATCCGGCCGATGAACCGGCTGCCGATGAACGACTCGTTGACGAAGTCCTGACCGGGCGCCAGCTCGCCGCGCGCGTGCAGCTGGGCGAGCCGCGCCGAGGTGCCCGTGCCGCACGGCGAGCGGTCGAACCAGCCGGGGTGGATCGCCATCGCGTGCCGGGAGTGCTTCGCGTCCGAGCCCGGCGCGACGAACTGCACGTGGTGGCAGCCGGTGATGTCGGGGTTCTCCGGGTGCACCGGAAGGCGCTGCTCGTTGATCGCGTCCATCATCGCCAGGCCGGCGGCGAGGATGTCGTTCTTGCGGGCCCGGTCGAACGGCAGCCCCACGCGCTCGATCGGCAGGATCGCGTAGAAGTTGCCGCCGTAGGCCATGTCGTACGTGACGGGGCCGATCCCCGGCACCTCGACGGTCTGGTCCAGGGCGTCGGCGAACGACGGGACGTTCTGGATCGTCACGCTCTTCGCCGCGCCGTCGCGCACCGCGACCTCGGCGACGACGAGCCCGGCGGGCGTGTCGAGCCGGATCGTCGTGACCGGCTCGGTGACCGGCACCATCCCGGTCTCCACCAGCACGGTGGCGACCCCGATCGTGCCGTGCCCGCACATCGGCAGGCAGCCGGAGACCTCGATGAACAGCACGCCGTAGTCGGCGTCCGGCCGCGTCGGCGGCTGCAGGATCGCGCCGCTCATCGACGCGTGCCCGCGCGGCTCGTACATCAGCAGCGTGCGGATGTGGTCGAGGTGCTCCATGAAGTGCGCGCGCCGCTCGAACATCGTCGCACCCGGGATGACGCCGACCCCGCCCGTGATGACGCGGGTCGGCATCCCCTCGGTGTGCGAGTCCACGGCGTGGAACACGTGCTTGCTACGCATTGCTCTCCAGGTGCGCGGCGGCCTCCGTGGCGGCCCGCACGGTCGCGGCCTGCTCGTCCGTCAGCGGCAGGCGGGGCGGGCGGCACGGTCCGCCGTACCCGCCCATGACGTCCATGGACAGCTTGATGGCCTGCACGAACTCGGTCTTGGAGTCCCAGCGCAGCAGTGGGTGCAGCGCCCGGTAGAGCGGCAGCGCCCGCTCCAGGTCGCCGGCGACGGCCGCCCGGTACAGCGCGACGCTCGCCTTCGGCAGGGCGTTCGGGTACCCGGCGATCCAGCCCTTCGCGCCCGCGATGGCCAGCTCCAGCAGCACGTCGTCCGCGCCGATCAGCAGGTCGAGCTCAGGGGCGAGCTCGGCGAGCCGGTACGCGCGGCGCACGTCGCCGCTGAACTCCTTGACCGCGACGATGTGCCCGGCCTCGTGCAGGCCGGCCAGCGTCTCCGGGGTCAGGTCCACCTTGGTGTCGTGCGGGTTGTTGTACGCGACGATCGGCAGGCCCGCCTTCGCCACGTCGGCGTAGTGCGCCTCGACGATCCGGTCGTCGGCGCGGTAGGCGTTCGGCGGGAGCAGCAGGACCGCGCCCGCGCCCGCCTCGGCGGCCTGCTCGGCCCAGCGCCGCGACTCGGCCGAGCCGTACGCCGCGACGCCCGGGACGACCCGGTCCCCGCCGATCGCCTCCACCGCGATCCGTACGACCCGCTCCCGCTCGTCGTCGGTGAGGTTCTGGTACTCGCCGAGCGAGCCGTTGGGGCACACACCGTCGCAGCCGGCGTCGACCAGCGCGCGGACGTGCTCGGCGTACCGGTCGAAGTCGACCGACAGGTCCTCTCGCAGCGGCAGCGCGGTAGCGACGAGGATGCCGTGCCAGGGCTTACGGGGGGCAGTCATGCGGTTCTCCCTGATGTGATGTGACATTTCACGTTCTGCTGAGCGTGGCCGTCAAGATGTCCCCGGACTCGTGATACGTCCGTTATGCCGGGTTAATCGGATGGTTCCCGCGCCGGTACGACGCGGAACGGTCAGGATCAGTCGTCGGCGAGGTCGCGCAGGCGTACGGGCTGGGCGATCGGCCGTCGGGCCGCGGCGAGCAGGTCGTCCGGGCCCGGCGACCGGCCGCAGGCCGTGGCGGTGAGCCAGGAGGTCGCGTAGCCGCAGACCCTGCCCTGACACCACCCCATGCCCGCGCGGCTGAGCAGCTTGGCCGACCGCGGATCGGTGGCCCCCAGCCCGGTCGCCTCGGCGAGCCGCCCGCGGGTCACCTCCTCGCAGCGGCAGACGAGCGTGTCGTCGTTCAGGCGGCCCATCCATCCCGGGCGGACCGGGTACGCCTCGTGCATGGCCTCGGCGAACGCCCGCAGCCGCCGTCGTCTCGCCAGCAGCCGGCTCACGTGGGCCGGGTCCGGCGCGATCCCGCCGGCCGCCTCGGCGACCGCGAGCCCGGCCAGTTCTCCCTCCACGAGCGACAGCTGCGCGCCGCCGACACCGGTGGTCTCCCCCGCCGCGTACACGCCGGGCACGTTCGTGCGCTGGGCGACGTCGACGGCGACGACCGGGCTGCCGTCGGTGTCGACGCGGGTGGCGCAGCCGAGGTGGAGCGGGATCTCCAGCTGCGGGGTGAAGCCGTAGCCGACCGCGACCGTGTCGCATTCGATGACCCGCTCGTCCACCGGAGCCCAGTCCCGGTCGAGCCGCGCGACGGTGACCGCCTCGACGCGGCCGTCCCCGTGCGCCGCGACCACGGCGTGTCCGGTGCGGTACGGGATCCGGTGCCGCGCCAGCGCGGCGGCGTAGCCCGCGCCCTCCCAGGCCTTGCCCGGGTGCCGGGCGAGATGACGGGCGAAGCCGTACGGCCGGTTGCTCTCGAAGACGCCCACGACCGTGGCGCCGGCCCCGGCCAGGCCGGTCGCGACGGGGAACAGGAACGGCCCGGTCCCCGCGACGACGATTCGCTCGCCCGCCGTGACCCGGTCGCCCTTGAGCAGGGCCTGCGCGCCGCCCGCGGTGAGGACGCCCGGCAGGTCCCAGCCGGGGAACGGCAGCGACCGGTCGTACGCCCCGGTGGCGACGATCACCGACCGCGCGTCGATCCGTACCGGCCGCTCGTCGCGGTCCCCCGCGAGCGCGTGGACGGTGAAGCCGTCCTCGACGTGCCACACCCGGTGGCCCGGCAGGTAGGTCAGCCGGTCGAGCGCGTCGCGCAGGCGGACGAACGCGTCCCAGCCGTGGTGAAGGCCGCCCGTCTCGGCCGCGTGGTGCCGGTAGTACTGCCCGCCGGGGCGCCGTCCGGCGTCGACGAGCGCGACGTCCAGCCCGGCCGTCGCCGCCGTCACGGCCGCGGCCAGGCCCGCCGGCCCGGCCCCGATCACCACCACGTCACGCATCGGGGCCACCGCCCTCGACGACGTCACCGGGCCGCGCCTCGACCATGCAGGCCCGCAGGGACGGACGCCCGTTGACGGTGATCAGGCAGTCGAAGCACACGCCGATCCCGCAGAACAGCCCGCGCGGCCGCCCGCCGAACCGGGTCGTCCGCCAGGACCGGATCCCGGCGGCGGTCAGGGCGGCGCCGATGCTCTGGCCCGGTTCGAACGGCACCGGCCGCCCCTCGAAGACGATCTCAGTCACGTGGCCTCCTTTCTCTCCCAACCAACCCACCCCGACCGACCTCCCGGCCTCTCCCAACCAACCTGTTCTTCCCGACCAACCGGCCCCGACCGACCTCCCGGTGTCGGCCGACCTCCCGGCGTCGGAGGAGTGACCAGGCAGGCTGTGCTTTCGATTCGCTCGCTCCGCTCACTCATGGTTCTCCGGAAAACGGTCGGGGCGGAACGGTGCCAGGTCGAGGTCGGGCCGCGCGCCGGTCAGGGACTGGGCGATCAGGTGACCGGTGGCCGCGGCCAGGCCGATTCCGGCGCCCTCGTGACCGCAGGCGTGGATCAGGCCGTCGGCGCGCGGGTCCGGCCCTATGACCGGCAGGTGGTCGGGGCAGTACGGCCGGAACCCGCAGTAGGCGCGGATGGCCGCGACGTCGCCGAGCACCGGGAACAGCCGGATCGCCTGGCGAGCGAGCCGCCGCAGGGCCGGCAGCGACAGCGTCCGGTCGAACCCCACGCGCTCCCGGCTGGCGCCGATCAGGATCGTCCCGGACGGCGTGCCCTCGACGACCGCGGACGACTCCAGTCCCTCGTCGTCGCTGGCGACGTTCGCGACGTACTCGGCCGCGTACACCTTGTGCCGGATCAGCGGCGGCAGCGGCTCGGTGACGAGGATGAACCCGCGGCGCGGCAGGATCGGGACGTGCGCCCCGGCGAGGGCGGCCACCTCCCCGCCCCATGTCCCCGCGGCGTTCACGACCGCCCCGGCGCCGAGATCCCCGCGGTCCGTGCGCACCCCGGTGACCCGGTCGCCGTCGCGCAGCATCCCGGTCACGGTGACGCCCGTTCGGACCTCGGCCTTCGACGCGCGCAGCAGGTGCGCGGCGGCCAGCATCGGCTGGACCTGCGCGTCCTGCGGATAGAACATGCCACCGGCCAGGTCCGGGGCCAGGTTCGGCTCGTAGCCGGGAAGGTCGGCCGCCGGCACGGGGGCCGCGTCGACTCCGGCGGCGCGCTGGCGTGCCGCCAGCTCTTCCAGCCCGGCGACGCCCTCCTCGGTCTCCGCGACCACGAGCCCGCCCTTGGCCTCGTACTCGAAGGACGCGCCGATCCCGTCCTGGGCGGCCAACTCCGCCCACAGCGCCGAGGAGAGCAGCGCGAGGTCGAGCTCAGGGCCCGGCTCCTTGTCGGAGACGAGGAGGTTGCCCTCTCCCGCGCCGGTGGTGCCGCCGGCCACCGCGCCGCGCTCGACCACGGTCACGGTCAGCCCGGCCCGCGCGGCGTAGTACGCACAGGCGGCTCCGACGACGCCGGCGCCGACGATCACCACGTCAGTGCTGCTCACGACCGGTAAAATGTCACATTGTTCGCGGAGGCACAAGAGTGTGCGGACATGACTCATGGTAAGAGCCGGGCCCGGAGGTCCGTCAGGCCGCGCGGTGTACGAGGCGGCCGAGCGGCACCAGCAGCACCGCGAGAATGAAGGCGTCGCACACCATCGCCGACATGTGGGCACGGATCCAGTGCCGCCGGTCGCCCGCGCCGCGCAGCAGCCGGAACGAGGACCGGTGGACGGAGTAGCTCTTGATCGAGCAGAGCGCCAGTCCGAGGATGGCCCCGACGGTCGCGTAGGTCCCGACCGCGTCGGTGACCTTCACCCCGGCCGGGAGCGGGTCCTGGGCGATGGACAGGAACCCCAGCAATGTCGCCCACAGCGCGGCGACTCCGGTCCTGGCCAGCGCCACCTCCAGCAGTTCACCGGCGGTCGCGTCGTCGCGGAAGCGCCCTCCGAGGCTCATGGCGCGCAGCTCGGCGACGATCAGGGCCCGGGCGAAGACCCAGACCGCCACGACGCCGACCACGGTCGTCGCGTCGGCCAGCCACCACGGCGGGTCGGACCGGATCCAGACCCGCTCGGCATCGGGCCAGGTCAGGAGGAACAGGCTGAGCGCCGCGACGAGGATGATGTACGGCGCTCGACGCGCATCGCCGCCGGCGGCGGGGGCATCGGCATCCCGGGCACTGGGATCGCGCGCACTGGCATCCGGGGCCGGGCGGCCGGGCCTCGGCCTGTCCGCTGCCCTCGGAGCGGTGCCGGTCGAGGTGGCACCGCTCGATCCCGCACGGCGCCGTCGCGACCGTCCCCCCACGGGCATCCCCTCCCCGAACCCTCCAGACCGGGGACGAACCTACACCGGACCACGCCCGTTACGAGCCGGAGCGAACCGTGTGGGCGGTGAGGTCCTCCGCCGGGCGGAGGACCTCACCGTGAGATCCCGTCAGGCGCGGGAGGCCTTGTAGTTACGGAACAGCAGGTGGGTGTCGATGATGTCGGACGACGCGCTCTTGATCGACCGGTAGATCCCCCACTTGGGCCGGACGTAGTCGCCCTGGTCGGGGATGTTGACGTTGGACATGCTGCCGTCGGCCACGACGGGCGCGCTGGAGCCGGTGCCGTTGCGGGCCACGAAGCGGGCCTTGCCCTTCGAGCCGATCGTGAACGTCCACTCGACCGTGATCCACTTGTCGCGCAGCGGGGCGAGGTTGGTCGAGGCGATGTCCGGCGATCCCGACATGCTGTACGCGCGGGCGTGGAACGTCTCGGTGCTGCCGCTCCGGCCCAGGTCCAGGGTGATCCAGGGCCCGCCGTTCGTGGCCGGCGTCTTGAGCTGGAAGATGTGCGTGAACTTGCTGGTGCCGTGCAGCGTGGACGGCATGTACATCTCGTACGAGATGGTCCAGGTCTCGCCGTTCTTCATCTTCAGGGCCGTGCCGTTGGACACCATGCCCTTGGACTCGGTCCGCTGCCGGTCGTTGTCGCCGGTGCTGTCCAGGTCGTCCTTGTAGATGTCGAACCGGTAGTGGTCGCCCTCGACGTAGACGTACTTGCGGCCCGGGTGCTTGCCGGCCCGGTCGGCCTCGATGCCCTCGAACGCCTTGAGCCCGTCAGTGGACGGGTCCGGCGACCAGAGCACCTGCGCGGCCGCCTTGGCGCCGAGCGCCTGGCTGCCGGCCGTCAGACCACCGGCCGAGGCCGAGGCGCATCCGGTCAGCGCGATCGGCGCGACCATGGCGGCGACGGCGAGCGAGCCGAGCAGGCACCGCCGTCCGTACCGGGGAGATGAGAAGCGATCGGTCACGGAGACTCCTTCGCTGGCGCGCGAGGCGGGTGAGGTACGCCGCCACGCGACGGGGCGGGGGACCCCGAGCCGCGCGGTGAAACGGCCGGCTCAGGGGCGTGTGCGCCCATGCAATCATCGGAGGGGTCTTCTATCAACAAGGTTTCCTAAAAAAGAACGATCGCCCGCGACGATGCCCCCGTGAACGGTGGATACGTGCGCTGCTTCGCTGGAGATGCTCCGTTCCGTGATGCGTTCGGCCGGATGCGGGGACCGCATCGTCGCTCCTAGGCGAGCACACCACCGAAAGCGATTCATCGGATGTCTACACCAGGCCACCGCCTTTACAATGTAGATTAATATCACTTATGGTATTCAGTCGATCACTATTCGCTGTTACCGTGGTGCGGTGACCTCCGAACCCCTCTCGGGCCGGCACGCGCCCGGCGACTTCGACCTCGCCCGTGACATCTCCGGCGGGCCGCCTGCGGCCCTGGTCGAGCAATGGCGGCGAAGCGACCGGACCGCTGCGGACGCGCGGCGCCTCCTGAGCGCGTACGCGATCGAGGGTTACAGCGTCGTGTCGGACTCGGCGGGGCTGACCCGGCTCGGCGAGCGGCTGACGCTCCTCGAGGTGCTCGCGATCATCGACCGACCCAAGCGGATCCTCCACGCGTACGGCAGGGCCGTCGGCGGCCGGGCGATCGGCGTGTGGGCGGCCGACAACGGCCAGATGTTCCACCCGGGCGAGACCGACGCCGCGACGGTGCTGTCCGCACTGCTGACCGTTCAGGACGAGATCCGGCGCCACTGCCGGGTCCGGATCGGCATCGGCGTCCACCACGGGACCTTCAGCGCGCTGCCGGGCGGCCTGTACGGCGCGGAGGCCGACGCGATCGAGGACCTCGCGGAGAACCACGTCGCCGGCGGCGAGATCGTCGTGACGGAGGCGGTGGTCGAGCGGCTTCCGGCCGGGCACCCCTTCGTTCTGCGGCGCGCGGACGAGTCGGCCCATCCGCTCGCCGCCGTCCATCGGGTGCTCGACGGGCCGCGCCTGCGCGACGTGCGCCCGGTCGAGGACGAGCGCTATCCCATTCCCTACTCCCCCGACCTGCACGCCGACCTGCTCCGCCTGGAGGAGCGCCCCGGAGACGTCGCGCTCCTGGCGGAGCTCACCGCCCGCCACCTCCGCGACGGCACGGTCGTCCTGGCCGAGCGCGGCGGCGCCCCGGCGGAGACGCCCGACGTCGCGCTGCTGCGCGGGCTGACCCTGTCCACCCTGATGCGGGAGACGGGTCTGCGGCTGCTGCCCCCGCGCGACGCCACCGAGATCAAGGTCGCAGGGCCGCTGGCGATCTATCTCTTCGACGAGCCCCAGCCCGCGGTGCGCTTCGCGCTGCGGCTACGCGCGGCCCTGGCCGACCACGAGATCGTCTCCCGGATCGGCGTGGACACCGGGCCGGTGCTGACCGGAGAGACGCCCGGCGGCGGCCGGGACATCGCCGGCGCGCCGGTCAACGTCGCGTCGAAGATGGCCCAGGATCTCGGCCGGCCGGGCCACGTCTACCTCAGCGAGGCCCTGCGCGGACACACCGGCCTGGCGTCCTTCGCCTCGGTCGAGAAAGTCGTCTCGGGCGTGCGCATCCGCTACTTCGAGGGATGAGCCTCGGTTCAGCGCAGGTGGCGGGCGAGGAAGTCCTCGGCGCGACGCCAGGCGCGGGCGGCCGGCTCGGCGTCATAGAACATCGGCGCCTTGCGGTTGTGGAAGGCGTGCCCCGCCTGCTCCTCGACGTGGATCTCGACGTCGGGCCGCTCCGCGACGGCGGCCTCGATCCGGGCGACCTCCGCGCGTGGGATGTACGGGTCGCTGCCGCCGAAGTGCAGCTGCAGCGGCCGTTCGATGGAGTCCAGGAGGCCGAGCTGTTCCGGGACGGCAGAGCCGTAGAAGGAGACGACGGCCGCCGCGGTGCCGCGCGCGGCGAGGGCGAAGGCGATCGAGCCACCGAGGCAGAACCCGACGACCCCCACCGGGCCGTCCACATCGGGAAGGCCGGCGAGGTGGTCGAGGGCGGCCGCCGCGTCGGCCACGCCCTGCTCGACGTCGAAACGCTGGGCCAGCTCGACCGACTCCTTGAGGCCCGTCTCGTCGTGCCCGGAACGCCAGCCGGGCCGTATCCGCCAGAACAGATCCGGTGCGGCGGCGACGTATCCCAGCCGGGCGAGATCCTCGGCGACCGCCTCGATGTAGTCGCTGACCCCGAAGATCTCCTGAATGACCAGGACTCCGGGCCCGGTGCCGCCCTCGGGCAGCCAGACGTTCAGGTCGAACGCACCGCCGGGAACCGTCACCTGCTCGACACGTGAAGTCACGGCGCCCAGCGTAAATCACGCCGAGGAGGGCGGCCGGTCCGGTCCCGGCGGGCGGCGACCCGAGCCGGACCCTCCTGTTCGATGATCTCCGGGCACGACGCCACGGCGCTCCGGCCCCGGCCGGCGGCCTGGGCCGGCGGCCTGGGCCGGCGGCCTGGGCCGGCGGCCTGGGCCGGGCTCCCGTCCGATGACCCCCGGTCCGGCCCCGACCGGCGGCGGCCCGGGCCAGACACCCCCGTCCGAAGACCCCGGGTCCGGCCCCGGCGGGCGGCGACCCGAGCCGGACCCTCCTGTTCGATGATCTCCGGGTCCGGGCCCGACCAGCGGCGGCCCAGCCGGGCACTCCCGTTCGAGGACCCCTGGCGCGACGCCACGGCGGCTCCGGCCCCGGCCGATGGCCCGGGCCGGACTCCCGTCCGCTGGCCCCGGTGGGACGCCGCGGCCCACGGCGCTCCGGACGCGAGCGGCGCAGCTGTGGTTCGGCGGTGGTTCAGCGCGGCGACGAGCCGCCGGCGGACCGACGCTCCTCGGGCGGCCGGTAGCAGTAACCGACCCGCCGCACGGTCACCAGACGCCTGCCGTGCCGCCCGAGCTTGCGGCGCAGCCGATGGACGTGGACGTCGACCGTTCTCGGGACGACCACGCCCGCGCCTTCCCAGACGGTGTTCATCAGGTGGATCCGGGTGAACACCTTTCCCGGTCGCGCCGTCAGGTAGTCCAGCAGCTCGAACTCCTGGAACGTCAGTGACACCTCCGTCCCGTCCACCCAGACGCGTCTGGCGTCGCGCTCGACCACCAGGTCGTCGGGCTCCTCTTCGAGACGGTGCCGGCTCACCGCCGGATGCCCGGGCGTACTGAGGGCCGCCATCGGCGTCCCGGCGTCCGCCGCCGGCAGGAGATACGCGGTGATCACCATCACCTGGCCCGTCTCGGGGATCGGGATCACCTCGAGCAGGCCGCCCGGCGGCACGTCGCCGCCGATCGCCGGGAGTATGTCGCCGAGCCCGCGCGGATCGTCCTCCTCGAGGCCGGGGGCGAGCTTCGCAACCTGAAGTCGTGACATCGACTGACTTCCTTCATTCCCATGGGGTACGGATCTTCAGGGGCAGGGCGTGGGGGACGCACACAGGGCGCTGGCCTGCCGGCACAGATCGACGTGCCGGCGCACCGTCAGGGGAACGTTGCGACTCACGATTCCAGACTGGAGAGTAATTCCTACTTTGTCAACAGGAAATATCAACAATGAACCCGGTCACGCGACCCCGTCGATCGGGATGAGCCGACGGGATAGGGGTAGTCCCCGTCAGTGGACCGGATGGGTCGCCCGAAGGGCACCGGCGGCCGCGAGCGCGTCGCCGGTCCACCGACCGTCGTGCCGCCCACTGGTACTGGGCGTCGGAAGGAAAAGAGCGTAAGCGCGCTTACCGTACGATCGGCCAAGGATGAATGGCGGCTCTAAGGTGAAGACCACCATCATTCGGCGTGGAGGTGGAGACGACATGGCGGCGGATCGACCGGAGGAAGCGACGCTGGATGTGGCGGTCGAATCGCGGGGCGAGTGGACGCTGGTCCACGTGACCGGTGAGCTCGACTACACGACCGTCGGAGAACTCCGCGAACGACTGGACACCATGCTCTCGGCGGGACAGTCCCGGATCGCACTGGACCTGTCCGCCCTGGACTTCTGCGACTCTGTGGGGCTCGGCTGTTTCGTCGGTGCTTGGAAGCGCGCCCGTAAGGCCGGCGGCGACCTGCTCCTCCTCCGCCCCGCCGGGCACGTCCAGCGGATGCTCCGGATCACGGGGCTCGACAGGTTCCTCTCCAGCCTCGACCGGCTGCCCGGCGCCGCGCCGACCGGTGGTGACGCGGATCTGACGGCGGCCCTGTAGCCGCGTCGCGCCGACGGCGTATCACGTCCCGGTCGGCGGTGTGATTCTCGGCCAGAGGCGCCCTTCACACGGACGGCACATCCATCGCGACCGGCCAGGCGCCCCCCTCGCCGCCAAGCCACTCTGTCAGACCGGTGACGCACCCATCGTGGCCAGCCAGGTGGCCTTCTCTGCCAGGGCCGCCGCGATGCCATCCCGGCTCCGGAGCGAGTGGCCTTCCCCTGGAAGCAGGACGAGCCGTGCTCGGGTCCCGTTGGCGATGAGCGCCTGGAACAGAAGCGTCGCCTGGATCACGGGGGTCGCGGGATTCGGGTCGGCCTCGCCATGGATGATCAGGACGGGCCTCCGGATGCGCGGCGCGTTGACGATCGCGTCGAAGTCCTCATAGACGCGCGGGGCCTCCCAGAGAGTGCGGGTCTCGTCCTGGAAGCCCAAGAGCGTCAACTGCCGGGAGTAGGCACCGCTCTGAACGATCGCCGTGGCGAACAGATCACAGTCGGCGATCGCCAGCAACGCGAGAGTCGCGCCGAAACTGGCGCCGCCGACGGCGAGACGGGACGGGTGGGTGCGGTCGGCGACTCCGCTGCCGAGGACCGCGTCGCGGATCTGCCGGACGAGACGTGGCCGGATCTCCTCGTCGGGAACGTCCGGCGACCAGCCGCAGACGATCCTCAGGTCGAGGACGCCGAATCCGGCGAGGGTCAGCCAGTGCGGATCGAGCGCGGTGGGTCCGGCGGCCCCGGCGGGGATCGTCTCGCCGGCCTGCGACAGCCAGACCAGGACGGCAGCCGGATCTCGTCGCGTGGGCAAGTGGAGCGAGAACTCGGCCCCCGCCTCGCGGATCCGACCGTGCCGCGGCGGCACCCCTCCCGGATGGGCCGGCAGCGGGGACCGTGGCCGCCTCCTGTCGCAGACGGGCCGGACGTCCCCGGGTTCCCAGCCCGCGAGGGTGATGAGCTCCTCGTCCTCCGGCACCGTGAGCTCGAAGAGCCGACTCGCGGCCGTGCCCACCTCCGGCACGCCCCAGACGACCAGACGGTTGGCGGCGTCGACGGTGGCGAACCGCCGGCCACCCGCCGTCGGGCGTGGCGCGACCGCGGCGATCCGGATCAGCGTGGGTGGCCGGAGACCGAGGGTCAGGCACCGGACGGGCCGGGGAGAACCGGGATCGACGACGAGGACGGTGTAGGAACCGTCGGCGTCCAGGGCGAGGAGGAAGAGGCCGTCCTGGCTGTGCGCGTGGAGGTAGCGCCCTCGGTGCCGGTGCAGCGCGCGTGCGGGCTCGATCGGCCCGTCCGTCATCGCGTACGAGGTGATCGCGAAACCGTCGGGGTGCCCCGTCACCACGACCAGGTGCGCCGTCCCCGTAGTCGTCGTCGTTGCCGTCGTTATCGTTGCCGTCGTCGTGCGCCCACCGGTACGACGGGGCGCGTCAGGTAGCGCGTGGCGGACGGCTCGGACCCAGCAGAACTCGAGCGGTGGGCCCTCGTCGAGCTGGATCAGATGTTCATCCGCCGATCCGGGAACGCCGACCGCCACGACCGCGCCGCCGGTCACCGCCGGAGCGCAGGCGGCGACGTGCCCGGCCGGTGCCCCCCGCACCCGTTGGTACGGCCGGGCGTCAAGGGGGATCCGCTCGGCCGCTCCGCCCGCGGGGTCCAGCGTGACGAAGCGGGATGGCCGGTCTTCCGTGTCGTGAGCCTCGGCAAGGACCCGGACCCGTTGGCCCGGTGCGGCCTCGAAGACTTGGGGCATCGCGTGGTGGACCGGGGCCGGGGCGTCGTGCCGGCCGGGCGACAGGTCCACCGGCACCACGAGCGCGGGGCCCGCCCACGCCACGGGGAGCTCGTCGCCCGGGAGTAAGGCCGGCACCGGGGCCAGGAACGTGACCGAGCGTGCCACGGCATCGGCGATCCAGCACCGCGGGCCGCCGGGATCGAGCGCGACGCCCGCGAACAGGCGATGTTCCGTGGGGTGCTGGACCGGTCTTCCGAGCACTTCTCGCAGCCGCTCCGGAGCCCACCGCACGCCGTCCGGAAGATGAAAGGACAACCACCCGGACGGAAGGCGCGCGGGAATTCGACCGGAACGAACGGTGGGCGGATATGGCATCCGGATGAGCGAGCTGCCATATCCGCCACTGTGAGATTCCGTCGCGGTCTGAGCGCACGCGTCAAGCATGTCGCAGACCTGTTTCCGGAGTCTCTCGTCGATCATGTCACCCGCCGCGAAGACCGGCGACTTCAAGCCCTGGGTGAATCTTTTTCACTTGCAGCAGTAGACCTTGTATCCGGTCACGCAGCAGGCGCCGTTGCCGCAGTTGTTACGGTCCCGCTCGGTGTATCCGGCCGGGCAGGAACCGGCGCAGAACGGCGCCGTCCCGTCCCAGTAGCAGGTCTCGGCCTCGCGCTCGTTGCGGTAGGGGGTGACGGTGAACGTGGTGCGTGTCGCGGCCATTTCCTGAAGACCGTGCATGCGTGGCAGATCCTTTCTTTCTGCGATTACCGGTTACCCCGGCACTTACAGAATGACTTGTCACCAATCAGATGTCAATGAGTAATTCTTGATCCTATTGTGATCGAATTTAACACCCCATCAGGGCGATCAGTCCGTTTTCGGATATCTGATCAATTCGACCAGATAATTACTGGGCGGTGTGTCTATGTCCAGCGGAACGCCCTCGATCTCGATCCAGGTATAGACGCGATATCCCCCGTGGGACTCGGGCAGCGGGTCGGCGCCCACGACGAGTTGGGCGGGGACGCCGCAACGGTGCAGGGCCGCCACGACGAGGGCGTTCTCCCGCATCGGAGCACAGAAGCCGGCGAAGAGCCGCAGCGTCAGGACGATCGGGGTAACGGCCGGACGGACGGCGCGGCGCCGCCGGGGTGGCCGGTCCATTCCGGCGATGAGGTCGGGCAGGTCCTGGCGGCGCAGCCGCAGTGCCGCCCACATCGCGCTGATCGTCGTCGTCATGTGGTCACCTGTGAGCCCGGTCGGCGGGAGTGGGGCGTCGCGCGGCGCAGCAGATCACGGATCGCGGCGAGTCCATGGGCGGCCTCGGAGATCGCGGTGCCGTTCGCGTCGTACGCGACGGCGGCCGGGAACGCTCCACCCGCGGCCGTCGCATCCTCTTCGGTGTCGGCACGCCGGAATCGCACCGGGCAGTCGGCCATGGCCTCGTAGCGGTCGCGCTGAGCCTCGAGAGCCGCGCAGTAGCGGCAGGACTCGGCCGTGAAGATGACGATGTGGTCGACGTCGGCCGGTGCCAGGAGGTCACCAGTGCCGGAACGGCGCCAGGGCCAGGCGACGGCGGCTCCGGCGAGGCCGACGCCGACGGCGGCCTCCCCGCAGGCGGGCCAGACCCCCGATGGGCCGAGGACCCCGGCGAAGGCCGCCACCGCGACGATGGCGCACCCCACGGCGTGCCCCGTCGTGAACCGTGTGGGGATCCAGCTGCCGAAGCACGCGCACCGGCGCCCCCTCATCTGGAGCGCGGCGATCGTGTACGCGGTGAAGACGGTGCCGAGCAGCCCCAGGCGCGCTGGGACGGGCGACGGGACGAGCGCCGCCACGACCACGAGGCCCTCGGCCACCGTCACCTGGGCCGGCCCTGCGAGCCTGCGCGAGCGGCCCGTCATGGGCCAGATGACGCGTGTGGTCTCCCAGTCGGTGAGTTTGGCGGCGAGACTGAGGGCGAGGGCGGCGACGCCGCCGACGAGGACGGCGGCGGCGCACAGGCCGGCGAGCTCTCTCATGCGGTCTTCTCCTCGATCAACCACCCTTCCTCGACGCCGGCGCGGATCTCAGCGGCGAGGGCAGGCGGTGGCGGGCCGACCAGCACCGGGTCGACCGACACCAGGTCAGCCGACACCAGGTCGGGCGGTGGCGGGTCGGCCGGCGCCGGGTCGGTGCCGGCGAGCAGCGCGGCCAACTCGGAACCGATCTGCCGGGCGGCCGGCCGGGCGCCGTCCAGCACGAAGGCTCCCCCGAACGGCATGGGATGCAGGCTGATGCCATCGCGAAGCGTCCAGCTCATGACCGCCCTCCCGTGGCGAGCAGGTCGGGGTGGCACGCGGCGGCGACGCAGAGCCGACGCAGCGCCCGCGCGTCGGCCAGCATTCGCATGGGGTCGGTGAGGGCAGCGTGCAGGCGGTCATGGACGATCCAGGGGCTGCCGTCCGCCTGGGCGAGCAGTGCCGCGCGCTGCGCCGGCGTGACCAGGCGGCGAGTGACGAAGGCGGCGGCCAGCAGGCCGTCGCGCTCGTCCGGCGTCACGTCGCCGGGCCGCCGGCCGGGCGGGACCAGGTCGTGCAGCAGCGGGGCGGCCTGGAAGTGACCATCGCGCCGGCGCACCTGCAGGCGACCGTGGCGGGCCAGGAGCACCGCCGCGCCGAGCACCACCGGATGGGCGCAGACCAGCACGGGGTCGATCCTGCGGTTGCCGGGTGCCGGTGGCGGGCGCTCGAGAATGTCGAGAACGGCGTGCAGGGCCTCGGCACCGGGGACCGCGCCCGTCGTGTCGTCGACGAGGGGAAGCAGGTGGCTGGCGGTCTGGGCCGAGGTCACGGCGCCGCCGGCCTCGGCGACGACCGGAGAGATCCAGCCGCCCGGGAGGAGGGCTTCGGCATCGTCCGGCGGGTGCGCGTGGTCGTACGGTGATGCGGGCGCGTCGCCGCGCGGCGGGCTCCAGGCCCGCCACCAGGGGCGGCCGAACAGGGTCGGGAACGGCGCGGCCATAGTGAGCTGCCGCCATCCGGTGCAGAGCCGGCCGGGCGTGTCGGCGACCCCGGTCAGCAGCCGGACGAGCCCCGCCCCGCTGAGGAGCGGGACGGCCTCATCCCCGGCGCTCCGGAGGAGCTCGGGGGCCGGCGGCCAGGGGTCGCCCGCGTCGGCGGCGTCGACCACGTAGTCGTCGCAGGCCCGTCGCCAGTGCTCCGTGCCGTCGACGACCTCGGCGCCGGCGGGGAGTCGTCCGCGCCGGCGGTCGAGCACCGGGACGTCCAGGTGGACGTGGAGGCGCCGGAGCCGCGCCGGGTCGACCGCGGCCAGGGCCGCCGCGCCGAGCCCGCCGCCGTCTCCGAGGACTCCGCAGCCCCCGGCGGCGGCCAGGGCCTCGTCGACGGCGTGCTGGAGGGCCCGGCGGACCAACTCGCGCGGGTCGGTGGGACGACCGAGGATCCGTCGGGCCTGGTCGGCCAGGTCGGCGAGGTCGAACTCGTCCAGGGTGAGACGCTCCCGGCCGCCGGGCGTGCTCAGGGTCGTGCCGCACGCCAGCTGGAAGATCCCTTCGTACGGCGTGAGGGGCATCGGCACCGGCTGTCCGGCCAGCGCCGCCGCGACGGCGGCTGCCCAGGGGACCGATCCGGTGCCGGCCACGTCGGCCAGGTCGGTGGAGAACCGCACCACGCGGCCGTCCGGGCCGTCGGCGACGGCGTAGAAGAGCCGTGTCTGCGACAGCGGGCCCCTGCCGAGGGTGCCGGTGGCCGGGTCGGCCCAGGTCTGGGCGAGACGACCCACGGAGGCGAACGGTCCGACCACCACGGGACCGGCCGACCTGCCGCGATCCCCCGCCACGCCGTAGTCCGCCGCCGTACCGGGAACCGTCGCCGCATCAGAGGTAGCAGCCACGGCGTTCCTCGCTCCGGTCCCGGAGTCCGCCACTCCACCTGGGGCCTCCGTGTCCGGGGCCGCAGCCACGCCGTTCCTCGCTTCCGTCCCGGAGTCCGCAGTCGGCGAATGGCGGCTCCCGCAGGAGCAGACCGTCTCGACGACCATCCGGCCGGCCGTGGCCGTGCCGGTGAAGCCGACGGGCGCGCCGCCCGATGCGCAGCCGGCGGCCCGCGCTCCGGACGGGACATCGGTCAGCGTGTCAGTCCGGAGGGTCGAATCCGGCAAGCTGTTGCGTTTTCCCACCGATCACCCCGAAGAACCAGATCCGGATATCCCGTCGAATTTCCCATTCAGCGCCATCCAGAGAATCGATCTCCCCGGAAGGAGATCTCATACTTAGGGGGCACATGACGCCGACCTTACCAAGACCAGATGACATTGCCGAGATGCCGAGTTAATTGTCCGGTGATGTAGGCATTCGCGGGCACTCGTCATTTCCTCCCGGGGCGTGGCAGACTACCGGGCGGTCACGCGATGGCATGGCGCGAGGAAAGGCGGCACCGTGACGATCAAGGGTCGGTGGCGGCGTTTTACCGAGATGCGGCGATTGCTGACTTTCGGGGTGATCCTGGGATGGCGGGCCGACCGCCGGCGGGTGGCGAGCGTCCTGTTCCTGCAGATCCTGCAGTCGATCGGGCTGGGCGGCATGATCGTCGGCGGGCACGGCGTGGCCGACGGGCTGCTCGGCTCCGCACACGGACATGCCGATATCCCGCGGGCCGGAATATCGGCTCTCGTCGTCATGACCCTCGTATTCGTCAACAGCGCCTTGAATCTCATCGGCTTCATTCATCAATGCGTCCTTCGCGCCGCCATCGAACGCGACGCGGTCGAGAGGGTCACCGCGGCCACGGCCCGCGCGGATCTGCTGGAATTCGAACGGCCCGGATTTCACGACACGGTCCGGATCGCGCTGACGGCGGCCCAGATTCACGCGCCCAATCTGCCCTTCACCGTCATGACGGCGACGCGGACCGCGTTGACGCTGGTGACGGTGGTGATCGCGCTCATCGCCATGGCCTGGTGGCTGCTTCCGCTTCTCCTCGTCGCGGCGATCCCGTCGATACGCGTCGCACTGCTCCAGCAGCGGGCCCATTTCGACCTGCAGCGGAGTCTCACCGAGAACCAGCGCACCGCCGGATACCTCACCCAGTTGCTCACGGGAAGAGAAGAGGCCAAAGAGCTTCGCGCGTTCGGCCTGGGCCGTACGTTCTTCGACCGGTTGACGGCCTGTTATGACCGCACGCTGAACGCGGAGATCGCGTTCCGGCGCCGATTCCTGTGGAAGGAGATCCGGGCGCGACTGGCCGGGCACGCCATGGCGGCCGCCGCGGTCGGCGGCCTGATCATCGCGACGGCCTCCGGGGTCATCGGCACGGCGGCCGCGTTGACGGCGCTCGGCGGCCTGCTGATCGGCGTCCCGCAGGGCATCACGCTCACGTCCGTCCTGCGTGCGTCCGGCGACTCCCTGCGCCACCTCGACGCGCTGCGGGCGTTCACCGCCGGCGTGGGCGGCCCTCCCCCGCCGCCGTCGGTCACCCGCCGGTCGTTCGACTCCCTGCGGGCCCGGCGGCTCTCCTTCACCTACCCCGGCGCCGACCGTCCTGCGGTGGACGGCGTGTCGATCGACCTGCGCCCCGGCGAGGTCGTCGCCCTCGTCGGGGAGAACGGCTCGGGCAAGACGACGCTGACCAAGCTGCTGACCGGACTGTACGCCCCGGCCTCCGGGGAACTGCTGGTCGACGGAGGACCCGTCTCGGCCGCCGGGCTACGGGCGCTGTCCACGGTGCTGTTCCAGGACTACCTGCGCTACAAGCTGTCCGTCGCGGAGAACATCGCCCTCGGCGACCCGGCGTTCCTCGGGGACCGCGGCAGGATCCTCGACGCGGCACGGCGCGCCGGCGTCGCCCCGATCGTCGCGAACCTGCCCGGCCGGTACGACGCCCTCCTGGGATCGGAGTTCACCGGCGGCACGGACCTGTCCCTCGGGCAGTGGCAGCGCGTCGCGCTGGCCCGGGCCTTCTTCCGGCAGGCACCGCTCGTCGTGCTGGACGAGCCGACGGCGGCGATGGACGCACACGCGGAGGCGGACCTGTTCGCCCGCATGAGGGAGCTGTTCGCCGACCGTGCCGTCCTGCTGATCTCCCATCGGTTCTCGAGCGTCCGTACGGCCGACCGGATCCACGTGCTGCGCCGGGGAAAGGTCGTGGAGGTCGGCACCCACGACGAGCTGATGGCCGCCGACGGGACGTACGCCGAGTTCTTCCGCCTCCAGGCCGCCGCGTACCTCGACGACCCGGCACCGCAGTCGCGATCGATCAAGCCGGTGTGATGCACCGCCGGACCGCGCCGCCACACCGCGTTGGCGGACCGCGCCGGCCGCTACCTCGACATCACCGCCCGCATCCTCGGCCCCCTCCTCCTCGGCCTCTCCCTCCTCGCCATCCGCAACCAGGTCAAACGCTGAGAACGCGCTAGTTCAGAGAAGCTTGCGTCAGATGCTCGCTCCTCCGACCTGACCCGGCCCAGCGGGCACGGCTTGCCGAGATCCGCGACAACTTGATCGCCCGAATCGCCGAAGCCGAGGCGGAAGGCTGGCTCGGCGAGGTCGAATGTCTCCAGATCAGCCTGGCTGGCGCCGAGGAGAAGCTCCGCCAGCTCGATCGGGGCCACGGGCAGCATACGGCCGTGGACCTCGGTATCCCCACCACTCGTGGTGATCGATGAACCCACGAAGGTGGGCTGCCGCATGGCCCTCAACCAAGATCGAGAACAAGTTCAAAGAAGCGTGCATCAAACGCCCCTCAGAACACGATCAAGTGCCGCCCGGCCTGCAGGTCCCCAGTTCGGCTTGCCGCCGGGAAGGCCCCGATCTCCGTTCTGCCCCATGAGCATCAGGAAGAGGCTCTTCATAGCGGCCAGCCCGCGGGCGCGCCGGATCGTCGCCTCGTCTGCGTGCGCATACATGTCGAAGAACCGTGAGGCCGTGCCCGCGGGTAGCAGCACCCATGCGGCGGCGAGGTCCCACGCCGGATCGCCGGCGAACATGCCACCGAAGTCGACGATGCCCGAGAGCGTTCCGTCCGAGACGACGACGTTCGCGGGATGGAGGTCGCCGTGCACCCACACCGGCGGGCCCTCCCACGCGTGGGCCGCAACGGCGTCGTCCCAGACGGCCCGGACGTCGGCTGCGATGTCGTTGGGGGCAACGGCCTGGAAGAAGTTCTCGAAGCCGTCCGTGCAGTTCCTGGGATGGGCACCGCGGTCCGTAGCGATCGGCGCCTCGGCGGGCGCCTCCACATGGAGTGCCCGGAGGAAGCCCGCCAGCGTGTCGGCCGCGTGGGCGCCGCGGCTGATCGAGCCGTGGTCCAGCGGCTCGCCGGGAACCCACGTCATCACGGTCCAGTGCTTGGGGAAGCGCTCAGACGGTTCGCCGAACCGCACCGGGGTCGGCACCGGGAGCGGCAGGCGCGGGGCCAGCACGGGTAGCCACCGCCGCTCCTTGAGCTGGAGCTCCGGGGTGGGATCCATGCGCTGCATGCGCACGGCCAACTCGTCCCCGAGGCGCCACATTTGGTTGCCCCAGCCGCCCGCCACCTCGCGGAGGGCCCGCCCTGCAAGGTCTGGATGTTGCTCCTGCAGCAGGTCACGGACCAAGTCTGCGGTGATCTCGATCTCGGCGTCGGTCATGCGAAGTCACAGTACTGAGGCGGCAGGCGGAGCGGCTCTCGCCCTCCGGAACGTCTCGCTGTGATTCCTCTGGCGTCATCAATTCGGTTTCAGAGAGCTGCAGATCAGAGGCTTTGGGACGGAACGGCCCCAAAGTTTAGAGAATCCTGCATCAGATGCCCCCTCCTGCGAGTCGACCCGACCGAGAAGCCGCGGCTGCTGGAGATCCACGCCAACCTGGGCGACCGGATCGCCGAAGCCGAACAGCACGGCTGGCTAGGCGAGATCGAAGGCCTGAACGCCAGCTGCGCGGCTGCCTAGCACAAACTCGCCCAACTCGAAGAACGCGCCCGCAAGACCGCCACCGTCAACCTCGGCATCCCACCTTCCGCGAGATCGCCGACCGCACCGCCACCCTTCCCATTTCCAGGAGTTCGTGACCGCATCCGGCCTGCCACCGCCAGATCAGAAAACAGCCGTCCTGAACGCCGCCCAGTCCAAACTCGCCAACCTCAACCGCGCCTCCGCCGACGGCCGCCCCCAGTCGGTCGCCCTCGGCATGCCCACCTTCACCGACGCCCCGGCCCGTCGATGATCAGAAGAACCCCATTGAGAGACTCACGTCGCGGCGACGCAGAACTCGTTGCCCTCCGGATCGGCCATGACGATGTGGTGCCCTTCGAACTCCTCCAGGACGCTCCCGCCCGCCCGCACCAACCGCGCGGCCTCCGCCCTGATCCGCTCCCACCGTTCGCTGGGGGTGCCATGGCCGAGCACCCGGATGTCGATATGGAGCCGGTTCTTGGCGGTCTTGGGTTCGGGGACCGCGAGAATGGAGAGCCTGGGGCCGACGCCGTCCGGATCGCAGAGCCACGCCCCGTCCTCATCGGACTCGTCCTCCGGCAGGTCGAACTGCGCGAGCCATTCCGCACGGGTCTTGAAGGGAGCAGGCGGGGGCTCGTCGACATATCCCAGCGCCCTTTTCCAGAACTCGCCGAGGAGCCGCGCGTTCGTAGCGTCGAACGTCAGATCGATTGTCGCTGCCATGGCGGGACCGTACTCCGCGTCTCTGACAACCCTGTGCCCAGTCCTTCGGCCTCCACCACCAGACCATCACTCATCACCACCGAGGCCGGCGAGACCCGGACCCGCTACATCCCCGCAACCACACACGGTGACCGTCCATCCCCTGCACGGACGAATACGCGCTCATCGGTTACGCGAGCTCACCCGTCATCAACCGCTAGTCCGGAAAAGCCGGGCTGCGTTGGCGGACCGCGTTGCCGGACCGTGTCGGCGGACACGGCCCGGCGGTGCCTCACCGATCCGCGGGATCCGCGCCCGTCTTCCGGACGGCGAGGTCGGACGAACGCCCGTAGGCGAACGCCCGGACCCGGTACGACGCGACCCGCTCCTCCGGCAGGGTGATCAGGCCGAACGAGTCGATGTCCGGGTCGATGACCGCGACCACCTGGAAGTCGGGGCGTCCCCTCGGCCGGGACTCGAGCAGGTATCCGTCCTCGTCACCGGCGTGATCGGTCCACGTGAACCTGATGCCGTTCGGCGCCATGACGGTGCCGCGCAGGTCCGTGGGGGTCGCGGCGGCGCTCCCGTCCCGTACGGTGTGCCGGTCGGCCGGGCCGCCGATGTGCCGGGGCGTCGCCCAGTCGTCATCGCGCGTCGCGTCCTTGCCCGCCCGCCGCCCTCCCGGCACGGTGACGTCGATCGAGCGCGAGGTCGGCCCGTAATAGGCGCGGACCCGGTAGTAGAACGACGTCTCCGGCATGAGGTCCGGATGCGTGAACGTCGTCTCGCCCGGCGGGGCGAACCGCAGGACCGTGTACGGGCCACGGGGGTTCGTCGCGAACTCCACGACGTGACCGGCGACGCCTCGCTGGGTGTCCCGCCAGGTCAGCGTGACCTCCGTCGGCTTGACCAGGGTCGCGGTGAGCCGGATGGGCGGATCCGCACCGGGAGGCCGTGCCGCCGGCCGGGTCCCGCAGCCCGCCAGGCCGAGCGCGAGGAGGAGCGCCAGGATGGAGACCCTCATCGACCGGCCTATTTGTGCCAGAACTGGACGTCGCTCCACTCGACCTTGATCGGCCCCTTGCCGCTGGCGGTGCGATAGGCGCCGAACTTGTCGTAGAAGCTCCCGCTCTCACTCGACGTCGTGTATTTCAGCGACCCGTTGATGTAGACCCGCAGCTTGCTACCGACGACGTGGACGGTGTTGACCCGTACGCGCGTGCCGACCGTCGCCCCGGTCGCGATGGTGTCGCCGCCGTGCACGGAGTAGAGCCGGCCTCCGTTCTCGACGGCGAGCAGGAAGAACGGCCCGGTCGTCTTGAACGTCTGCTTCAGGCTGACCCGGCTGCCGCCCATGCTGACGATGCGGAAGTAGCCCTCGAACTGCCGGGTGCCGCTGGAGTAGGTGTCGTACCGGCGCTCGGCCCGCTGCTCGCCGCTGGAGTTGGAGCAGCTCAGGGTGAACGTCAGGCCGTCGACCTGACCGCAGCCCTTCTCCTGGACCTTGTAGCCGGGCGAGTACGACGTCCAGGGACCGGATTCGACGGGGTCCGCCGCGGCGGTGCCGGGGATGGCGAGAACGCCGAGCACCGGGGCTGCGGCGAGCGCCCCTGCCGCGAGCCGCGTCCGGGTGGGAGATCGCATGAGTTCCTCACATCCCTCTTTGATAAAGGTTCTTTACAGTCGATTCATGGGACCACTATCCACCGCTCAGGTCAATATGTACGACCCATCTGGTTATTTATAGATCGTTCCATTATGAGAAATACCAGCTAGCGACCACCGAAGGTCGCCAGCGTCGAGCACGGCGATGCCGGAATACGTCCGATCAATGTGCTCGGGCCGTGACGGGCCGGGGTCGTCTCCGTGCGGGCGCGCCGATGAGGCACAATGGGGGCATTGAGGTGATGGGGCTCACCCACAACCGCGGCGCCGCCGCTGACGGTCCCTGACGCGATGTCAGGGAGGTGCCGTGCCGCGAAGGGTCGTCGTCGTGACGTCCACGGTCCGCCGGTCCGGCGGCCGCCCGCCCCGAGTGGGCGCCTCCCGTATCCGGCGCGCTGTTGAGCACCCACCCCGGAAGGATGGCCGTGACCT
This sequence comes from Actinoallomurus vinaceus, assembly GCF_039542055.1. Classification (NCBI taxonomy): domain Bacteria; kingdom Bacillati; phylum Actinomycetota; class Actinomycetes; order Streptosporangiales; family Thermomonosporaceae; genus Actinoallomurus; species Actinoallomurus vinaceus. The sequence continues at coordinate 28,151 of NZ_BAABHK010000003.1, forward strand.
CACGATTCCCCGATGGCTCGGTCGGCGGCCGCGCCGATCTGCCGATCGATCCCGATGCCGACCTCGGTGACGAGGACACCGACGCCCAGGACGACGTCTTCGCGCTCAGGACGTCACCCCGCCGCCGGCGCGAGTGGAGCGTCCTGGCGACGATCTCCCTCGGCGGCTCGCTCGGCAGCCTCGCGCGTTACCTGATCTCCGTGGCCGTCCCCGTCGCGCCCGGTCGCTTCCCCTGGGCCACCTTCCTGATCAACGTGTCCGGGTGCTGGGCGCTCGGCCTGCTGATGGTGTTCGTCCTGGACGTATGGCCTCCGAACCGGTACGTCCGTCCCTTCTTCGGCGTCGGATTCCTCGGCGGTTACACCACGTTCTCCACTTTCGCCGTCGAGACCAGGAACCTCGCCGGGCACGGCGCGTGGCTCCTCGCCGGCGGGTACGTGCTGGCCAGCCTGGTCGGTGGCCTGGCCGCTGTCTGGTGCGGGATGATCGTCGCCCGTCTCGTCGGCGGCCTGCCCGTACGCCGGAACCTGGAAGGGGGGCGAGCATGAGACTGCACGGCAGGGCCTGCCGCGTCACGATCTACATCGGTGAGACCGACCAGTACCACCACAAGCCGCTCTACAGCGAGATCGTCCATCGCGCCCACGCCCGCGGGCTGGCCGGAGCCAGCGTGTTCCGCGGCATCGAGGGCTACGGCGCCTCCTCGCACATCCACACCAGCCGGATCCTTTCCCTCAGCGAAGACCTTCCGCTGGCCATCGTGATCGTCGATGCCGAAGAGAAGATCGTCGACTTCCTGCTCGAACTCGACGACCTCATCGACGAGGGTCTCGTGATCCTCGACGAGGTCGAGGTCTACCGGTACGTCGGCCGCGGCACCGACCGGGAGGAGCCGTGACCGTCCTCCTCGTCCTGCTCGGCGGCGCCGTCGGAGCACCCAGCCGCTACCTGATCGACCGTTATGTCCAGCGGCGCCGCCAGAGCGTCTTCCCCTGGGGCACCCTCACCGTCAACCTCATCGGCTGTCTCATCCTCGGGCTGCTCGCCGGCGCCGCCCACGACCTGGCGAAGCCGATCGTCACCCTGGCCGGCACCGGGTTCTGCGGCGCCCTGACGACGTTCAGCACGTTCGGCTTCGAGACCGCCCGTCTCCTGGAGGACGGGTCGTACCGCGAGGCCGGCCTCAACGTCCTGGCCGGCGTCGGACTCGGGCTGCTGGCGGCCACGGCCGGCTTCGCGATCGGCGTCTCCGTCTGATTCCACGGTGACGCCGATCGCGCGGCCGCGGTCAGGACGGGCGGATGCGGTACGTCCCGCCGGGCCGGGTGTCGAAGACCACGACGTTCGGCTCGGGACGGCTGACCCGCGCGCCCGTCACGGACACCGGTGCCTGGGTCCGGATCCGGATCTCCTCGCCGAGGTCGGAGCGGATCTCCGCCTCGGACAGGGCTCCTCCCTGCCACTCGATGTCGACCTCGAATCCGCCCCGCGCGCGCAGGCCCCGTACGTGACCGGCCGGCCAGGCGTCCGGCAGGGTGGGCAGGAGATGGACCTCCCCGGCGTGGCTGTGCAGCAGCATCTCGGTGATCCCGGAGACGCCGCCGAAGTTGCCGTCGATCTGGAACGGCGGATGCAGGTCGAACATGTTGGGCGCCGTCCGCGCGGGCGTGAGCAGACTGGACAGATGCTGGTAGGCCTTTGCGGCGTCCTCCAGCCGGGCCCAAATGTTGATCTTCCAGGCGAGCGACCAGCCCTGACCGGCGTTCCCGCGGAGCTCCAGGCTCCGCTTGGCCGCGTTGACCAGGTCCGGGGTCTGCCGCGGCACGATCTGCGCGCTGGGGAACACCCCGTACAGGTGGGAGACGTGCCGGCTCACGACCAGCGCCGCCTCCCGCCAGTCCTCCAGCCACTCCTGGAGCTGACCGAGGTAGCCGATCTGCATGGGCGCGAGCCGGGCGCGGGCCGCCTTCACCTTCGCGCGGAAGTCCCGGTCCTGCCCGAGGATCTCCGACGCCTCGGCGCAGGCGTCGAACAGGTCGCGCAGGATCTGCATGTCCATCGTCGGCCCGGCGCAGATGCTGACGCTCTCCCCTTCGTCCTGGTGATGGGTCACCTCGGGCGACTGTGACGGGTTGGTGATCAGCCAGCCGTGCTCCGGGTCCTCGACGAGCGTGTCGAGGAAGAACTGGGCGGCGCCCTTGATCACGGGGTAGTCGCGGCGGAGCAGGCGCTTGTCACCGGTGAACCGGTACCGGTCCCACAGGACGACGGACAGCCAGGCGCCGCCGCTCGGCCACATGCCGTACTGCGCGTAGTCCACCGGCGCGGTGCCGCGCCAGCCGTCGGTGTTGTGGTGCAGCACCCAGCCGTCCGCGCCGTACTGCGTCTTGGCGGTGCGCCGCCCCGACTCCGCCAGCTCGTGGACCATGGCGGCCGCCGGCTCCCAGCAGTCCGCCAGGTTGGTGGGCCCGGCGGGCCAGTAGTTCATCTCGAAGTTGATGTTGACGGTGTACTTGGACTCCCACGCCGGGGTCATGCTGTCGTTCCACAGCCCCTGCAGGTTCGCCGGCTGCCCCGGCGAACGCGAGCAGGAGATCAGCAGGTAGCGCCCGTACTGGAAGTACAGGGCCGCGAGCTGCGGGTCGGCGCCGGTCTGGAACAGCGGGATGCGTTCGTCGGTCGGCAGCGCCACCTTGTCCGAGGTGCCCAGGTCGATCTCGACGCGCCCGAACAGCCGGCGGTAGTCGTGGACGTGGACGCGGCGGAGCAGCTCGTACGGTTGCGCCGCCGCCGGCCGGAGCGGCCGCCGCGCCCGGGCCGCGGGGTCCGCGCTCACGTCCTGGTAGTTCCGGTAGCTGCTGCCGATCGAGATGAGCAGGGTGACGGCGTCCGCCTCCTCGACGATCAGCCTGCCCTGGTCGGTACGGACCCGGCCGCCGTGCGCGACGGCCCGCGCCAGCGCCTGGAACCGGACCGCTCCGGCCCGGCCCTGCCACTCGCCGCTCACGCCGTCGAGGGCGATCGTCCGGTCGTCGGTCCCGGTCGTCGTCGCCTGCTGCGGGCTGTCGAACGCGGCCTGGAAGGAGATCGAGCCGGCCCGGTCCGCGGTCAGCCGCATCACGATGACCTGACCGGGAGTGCTGGCGAAGACCTCACGGGAGTACCGCACACCGTCCCTGACGTAGGTCACGCTCGTGATCGCGGTCTCGAGGTCCAGCTCGCGGCGGTACTCGGTGGGGTCGCCGCCCTGGGGGAAGGTGAGGGTGAGGTTCCCGACCGGCTGGTACGCGGCCTGCTCGGACGGCCGGCCGAGGAAGGTCTTGTCCACGAGCCGCTGAGCCTGGTTCCACTTACCCGCGAGCACCAGACGGCGGATCTCGGGCAGGTTCGCCAGCGCGTCGGGGCTGTCGTAGTCGTGCGGGCTCCCGGCCCAGATGCTGTCCTCGTTCAGCTGGAGCCGTTCGGAGTCGACCCCGCCGAACACCATCGCGCCGACGCGGCCGTTGCCGATCGGGAGAGCCTGCAGCCACTCCTGCGCGGGCCCGCGGTACCAGAGCCGGAGCGGGTTGGCCTCCTGGTCGCCGGTGCCGGCGTAGGCGGCGGTCCCGGTGACGACGGTCGTCGACGCGACCGCCGCGCCGACTCCGGCGGCCTTCAGGACATTACGTCGGGAGATCTCGGACATGTCGTGGCCTTTCATTCGGTCCCTGCTACTGGCGGAGCCCCCGATGGTTCGCGGCGGCGCGGGCGGCGGATGCCGGCGCCGCGGTGCCTCAGGTGAGGCGGGTCTCGAGGCCGGCGATGGCGTCGGCGCCCTGATGGACCCGGAAGACGGTGTGGTAGGTCCGGGACTCGCCCGGCCCGAGCCAGATCATGCTTCCGTCGTCACGGGCGGCGGCGTCGCCCGCCACGTGGTGCGTCGACGGTTCGAGGCCCACCGCGTAGTCACCGGCGCGCAGGTTGAGCCACTGGAAGAAGCACGGGAACTCGGCGGCCCGCCACTCGACGCTCACCGCCAGCCCGAGCCGGTCGTTGACCAGCGCGGCCCCGGTCAGCCCGTCGGCGTCGGCGGCCAGCTCGTGCTCGTACACCTGCTCCACGAATCCCGGCAGCGGCGCCGGGAGCGTCCACGCGTCCACGCCCTGCTCGGCGACGCTGTCGGTCCGCCACACCGTCGCGCGCACGGGCGCGAGGAAGCGGCTGCCCTCGTCGAGCAGGGGCCAGCCGAGGTTGACGTGGTAGAGGAACATGTGCGGGACCGTGTCGAATCCGGGGTTGTGCACCGTGTCGGTGAGCCGGATCTCGTCGCCGCCCAGGTCCGCCTCGATCCGGCGGGTCAGCCGCAGGTTCTCGGCGAACACCGCCGCCTGCCGCACCTCCCCTTCGGCCCACAGCACGCAGTCGTCGCCGTCCCACCGCTCGCCGTACCCGGTCAGCCGCGCCGGGATGTTGGCCACCCGGCCGTGCAGCCCGTGCCGCACCGCAGGGCGTGGCGGGTACCGGTACGACTCGGCGTCCACCTCTCCGCCGAAGAGGGTGTGGTCGAGCCCTGCTGTCACGGTCAGCCCGGAGAACGAGCGCAGCCACGACAGGCCGTCCTCGTCCGCGTGCTCGTGCAGCCCGGGGTTGCGGAACCCGGTCCGCGACCGCCACCCGAACGCCCGGCCGCCGTGCTCGGCCGCGCCGATGTCCATGCAGCGGTCCACGAGGACGTCGAAGGCCAGCCCGCTCCCGGTCCGGAACTCCAGTGCCCGGATCCCGCGCTCGACGCCGTCGCCGAGGGTGACGAGCCGTACGCCTCCGGCCGCCGCCGGATCGCCCATCCGCGCCGCGAGGTCACGTCGTCCCAGTTCCTGCCCGCGCACTCTCATCGCTCACCTGTCCAGATTCGTTCGGCAAAGGTTTTCCGTCGTCGCCCGCGTCGGCGTCCGGAGATCCGGGGGCCGGGTCGGCGTCCGGAGGATCGGAGGCGGTCCGTGTCGGCGGCCCCGGGCCACCCCATGGGCACAGCGGCCCGCGCCGGTGCTCCCGGGCCACCGCCGTGATGTCAGGTCATGACCCAACCGCCGTTGACCTCGATCGTCTGCCCCGTCACGAAGGACGCGTCGGGCCCGGCCAGGAACGCGACGACCGAGGCGAGTTCCTCCGCGGTGCCGCGCCGTTTGAGCGCCTGCCGCTCGAGGACGAAACGCGTGTAGCCCTCCGGGTCCGGGTGGATCGTCTCCGCGGCGGTGGGGAACGCGCCCGGGGACACGCAGTTGACCCGGATCTCACGCGGCCCGAGTTCCCGTGCCAGCGCCCTCGTCAGCGCGGTCACCGCGCCCTTCGTCGTGACGTACGCGGCCAGGTCGGACCACCCGCCGTGCATGGTGATGGACGCGACGTTGATGATCGCACCGCCGCCGTGCTCGGCCATGCGCCGGGCCGCCGCCTGGGCGGCGACCCAGTACGCCCGCTGGTTGACCGCCTGGACGTCGTCGTACTCGGCGAGCGGCACCTCGAGGAACGGCCGGCTCGGGTAGACGGCCGCGTTGTTGACGAGGACCCGTACCGGGCCGAGCCGCTCGGCGGCCGTCGCCACGGCCGCCTCGATCGCCGCGGCGTCGCGCAGGTCGGCGACGATTGGCAGGACCGTTCCGCCCACCCGCTCGATGAGGCCTGTGGTCTCGGCGAGCGTGGCCTCGTCGACATCGAGGGCCGCGACCGGGGCGCCGTCGAGGGCGAGGCGGCGGGCCGTGGCACGGCCGAGCGCTCCGCCGGCCCCGGTGACAAGAGCAGTGGTCATACGCACATCCAGCCTTCGTAGTGCTTGTCGAGGTCGCGGAGCAGTTCACCGTGCGGTATCCGGGCGTCCAGCCCGTCGCGGATCAGCCGGGAGGCGGTGTCCTGGAACGTGAGGTAGCCGGCGGACCGCGGGCGCACCCACGCGGCTTCGAGCGTGGCGCGGGTCGCCCGGTAGAAGCCGCCGCTCGGCGCGGCGATCTCCGGATCCGTCCAGGCGGAGCGCGCCACGGGCTGCCCTCCGGTGGCGGGGTACAGGTTGCGCTGTACCGCCGGGGACAGCAGCCGGCGCACGTGGTCGCGGATGGCAGCGCGCACCTCCGGGTCATCGGCGCGGGACCGGGACACCGCGAGCCCGGTGCCGCCGAGCACGCTCCCGGGCCGGCCGCCCGGGGTCCATGCCGGAGCGTCGGCGAAGCGCACGCCGCGGGCCCCGGCGTAGGTGACGTATCCGTACACGAGCGGGCAGTACGCCGGGCCGCCGTCCGCGGCGATCGCCTCCAGCACGCCGATCGGGTTGAGCCGCCAGACCTCCGCGACGCTCCGGGCCAGCAGCCCGGCCATCACGTCGAGCGCGGCCTCCCCCGCCTCGCGCGGCACCAGCTCGTCGCCGGACCGGCAGGGTTCGGCGCCGTACGCGACGCACAGGGCGCAGAAGGTGAGGAAGGCGTGCGGTCCGCCGAGGCACAGCGTCACGGGCGCCGACCGGGCCAGCTCGCGTACCTCGTCCCAGGTCGCCGGCGGTGAGCCGGTCAGGCCACGGCGGAACGCGGACACCTGGCCCGCGGCGTCGACCGACAGGGCCCACGGCCGGCCGTCGAGGACGTAGCTGTCGAAGGAGGGACCGACGGCCTCCTCCCGCCACGCGGCGAGCGTCGCCGCGTCGAACAGGTCGTCCATCGGCAGCAGGCAGCCGTCGGCCACGGCCGTCCCGAGCCCGGGGTGGTCGACGACCAGGATGTCGTAGTCGCCGGTGAGAGTCACGAGGGGCCGCGACTCGAAGCCTTCGAGGGGCTGGCGGTCCCAGCGCAGCGGGGCCCGTACGCGCCCATACCGGTGCGGCCCGGCGTCATCGAGCCGGGCCAGGACGTCCAGCGGCGCGTACCCGCGCGGATGGTCCCAGGTGAGCCCACGCAGCTCCCGCATCACGACGCCCGGCCCTCACGGACGGCCCCGCCCGGAGCGACGTCCTCATGGGTGGCTGCGCCTGGAGTCGTCACGATGTGCTCCCCGAGGAGCCGCGCGACCTGCTCGCCGGTGTAGCCGGCCTCGGTGAGCACCTCGCGGGTGTGCTCGCCGACGACCGGTGCGCCGCGGCGCACCCGGGGCGGGGTCGCGCTGAACCGATATGGGAACCCGGGGGTCGTCACGGTGCCCTCGGTCGGGTGCTCGTAGGTGACGAACGACCCGTTGTGCCGTACCTGCGGATCGGCCAGGACGTCGGCGTAGGAGTGGACCGGGCCCGCCCAGATGCCGTGCCGGCCGAGCAGGTCGAGCCATTCGCCCGTGGTGCGGCCGGCCAGCCGTTCCCGGACGAGCGCGGTGATCTCGTCCCGGCGGCGGTGCCCGTCCACGTCGGTGTCCATCTCCGCCAGCGCGGGCAGGTCGAGCGCCGTGCCGAGCGTGTCCAGGGGCGGCATGGCCAGCGCCAGATACCCGTCGCGGGTGGCGAACACCCCGTAGGGCGCGCGGATGTAGGTGTGTCCGTGCGGTTCGGCGCCGCGGCGTTGCGGCACTCCCCCGACGGTGTACACCGACAGCTCCTGCATCTGCACGGCGATGGCCGCGTCGAGCATGTTCACGGTCACGAGCTGGCCCTCGCCGGTGCGCTCCCGGTGGAGCAGGGCGGCGAGCGCCCCCTCGAACGCGCTGTACGCGGTGATCGCGTCGATGGCGTACGTGCCGGCGGGCGCGGGCGGGTCGCCGTCCCGGCCGACGCTGAACATCGCCCCGCTCATCGCCTGGAGCAGCAGGTCCTGCCCGGGCCGCGCGGCGTAGGGGCCGGACTCGCCGTACCCGGAGATCGAGACGTACACGATCCCCGGGTTGAGCGCGCGGATGGTCTCGTAGTCCATGCCGAGGCGTTCGGCGACGCCGGGCCGGTAGTTCTGCAGGAACACCTCCGACCGGCGCGCCAGGGCGTGGACGGCGGCGCGGCCCTCGGGGGTCTTCAGCTCGACCGCGAGACTGCGCTTGTTGCGGTTCAGGGACAGGAACGACGCGTTCAGCACCGTCCCGGTGGCGCCGCCGGCGGGGGCGCTCCGCTGCCACTCGCCGCTGATCGGCTCGACCTTGACGACGTCCGCGCCGAGGTCGCCGAGCCGCATCGCCGCCAGCGGGCCGGCCATCGCGATCGACAGGTCGATCACCCGGTAACCGTCGAGGATCCCCATGTCAGCGCCCCCGGAACCGCGGGTCGCGGCGCTCGGCGAACGCGGCCCGTCCCTCGGCCGCGTCCTCGGTGGCGAAGCAGACGGTCTGCAGGTCCCGCTCGTAGCGGATCGCCTGGTCGAGCGGCATCGTGTACGCCGCGCGCAGGTTGGCCTTGGCGGTCTGCGCGGCGATGGGCGCGCGGGCCGCGATGCGCCCGGCGAGTTCGCGGGCAGAGGCCTGCAGGTCCCCGGGCTCCACGACCGTGCTGACCAGGCCCCAGGCGAGCGCCTGCTCCGCGTCGATCGGGTCGCCGGTGAGCAGCATCAGCGCCGCGTTGCCCGGCCCGACGCTGTGCGCGAGCAGCGCGGACTGGCCGGTGCCGCCGATCCAGCCGAGCTTGATCTCCGGTGCGGCGAACGTCGCGGTGCGCGCGGCCAGCCGGATGTCGCAGGCCAGCGCGAGTTCGAGGCCGCCGCCGTAGGCGTACCCGTTGACCGCCGCGATGAGGGGCTTGCGCAGCTCCCGCAGCGCGTCGCCGTAGTCGCCGCGGTTGCGGAAGTCCCAGGGCGTCGCGTACGCGTCGAGCTCGCGGATGTCGCTGCCCACGCAGAAGGCCCGGTCACCGGCGCCGGTCAGCACGACGGCGCGGATCTCCGGGTCGTCGTTCAGCCGGGCGGCGTGACCGCGCAGGGCGGCGGCCATCTCGGGTGTGACGGCGTTGAGCTTGGCCGGCCGGTTCAGCGTGATGACGGCGACGGGGCCGTCGACCTCGCACCGGACGTCGGTGGTCTGGTTCATGTACTTCCTCAGGTCAGCAAGCGCTTCAGGTGGTCGAGGGCGGAGTCCTGGAGGTCACGGTCGAAGCGGTGCGGACCCGGGTGGAATTCGCCGGCGTACCCGTCCGGTGCGCCGGACCGGCGGTAGTGCTCGGCGAGCCTCTCGTGGGCGGCCCGCATGCCGTCGAGAGGAAACAGCGCGTCGTCGCGCAGGTACTGGACCACGAGGGGTGAGGGGGCACGGGCGGCGGCCAGGTCGGGCCAGTCGCCGGCCCGCGGCAGGTCCGGCGGGAAGAACATCCAGGTGTGCCCGGCGACGTGCCGGTCGAGGAGCGCGCGGTGCGTGCTCGGCGGGGTCGCCGCCGTCGTGCTCCAGGGCGACCCACCGGTCCTCCGGCGACGGCCCGGCGGATCCCGACATGGTCGCCGTAGGGAAGCGGCGGCTTCCCCACAGGAACATGTCCGGGACCAGCACCGTGAAGCCGTCCCGCGCGATCGCGTCGGCGAAGGGACGGCCGCCGTAGAACGCCCGCCGCAGCTCACCGACGCCGGGCGGGACGCCGTCGGGGCCGTCGGCGATCTTCTCCTTGCCGTGGTACTTGAAGGCGTCGTGGCCGTGCAGCGCGAGGACGCCGGGCAGCGGGCCGCGTGCTCCGGCCGGGCGGAGCAGCCAGGCGCGCGTCCGCGGCCCGTAGCCGACCGACCAGGAGACCTCCTCGCCGTCGAGGCCGTCCCTGGACCAGCGCCGCTCCACGCGCGGCTCGGCCGGCGTCCCGTCGCGGTCGAAGCCGACGATCCGGCGGGCCGTGGCCGCGTCGATCCGGCCCGCCCCGGCCGGGCCAAGGCCCGCGGCGAAGTCCGCCAGGTCGCTGAACGGCCCCAGATCCCGGTGGTTCCGCGTCACCGTTCTCCTCCGCTTCGTCCGAAGCGGCGTGCCCGGGAGGGTCGCTCCCGGGCACGCGCGCGCCTATCTCCGGCAGTGCAGCAGCGCCAGGTCGATCGTGTCGGCCATGGCCTGGTAACCGGCGTCGCTCAGGTGGAGGTGGTCGCCGGAGTCGTAGGCGGGCGACAACCGCGTCGGGTCGGCCGGGTCACGGGTGGCGCGGTCGAAGTCGACGACGCCGTCGAAGACGCCGCTCGTCCGGATGAAGGCGTTGACCTCCTGCCGGACGGCCTCGTTCGCCGTGCTCTGGTAGACCGAGCCGCCGAACGGGGTCAGCGTCCCGCCGATGAGACAGCGGCCCGCGGCGTGCGCCGCCGCGACCATCTCCTGGTACGCCGCGGTGAGCTGCGCCGCGGTGGCGCCGCCCGCGCCGATGTCGTTCACCCCTTCGAGCAGGATCACCGTCCGGACGCCGGGCTTGGTCAGGACGTCGCTCACCAGCCGTGTCCGGGCGCTGCGCCCAACGCCGTCCTTCAGGACCCGGTTGGCCGAGATCCCCTCGTCGGTCACGCCGAGCCGCCACGCGGGCGGCAGGGCCCGCAGCCGGTCGGCGAGGTAGTCGGGCCACCGGTGGTTCGCGTTCGCGGTCGAGCCGACGCCGGAGGTGATCGAGTCGCCGAGGGCGGCGACCGTGGAGACGGTCCTCGGCGCGGTCACGACCACGGCGTCCAGCCAGAACCAGACGGCCGACTGGGTCGGGAACGCCGTCCCCGCCTCCTCGGCCGCGTGGTCGCCCGACGTCGACTTGTAGGTGAACTGCATCGTGCGGTTGTGGGCGGTGAGTTTGCCGCTCGCGCCGCGCAGGTAGAGGCTCACCGCGAGGTTCCGCCGGGCCGGCACGCGCCCGGGCAGCGGGTCGCTGAGCACCACGCCGCCGGGCGGCACCGTCACCGAGGCGCTGCCGCCGAACCTCAGCCGCCGGTTGGAACCGGGCACCAGGTCCGCTCCGGACCGCTGGACGCCGACGTATGCGGCGCCGAACGTCACCGGCCGGTCGCCGAGGGCGTTGGACAGCCGGATCCGCAGGCCGGTACCGCCGACGCTGATGTGCACGATGTTCCGTACGGTCATCTCGGTGAGGGTTCCGCCGGTGGTGTCGTCGGCGGCCGCCCACGTCGACGCCTCGTGGGCGGATCCGCGGCCGGCGTACGCCGGTGTGGCGCCGATCAGGGGCACGACGAGAAGCGCGCCCGCGAGCGCCCGCCGCGCCCAGCGTCTCCTGTTCCGCGCGTCCATGGGTCAGTGGCCCTGGGCGGCGGCGGGGATCGGGTAGGGGAAGCCGGCGGTCACGCCGATCTTGTCGTACTCCATCTTCGAGGAGTCGAAGTTCGCGTCCCAGCTGTTGTTCTCGAAGGCGTTGCAGTTCGTGTTGCCGTGGAACGGCTGCCGGTACTGGATGTTCGTGGCCTGGATGTCGGAGAATTTGTAGCCGCAGCCGCCGGCGTCCATGTGCACGCCGCTCGGCACGACGTCCGGCATCGACGGGTCGGCGTTGACGTCGTCGATGAGGATCTGCGACATCGACGCCTCGATGGTGTGCGGCTCGAAGTTCTGCACGCCGTACGAGTCGATCGCGCCCATGTCGCCGCTGTCCTGGCCGGCGTGCGCGATCCGCAGGTAGCTCAGCGCGTTGCCGCCCGCGTAGTTGTCCGCGTTGGCGACGGTGGTGATCGCCTTGACGCTGACGGCGTAGCGCGCGCTGTGCTGGATGACGCTGTGGCTCAGCTCGTTGTGCCCGCTGTCGAGGATCTCGTAGCCGGAGGCGTCACCGGAAACGAGCTCGCCGATCCAGGTGATGTAGTTGTTCGTCAGGACGTTGTGGTTCGCGACGTCGCCCTCCCCGGGGTAGGGCCCCTCGATCTTGACGCCGTCGCCGCCGAGGTTCTCGAAGAGGCTGTCGGAGACGGTGTCGTGGTCGTTGGCGAACAGCAGGAACACGCCGGTCCAGCCGGTGTCGGCGATGTGCAGGCGGCGCAGGCCGACGCGTATCGTGTTCGTCAGCGTGACGGCGCCGTACCGGTTGCGCGGCATCTCGATCTGCCGGTCGTAGTCCGGGTACTTATGCACGTAGCCGGAGTCACCGACGCCGTTCCAGCCGTAGCGGTACCAGTCGGTGAAGTCGGTGTACTGGACGGTGAACCCGTCGAGTGACAGGTCGTGCACCCGCGCGGACGGCGAGCTGCCCGCGATCGAGAAGACCGTCTGCACCGTCGGCGCCATGACCGTGCTGTTCTCGATCGAGCCGTTACGGGGCCGGTAGTAGAGCATCCCGTCGCTGTGGTCGAGGTAGTACTCACCCGGCTGGTCCAGGAAGTCGAGGGAGTTCTGGATGAAGTAGCGGGATCCGACCTGGGAGTACAGCGAGAACCTCGTCGGGTAGCGGAGGCTGACGAACTTCTTCTTCCAGTTGACGTTGAGGATCGGGTCGGTGTCGGTGAACCAGCTCCAGTGGCCGCCGGACCAGACGACGACCTGGGCGTCGTGCAGGTCCCAGTTCTGGTCCCAGTCACCGTCCTTGTAGGCCATCCACTGCTGGGAGTTGGTCAGGGCGTCGTCGGAGCTCTCCAAGGACTGCAGGTACGGGCCGAGCGTCTCGGTGGAGGTGCGGTTCGGGGTCCGGGCCGTCGTCGCCCGCTGCCCGTTGTCGTACAGGGTGTAGAAGGGGTGGTTCTTGTCGGTCTGCACCCGGTAGATGTCGCCCTTGTAGTGCTGCCAGCCGGTGATCTGCCTCGCCCCGAGGAAGCGGGCCTTCCCGGGACCGTCGTAGCTGCGGTAGACGACCGAGTGCCCGTTGCTTCCCGAGTCGGCCTCGGTGAACCGGATGGTGCTGTCGACCGTGTAGTCGCCCGCCCGTACCTGGACGACGAGGTCGCAGCGCATGTCCCGGTTCAGGTGCCGTTGCCGGATGACGTCCCGGGCGTGCTCGATCGTCTTCCAGGGCCGACCGATGGTGCCGTTCGCCCGGTCGTCGCCCTGCGGGGAGACGAACAGCTGTTTCGGCGTGCACGCCCGGTCGCGGGCGTCGGCGGCGGCCGCGGGCACGGTCAGGCACGCGAGTGCCGTGGCCGCGCCGACGGCGGCGCGCAGGAGTCGCTGGCGGGATCTACGGAACATGAACCCTCCTCGGGTCGTACTGGCGGGAACCCCGATGGATGTGACTCTCTGCGGCGGCTGCCCTCAGGCTCCCCGCCCGTCGGCGCGCCAGCGCTCGTACTCGGCGCGGGTCTCGGGCGTGAGCGGGTAGTAGTCGGACAGCGCGCCGCCCTCCTCGATGCGCGACCGGCTGAACCGCTCCCACTCCTCGTGGTCGGCGGCCGAGTCGATGAGGTCGCGGGCCTTCCGGCGCGGCACGACCACGGCGCCGTCGTCGTCGGCCACCACCAGGTCGCCGGGGAGGACGAGCACGCCGCCGCAGGCGACCGGCACGTCGTAGGCCCAGGGGAAGAGCTCGGACTGGGAGGCGTAGTGCGGGGTGACGCCGGTCGACCAGATGGGGACGCCGAGCCGCCGGACGCGGGGCGCGTCGCGGATGCAGCCGTCGACGACGATGCCGGCGCCGCCCTTCTGCTTGAAGTAGCGGACCAGCATGTCCCCGAAGCAGCCGGTGTAGGCGCTGCCGTAGGCCTGCACGACCAGGACGTCCCCGGGCCGTACGGTCTCCAGCACGGCCCACAGCGCGGTGTGCCGCTCGATGTACTCCTGGCCGAGGCCGGATGCGATGTCCTCGCGCTGGGGCATGAACTGCAGCGTCAGTGCCCGCCCCGCGACCTTCTGCCCGGGGGACAGCGGCCGCGGCCCGGAGACGAAGGTGCGCCGTATCCCCTGCCCGTGGAGCTTGGCGCAGGCGGTGGCCGCGCTGACGGCGGAGAGCCGCCGGACGAGGTCGGGGTCGGGTGGTTCCGGCGCCTCACCGCGTACGGGCAGGTCCCACACCGGGTCCTCGTCGGTTGTCCGGACGCTGTCTTCCACTGATGGGCTCCTCACGGTCGCCGTCACGCCGGGATGGTCCCGGCGTGCTGGTGCGCGGGCCGGGCGGCCCGCAGGGTCAGATGCAGATCGATCCGGATGCGGCGTCCCGGCGGCAGCACGACTTCCAGGCGCGGCCCGCCGACCTCGAGCTCACGGGTGACCACGGTCGTGTCCGGCGCGACGTACGACGTCAGGTCGCCGGGGTAGCCGGTGTCGGCGGCGGTGACGACGGCCCGGGTGATCCGGTGCTCGCCGAACGCTCCGGCCTGCACGACCACCCGCCGGGTTCCCGTCAGGCCCGTGTGCACGAGTTCCACGCCGGTACGGTCGGGCCCGACGTCGTCGACGAGGGCCGCGACGTCGGGCGGCAGGCCGGGCCGGCGGCGGTCGGCGTCGAAGTAGGCGAGGCGCGTGGGCAGCAGGCCGCCGTTGTACAGCACCTGCGGCGTGCCCGTCGTGAGCTGGAGCAGCGCCTCGGTCAGCACCGGGTTGAGCCGTTGCCAGTGGTGGATGTGGAACTCGTCCGGGGCGGCCCGGTCCGCGTCGATGAGCGCCATCCGGCGCTCCACCTGGCCGAGCGCGGCGGTGAGCATCGCCTCCGGGAACCCGGGGTTGTCCCCCCGCAGGTACGCCAGCCACGGCGCCTCGTGACCGGCCTCCTCCTTGTTCCGGAAGCCCCGGACGACGCGCCAGTCGTAGCCGGACGCCTTCCACAGCCGGTCGAGGCGGTCCCGGTCCTCCTCCGCCATGCCCGCGTGCCACAGCCACACCGGCAGGCCGAGCTGCGGCGGCTGGAAGTCGAACCAGCCGCCGTCGTCGTGCCGGTTCGGCACCAGCAGGGTGGGCCGGTCGGCGTCCTCGCCGAGTTCGGCGAACCACCGGTCGCTGATGCTCATCGACGTCCGCCCGGGAGGTCGGTCGGGGTGGGTTGGTCGGGAAAAATCTGTGACCGTTCCGCGTATCCCGTGGCGCAGCACCAGGTCCAGCGGGCCCCGGCCGAGGTCGAGGTGGTCGGTGCCGCCGGTGAGCAGGACCGTGTTGACGGCGGCGACCAAGGCGGCCGCCCCGACGCTGTAGACACCGTGCGGCCACTGCCAGCCGTAGTTGCCGCCGTACCAGCGGTCGCCGTGCAACTCCCCCACCCGGCCCGACGGGCCGACGTTGTCCGGCAGGATCCCGCCGAGTGCGGCGGCGCGGCGCTCCCATGCCCCGACGTAGCGCAGCGCCCAGTCGCGGAACCGGTCCTCGTGCCCGTACAGCCAGGCGTTGGTCGCCAGGCCGGTGGCGGCAAGGTTGACGGCGACGTCGCCGCGGCCGATCCGCTCGTTCATCGCGGCGCCCATCCGCTCGGCGTTCGCGGGGTCGGCCAGGTCGTCCCAGGAGGAGATGCCAGGCAGGTCCCGCAACGGCAGCCCGAAGGGACGCATGGACGCCTGGTCGTACGACGTCCACTCCTCGTTGACGCCGTAGCGCGGGCCGCCCGCGCCGTTGTGCGGTGCCCGGATGGTGTCGGTGCCGGCGTCGTAGTTGCCGGCCGGAGAGCCGGGGAGGTACAACTCGGCGAACCGGCGCGCGCGTTCGGCGAACCGCTCGTCGCGCGGGTCGGCGGCGCAGATGCCGTAGAACAGCAGCAGGGACTCGCCCTGGTGGAACCAGTCGTAGCCGCGCTCGAACTCGTCGACGAGGTAGCCGAACTCGGTGAGCTGGGCGGTCACCCCCTCCCAGTGGTGCTTGCAGGCGTTGAGGAGGTCGTCGGCGCCGCCCAGCCGGTACAGGGTCGGCCAGTTGAAGAACGCCTCGTAGAAGTCGTCGGCGCCGTCGCGGCTCGCCAATGCGCCGGTGTAGCGCAGCCGGCCGTCGCCCTCGCAGTAGCGTCCGGCGAACGCGCGCCACGCCTCGTCGAGCGCGTCGAAGAGCCGGCGTTCCAGGATCGCCCAGGCCGGGGGCGCGCCGACCGGCACGCTCGCGACGACGCGGGGAATCCGTTCGGTCATGGTCAGCCCTTCGTCGCACCGGCCGTCAGGCCGCTGATGATGTGCCGTTGCATGATCACGAAGAAGACGAGGAGCGGCGCGATCGCGAGCAGCAGCGTCGGGAAGACGACGGTGTAGTCGGTGGAGTACTGGCTGACGGCGGCGTAGACGCCGGTCGTGACCGTGTACAGGCCGCTGCCCGGGCCGAGGATGATCTGCGGGTTCACGAAGTCGTTCCACACCGAGAAGGTGTTGAGGATGACCATCGTGGCGACCACGGGCCGCATCAGCGGAAAGATGATCTTCCAGAAGACGCGGAGCCGCCCGGCGCCGTCCACGGCGGCGGCCTGGTCGAGCGTGACCGGGATGGTGCCGATGTACCCGGCGTACAGGAAGATCGAGAACGGCAGCGTGAGGGACGTCTCGAACAGGACGAACCCGCGGATCGTGCCCATCAGCCCGAGCGTCTTCAGGACGTACACCACCGGGATGACCAGCACCTGACTCGGGATGAAGGTGCCGGCCAGGAACACCAGCAGCAGCGCGCGGTAGCGGCGGCGCGGGCTGCGGGCGATGACGTACGACACCGGCCCGGCCAGGACCACCGACAGCACGTTGACCGCGACCACGAACAGGATCGTCACGGCGTACCCGCGCGCGATGTCGAACTCCGGGTTGTGCAGCGCGTGCCCGAGGTAGCGGGTGGTCAGCGCGCCCAGCGGGAGGCCGAACGGGTGCTCGAGGATCTGCTGCTGCGGCTTGAACGCGTTGACGACCAGCACGTACAGCGGAGTGAGCATGAAGATCGCGACGACGCCGAGGAACAGCGGCCGCCACACGCGGCGCGGACGACGGGCGCGCGGCCGTACGGTGCCGGGCGGCTCCGGCGGAGCGGTCGCGGTATCCGCCCGGGCGTCGATGGTGGTCAGGCCCTCGCTCATGAGTACACCGCCATCTCTCCTCGCCGCCGGAGACGGGTGACGATCAGGGCGAGCGCGGCGGTGACGACCATGAGGACCACGGACTGCGCCGAGCCGAACCCGAGCCGGTTGTCATGGAAGGAGTTCCAGAGGATGAGGTAGGCGAGGGTCTGGGTCTGGCCCGCCGGCCCGCCCGCGGTGAGCGACACCACCAGGTCGTACGTCTTGAGCAGCGTCACCAGGGACAGGACGACGTTGACGGTCACGACGGGCCCGAGCGCCGGCAGCGTCACGTGCCGGAACACCTGCCATCGCGAGGCGCCGTCGATCCGGGCCGCCTCCACGAGTGACGCGGGGACGGCCTGCAGCCCGGCGAGGTAGAGGACGACGTTCACCCCGAAGCCCGCCCAGACCAGGACGGCGATCATGGTGACCACCGCCCACGTGGGGTCGGAGAGGAACGGCAGCACGCTTCCCCCGTGCGCGGTGACCAGGCTGTTCACCGCGCCGGTGGTGCCGAGGATGGCGCTCCAGAGGAAGCCGACGACGAGCGCGCTGAGCACGTGGGGGTAGAAGAGCACGACCCGCAGGAACCGGTTCGCCCGGGAGGAGCCGTTCACCAGGACCGCGAAGCCGAGTCCGAGCAGGTTCATCCCGGCCGTGCCGACGATCGCGGCGAGCAGGGTGACGGTGGCCGCGTGCCGCATCACGGGGTCGCCGAACAGGTGCGCGTAGTTGGCCATCCCGACGACGTGCGGCCGGGCGCTGTAGCCGTCCCAGTCGGTCAGGCTGAGGTACACCGCCAGCCCGACCGGGACGACCAGCATGACCGCGAACAGGGCGGTGGCCGGCGCGACCATGAGCAGGGTCGCGAAGCCCTCTCCCCTGCGGCTCGGTTTCGTGTGCGTCGCGTGGGTCATGAGCGGGACGCGACCCACTGGTCGACGGCGGCGGCCACCTTCTCCGGCGAGCGTCCGACGTACAGTCCCTGGACCTGGGTGTTCCAGGCGTCGTTGAAACCGTTCGGCAGTGTGTCGTCGCCGTACCCCTCGCCCTGGGGCACGGTGGCGGGCGCTGCGTCGAGGATCTGCTGCACCTGGCGTTCCAGCGGGGTGAATCTCCGGTCGAACCCGGGGCGGAAGTTCCCGTCCTGCTGGAGCTGGCTGGTCACCGCGCTCTTGTCGGTCACCAGCCACTGGACCAGCTTCAGCGCCAGGGCGCGGTGCTCGGCCGACTTGAGGATCATGTACGGCGCGGCCATCGTGGCGCCCTGCGGCCCCGGGCTCCGCTGCCCGGTCTGCACCGGCGCGGGGAACACGCCGACCTCGAAGTCCTTCTTGGCCGTCGCCTCGGCGGCGGTGAACCAGCTGCCCATGATGTACATGGCCGCCTTGCCGGCGAAGAACCTGGTCTGGGAGTCCGGGTACTTCAGCCCCATCGCGTTCTTGTCGACGTAGCCCTGCGCGATCCAGCTCTTGTAGAGCCGGAGGTGCGGCAGCAGCGACTCGCCGACCTTGAGGCGTCCGGCCTTGACGTCCTGGTACCACTGCGGGTGGCTCTGGGCGAGCGAGGGGTCGGCGAGCTGCAGCAGCTGCAGGCCGGTGACGAAGTCGCCCGCGGTCTGCAGCGGAAGGTAGCCGGCGGCCTTCAGTCTCCCCATGTCCTGGGTGAGCTCGTCGAGGGTCTTGGGCGGCTGCTGGATGCCGGCCTTGGCGAAGGCGGCCTTGTTGTAGAAGATCAGCGACTGCGCCTGCTCGCCCACGCCGACCGTGTAGATCCGGCCGCCGACCGCGGCCTGCTGGGCGAGCGGGGTCCCCTTGACCCAGGGCTGGTCGGTGAGGTCGAGCATCTGCGAGGCGCGGGTCCGGTCCGCCGTCAGCTGCTCGACGACGTCGGGGGCGTTGCCGGCCGCGAGCTGCTGCGGCAGCGTGTCCGCGACCGACTTGCCGGTGGGCGCCTCGATCTTGACGTGCACCCCGGGATGCGCCCGTTCGAAGGGTTTGACGAGCTCTGTCCAGTAGCTCTGGGTGAGGTTCGGGGTGATGTTGACGAGCATGCGGACGGTGCCCTTGTCCCCGCCGCCAGAGGTGTTCCCGCCCGAGAACCCGCCGCCTCCGCCGCAGGCCGCCAGGGCGAGGGACAGCAGGGCTCCGACGGCCGCCCGGCTCAGGTGTCGTGGACGCATCACGTCTCCTCCGTTGAGGCCCCCGGAATTAAACGTTTTAACGGGTCACTCATCGAGTAACGATTCGTTAATAGATCGCCGTCCGCAGAGGTGTCAAGAGTTACGCCCACATGACAGGGCGTGGAAGCACGTGTTACCGTCAAGACGTCGAGTCGTAAGTCCGTGACGAAGAGCGATATTCTGAATCGATGACGACCCGCCCCAAGACCTCCCTGGCGCTGAGCGACAGCGACCGCTCGACCCTCCTGGCGTGGGGATCCCAGTCCGACGGCGCCCTCGCCCAGCGCAGCCGGATCGTGCTCGCCTGCGCCGAGGGCCTGTCCAACAAGGACGTCGCCGCGCGGCTCGGCGTCAGCCCGGCGACCGTCGGCAAGTGGCGGGACCGGTTCGTCGCGCGCGGCCTCGACGGGCTGGCCGACGCGCCCCGCCCCGGCCGTCCCCGCAGCGTCGACCGGCAGGAGGCCGAACGCCTCATCGCCGCCGCGCTCGGCACGGCCGAACGCGGCGGCGCGGTGCCCTCCACGCACTCCCTGGCCCGCAGCCTCGGCCTCTCGCAGTCGACGGTGTCCCGGATCTGGCGGGAACTACAGGACGCCCCATCGGCCTCCCCGGCTCCTCCCGCGGAGGTCCCGCTCGTCACGGACGACGACCTGCTGCCGCGGGAGCTGCTGTCCGACCGGGTCTACGAACGGCTCCGCCGCTCGATCGTCGACGGGGAGCTGACGGCGGGCGAGCGCCTCATCGAGTCGGAGATCGCCCGGCGGCTGGGCACCAGCCAGGCGCCGGCCCGGGAGGCGATCAAACGGCTGGTCCACGAGGGCCTGGTCCGTTACCTGCCGCACCGCGGCAGCTACGTCGCCGAGATCTCCGAAGAACAGGCCCGCGAGGTCCGCGACGTCCGCGTCCTCCTCGAGGAGTACGCCGCCCGCGGCGCGGCCGTGCGGATTCAGCCGCCCATGCTCGACCACCTCGGCGAGGACGTCGAGGCGATGCGGCGGGCCGCCGGGCGCGGTGACATCGGCGGCTTCCGCGACGCCGACATGGCCTTCCACCGCCACGTGTGCGCCGCCTGCGGCAACGGATTCCTGCTGCGGGTCTGGCGCATGATCGAGCCGAGCCTGTGGGGCCTGCACGTGCTCGGGGACCCCCGTTACTCCGGCGACTGGGCGGCCATGGCCGACCACCACGCGACCCTGGTGGCCGCGCTCTCCCACGGCGACCCGGACGAGGCGGGACGGCTCTTCGCCGCCCATGCCCGCGGCGAGTCCACGCGGACCTGACGCGGAACGGCGATGCGCGGCTTACGAAGACGCCGTCGTCGAGGGGCTCGTGCGGTGCCCCGAGTCATCGGTCCGCGCTCCGGACAGATGCCGGATCACGACGCCGACGAGCAGGTCGCGGCGGAGGAAGCCGTAGTGCCGGGAGTCCCAGCTGGTCGCGCGGTTGTCGCCCAGGACCACCAGGTGGCCCGGCGGCACGACCGTGCCCGCAATCGACTGGATGTCGATCTCCTCCCAGTCGGAGGGCACCCGATCGCCCGGCACGGCCACGGCCCGCTTGATGAGGTACTGCCGATCCCCATCATCCGGGACCGTCCGCCCGCTCGGCAGGTCGGGATACGCGAAGACGGCCAGGCGGCCGGCCCGCACCCGTTTCGTCCTCCGGACCAGCACTCGCTCGCCCGACCGGAGCTCCGGCTCCATGCTGTCACCGTCCACGGTCGTGACCAGGAGGCCGTAGCGCACCGCCAGGACCGCCGCCCCTCCGGCCAGGAGCACCACGACGATCACGAGCGCGACGGTCACTCGGCCTCCTGGTATCCGGCGGCCTGCAACTGGAACAGCCGGGCGTAGTCGCCTCCCGCGGCGAGGAGCGCTTCGTGCGTCCCCTGTTCGACGATCCGCCCGTCCGCGAGGACCACGATGCGGTCGGCGTCGCGGACCGCGCTCAGCCGATGGGAGATCAGCAGGCTGGTCCGGCCCGCGCGGTACTCGCGCATCCGGGTGTGGACCTCGTGTTCCGCCTCCGGGTCCAGGCCCGAGCTGGGCTCGTCGAGGATCATCAGGTCCCGGTCGTCGCGCAGGAACGCGCGGGCGAGCGCGAGTCGCTGCCACTGGCCCCCGGACAGGACGACGCCGGTCACCGGGTCGTCCTTGTCAGCCCCGATCATGAACATGCGGGTGAGCGGCGTGTCGTACCCCCGGGGCAGCTCGGCGAGCCGGTCATGGATCCCCGCGCGCTTGGCCGCGTCCTCCAGCCGCCCCGCGTCGTCCAGGGCGGTCAGGTCGCCCAGGCCGATGTTGTCACCGGCCGTCATGTCGTACTTCATGTGGTCCTGGAAGACGGCACTGATGCGCTCGCGCAGCAACTCCGGTGGGATGGCCCGTAGATCCACTCCGTCCCAGAGGATCTGCCCCTTCGTCGGGTCGTACATCCGGCACAGCAGCTTGACCAGGGTGCTCTTCCCCGCTCCGTTCAGGCCGACGAGGGCGACGGCGTGCCCGTACGGGATGGTCAGGTCGAGGCCGCGCAGCACCCAAGGATGGTCATCGCTGTACCGGAACCACACGTCCCGCAGTTCGATGCCCTGCCGCAGCCGGGGTGCGCTCCCCTGCTCCGCGCGCGGCAGATCAGGCTCGGCCCGGACGACGGCGACGTAGTGGGTGAAGGCCAGGAGCCGCGCCTGGCCGTTCGCGATCGCGGCGGTCAGTGACGCCAGCGCGGCTTGAACGCCGATGACGGCCGCGAGGAACATTGAGACGTCTCCGATGCTGAGCTGACCTCGGCGTGCCGCCATGATCGCCCACCACAGGCCCGCTCCGGCCACGGCCGCGCTCAGCGCGGTCAGCCCTCCCTGGACGCGCAGCTCCCGGCGGTCCATCCGATCGTGCGCCGCGTCGGCGCTGCGCCGCTCGTCGATCATCCGGCCGCGCAGGAACCTGCCGATGCCGAACAGCCGGATCTCTGTCGCCGCAGCCACTCCGGTGAGCAGCTGGCTGTAGAAGTACTCGCGACGGTAGTACTGCTCGACGGCCCACTCCATCGCCGACCGGCGCCGCGACAGGACCAGCTCGGCGACGAGCGCGGGAACGGCGGCGAGGAGCACCAGGACGGTCATGGCCGGGCTGAGGACGAGCAGGGATCCGATGAAGCCGACGAGGGACAGCCCGCCTCCCAGAATGCCGCCGAGGCCGTCGACGAGCTCCGCGACGCGGCCGGTCCCTTCCTGGGCCAGCCGGAGCCGGTCGAGGAAGGCCGGATCCTCGAAGTTGCGCAGGCCCACCTGTCTCTCGGCCGCCGCGAACAGCCGCCCGGTCGCGGTCCGGCCGGCGGACCGGCCGATCCGCGCCCTCAGGTACTGGACCGCCACCGGCAGCGCCGCGGCGACCAATCCGGTGACGATCATCCCGAGTGCCGGCCCCGCGACCCCGCCGTGCGGGGTCGTCAACCGGTCAATCACCAGTTTCGTCAGCCAGGCGGTCGCGATCGGCGCCGCGGCCGACGCGACGGTCAGGATCAGGAACCCCGCCAGTTCTCCGGTGGCCGCACTCCACAGGAGCGTGACCGCCTCGGCGGCCGAGGCGCGCAACTCCCGCATGCCGATACGGTGGTCCCCCTCAGGGGCGTCGGTCACCGCTCAGGCCCTGCCCGCGACGTGCCGGACGGGGAGCTCCTCCATCCGCGAGCCGGCGGCCACGACCCGGTGGTCGTCGCCGATGAGGTACAGCGCGGGGGTCCAGGTGTTCTGGAACGCCCGCGCGACCGGCCCGCCGTCCAGCTCCGCGGTGACGACCCTGGCCACCGGGGTGAGCGCGTCGACCGTCTCCTGATCGTCGCCGCCCACGACCGCGAGGACGTTGTCCCGGCCGAGCTCACGCGCCTGCTCGACGAAGCGCGGCAACAGCGTGTGGCAGGCTTCGCAGCCTGCGGAGAAGAAGCCGACCACTCCCGTGAGGGTGTCGTGGGACACCGGCTCACCGGCGGTCGTCACCGCGTCGAACTCCCCGGGCGCGGACCCGGGTCCGAGCTCGAACAGCGGTCCCGGGTGGTGACCCGTACCGGCGGCGTCGGCTCTCAGCCGGCGCAGGATCCCGATCGTGAGCAGCAGGTTGAGCAGGCAGAGGATGCCGAGCAGCACGACGGCGGCGGCGAGATAGGCCATCAGGAACTCCTGGCGAACAGGTCGACGATGTCGTCCAACGCGACGATCAGGATCGCCCCGACGAGACCGCCCGCGACGGCGATCGCGAGGCCGGCCGTCACGGGGAGACCGCCGGGCGCCATTCCGCCGAGCGCGGCGGCGACCAAGAGCGTGGCGTTACGGACGAGGTGGCGAGGGGCGATCGGCGTGCTGGATGCGCCGAAGCACCGGCATGGGGCCCGGCGCCCGCGCCGCAGGGCGACGGCGATCGCAACGGTGAACGCGATGAGGAGGACGCCCGCGAGTCCGAAGCCGTACGCAGTGGCCGGCGGGACCAGCAGGAGGACCGGGATCACCGCCTCGGCGGCGACGACGGCCCGGGCGAGCGGCCGGACCAGCCGGGACGGGACCGGAGCCAGGGCGGGAAGCGATCGTTCGAACCCACCGAGGTCCCGCAGCTTGGACACTGCCGAGGCCACGAACACCAGGGCGATCAGGCTGACGCAGCCCGCCCGCACATATTCCATGAGCCCACGTCTCTTCTCGCGGACCGCGCGGGCGGCGGCATGGCACCGCCGCCCGCGTGATCGGAACGGGTCGTCAGCAGCTGCTGCGGACCTTGCTCCACTCGCAGCCGGTCTGCGGGCAGCAGAAGCGGTACCAGTAGCCGGGGTGACCCTGGGCGTTGCAGAAGTAAGCGCCGCTGCACGCGGAGGCGGTCGCCTTCGGCGCGGCCTTCTCGATGATCCGGTCGATGAGACGCATCATGGGGTTCTCCCTTGGGACGCGATGGTCGAAATACGGGGACAAACGTCGATCGCACCCTGGTGTGGAGCGCGCGTTCCACACAGGTATGCTTCACGACCTTTCGTGGCAGCCCGCATTCTCCGGAAAATGCGGATTGCGGCCGCAATCGCCGGTAGGCGACGCCCGGGCACAGCTCATGATCATCTAACGAGGGTCAAAGATCAACACCTGTCCCACTGATCATTTTCGGCCCCGGGAGACACACGCGTCTCAGCGGCGGCGGCGCGGATCGGGCGGGATGCGCAGGGCCGCGATGACCGTCGCCAGCATGTCGTAGTGGGCGGCGAGCATGATCAGCTCGATGCTCTCCCGCTCGTCGAGGTGCTCACGCAGTCCGGCCCATGCCGCGTCGCCGAGGTCGCCCTCCGCCTGCAGGGCGTCCACCGCGGTCAGGATGGCGCCCTCCCGGGGCGACCAGCCGCCGGCCTCGGCCCCCTCCTCGGTGAGCCGGGCCAGGTCGCCGCGGGTGACCCCGGCCCGGGCACCGAGCCGTATGTGATGGTCGAACTCATAGCGGCAGCCGCGCAAGTGCGCCACCCGGAGAATGACCAGCTCGGTCTCCCGGCGGGGCAGCACGCCGCCCGGCATCAGCCGACCGGCGAAGCGCAGCCAGCCGCGGAACAGGCGGCGGTGCCGCCCGAGGACCCGGAACAGGACGGGCGGCTCCGTGCCGACGCGCCACCCCGCCAGCCAGGTGAAGATCCAGGCCGGCGTGCCGAGGTCGCGGCGCGAGCCGGGCGCGATGCGCGGGGCAGCCGCGCCAGGCGCCGGAGCCGCACCGCCCGAGCCGTCCTCGGCGATCCCTTCCGTCCTTGCCTCCCGATTCGGTCGTCGCATGGGTTCAGCAATACACGAGCGCATGTGCCTGGGGAAGGTCCCGGCCGGACGTCCTGATCAATCCGCCGCCGGGCCGAAGTGGTCGACGATCCCCCGCGCGTAGTAGGGCTCCCAGTCCTCGTCCGGGGCATCGGCGGTGTACCGCTTGTCCAGACTCACCAGCACGTAGACCAGCTCGCTGCGGACCGGCTCGGTCGCCAGGAGCTCCGGCAGCTCCGAGAGCCGGACCAGCCAGTCGGCGTACCAGGACGCCCAGTCGTCGTCCACGCCGTCCACGATCCGGAAGACACTGTGGTGGACCTCCCCGGCCTCGTGCAGCAGTTCGCGCACAGCCTGCGTGGTCGTGTCCATCGTCCCGCCTCGAACCGATCGCGGCGCGTCCGGCGGCCATCGGCCCGGCGCGCTCCTCAGGCCGGCCCTTCCGGCGGGGTCGGGGCACCCTCGGCTACGGGCCGCTGACCTGGACCTTCCCCACACGGCGGGTGACGGTAAACCTCACCCGGCGACGGACGCGATCAGCTCGGCCGGTCTGTGGCTACGGTGCATGGGCCCTCCTCACCCGACAGGCGGCGGCGAAGCCGAGCTCCCGATCAGCCCGGCCGGTCCGCCGGCTGCGGCGCATGAGCCCTCGCCACCCGACACGCGGCGGCGAACCCGACCCCCCGATCAGCCCTGCCGGTCCGCCGGCTGCGGCGTCGTGAACGTCGCGTCCTCCTCGCCGGCGATCCGCAGCGCCCGCTCCACCCGCGACCGTACGGCGACGTCGAACACCCGCTGAGCCGCCATGCGCCCGTGCAGGACCGGTCCGACCCAGCGCGGGGCGTGGACGCGGCGGGCGCGCGTGGCGATGCCGTGCTCCAACGCGTCGATCCCGGCGCTGAGCGGGGTCACCCCGGTGAACGCCCCCCGGCGGCCCTGCAGCGCGGTGGTGGCGCGCGTGCCGAACCCGCGACGCGTCATGTCGGTGTCCAGTTCGGCGAAGTACGCGACGCCGACCCGTGCGCCGGTGTGCCGCAGCTCGATGCGCAGGGTGTCGCCGAGGGCCTCCACCGCCGCCTTCGACGCGCTGTAGGCACCGAGCAGCGGGGCGCGGACGGCGGCCGCCAGCGAGGCGACTACCAGGGCGTAGCCGTTCGGATGGGAGATGTACGGGCCTGCCGCGCGCAGCGTGTGATAGGTGCCGAAGACGTTGACCCGCATCGTCGTCTCCAGGATGCCGGGGTCGCCGTCGAGGATCGGCCACTGGCAGGCGACGCCGGCGTTGGCCACCACCACGTCCAGGCCGCCGAGCTCCCCGGCCAGCTCTCCCACGGCCCGCTCGACGCCGTCCCGGTCGGTCACGTCGCAGAGACGCCACGGCGCGTCCCCGCACGCGCCGGCGACGGTCGCGAGCCCGTCCGGCTCCAGCCCCGCGAGGGCCACGCGGGCGCCGCGGGCGTGCAGGCGGCGGGCCAGCGCCGCCCCGATCCCCCGCGCCGCCCCGGTGATCAGCACCCGCCGGCCGTGGAGGACCATCCGGTCGTTCGTTCTCCGCATGAACCAGCAATACACGAACGCCGTTGCCCGTGAAATCCCGATCGCGATCGGGTGGTGGCCGAACGCGGACCGAGGCCGGCCGCACCGCTGCGGGAGCGAGACGGCGGCGACGGCGAGCTGCCGGCCGATCCGCCTCCGGTGTCGTTCTTGAATCGCCGCGCCATCTCGTGGAGGACGGGAAGCTGGACCGGGCCCGCCGGGTCCTCGCCGAGGTCGAGGGCGAGCGCATTCCTGGCCTGCCCCGCCCCCGACACGGGCGAGGCGGTGCGCCGGGACCCGGCCGTACGGGACCGGCTCCCGACGCGGTTCGTGACGGGGGCGGAACCGTGGTTCCGGAGGCCGGTCTCAGGAGGTGCCCTCGGCCTTGTTCCGCAGCGCGTCGAGCTGGGCCGGCGCGCCGAACGCGATGAGGGTGGCGGGCGGTTCGAGCGGGGTCTCCGGGGGCGGATCGGCGAGGAAGCGGCCCGCGTCGGTGCGGATCGCCAGCAGCAGCACGCCGGTGCTCTCGCGCAGCGCCGCCTCCCGTACGGTGCGGCCGGCCAGCGGCGACTCCGGGCGGATCTCGACCTGCTCGATCTGGAACTCCAGCGTCTCGTCGTGCATGACGACGTCGAGGAACTCCGTGACCTCCGGATGGAGCGCGAAGGCCGCCATCCGGCGTCCTCCGATCAGCTGCGGGTTGACCGCCCGGTCCGCCCCGGCGCGCAGGAGCTTGGACTTGGACGACTCGTTGCGGGCGCGGGCGATGATGACCAGGTCGGGCCGCAGCGCCCGGCTGGACAGGGTGACGTAGACGTTGTCGGCGTCCGTCTCCAGGGCGGCGATGAGCGAGGCCGCACGGGTGATGCCCGCCTCGTGGAGCACCTGGTCCTCGGTGACGTCGCCGACGACGTGCGCGTGCTCGATGCCCGTGAGCCGGGAGGAGTTCCGGTCGATGACGACGATCCGGTGTCCCATCGAGGCGAGGTACTGCCCACTGGCCTGGCCGACGCGTCCCCAGCCGCAGATGATGACGTGGCCGGACATGCGGCCGATCGCGCGGTCCATACGACGCCTTTCCACGTGAGCCCGTACGTGTCCTTCGAGGAGCGCCTCCAGCACCGTACCGAAGGTGTACAGCGCCGTGCCGACGCCGACCAGGATCACGAAGATCGTGAAGATCTCCCCGGCGGTCGTCAGGTGCCGGACCTCGCGGAATCCGACGGTCGAGACGGTGGTGACCGTCTGGTACACCGCGTCCAGCGGGGTGAATCCCAGCAGCATGTAGCCGATGGACCCGCCGACGATGACCAGCGCCAGGCACGCGACCGCGATCTGAAGCCGGCGCACTGTCTCCACACCGCCAATTGTCGCCTCACCGTGCCGTCCCGACACGTCACCCGGATACCGAATCGGCCCGCGCCGCCACGGCGCGGCACGCCCAAAGCGGCGCGGCGGCGCAGGGCGGCGCGGCGGCGCAGGGCGGCGCGGCGGGCGGGCAGCGCCGACCCGCGGCCACGGCGACGCGGCGGCCCAAAGCGACGGGGCAGGCGGGCAGGGCGGGGCGGGGGCTATGCCGCGTCGGGGACGGGCTTGCCTCCGGTCATGGGCGCGTGGTCGGCCGCCGGGACCGCGGGCCGCCCGCCACGCCGCCAGATCGGGGCGGCGAGCAGGACCACGAGGAGTCCACCGGCGCCGGGGAGGATGAACGCCCACCGGGTGCCCCAGTCGTCGATGATGGTGCCGGTGACCGGACCGGCGACGGCCAGGCCCAGCGTCATCGCGGTGCCGTGCAGGCCCGTCGCCTCACCACGGGCCTCGGCGGGTACCCACCGGCTGAGCGTGTCGATCGTGGTGGAGATGCCGGGAGCGCACAGCATCCCGGCCGGGAGCAACGCGAGGCACACCACCCGCCAGTCGCCGATCAGGCCGATCGGCACGGTGAGGGCGGCCATGGTCCCGACGATCGCCAGGGGTGAGAAACCGCGCGGCAGCGCGCCGTACACGAACCCGCCGACCAGCGAGGCGACGCCCCACACGGCGAGGACCAGGCCGGTCCACCGGGTGGCGGCGTCGGCCTTCAGCACGGCGACCAGGCCGAGCTCGGTGGCGGCCAGCACGAACGTCAGCGCACACGTCACGCCGAGGAGCGCCAGCAGTCCGGGGGTCAGCCACTGCCGGCGGCGCACCACGGCGCCGCCCGCCTCCGGCTCCCCCTCGACGCGAACGGGCGGGTCGAGTATCAGCAGCGCGACGCCGGACCCCACCAGCCCCAGCCCGAGGAACGTCATGGTCCAGGCGCTGCCGAGCGCGGTGGTCACGGCGACGGCGAGTGCCGGGCCGGTCATGTAGCAGACCTCGACCAGCATCGAGTCGAGCGCGTAGGCGCTGCGGCGCTGCTCGGCCGGGACGGTGGCCGCGAGGCACTGCCGGACGACGCTGAACACCGGCAGCGCCAGCACGCCGTCGGCGAACGCGCCCGCGACCAGCGGCCAGTACGGCAGGAAGGACGCGGAGATCCAGAACACCAGCTGAGCGACGGTGGTGACCACCAGGACCGGCCGGAGGCCGCGCCGGTCGACGAAGCGCCCGGCAATGGGAGAGCCGACGGCCACTCCGGCGGTCGCGGCCGCGCCGACCAGGCCCGCCTCCAGGAAGCCGAGCCGCAGCCCGCCGACCACGTACAGGGTCAGCGTCAGCCCGGAGGCGACCACGGGGACCCGGGCCACCAACCCGACGAGCAGCAGTGTCCGGACGCCGGGGATGGACAGCACCCGCCGGTAAGGCTCCACAGTCATGATGATCACTTACCTCCACGACGCAGTATGACAGCGAGCCCGGGGCCCGGAAAGCGAATTTTCCGCCCGGCCGAGTCCTCCGGCACGCCCTCATCACGACTTCCTGACAGCGCTCGTCAATCGGGAGTTCGGGCGGCCCGGCTTCGCGGTATAAGCACCACGACGGGGGCGGCCGCCGACGGTCCCCGCTGTTCGGCTTCGCTGTCCGGGCCGTTCCTAGGGATGCTAAAACGGGGGCAAAAAGGTGACGAGCGACGAAAATGACAAAAATAGCAATGACCAGGAAAATGGCCGGGCGGGCATTCGTCATCGGCGGTGGTTCCTACCGGCCGCCCTCGGATTGGCCGTCGTGGTGGGCGGCGCGGTCGGCGCCGGAGTCCTCCGGCTCACCGGCTCACACCCGGCCGAACACCGCTCGGCCGTCCAGCGCCGAGCGGCGCAGCCCCGGCAGCCGGTCCAGCCCAAGGTCGACTGTCATGTGCACAAGTGCATCGCGCTGACCTTCGACGACGGACCGCTCGCTGAAACCACCCCCAAGCTCCTCGACACTCTGAAGGCCCACGGAGCGCACGCGACGTTCTTCGTGCTCGGCATGCAGGTGGCGGGCAACGAGGCGGTGCTGAAACGGGAGGTCACCGAGGGCCACCAGGTGGGCAACCACACGTTCGACCACAAGAAACTCGTGGGGATGCCCCGAGCGATGGTCGAGGACGAGCTGATCCGCACTCAGGAGGCCATCCTCCAGGCGACGGGCACGACGCCGACGGTGTTCCGCCCGACGTACGGGTCCACCGACAAGCAGCTGAACGGGATCACCAAGGAGATGGGCCTCGCGCAGATCCTGTGGACCGTCGACACCGTGGACTGGAAGGACCGCAACACCGCGCTCGTCACGAAACGCGTCCTGGCCGGCACGAAGCCGGGCCACATCGTGATCATGCATGACATCCGGCCGACCAGCGTGAACGCCGTCCCCGACATCCTGACGACCCTCACCAAGCAGGGCTACGCCTTCGTCACGATCTCCGAGCTCTACGGGGGCAAGCTGACGCCGGGCGAGCGCTACCCGGCGTTCCTCGGCTCACCCATCGCGGGCCCGGCCCCGCCCATGTGAGCCCCGCCGCGCCGCCGGGACGAGCCGACCCGGCGGCGCGGCGAGCCGGGCTCGCCATGCTTACGCGATCACCAGGCAGGTGTCGACGACCCAGCCGGTGATGCCCCTGGAGGTGAGCTTGGTGTAATGGTTGTCGGTCGCGCCGCAGGCCGTGTACGTGGTGCCGGCCTTGAAATCCTGGCTGCAGGCCGTGGCACCCTGGAGCATCAGGCCGAGAGCCGTGCCGTCCGTCGGCGATTTGCGAATCTTGAGGTTCTCCTTCGCCCGCAGCAACTCGCAGGACGCCGCCGAACCGGCCTGCGCGGCGGAGGCGGGACCGGGCGACACCAGCCCAGCCACGGCCAGCAGGGTCAACGCAGCGGATGTGACCAGGATCTTCTTCATGAGACGTCCGCTCCCTTCGAGGTACGCGCCCCGTCGGCGCTTCCTCGTCGTGGGACCCTAACAGTCCATGATCATTTACGTAAGATCATGTTCTCCTGAGGATCCTCGTACGGTCGCGGAGCGGAGACCGCCGGGCGTCAGTGCGCGGTCCAGCCGCCGTCCATGGCGAGCGACGCCCCAGTGATCATCGAGGCCTGCGGCGAACAGAGATAGGCGACCATCTCGGCCACCTCCTCCGGCTCGATGAGCCGCCGGATCGCGGCCCTGGCGAGCATGATCTCGTCGATGACCCGATCGGGCTCCATCTCGTGCACGGCCGCCTGGTCGGCGATCTGGTGCTCGACCAGCGGGGTGCGGACGTACGCCGGGCTGACGCAGTTGGCGGTGACCCCGTGCTGTGCCGCCTCCAGCGCGATGACCTTGGTCATCCCCTCCAGGGCGTGCTTGGCGGTGACGTAGGCAACCTTGTACGGCGAGGCCACCCGGCCGTGGACCGAGGAGATGCCGATGATCCGGCCCCATCCTCGGTCGTACATTCCGGGGAGCGCCCGCCGGGCCAGCCGGAACGGCGCCTCGACCATGACGCGCTGCATCCGCGCGAAGACGTCCGGGGGGAACTCGGTGACCGGCGCGACGTGCTGCAGCCCGGCGTTGTTGACCAGGATGTCCACGTCGCAGTCGACAGCCTCGACCGCCGCGGCGTCGGACAGGTCGGCGGTGACCGCCCGGCCTCCGATCTCCCCGGCGGCGGCCCGCGCCTCCTCTTCACGCAGGTCGACGATGACGACCTCGGCGCCGGCGGCCGCGAGCCTGCGGGCACAGGCCAGCCCGATCCCGCCGGCCGCGCCGGTCACCAGGGCCCGGCGGCCGGACAGGTCGAGGCCTGCGGACGGCCGGGTGGAGGGTTCGGGGGTGTTCGGCGGGACCACGCGTTCCTCCCCGTCATCGGGACGCTCGGTGCGAACACGACCCTATAGATGCGGGCTAGGTCAGACGGTACGGCGCGCGGCCGGGGCGGTGCTCGCCCGCAGCGAGATCGGTGGTGTCAGGAGCTGGTGGCGGGGCGCCGCGGAGGGGTCGGAGATGCGTTCGAGCAGCAGATCGATCGCGATCCGTCCCATCTCATGCGCCGGCACGTCGGCCGCGGTCAAGGCCGGGGTCACGGCCTCCGCCCATCGGCTGCCCGCGATCCCACTGATCGACATGTCGTGGGGAACCTTGCGTCCGGCGTGGGCCAGGCCGCGGTAGATCCCGCCCAGTGCCGCCTCGTTCATCGTGACGATGCCGGTCGTCCCGGGATCGTCCGACAGGATCCGCTGCACGCACGCCTCTCCGGAGGCGGCGTCGTCCCCGCAGGAGTAGGACGTCCCCGTCAGCCCGAACTCCTCCACCGCCAGGTCGAATCCGTCCTGGCCGCGCCGCGCGGACTCGTAGCCCAGCCGGATCAGCCCCTCCGACCGGTTCACGAACACGATGCGCTCGTGCCCGAGCTCCGCCAGGTGCTGGACGCAGTGCCGGATCAATCCCTGGTGATCGAGATCCACCCAGGCGGTGCCCTCCGGGTCGGCGACACGGCCGATCGTCACGAACGGGAATGCGGTCTCTCGCATGCGTTCGACCCGGGGGTCCTGCAGGCGGATCTCCATGAGGATCACGCCGTCGACCCTCCGCTCGCCCACCAGCCGCTGGAACGAGCGGTCCTCCCCGGCCCCCGTCCGTGACATCAGGATGTCGTAGTCGCGAACCGCCGCCGCCTCGACGACGCCGCCGAGGAACTCCAGCTGCATCTCGGTGTAGTGCGTGCTGGCAGGCGGGAAGACCAGGCCCAGGGCACGGGTCTCGCCGCGGGCCAGGGCACGGGCGCTGGCGTTCGGCTGGTACCCGATCTCGTCGATCACCTGCTGGATGCGAAGCCGGGTCGCCTCCGACACCGGCCGCTTGCCGCTCAGCGCGTAGGAGACGGTGCTGCGGGAGACCTTGGCGCGCCGGGCGATCTCCCCGATGTTCACCGACTCTGCTCTATCGGATCGACTCGGCACTCGTCCTCCCCTACGGCGTCGCAAGTGTAGCGATCTCTCAGCCCGCCATGACCGAGCATCGAACCGGTTCGTCAGAACGTAGGCGCGCCCCGGGACAGTGTCAAGCAGACGGTGACGCACACGCCACCTGCGCCGATCCCACGGACGGTACGACCGGCCCCGGGCGCCACCGGACTCCGGGAACCCGGCCACTCCACGTCCGCCTGGGTCGAACGTCGCCGATCAGTCATCGAATCGGTTCGACGAAGATGTCTCCAACCTGCGGGCAGGCACGCCACCGCCGCCGATACGGCGGCTCACAACAGACATACGACGACGAAAACCGGCATCAGGCCCATTGACCTCCGCGCACGCCGGGCTTATGTTCTGTCGAACCGGTTCCGCGAAACCGATTCGACACACGATGGAAACATCTCCCATCACCTGGTCGGGCCGGTCGAGCCCTCGGGGGACGACATGCCCGGATCCGCGGAACGGACCTCACCCGGTCCGTTCTCGCCGACCGGCGATCAACGAACGAACTGAGCAGAGGGAGTCAAGGTGAGAGCACTTCCGTTCCGGCGCCGTGCCATCGGCGCGGGCCTGGTCGCCGTCGCCCTGTCCGCCGGCCTGGCCGGATGCGCGTCCTCTCAGGGCGGCACCGGTGGCGGCGCGGCCAAGGGCACCTACACGATCTGGGACCCGTACCCGCAGTTCGACAACTCCTCGGCCTGGGTGCAGTTGCTGAACAAGTGCGGCACCAGCGCCGGCGTGACGGTCAAGCGGACCGGCTACGACACCAGCGACCTGACGAACAAGGCCCTGCTCGCCTCGCAGCAGGGCAACGCCCCCGACGTGCTGATCGTCGACAACCCGGTCGTGTCGACGCTGGCGGAGGGCGGCGTGCTCACCACCACCGCCGACACCAAGATCGACACGTCGTCGATCGAACCGAACCTCCTCGCGGCCGGCCAGAGCGGCGGCAAGACGTACGGCATCCCGATCGGCGCCAACACGCTCGCCCTCTACTACAACAAGGCGGTCCTCAAGGCCGCCAACGTCGACATCGCGTCCGTGAAGGACTGGAACTCGCTGACCGCCGCCCTGGCCAAGGTCAACGAGGCCGGGAAGAAGGGCATCACCTTCTCGGGCATCGGCACGGAGGAGGGCAGCTTCCAGTTCCTGCCGTGGTTCTGGGGCTCGGGCGCGCAGCTGACCAAGCTCGACTCCCCCGCCGCCATGTCGGCACTGTCGCTGTGGACCGACTGGGTGAAGAAGGGGTACGCCCCGAACTCGGTCATCAACAACACCCAGACCACCAGCTGGCAGGAGTTCGCGACCGGTAAGTTCGCCTTCGCCGAGAACGGCACCTGGCAGGTGGCGAACGCCAAGAAGGCCGGCTTCGAGTACGGCATCATCCCGATTCCGGCGATGAACGGCGGCACCGCTCCCGCGCCGACGGGCGGTGAGTTCGTCACCGTGCCGGTGCAGAAGCAGACCGATCGCTACGCCACCTCCGAGAAGCTCGTCACCTGCCTGACCAGCGCGGACAACTCGTACACGACGGACACGACGCTGTCCTACGTCGCGCCCACCGACGCCGTTCAGGCCAAGCAGGTCGCCGCGACGCCGGACCTGAAGGTCTGGGTGGATGCCGTCCACGCGGCCAAGGGGCGTACGAGTGACAACCTCGGCACCAAGTACCCCAAGATCTCCCAGCCGATGTGGACGGCGATGCAGGCGGCGCTGAGCGGATCGAAGTCGCCGCAGGCGGCGCTCACCGCGGCCCAGTCGACGGCGGCGGCCGCGACCAAGTGAGCCGGATGAACGACACGACACAGGCACCGGAGCGGCGTGCCGTGCGTGGACGCGACGGTGCGGCGGTCGTCGCCGCCGCACCCCGCGCCCGGGCCTCCGCGCGACGCCCCCGCTCGGGCCAGTGGGCGGCCTGGGCGTTCCTCGCCCCGGTGACCGCGTACCTGGTGCTGTTCTACGCCTATCCGCTGTACCGCAACCTCGACCTGAGCCTGCGGAACTACACGGTCCGCTCCTTCGTCCAGGGCGGCGCCCCGTTCACCGGACTGAAGAACTACGGCACCGTCCTGCACGACCCGACGTTCGGACCGGCCCTGCTCCACACCGTGGTGTTCACCGTGGTGTCGCTGGCGTTCCAGTTCACGATCGGGATGGCCCTGGCCGTGTTCTTCACGCAGCACTTCCGGCTGTCCGCCACGCTGCGGGCGCTGTTCCTCGTGCCGTGGCTGCTCCCGCTGATCGTCTCGGCGTCCACCTGGTCCTGGATGCTCAACAGCGACTCGGGCGTCGTGAACTCCGTCCTGCACTACGCCGGGATCGCGCCGGTCAACTGGCTCACCTCGCCGCAGTGGTCGCTCGTCTCGGTGATCATCGCGAACGTCTGGATCGGCATCCCGTTCAACCTGGTCGTGCTCTACAGCGGGCTGCAGGCGATCCCCGCCTCGATCTACGAGGCGGCGGCGCTCGACGGGGCGAACGGCTGGCAGCGGTTCTGGAAGGTCACCTTCCCACTGCTGCGGCCGGTATCGGCGATCACGCTGCTCCTCGGCCTGATCTACACGCTGAAGGTGCTGGACATCATCTGGATCATGACCAAGGGCGGGCCGGCCGACTCCTCGACGACGTTCGCCACCTGGTCGTACCGGCTCGGCTTCGGCAACCTCCTGCCCTCGTTCGGCCCCGGCTCGGCCGTCGGCAACCTGCTGATCGTGATGGCCCTCGTCTTCGGCCTGCTCTACATCCGCGTCCAGCGAAGGCAGCAGACGGCATGAACGCCAAGACGACCTGGTGGAAGACGGGGCTCGGCGTGGTCCTCACCGCGCTCATGCTCTTCCCCGTCTACTGGATGATCAACGTGTCCCTGACCAGGGACCAGGACATGCGCAAGAGCCCGCCGAACCTCGTGCCGTTCCACGGCACGCTGGAGGGCTACCGCGCCGTCATCGACCAGCAGCTGCCCTACCTCGGCACCAGCCTGCTCATCGGGCTCGGCACCGTCGCGCTCACGGTCGTGCTCGCGGCGCCCGCCGGGTACTCGCTGGCCAAGCTGCGCCCCAGGGGCGGCGGCGTGCTGAGCTTCGTGCTCCTGATCGCCCAGATGATCCCCGGGATCATCATGGCGATGGGGTTCTACGCGATCTACCTCAGCCTCGGCGTGCTCAACTCCCCCGTCGGGCTCGTCGTCGCCGACTCGACGATCGCCGTCCCCTTCGCGGTGCTGATCTTCACGGCGTTCATGTCCGGGATCCCGGACGAGCTGATCCAGGCGGCGAAGATCGACGGCGCCGGGAGGTTCCGGACGTTCTGGTCGATCGTCCTCCCGGTCAGCCGCAACGCGGTCGTCACCGTGTCCCTGTTCGCGTTCCTGTGGGCGTGGTCCGACTTCGTGTTCGCCAGCACCCTGGACGGCGGGAGCAACCGGCAGCCGATCACCCTCGGCATCTACCACTACATCGGCAACAACAACCAGCAGTGGAACGCCATCATGGCGACCGCCGTCGTCGCCTCCGTTCCCGCCACCGTGCTGCTGATCATCGCTCAGCGCTACGTCGCCGCCGGCGTCACGGCCGGAGCGGTGAAGGACTGACAGTGAAAAGAGAGTCAATGACCGTCGCCCGGCCGGCGTTCTCCGTGCAGGAGATCCCCTTCAGCCACCACGGATCGTGGTTCGGCATCTCCCCCGTCATCGCGGAGAAGACCTTCGCGGAGGACCTCCATCTCGTCTCCCACCAGACGGGCATGTACCCGGTGCTCCGCTTCACCCCGACCAGCGCCGGTGAGCGCGCCGACACGGTGGTCGCCGCGACACCGGGCCTGCTCACCTGGACGCACGACGCCGGCCGCGTCGAGCTCGCCTACGATCGGGCCGACACGGTCCGTGTCCGGGGACGCGGGCTCGGCCTGCGCGTCATCGCGGCCAACCCGCTCCTGACCCCGTTCAGCGGCCCGTACTTCTACCGCGATCCCGCCGACGGCGCCCACGTCTTCACCCTGTACGAGACCGGGCGGCGCTACCGGCTGACCGTGCTCGCCGGCCGGGCGGAGACGGTGGGCGTGCAGGCGCTGGGGTCCGCCGAGCGCGGCATGCTCCTGCCGGACGACGCGCCGTGGGAGATCGCCATCGAGGAGTTCGACAGCGCCCGGCCGCCGTACGCGTCATCGGGGACGTTCGAGGAGATCGCCGACGCCGCGCAGGCCCGCTTCGCGGCCTTCGCCGACGCCGTGGCGCCGTGGCGTACGCCGGAGACCCCCGCCGCCGAGCTCGCCGCCTATGTGCTCTGGTCCGCCACGGTGGCGCCGAACGGGTTCCTGGCGCGGCCCGCCGTGCTGATGTCCAAGCACTGGATGGACAAGGTCTGGAGCTGGGACCACTGCTTCAACGCGCTCGCGCTGGCCGGCGGCCTGCCGGAGCTGGCGTGGGACCAGTTCCAGGTGCCGTTCGACCACCAGGCGGAGTCCGGCTGCCTGCCCGACTCCGTGACGCACTCGGAGATCCTCTACAACTTCGTCAAGCCCCCGATCCACGGCTGGGCGCTACGGCGCCTGCGGGAACGCCTGCCGGACGGCGTCGCCCCGGACGAGCTGCCCGATGTGTACCGGCGGCTCGCGCGGTGGACGGAATTCTGGCTGACCGCCCGGCGCGCGCCCGGTCACCCGCTGCCGCACTACCAGCACGGCAACGACAGCGGCTGGGACAACGCCACGACCTTCGACCCCGACCACGTCATCGAGACGGCCGACCTCGCCGGATTCCTCGTCCTCCAGCTGCGGGAGCTCGCCGGCCTCGCCCGCGAACTCCGTCTCGAGGACGAGGCCGCCGGCTGGTCGAAGGCCGCCGACGAGGTGTGCGCCGCCCTGCTCGAGGAGCTGTGGACGGGAGAGGAGTTCGTCGCGCGCGCGGTCGAGTCGGGACGCACCTGGACGAGCGCCGGCCTGCTCGACCTCATGCCGATCGTGCTGGGCGACATCCTGCCGCCCGAGGTGCGCGAGACCCTGGCCGACCGGATCCGGGCGCACCTCACGCCGTACGGGCCGGCCACCGAGCTCGTCACCTCCGAGCACTACCAGGCCGACGGCTACTGGCGCGGTCCCGTCTGGGCGCCCTCGACGGTACTCATCGAGGACGGCCTTCGCCGTGGCGGGTTCGACGAGCTCGCCGACGAGGTCAGCGACCGGTTCCGCGCCCTGTGCGAGAAGTCCGGCTTCGCGGAGAACTTCGACGCCCTGACCGGGGCGGGCCTGCGCGACCGCGCCTACACCTGGACGGCGAGCGCCTACCTCCTCTTCGCCGAGGCGTACGAGCGACGCCGTACCGCGCTCGCGGAGGCGATCCCGGGCTGAAACGCCGGTGGGGTGCCCGCCGTCGCGGCGGGCACCCCGTTCCATCAGGCGATCAGGAGACCGTCTCGAAGGGCAGCCACAGCGCGAGCCGGCCGCCGATCCGCTGATCGGAGATCGCGAGCGTCTGGATCTCCGTGGGAGACAGGGCCCGCTTGTACACGCGCACGTCGTCGAGCGAGCCGTGGAACCGGTTGGCACCGTCCAGGCGCTCTCCGACGTGGATGCCGTCCACGCCGAACTCCTTGCCCTCGGTGACCGAGCCGGGCGGCACCGTGGTGGAGGCGACCTGCGTTCCATCGATCCACAGCGAGAACCGCCCGTCGGCGCGCTGCAGCGCCACGTGGTGCCACTGCCCGTCGTTGTAGGCGCTCGCCGACTGGACGGAGATGGTGAACCGGTCGACCACGATCATCGCGATGATGCGCTTGGACGCCGGCTCGGCCCGCAGCCACAGCTGCGGCGTCGTCCCGCTCCCCCACCGGTACGCCCACAGCAGCGCGTGCGTCCCGGCGGTGTCGGAGTAGCGGAACGAGGTGGCCATCGTGAAGTCGCCGCCGCCGACGTCGATCGCCTTGCTGAACGGCACCTCGACGCGGTCGTCGACCCCGTCCAGGTCGAGGCCGTTGCCGAACCGTCCGGGCGCGGTCTGCGCGCCGCCGCGCACGTAGGCGTCGTTGCCCCGGTGCGAGGCGTCGGGGGTCTTCGGCCCCGGCGCGGGCGGCCCGGGGATGCCGGGCGGCGTGCCGTTGGGCGTGGCGAGGAACGCCTCGTTGAACCGCGCCCAGCGGATCGTGTCGTACGGGGTGGCGGTGCCCGCCTCGTACATCAGGCCGGCCTCGTCGTCGCCGAGCTTCACCATGTCCGAGTACCCGGACGGGCCCCACCAGAAGACCTTGCCCTGCTGCCAGCGCTGCCAGGTGCGGCCCTCGTCGTAGGACGAGCGCACCGACATCGCCTCGCGGGCCACGGGATGTGCCGGCGAGGACAGCAGGATGCGGTTGGTCCGGTCGCCCTGGTCGCGGGCGTGCATGCGCAGCGTCGAGGCCTGCACGTCCGGCAGCGCGAGGTTCTTCACGATGCGGAACGGCCGCTCGAAGGTCTCCCCGCCGTCCTTGCTGATGGCGTACGCCCGGTGGCCCGGGTCGGTGCCCCGCTCGCGGGCCAGCGCGTAGATCCGCCCGTCGGTGAGCTCGACGACGGTCACCTCCTGGGCGATCATCGTGCCGTCGTCGAACGCGCTCGTCGCCCCGATGTGCCAGGTCACGCCGCTGTCGTCGCTGTAGAGCAGGTGCGTGCCGTAGACGTGCGGGTCCGTCCCGCGGTCCCAGGTCTCATAGTTCGCGCCGAGAACGAGACGGCCCGCGTGGCGGCCGCGGGTGAGCTGGATGCCGTGCATCGGCCCGGTCGCGTACCAGAAGTTCCACTCCGGGCGCTTGCCCTCGGTCATCTCCCGGGGCGCGGTCCAGGTGGCGCCGTTGTCGTCGCTCCACTGCACGTACGGGTCGCGGTCGCACCCGTTGGGGCAGGGGTCCGGGCCGTTGTGGGTGCTGACCAGGACGACCCGGCCGGTGCGCTGGTCGACGATCGGCACCGGGTTGCCGTGCGTCGAGCCGTTGCCCTTCGAGACGACCTGCAACGGGCCCCACGTGCGGCCGCCGTCGGCGGAGCGCCGTAGGACGATGTCGATGTTCTCGTCGTCGCCGCAGTCCTTGACGCGGCCCTCGGCGAAGGCCAGCACCATGCCGTTGGCCGCGCGGACGACCGCCGGGATCCGGAAACAGAAGTAGCCGAACTGCTTCTGCTGGAAGAGGACCTGTTCTTCGTCGAACGGCGCCGGCGACGTCGGCTTCGCGGACGGGGCCGGGGACGCCGGTGCGGCCGCGCCGGCGGGGTGGGCGGCCAGGGTGGCGGGTGACCCCAGGAGGAGCCCGGCCGCGATCAGGGCGACGCGTCGCCACGCGGCCGGTCGGCGACCGGGCGGTTTCTTGGAGACGTACCTCATGGTGTGCCTTTCCATGAGAGAGACGGAGGCGGCGGACATCCTATGTCCTACGTTCTATCTCCACCAGACCTGCTATTGACGCCTTCCGAGCAGGCCGTTAGCGTCCCCCGGACATAGGACATCCCACGTCCAGGGAAGGACTGAGCCGATGCGAGCAGTCGATCGCGGGCCCCTCCGCGCCGCGTGCGTCGCCACCGTTCTCGTGGCCGGCCTCGCCGCCGTGACGAGCCCGTCCCGGGCGGCCACCGGGTGCGAGACGTCCGTGCCGTACACGGCGGGCACCGAGGGCTACAGCGCGTTCCGCATCCCCGCGGTGATCAAGACCCGGTCCGGCGACCTGCTGGCCTTCGCCGAGGGCCGGTTCTCCGGGCTCGGCGACGCCGGGAACATCGACACCGTCGTCAAGCGGTCCACCGACGGCGGCTGCACCTGGGGTCCGCTGCGCGTGGTGCTGGACAGCGGCCCGAACACCTCCGGCAATCCCGCGCCCGTCGTGACGGCGCGGGGCCGCATCGTGCTGCTGACGACGTACAACGCCGGGACGGCGACCGAGACGGCGATCCTGCGCGGCCAGGTGACGCCCGAGCAGAGCCGGCGCGTGTTCGTGCAGTACAGCGACGACGACGGGACCACGTGGTCGGCGCCGCGCGAGATCACCGCCGACGCCAAGCTCGCGAACTGGCGCTGGTACGCCACGGGTCCCGGCCACGCGATCCGGCTGACCCGCGGCCGACACGCCGGACGGCTGGTGGTGCCGGCGAACCACTCCATCGCCCCGCCGGCGGGCTCGTCCGACCTGGGCTCCGAGGCCAAGTACTACGGCGGGCATGATCTCTACAGCGACGACGGCGGCCGGACCTGGCACATCGGC
The DNA here is from genome assembly GCF_039542055.1 of Actinoallomurus vinaceus. Lineage (NCBI taxonomy): Bacteria > Bacillati > Actinomycetota > Actinomycetes > Streptosporangiales > Thermomonosporaceae > Actinoallomurus > Actinoallomurus vinaceus. The sequence goes on from NZ_BAABHK010000003.1 coordinate 68,934, forward strand.
TACGTCGACGACAATCCCGACGGATACGTCAACGTGAACGAGTCGACGGCCGCCCAACTGCCCGACGGCCGCGTCTACGTCAACGCCCGCGACCAGAACGGCACGAGCCCCGCGGTCCGCGCGGACGCCTACAGCCGGGACGGGGGCCGTACCCTCACGGAGCCGTTCCGCCCGCAGGACTCCCTGACCGGCCCGGTCGTCGAGGGCAGCGTCCTTCAGCCGCGCGGCCGTAAGGCGCCACTGCTCTACTCCGGCCCGGCCAGCCCGACCAGCCGGGCGATCATGACGTTGCGCGTCAGCCGGGACGCGGGCGCGACCTGGAAGCCGGCGCTGACGCTCTCGACGCTGCCCGCCGGGTACTCCGACCTGGTCCAGGTCGACGCCCGCACCGTCGGCGTGCTGTACGAGACGGGCAACGCCGGACCGTACGAGAACATCACCTTCCGCCGCGTGTCACTGCGCGACCTGGGGCATCAGTCCTGAGCCGGCCGGACGGCGGGCTCCTGAGACCGGTCCCCAGGGCCTGTCTCGAAGTCCCCGTCCGTAGCGAGCGGCGTCCAGGTGGTGCCTCGCAAGGCGGAGGAGGGAGTCAGCCCGGTGTTGGCTGGCGACTCCTCCCGGGGTCCCCGCGGAAACGCGGAGGTCGGCGAAGCCGTCTCTGCGCGTTTCCGTGGGGTGGGGGCGACAACGCGGCGAGGCGCCGCCTGGACGCCGCGCAGTAGGACAGCGGGACTTCGAGACAGGCCCTAGTGCTCAGTCGTGATCCAGCCGGGCGAGCCGCGCGCGCACTTCGGCGAAGTGCGCGCGCATCGCCGCCTCGACGGCGGCGCGATCGCCGTCGATGACCGCTGTATAGATGTCGCGATGGATGCGGGCGACGTCGGCCGGGGTCTCGTCCGGCGCGCCCAGGTCGTCGCGGATCTGGTGGTAGACCTCCCAGAACGCGCCGAGGAGCCGGCCGACGAGCGGGTTGCCGAGGGGCTGGTAGAGCAGGTCGTGGAAGAGCCGGTCGGTCTCCGGTGAGACGGCCCCCACCTGCGCCTCGGCCTCCATCCGCTCGATGACGTCACGGACGGGCGCGAGGAGCTCGGCCGGATCCGTGCCGTCGCGCTCGTCGATCAGCCGCTGCGCCAGGCCGTTCTCCAGCACCTCGCGGATCTCGATCAGGTTGCGCAGGGCGTCGCGCGGCCCGATGCGGGTGTGGAAGGTGAGCTCGTCGACCAGGCCGCCGAGCGACAGCCGTCCCACGAACATCCCGAAGCCGTGCCGGATGTCGACGATGCCGACGGCCTGGAGGGCCTTGAGCGCCTCGCGGACCGAGTTGCGGCTGATGCCCAGCTCCTCGATCAGCTCCGACTCGGTCGGCAGCGGATCTCCCGGCATGAGGCCCCGGCGCACGATGATGTCCTTGACCGCCTCCTGCACTTCCACCGCCCGCGTCGGCCGACCACCGCGCGGGCCGGGAATCCGGCCGCGGCGCCGGGCCGGGGGGTTCCCGGCGGTCTGCGGATCATCGCGAAACATCAAGGACATCTCCTGGTCATTCGGGCTTGACCGGGCGCGGGCTGGACCCTAGCCTCCACCCTACTGGACGTGGGATGTAGGACGTCCAATCTGCCCGTGACGGAGACGAGCGTTACCCCCGATACGAAATGTAGGAGGCACCGTGAGCGCCCCGGTTCCCTTCAGCCGCCGTGACTTTCTGCGCTACAGCGGGACGGTGAGCGCCGCAGCGGCCGTCTCCGCCGCCCTGTCGGCCTGCAGCGGGCCCGCATCGACGAGCTCGACCGGGTCGAGCGGGTCCAAGGACCTCGTCACCGCCGTCATCGGCTACGGCAACGACCAGACCTGGGACCCGACCATGACCGCGTCGGCGTTCGCGATGGCCGGCAACAACCACATCTACGAGGGCCTGGTCGACACCGACCCGATCACGCGCGAGCCGTACCCCGCGCTGGCCACCGCGCTGCCCGCCGACAAGTCCGCGACCACGTGGAAGTTCACGCTGCGCCAGGGCGCCAAGTGGCACGACGGGCAGCCGGTCACCGTCGACGACGTGCTGTTCACCTTCGACCGCATCCTGGACACGAAGGCCCAGACGCTCACCTACAACTTCTTCGCGGCCTGGCTGAAGGAGGTGCGGAAGGTCGACGACACCAGCGTCGAGCTGGTCTTCAAGTTCCCCTTCCCGGACGCGCTCCCCCGCCTCACGATCGCGAAGATCATGCCGAAGCACGTCTTCGGCCAGCCGGGCGGCTGGGACGCGGCCAAGAACGGCAAGGCGGTCGGCTCGGGCCCGTACAAGATGGTCCAGCACAACCCGAAGTCGAACACGATGTTCGAGGCGTTCGCGGATTACAACGGCCAGCGCAAGGCCGCGATCAAGAAGATGAACTGGCTGTCCATCGTCGACGCCGCCGCCCGCGTCGCCAAGATCTCCGGCGGTTCGGCCGAGGCGCAGATCTCCGACAACGTGCCGTACGCCAACATCGACCAGCTGCGCAAGAGCGGGCTGACCGTCGAGGGCGGCAAGGGCATGAACCACATGTTCTTGATGTTCAACACCGCCAAGAAGCCGTTCGACGACATCCGAGTCCGGCAGGCGCTGTTCTACGCGATCGACACCCAGAAGATGATCGAGGTGGCGCTGAAGGGGCACGGCACCCCGGCCACGAGCTTCCTCAACGAGCAGAACCCCTCGTACGCCCGCGCCAAGACCGTCTACTCCTACGACCCGGAGAAGGCCAAGTCGCTGCTCAAGGCGGCCGGCGTCACGAACCTCACGATCAACCTGATGGCGGTCAACGTCAGCTGGATCGCCGACTGCCTGCCGACGATCGCCAACTCCTGGAACGCCATCGGCATCAAGACGACGCTCGCGCCGCAGGACACCAGCGCGCTGTTCACCAAGATGGACCAGTCGCAGGACTACCAGGTGGTCGCGGCGGCCTCGAACCCGAACCAGTTCGGTCTCGACGCCGACCTCATCCTCCGCTACAACTTCACGCCCGGCGGCAACTGGATGAAGTACACCAAGTGGGACAGCAGCGCGGACGCGAAGAAGGTGTTCGCGAAGATGGACGAGGCCACCGCCGAGCCGGACCAGCAGAAGAAGCTCCAGCTCACCCACGACTACATCGACATCATCGCCGAGCAGGCCGTGCTCTACCCGGTCGTGCACACCGAGCTGATGACCGCCTGGAACACCAAGAAGCTCACCGGCGTGCGGCCGCAGGCCTACCCCGGCATCAACCTGCTGCAGGCCAAGCGCGTCTGACCGCTGAGACGGCGGCGGGGCATGCCCCCGGTCCCCGCCGCCGTTTCCGCTCCGCCCCTTCGACCCGACTCTTCCCAGGAGGCACCCGGTGGCAGTGATCGCCAGAATGCTGGTGCGCCGCGTCCTGCTCCTGATCCCGCTGTTGCTGGGCGTCGTCCTGTTCGTCTTCCTCATCATGCGGTTCTCCGACAACAAGCCGGAGTACGCCTACTTCGAGGGCTCGAACCCGACGCCCGCGCAGGTCCACCAGTTCAAGGTGGAGAACGGCCTGCTGGATCCGCTGCCCGTCCGGTACGTGCGGTTCGTCGGCCAGCTGGTGCGGGGCGACATGGGCACGAGCGTGCTGACGAAGGCGCCCGTGCGCGACTCGGTGGCGACCGCCCTGCCGCTGACGGTGCAGCTCACCGTGCTCGGCATACTGATCGCCGTCGTGCTGTCGCTGATCTTCGGGATCACCGGGGCCATCTTCCGGGACCGCTGGCCCGACCAGCTCGTCCGGATCGTGTCGCTGGTCGGCGTCGCGGCCCCGGCGTTCTGGATCGCGCTGCTGCTGATCCAGTACCTGGCGGTCGAGCGCGGGTGGTTCCCGACCAGCGGCTACGTCAACCCCGCCGACTCCTTCACCGGCTGGCTGAAGTCGCTGACGCTGCCCGCGCTGTCCCTGTCGCTGCCGCAGGCCGCCTACCTGACGAGGATCATCCGCACGTCGATGGTCGAGGAGCTCGACAAGGACTACGTGCGGACCGCCATCGGCAGCGGCCTGCCGCCGATCGTCGTCGTCGGCCGCAACGTCCTGCGCAACGCGCTGGTCAACCCGCTGACCGTCCTGGGCCTGCGGGTCGGCTACCTGCTCGGCGGCGCGGTGGTCATCGAGACCATCTACTCGCTGCCCGGCATGGGCCAGCTCATGATCACCGCGGTGCGCAACGGTGACCCGGCCGTGGTCCAGGGCGTCGTCCTCACGATCGCGACCGGGTTCGTGGTGGTGAACCTCGTCGTCGACGTCCTCTACCTGCTCGTCAACCCCCGACTCAGGAGCGCCGCCTGATGCGCAACGGCCTGGCGAAACGACTGTCCCAGGGAGGCGTCGGCTTCCGGCGGCTGGGCGTGCCCTCGTGGATCGCCCTGGGCGTGGTCCTGGTGATCGCCCTCGCCGCCGTCTTCGCCCCGGTGCTGGCACCCCACTCCCCGTACGTCCAGGAGGCGGCGGGCGGCGGCCCCAGCGGGTCGCACTGGATGGGCCTGGACAGTTCCAACCGCGACATCTTCGCCCGGCTGCTGTACGGCGCGCGGTGGTCCCTCGTCATCGGCCTGGGCGCCACCGCGATCGCCCTCGTCGCCGGCGCGCTGCTCGGCTCCGTCGCGGCGACCTCGCGCCGGGCGATCGACGAGACGATCATGCGCGTCCTCGACGTGGTCATGGCGTTCCCGGGCATCGCGCTCGCCGCCGTGCTGGTCGCGGTGTTCGGCGGCAGCATCCCGGTGCTGGTGCTGGCCCTGGCCTTCCTCTACACACCGCCGGTGGCGCGGGTCGTCCGCGGCAACGTCCTGGCGCAGTACGGCGAGGACTACGTCGCGGCCGAGCGGGTCATCGGCGCCCGCACCCCGCACATCCTGCTCCGGCACGTCGCCATCAACTGCGCCGCGCCGATCCTGGTCTTCTGCACCGTGATGATCGCCGACGTCATCGTCTTCGAGGCGTCGCTGTCGTTCATCGGCGCGGGCGTACGGCCGCCGGACCCGTCGTGGGGCAGCGTCATCGCCGACGGCAAGAACATGGTGCTGCTGGGCGGCTGGTGGGCCACCGTCTTCCCCGGCCTGGTCATCCTCGGCACCGTGCTCGCGCTGAACATCCTCGCCGAGGGCATCTCCGACGCCTGGGCCACGCCGTCCGCACGTGTTCGCCACCCCCATGGCTTCGCCCCACCGCCCCCGGGCCGCGACGGGGCCTCCGGAAAGAAGGACGACGTCGACGCGCTCGAGCAGGCCACGCCGGGGTCCGGGGAGGTCACCCCGCTGCCCGGCCTCGCCGAGGCGGCCGCGCGCCTGGCCGAGCGGGCCCGGCCCCTGCCCGAGGGCGAGCCGGTCCTGGCGGTGGAGAACCTCGCCATCGGCTTCGACGACCAGCACGACGGAGTGGACATCGTCGACGGGATCTCCTTCGAGGTACGGCCCGGGGAGGTGCTCGGCCTCGTCGGCGAGTCCGGCAGCGGCAAGTCGCTGACCGCGCTGACCGTCATGGGCCTGCAGCCGCGCGGCGCGCGGGTGCGCGGGCAGGTCCGGTTCGACCACAAGGACCTCCTCGCCCTCGGCCGGTCGGCCCGGCGGCGGCTCCTCGGCCACGACATGGCGATGATCTACCAGGACGCGCTGTCGTCACTGAACCCGTCCATGACCATCAAGGCGCAGCTCAAGCAGGTCGTCCGGCGCGGCGGCCGGCGCAGCCCGGCGGAGCTGCTGGAGCTGGTGGGCCTGGACCCGGCGCGCACGCTCCGGTCGTACCCGCACGAGCTGTCCGGCGGGCAGCGGCAGCGGGTGCTCATCGCGATGGCCCTGTCCCGCGACCCGAAACTGATCATCGCGGACGAGCCGACGACGGCCCTGGACGTCACCGTGCAGGCGCAGGTCATCCAGCTGCTGCTGCGGCTGCGCGAGGAGCTGGGCTTCGCCCTCATTCTCGTCTCGCACGACCTGGCCCTGGTCGCCGACATCACCGACCGGGTCGTCGTGATGTACGGCGGGCAGATCGTCGAGACCGGCGTGACCTCCGCCCTGGTCGGCGCGCCCGCGCACCACTACACCCGGGGCCTGCTCGGGTCGGTGCTGTCCCTGGAGTCCGGGGCCGAGCGCCTCACCCAGATCCGCGGCGTGGTGCCCTCCCCCGCCGACTTCCCGGCCGGCTGCCGGTTCTCCGACCGGTGCCCGATGGCGACCGAGGTCTGCCGCACGGAGACACCCCGCCTCGACGGCCAGGGACTCCGTCACTCGGCCGCCTGCCACCACCCGGCGATCGATCTCGCCGGCTCCATGTCCGCCGCCGGCACGGGCACCCCGCCCGCCGGCCCCGAGGAGGCACGTTGACCGCCGACGAGACCCTCGCCGAACTCTCCGACGTCCACGTGGTGTTCAAGGCGCGCTCCGGCGGCCTGTTCACCCGCGACCGCGTCTACGCGCTGACCGGGGCGGACCTGACCGTCCGCCCCGGCGAGACGGTGGGCGTCGTGGGCGAGTCCGGTTGCGGCAAGTCCACCCTCGCCAAGGTCCTCGTCGGCCTGCAGCGGCCCACGTCCGGCGCGGTCGCCTTCGGCGGCAAGGACATCTGGTCGATGTCCGCGTCCGAGCGCCGCACGGCGATCGGGTCGACGACCGGCATGGTCTTCCAGGACCCGTCGACCGCGCTGAACCGCCGGCTGCCGGTCCGGCGGATCCTGCGCGACCCGCTCGACGTGCACCGCGTGGGCACCGCCCGCGAACGCGAGGACCGCGTCCGTGAGCTGATCGACCTCGTGGGCCTTCCGGGGAGCGTGGCCGACCTGCTGCCCGGCCAGATCTCCGGCGGGCAGCGGCAGCGGGTCGCCATCGCCCGGGCCCTGGCGCTGCGGCCGAAGCTGCTGATCGCCGACGAGCCCACCAGCGCCCTGGACGTCTCCGTACGGGCGCAGATCCTCAACCTGCTGCTCGACCTGAAGCAGCGGTTCGACCTCGCCATGCTCTTCGTCTCGCACGACATCCAGACGGTACGGCGGATGAGCGACCGGGTCGTGACGATGTACCTCGGCCGGATCGTCGAGCAGACCCCGGCCGAGGCGGTTCCGGCGCGGGCCCGGCACCCGTACACGCGCGCGCTGTTCTCCGCGACGCCCGGCCTGCTCTCGCCGATCGACCCGATCCCCCTGATCGGGCCGGTGCCGTCGGCGACCCGGCCGCCGAGCGGCTGCCCGTTCCGTACGCGCTGCTGGCGGGCCGACGACGTCTGCGCCGCCGAGATGCCGGCCGCGGAGATCGACGGCGGGGAGCACCTGTTCCGCTGCCACCACCCGGTTCCGGCCGGAGCGACCGACCGTGAACTGATCGGCCAGGCCGGGGAGCGTGACTGATGCCCCCGCCCTCGTTAGACCGTTCCAACCTCTCGCAACGCTCTCGCTCAGTGACTGAAGGGAAATCGATGACCACCGCCACCAAGCTGTCCGGCGTCATCCCCCCGGTGTGCACCCCGCTGACCCCCGAGTACGAGGTCGACACCGCTTCGTTGACGCGGCTGGTGGATCACCTGCTGGACGGCGGGGTCGACGGCCTGTTCGTCCTGGGATCGTCGTCGGAGGTGGCGTTCCTGCCCGACGGGCACCGGAAGGTCGTGCTGGACACCGTGCTGGGCCACGTCGCCGGGCGGGTCCCCGTGCTGGCCGGCGTCATCGACATGACCACACCGCGCGTGCTCGACCACGTGCGGGTCGCGGCCGAGGCGGGCGCCGACGGCCTCGTCGCCACCGCGCCCTTCTACACCCGCACCCATCCCGCCGAGATCGCGCTGCACTTCCGCAAGATCGCCGAGGCGGGTCTCCCGCTGTACGCCTACGACCTGCCGGTGGCCGTGCACAGCAAGCTCGGCTCCGACCTGGTGCTGGAGCTGGCCGCCGAAGGGGTGCTCGCCGGGCTCAAGGACTCCAGCGGCAACGACGCCGGGCTGCGCGAGGTGATCCTCGGCCGCCGGGACCGCGCCGTGCCGTCGTTCTCGGTCCTGACCGGCTCGGAGCTGACGGTCGACTCGGCGCTGGCGATGGGCGCGGACGGCGTCGTCCCCGGCCTGGGCAACGTCGACCCGCACGGGTACGTACGGCTGTTCCGCGCGGCGTCGGCGGGCGACTGGGCGGCGGCCCGTACCGAGCAGGAGCGGCTGTTCCGCCTGTTCGGGCTGGTGAACGCGGGCGGTCCGCACATGGGCCGCGGGTCCTCGGCGCTGGGGGCGTTCAAGGCGGCGCTGCACCTGCGGGGCGTCATCGACCATCCGACCACCGCGCTCCCGCAGATCCCCCTGGGCGACGAGGAGATCGCCGTGGTCGGCAAGTACCTCGCCGAGGCCGCCCTCCTGTAATCGGATCGGTCATTTCGGTCGGCGAATTCGCGCACCGAAATCAGCGGCACCCCCGCCAGAAATAAGAAACGTATAACCGCTTCCCCCAATTGGCGATCTCGAATTATGCGCCGACGTGGGCGGCGAGGCGGAATCGCTCGTCTCCATGCGACCGGGCGGCACGTACCCCCTGGTGGACCGCCATGGGCAAGGTCCTCGTGGCGAACGCCGGCCCGGACGTGCCGCCCGGTCCCGTCCCCGCCTCCTGGCGGCGGGTGAGTGCGCGGATCCGGGGCGAGGGCATCGCAATCCGTGCCGGAAAACGCCGTGCGGTCGGGGCCGGATCGGCCGTCGACCCGGCGCGAGATCCGGCCGTCTGGCCGGACTCGGCCGTACCCCGTCGCTCTATTGTCAATGACCCTTCCGCACTGGAATATAACGGGCAATACAGGCAAACGATCTAGGAGCCGTTGCGGGTTGCTGATCACGAGCCCATCCCGGGCATTCCACGAACTCGATCCGCGCCAGAGGACGAAAATCCAGCCGGAGCGGCATTTCGGTCGACGATCACATCGACCTAAATCATCGGTTCTTTCACCATGGAGATCGGCGATGCCGGAGTTCCTGTTGCCTCCCCCGGGCTAGCAGTCCATCGGCCCTGCTGGAGCCCGACGAAGGACGCGACGGCGCACGCCAGGGCCATGGGATCGACCGGGGGGACGTGCGACGAAGGTGGTCGCGCGGCCGGTGGCCGCCATGCGGCGTCACGACTCGTGCACCCGATCACCGACGTCGGTTCGGGGCCGGAAAGCCATCACGAGAAACGATCGCACGTTCACTGACTCGTTGTCTAACTATTAGCACGATTAACTTGTCGGCAATTCGGGGGTGGCCGAAAAGGACGGTCGACGCTGGAAAGGCTGGATGCGCACGCGGATTTCCGTCGTGCCGATCGCCTTCCAGACGTAACCGATAGGAGGGAAACGTGACAGCTGAGCCGTCTGCTCAGGGCACTCCATCCGGCGAGCTCCCACCGGCAAGGAGAACGGTGGGATCCGTCACCGGGCGGGGGGTGCTGGAGGGCGCGTTCGGACTGTTGGAAGCGGTGCGGGAGGCCCAAGAGGCCGGTCTCACCGCGCTGGCCGCGGAGACCGGCCTGCCGAAGGCGACCACACACCGGCTCTTGGAACAGCTCGTGAGCCTCGGAGCGGTCGAGCGGCACCGCGGCCGCTACCGGATCGGCCCGCGGATGTTCCGCCTCGGGCACGGATGGCAACCGCATCCCCGGCTGCGAGCCGCCGCGCAGGGACCGATCCGCGAGCTCGCCGCCGCCACCGGCGCGTCGGTGGGCGTCTGTGTCCTGCGCGACCACCTCACGATCGTGGTCAGCGGAGTGGGCGGTGAGGCGGAGCCCCTTGTCTCGATGCGACCGGGCAGCACGTATCCCTGGTCGACCGCTGCGGGCAAGGTCCTCATGGCCAACGTCGGTCCTGACGTGCCCCTGGGTCCGCTTCCCGCCTCCTGGCAGCGGGTCAGCGCGCAGATCCGGGAGGACGACATCGCGTTCGACCACGAGGAGGTGATCCCCGGCATCAGCTGTGTGGCCGTGCCGCTCCGCGATCGTTCCGGCGACACGATCGCCGCGCTGTGCGTGGTGGTGACCCGGTCCGGTTCGCTCTCCCGGCTGGCCGACCTGACGCGTCAGGTCGGCCGGTTCGTCGGTGCCGGGCTGGGCGGTCGGTGAGAGGCCCGGCCCGGGCCCGGTGGCGTACGCGCCGCGCGGAAAGGAGGCCGGTGACCGGCCGGACCGTCAGTCCTCGGCGCGTACGGACAACGCGCGGCGGGAGGAGGGCAGCGCCGCGGCCAGCCCGACCGCCGCCATCACGGCCGCGAGGACGAGGCACGAGTGCTGCGAGCCGACCTGGACGATGAGCCATCCGCCGGCGAGCCCGGCGAACAGCGACGGCGTCGCGGTCATCAGGCGCACGGCCGCGAACGTCTGAGCGCGCTCGTGATCCGGGACGAGCGTCATCCAGCGGGCCGTCACCAGGCCCTGCCACAACGGCCAGGCCGCGAACACCAGGGCGTAGACCGCGCCGATCGCGAACCCCTGGCTCACCGACAGCAGCGCGAAGAGTCCGGCGGTGCCCAGCGGCACGGCGATGACGAACACCCGGAGCAGCGACGGCCGGGTGCGCGTGCGCGATCCGACGAGCGCGCCGAGCAGCCCGCCGGCGCTGCCGCAGGCGAGGATCAGCCCCACGTGGACCGACGAGCCGCCACCGCGCTGCGCCAGGACGACGATGACGAGGCGAAGGGCGTTGATGAGGAAGTCGGTCACCGCCACGAAGGCGCCCGTCAACCGGATGAACGGCGTGTTCAGCACGTTGCGCCAGCCCTGGGTCAACGAGCCCCGGTCGAGCGCCCGGCCGGAGCCGGGGTCGGGCCGGCCGAGCGGCGAGCGCATCCGCCGCAGCAGCACGAGGGACACCACGTGGGAGACGGCGTCGGCCGCGAACGGGACCGCGCGCCCGAGGCCGAGCAGCAGACCGCCGAGCGGAGGGCCGGAGAGACCGGCGCCGTACGAGCGCGCCTGGTTCAGGACGAGCGCGCGCGGGAGCCGGTCGCCGTCGGCGACGTACGACACCGCCGCCGTCTCGGCCACGCTGAAGACGCCGTACGCGAGGCCGCTCACGAGGCACATCCCGACCGCGACGAGGAAGGAGAACCGGCCGGTGAGCAGGGTCGCCGTGAAGACGAGCAGCGCGGCCAGGGAGACGGCGTCGCAGGCGATCATGACGGTGCGCCGCGGGTGCCGATCGGCGACGAGGCCGCCGAACAGGTGCGCGACGAGGAAGCCCGCCATCGAGAACGCGCCGGCGACGCCCGCCTTAACTGGGGAGTGAGTCTCGGCGAGCACGAGAAGGGTGAACGCGGTGCCCGACGCGCGGCTGCCGAGGTCGGACAGCGCCTGCCCGACCCAGAGCCGGACGAAGTCGCCGCGCCCCGGCCATTCCGGGCGGGCGGGGCGGGCGCTCGCCGCCCGCCTCCGCGTCGCGGAGCCGCTCACCGCGCCGCTCGCTCCCGGGCCTCTCCGGTGCAGGCGCCCCCGTCGGGGACGGAGGCCCCTCCGAGGAGGGGAGCACCTTCAAGCAGAGCCTTCCCGTCGGCGGGGGCGTTCCCTGCGGCGACGCCACTCCGCTCGGCGCGAGCACCCCGCTCGGCACGGGCACTCCCCTCGGGTGAGGTGCTCTCCTCGGCACGGACGCTCCGCTCGGCGCGAGCACTCCCCTCAGCTGGGGTGCTCGCCTCGGCGCGGGCACGCACCTCGGACGAGGTGCTCACTTCGGCGAAGGCGTCGTCGTCCGGGACGAGGACGCCCTCGGCGAGGAGTGTCCGTACGGCCGCCTCGACCGCGGCGGCCGGCTCCGCGGCGGTGAGCGCCCCGAGCGTTACTCGCTTCCCCGACGCGCCCAGCAGCCGTTCGAGCACGGCCGCGGCCGTGCCGGTGAACCGCAGGACCCGGTCGCCGAGGTGCAGCGTGGTCCCCTCATCGGTCCGGTCCACTCCGGCGATCACCTCGGGGCGGACCGCGACGGCGCCGGGAAGGTCCCGGTCGCCGGGGAGCACGGCCGATATCGGGCGGCTCGGCGCGGGGAGGAATCTGGCCCGCTGCGCGCCCAGCACCCGCGTGGCCAGCTCGCTCACGTCGGCCCGCCCGGCCCACTCGGCGAGGTCTCGGAGCACCGAGCGCACGGCGTCCTCGACGGAGCCCCGGCTCCGGGCGAACCGCGGCGGCAGGTCGTGCCGGAACCGCTCCTCGTCGGTGAGCGCGTCGATCAGCGTCGGAACGATGGAGTACCGGCTGGTCTCCGCGATGCCCACCGTCAGGTGCAGCGACGGCTCGTCGCCGGAGAAGACGTTGTGGATCCAACCACGCGGGATCCACAGCACGTTGCCCGGCTCGAGGACGAACTCGTGGTCCGGGGGCGTCTCCCGCAGCCGGTGCCACTCCTCCGGGGGCAGCACCTGACGGGGCCACGCGTGCCGTTCCAGCGGGAAGGGCAGGAACGGCCGATAGAGCTGCCACGTCTTGCGGCCCTCGGTCTGGACGATGAAGACCGAGTGCGTGTCGTGGTGGTGGTCGAAGCCCTGGGAGCGCCGGGGCGTCAGGTAGGCGTTCGCGTGGACCGGCATGCCGATCTCGTAGGCGAGCCGGCGGCAGGTGTCCGCGATGGGCCGCCAGGTGAAGTGCAGGTCGTTGAGCACGAGGGTCGCGCCGCCCTCGAGCTCCCCGGCGACGAGGGTGAGGTTCGCCAGCTCGCTGATGCCGTTCGGCTGCCCGACCGGCCCGGTCAGGAACCGCTCGCGCGGAAGCCGCGCACCGTCCTTGATCATCTCGATGAACGGGTACCGCAGCGCGTGGTCGCTCAGCAGCCGGTCCACGGCACCGAAGTCGATCAGGGACTGAAGCCGCTCGGGCGGTCGTTTCGACAGGATCGGTTCCGTCGGGAGTGCCGTACGGAACGGTTCGACGTCGTCCACGAGGGTGGCCAGCATCGATGTCTCGTGATCGATCACAGAAGGCTCCAATGGGGTCACGTGTGGGGGCGCGAGAGCGCCGCGGAGACCTGGTCGAGTCCGGTCGGCCGGCCGAGCGCCGTCACTCCCAGCGCGATCTCCTGGTCGGGGTCGCAGCCGAGGGCCTCTTCGATCGCCTCGTCGCGGATCGCGGCGGAGAAGCCGACGCCGAGGCCGAGGGCGGTGGCCAGCAGGTAGACGGTCTGGCTGAGGTGGCCGAGGTCCATCAGGACGATCCGGTACGTCCGCCCCACGCCGTACTTCCAGCGGCTGCGGGCGAGGACCGCCGTGTAGTAAAGGACCGCGGCGGCTCCGCCGATCCACGCCTGGTCGGCCACCGAGTGGACGACCTGGTCGCGCGACCACGCGACGCCGAGGTCCGAGAAACCGCCGCGAACAGGATCGAAGTGGTAGAAGCCCGGCTCGAGCCCGGTGACGTTCAGGGCGTGCACGTACACCTCGATGGGGTGCCGGGCGCCTCCCGACGGGCTGGCCTTGAACACATTCCCGAACAGTTCGTCGTCGGCCGATCGCGGCCGCGTCGGCGACGGCCCGATCGCGGTCCCGACGAGCGTGCTCAGGTCGGCCAGGTCGATCGGCTCGGCGCTGAAGCGGCGGGTGGTCCGCCGGGCGATGAGGACCTCGCCGAGCGATCCGCCGGTGAACGTCCCGGCCGCCGGCCGTGCGGGCGCCGGCACGAACGGGCGGTCGGTGAAGTCGCGGTACGGACCGGGCGGTGGCGAGGCCTGCGCCTTCTCGCGGAGCCGGCGGGCGTCGTCGTCGCCGTCGGCGAAAACGGTGCCGTGATGCATTCGCGTCGCGAAATGGTAATAGCGGGCGGCGGTCCCCCACCCATCCCAGGCGTGGAGCCGGGCTCGCTCGGTCTTACTCTCCGGCGAGTCCTCGGCGATGAGAACGCCCGCGCGCAGCAACTCGGCGACCGAGGACCGCATCCGCTCGGCGTCGGCGGAATCGGCGCACAGCCGCGTCACGCTTTCGACGTCCCGCCATTCACGGAACCATCGGCAGAGCCATTCCGCGTGTTCGGTCAGTTCGTACTGGCGGTGCCGCACATAGTCGTCCCAAACCAGCCGTCCGCCGTCCCAGAACATGGCGGCGTTCTCGGAAACCTTGAGTCTCATCCCGTTCCTTCGGAAAACGCCGGGTCGGCCGCGGAGAACGCACCGGTGACGTACCGCAGAACGGCCTCGGAAACGGAGGCCGAACCGGCGCGGTGCTCGAACCACAGCCAGTCGCCGGTCACGTTCACCTCGAGGAAGACGTAGTCGTCCTCGGTCACGAGCAGGTCGAAGGCGGCGACGCCCAGCCCCCAGGACGCGCAGAGGCCGCGCAGCGCGGCCACGAGCCGGCCCGGAGCCTCGACCGGGGTGACCCGCACGCTCTCCGGATCGGTCCACAGGTCCTCGGCGGACCGCTTGTCGACGCGGAAGGAGACGACCTCGTCGCCGACGATGAAGATCCGCAACTCGTGGTCGGACTCGACGAACTCCTGGACGAGCGCTGGACCGGCCTCCGGCCCGCCCGCCAGCAGATCGGCCCGTGAGACGCGCCGGGGGAACAGGCTGCGCAGCGACCCCGGCTCGGGCTCGAGCCAGTGGCTCCCCAGCGGCTTCAGCACGTAGCCGCCGGACGGGTCGCCCAGCGCCGACAGGCTCCGCCGCGGCTCCGTGGTCAGCACCGTGCGCGGCACCGTCAGCCCGGCCCGGCGGGCGCCGTCGAGCTGCGTCAACCGGTCCAGCTCCCGCGCCGGGCGGTTCACCAGCCGCCAGCCGGGGTTGGCCACGGCCCAGGCGAGGAACGCGTCCCACTGACCGGCGACGTACTCGCCGTGCCCGGCCGGCGCCGGAATCGCGGTCAGGTCGAAGTGCCGCAGCCACATCAGCCGCGGGGCGAACGGCTCGCCCGCCACCGTGATCCGGCCGTCGTCCACCACCGACACGGGGACGTCGACGCAGCGGTCGCCGTCGATCCGCGCCAGCCGTACGCCCTTGGCCGCGAGCTCGAGGGAGAGGGCGTCCATCTCGCGGTCGGCGGCGCGGGTCAGCACCAGGACGCACGGGACCGCCGGCGCGTCCGGGTCCGCCCGGTGCACGCCGAAGTCGAACATGCGCTGCTGAAAATCCATCGTCCGATTCGACAGCGCACATGAATAGGAATTCATGCGCATCAGGAGGGGAAGCGCGGTTTCAACGCCCATCCGTGATTCTCTCAATCAGGTATTCTCGGCCGGAGCGACGGCGGGGCCGTGAGGTGATTCACGTCCCCACCGTCGCGCCCGACCTTCAGGACGGTCAGTTGTCCTTCTTGTCGTGGTTCGGCGAGACGCTCGCGTATTCCCGCGCGTACTCACCGAGAGCGCCACCGTCGGCCGTTCCGGCCAGAACCAGCTTCGCGATCTCCTGCATTCTCAACACCTCCTTTCGGGTAAATCCGTCGACGACTGAATTCCGCCACACGATCGGGAGAATGAGAAGATCCCGGTCCACTGAGCGGACCGGCATAAATCGAAAATCCGATCGGAGCCGGGCGTACGAGCGGGCGATGTCCATCGCGCGAGCCGGTGCGTCCGCGCAGGTCGCGAAGGCATCGGGAAGACAGCGGGAAGGCAGCGGGAAGGCCCTCTCGCCGCAACCCGCCGGTCGGTGGCTCGCGGGCGCCGGCTTCCGCCGGGGAAGGGCGTGGGCGTTGACAGGGGGCGGAGCCAGATCCGATGCTCGCCTCACGAACGCCCGTTCCTCGAGCGCCGTGCCCACTATTCGGGCACGAGAGTGGAGGTCAGAACCGTGTCCGTCGCCCTGCCCCATGACCTGTGCGGCTCCGGGCCGCACCGCGTGATCGCCCTCCACGGCTGGTTCGGTGACCGCGGCGCCTTCCACAAGATCCGGCCGTACCTGAACGGACAGGCGTTCACGTACGCCTTCCCGGACTACCGCGGGTACGGCGAGGCGCGCGGCCTCACCGGCGAGTACACCCTCGCCGAGGTCGCCGCGGACGTCATCGCGCTGGCCGACCGGCTCGGCTGGGAGGAGTTCTCCCTGCTCGGGCACTCGATGGGCGGGGCGGTGATGCAGCGGGTGATGCTGGACGCGCCCGGCCGGGTCCGCAGGCTGGCCGGCGTCTCCCCCGTCCCCGCGTCCGGCGTGCCGTTCGACGAGCAGGGCTGGGCGCTGTTCTCCGGAGCCGCCGACGAGCCCGGCAACCGGCGGGCGATCATCGACCTCACCACCGGGTCGCGCCTTCCGGCTCTCTGGCTGGAGGAGATGGTGGCCTGCTCCCTGAAGAACTCCACGGTCCCGGCCTTCCGCGCCTACCTCGACGCCTGGGCGCGTACGGACTTCCACGTGGAGGTCGTCGGCAATGCCACGCCCGTCCTGGTCATCTCCGGCGGGCACGACCCCGCGCTGTCCGCGGACGTCATGCGGGCGACCTGGCTGGAGTGGTATCCGAACGCCGAGCTGACCGTCTTCGACGACGCCGGCCACTACGCCATGGACGAGACGCCGCTCGCGCTCGTCTCCGCGGTCGAGCGCTTCCTGGCCGCATGACGCCGGGACGAGAGGCCGGGGCGCCCGCGGACCTCGACGTGTTCGACCCGCGTGGCTACGCGCGGGGCGTCCCGCACGAGGCGTACCGTCGCCTGCGCGACGAGGACCCGGTGCGCTGGCAGGAGGAGCACGAGGTCGGCGGCTGGCCGGCCGGGCCCGGGTTCTGGGCCGTGACCCGGCACGCGGACGTCGTCCACGTGCTGCGCACCCCCGCCGAGTACAGCTCCTGGATCGGGGCGACGCAGATCCGCGACCCGGACCCCGCCGACCTGCCGTTCATCCGGCAGATGATGCTGAACCTCGATCCGCCGGAGCACGGCCGGCTGCGGCGCATCGCCGCCAAGGTGTTCACGCCCCGCCGGGTCGAGCGGTTCGCGGCCGACGTCGAGCGGCGTGCCCGCCTCCTCATCGACGGCATCGCCGAACGCGGCGAGTGCGACCTGCCGGTCGATGTCACCGACGACTATCCGATCCGGAATCTCGCGGACCTGCTCGGCGTTCCGGAGGCGGACCGCGGCTGGATCCTGGAGTGGACGAACCGCGTCATCGGCTACCAGGACCCCGAGCACGGCGGCGCCGCCCGCGGTACGGACGGCGCGCCCGTCAACCCACGGTCCCCGGCGGCGCTGCGCGACATGTTCGAGTACGCCCACGCGCTCGCCGCGGTGAAGCGGCGGAATCCGGCGGACGACCTGATGACGGCCCTCGCCACGGCCGAGGTGGACGGCCGGGGCCTGACCGACCCCGAGCTGTCGATGTTCTTCTTCCTCCTGGTGATCGCCGGCAACGACACCGTGCGCTCCGCCCTGCCCGGCGGCGTCATGGCGCTGCTGGACCACCCGGACGAGCACCGGCGCCTCCTCGGCCACCCCGAGCTGCTCGACTCCGCGATCGAGGAGATGCTGCGCTGGCATCCGCCCGTGCTCAGCTTCCGGCGCACCGCCGTACGGGACACCGTGCTCGCCGGACGCCCGATCGCCGCCGGCGACAAGGTGGTGGTGTTCCACGCCTCCGCCAACCGCGACGAGCGGAGCTTCGCCGAGCCGGCGCGGTTCGACATCGCGCGGCGCCCGAACGACCACGTGGCGTTCGGCGACGGCCCGCACGTGTGCCTCGGCGCGCACTTCGCCCGCCTGCAGCTGCGGATCTTCTACCGGGAGTTCCTCTGGCGGCTGCCGGACCTGGAGGCCGCCGGGCCGCCCGGCCGTCTGGTGTCCAACTTCATCGCCGGTATCAAGCACCTGCCCGTCCGCTTCACGCCCGTTCGCCGGAGTGACGCTCGATGACCGACCGACAGCACCACCGCTCAGGACCACCTGGCCGCCCGCGCGCCGGCGCATCCGCGCCGCCGGGGCCGGCCGCCGGGTCGAAGACGATCGACACCGGCCTCCGGCTTCTCGAGATCCTCCGGGAGCATCCCGAGGGGCTGACCATCACCGAGCTCGCCCGCGCCGCCGACGTCCACCGCAACGCCGTGGCCCGGCACCTGACCGCGCTGCGCAACCACCGCCTCGTCACCCGGGCCGGCAACCTCTTCACGCTGGGACTGGGCATCGTCGAACTCGCCGCCGCGGTGCAGCAGCCGCTTCGCACCGCTGCCGCCGCCGGCGCGCTCCAGTCCCTGGCCAACGACTGCCATGCCACGGCCTTCATCGCCGTACGCGACACCGAGGAGGAGGTGGTCGCGCTCGCCGTGGCCGAGCCCCGGGGTTCCGACATCCACATCGCCTACCGTCCGGGCAACCGGCACGCCATCGACCGCGGCGCGCCCGGCATCGCCATCCTCGCGGGCCGCCCGCCCCGCCCGGACGAGCCACCGGTGGTGGAGGACGCCCGCCGCGCCGGCTACTCGGTCACCGCCGGCCAGCTGCAGCCCGGCGCGTGGGGCCTCGCCGCACCGATCATGCCGACGGGGCGGCCCGCCGAGGCCAGCGTCGGCGTCGTGACCATCGGCGCGCAGCAGGAGTCCGCCATCGCCCCACGCGTCCGCGCCGCCGCCACCGAGATCGCCCACCTCCTCTGACCTTCCGAGCGGAGGGTCGGGGCGAGGCTGTCGGGGGTTATCGTGCAGCTCATGCGCTTTGGGATGCTAGGTCCCCTCGCCGTGTGGACCGACGACGGCCGCCCCGTTCCGGTGCCCGGGTTGAAGGTACGGGCGCTGCTGGCCGACCTGCTGGTGCACGCGGGGCGTCCGGTCCCCGCCGACCGGTTGATCGACGACCTCTGGGGCGACCGGCTGCCCGGGAATCCCGCCGGCGCGCTCTCGGCCAAGGTCTCCCAGCTGCGGCGCGTCCTGGAGGACGCCGAGCCGGGCGCGCGGACGCTCGTGGTGTCCCGGCCGGCCGGATATCTCCTCCAGGCCGACGACGACCGGCTGGACGCGCACCGGTTCCGGTCGCTCACCCGCCGGGCCCGCGAGGCCGACGAGCCGGCCGCGACGGCGGCGGCCCTGGCGGACGCCCTGGCCCTGTGGCGGGGCCCGGCGCTCGCCGACTTCGCCGACGAGCCGTTCGCGCAGGCGACCGTCGCCCGGCTGATGGAGCAGTGGCTCACCGCGCTGGAGGACCACGCCGAGGTCCGCCTCACCCTCGGCGAGCACGGCGCGCTGGTCGGCGAGCTCGGCGACCTGCTGACCGCGCATCCGCTTCGGGAGCGGCTGCGGGCCGCGCACATGCGCGCCCTGTACCGCAGCGGGCGGCAGAGCGAGGCCCTCGACAGCTACGACCGGCTGCGCACCGAGCTCGCCGACGAGCTCGGGCTGGATCCGAGTCCGGAGCTGGTCGCCCTGCACCAGGCGATCCTCGAGCACGACCCCGTGCTGGAGGCGCCGGCCGCCGGCGTTCCCGCCCGGCCGCGGACGAACCTGCACGCGCCGGCGACCGATCTGATCGGCCGCGACGACGCCCTCGTCGCGGTCGGTGACCGGCTGGCGACCGACCGGCTGGTGACGCTCACCGGTCCGGGCGGGGTCGGGAAGACGCGGCTGGCGGTCGAGGCCGCCGCCCGGCTGGTGGACGGCTTCCCCGACGGCGCCTGGCTCGTCGAACTGGCGGGCCTCTCCGGGTCTTCGGCGTCGGCGGCCGCCCCGGTGGACGCGGTGATGCGCGTCCTCGACATCCGCGACGCCGCGGGCGAGGGCGCGCTCGTCGCGCCGGTCGACCGCCTCGCCGACGCGCTGTCGGCGCAGCGGCTGCTGCTGGTGCTGGACAACTGCGAGCACCTGATCGAGCCGGTGGCCGAGCTGACGGATCGGCTGCTGCGAGCGGTGCCGGGGCTGCGCGTACTCGCCACGAGCCGGGAGCCGCTCGGGCTGACCGGCGAGGTGGTGTGGAGTGTCCCGCCGCTGGAGATCCCCGCCCGCGCCGACGAGTCGGACCCGGCGGCGCTGGCGCGGTCGAGCGCCGTCCGCCTCTTCGTGGACCGGGCGACGGCCGCCGCGCGCGGGTTCCGGCTCGACGCGGAGACGGCTCCGGCCGTCGCGGTGCTCTGCCGGCGGCTGGACGGCATCCCGCTCGCCCTCGAACTGGCCGCGACGCGGATGCGGGCCCTCGGCGTACACGGCCTGGTGGCCCGGCTGGACGACCGGTTCCGGCTGCTGGCCACCGGCCACCGGGGCGCTCCGCAGCGGCAGCGGACGCTGATGGCGATGATCGACTGGAGCTGGGAGCTGCTGTCCGAACCCGAGCGCACGGTCCTGCGCCGGCTCGCCGTCCAGGCGGACGGGTGCGCGCTGGAGGCCGCCGAGGCCGTCTGCTCCGGAGCCGGCCTGCCGGCGGAGGAGGTGCTCGACCTGCTGGTCCGCCTGGTCGATCGCTCTCTTGTGGCGATGACGGAGCACGGCGACGACGGGCCTCGCTACCGGTTGCTGGAGTCGGTGGCCGCCTACTGCGCGGACCGGCTGGAGGAGGCGGGCGAGTACGAGCCGGTACGCCGCCGGCACCGCCGGTACTACACGGAGCTGGCCGAGCGCGCAGAGCCGCACCTGTACGGGCACGACCAGGCCCGGTGGCTGAGCGTCCTGGACACCGAGGCGGCCAACCTGCGGACGGCGCTCGACGGCGCGGTGGCCGACGGCGACGCCGAGTCGGCGCTGCGGCTGGTGAACGCCCAGGCCTGGTCCTGGTTCCTGCGCGGCCGCCTGGCCGAGGCACGGCGATCCCTCGAGGCGGCCCTCGCGCTCGGCGCCGGCCCGGCGCACACCCACGAGCAGACTCTCGGACGCGGCGGTGGCCCAGGACACGCCCCCGAGCACACCCTCGGGCACGACCGTGGCCCAGGGCACCCTCCCGAGCACACCCTCGGGCACGACGGTGATCCGACGTCCGACCGAGAACGGGCCCGGCACCGTGCGACGGTCCCCGCACCCGGCGATGCCCCAACGCACACCCCCGAGCAGGCTCTCGGGCACGACGGTGATCCGGCACGCGCCCCAGAGCAGGCCCGGCATCCTGCCACGGCCCTCGCACCGGACGATGGCCCGGCGTACACCCCCGAGCGGGCCCGGCGCCGTGCTGCGGCCCTGGCCTGGCGCGCCGGCATGGCCCTCCTGCAGGGTGACCACACCGACTGGGCCGCCCGCCGGCAGGCGGCGTTGCGGCTGTTCGAGGACGCCGAGGCGCCGGCCGCGCTGGCACGCGCCCAGTGGTTCCTGGCCTTCACCGCAGGCGAGGTCGAGGACCCGGCCGCCGGCGCGGAACTGCTCGACCAGGCTCTCAAGGGATTCGACGCGGTCGGCGACCGGTGGGGCCGCGCCGCCGTCCTCATCCTCCGGGCCAAGTACGCGCATGCCCATGGGGAACCCGCCCTGCTGGAGAGCGAGGGCGAGCGGGCGGCGCGCCTGTTCGCCGAGGTCGGTGACCGCTGGGGACAGTTGCAGGCCACCGAGTGGCTCGGCGCCCTGGCGGAGCTGACCGGCGACCACGAACGCGCCGACCGCCTCCAGCGCCGGGGGCTGGCCGCGGCCGAGGAGCTCCGGCTCTGGCCCGACGTCGCCATGCGGCTGGCCTGGCTCGGCTGGAGCGCGATGATGCGCCGCGCGTACCCGTCGGCACGGGAGTACGGCGAGCGGGCGCTGCGGCTCGCCGTGGAACAGGGTCACCAGCCGGCCGTCGTGTTCGCCCGGATCACCGTGGGTCTCACCGCGCTGCGCGAGGGCGATCTGGACGTCGCCGAGGAGCACCTGGAGACGCTACTGCGGGCGGTGCCCCGGGACACAGAGGCCATGCCGCCGCTGCACCTGCCGCTCCTGCAGGTGGGCCTCGGTCACGTGGCCGAGCGTCGCGGGGACGCCACCACGGCGCTGGCGTTCCACCGGGACGCCCTTGCCGCCGCGCTCCGGATGGAGGCCCCCCGCGACACGGCCGGCGCCCTGGAAGGCGTCGCCGGCGCACTCGGCCTCGCCGGTCATCCCACCCCGGCCGCCCGCCTCCTGGGCACGGCGGCCGCGCTGCGCCGGTCGTCCGGCCTGGCCGCCGGCCCCGTCGAGCGCGACGACATCGACCGCGCCACGGCCCGGATCCACGCCGCGCTGCCGGAGGCGGCGTTCGCCGCCGCGTACGACGAGGGCGGTTCCACGTCAGCGGCCGACTGCCTCAAGGAGATCGCCCGGCTGACCGCCGCCGGACGGCCCTGATGCGGCCTGCGCGTACGCCGCCCGGAGTCCACGGCTCACCGGGTCGGTTCCCGTCGACCGCCCGGTCCCAGCCCACTGCGTGGTTACCGCTCACCGTCCGGCTCTCGGCTCACCGGGTGAGCGCGCTCGCACGGGCCGGGTGCCGCGCCACGCCGGGCCAGGGTGCTGCCGACCACGCAGGCCAGGGTGCCGTGCCTCACACCGTCCGTGATTCGCCCCTCCGACCGGCCAGGGTGTCGCGGCTCGTCGGCCGGGGCGGCCGCGCGGTCCCGGCACCGGTGTGTGGTCGGCGTCGGCCGGGGTTCGACGCCGAACAGCCGACGGCGCGGGCTTGCTGTCCGCACCACCGACAGCCGTCGCCGCGCGACACCGCGTCGCAGCCGGACGCCGCAGTCGGCGGCGCGCCCCCAGGTGCCGCGGCTCGCCGGTCAAGGTGCGGTGGCTCACGCCGTCCGGGGTTCGGCGGTCCGGGTGGCCTGGCCGAGCAGCGCGAGCGCGCGGGCCGTCTCGGTGGCGGTGAAGGGCAGTCCTGGCCGGTGCAGCCGGATCCGGTCCCCCGACGGGGCGGTCAGGGAGAGGGTCTCGCGGCCGTCGTGGGCACCGGTGTCGGGGGCGAGGCGGGCGTCCAGCAGTGCCGCGAGGGCGACCGGCAGCCGGTCCGGATCCTCGCCGGCCCAGGATGCCAGCAGGAGGGCGCGGGTGACCGGGTCGACCAGTTCGCGCATGGTGGCCGGGCGGGCCCGTACCGACCGGCCGCCCGCCGCGGTCAGCGCGTCGACCAGTGTCTCGGCCCGTACGGGCTCCGGAACCTGCACGTGGAGTTCGTCGACGGTGCCGTCGGTGTCGGATTGGGTGCTGAGCGACATGATGTTGCCGCCGATCGCGGCGGTCGCGGCGGCCAGCGCCGCCAGCTGTCCCGGGGTCTCCCGCACCCGCGCCCGTACGCGCCACAGGCGGGCGGCCGGGACCACGGTCTCCGGCGCGGGCCGGGGTTCGGACGAGTGAGGCCGGTGGTGGTCGTGCCGGTGGGTGAGCCAGATGTGCGCCGACACGATCGCGCACAGGACGCCACCGAGCGCGATCAGCATCAGCGCGCCGGACTCGCGGTGGCCCAGCGCCGTGGAGAACAGGTGGGCGATTCCCGCGGCCACGAACAGCGCCGCGAACTCGACGGCCTCGCGCCGCCAGGCTCGCCTGCCGTGGCCGTGGGGCACGCCGACGCGGTCGATCGAGCGGCCTTTCCTGAGCTTCAGTCCCATGCCGACCACTCTGCGAAGCCCGCGTTGCGTCGCGTGATCGCCGCTGTGACGTCGGAGTAACCGGAAGCGCCTTTTTGTATACACACCGAAAAACCCGGCGAAATGCGACCTACCGGCTCCGGTGACACGGGCACCGACCGTGTCTTACCGTGGGCGTCAGTAGCTCCGCTGAGCGTCGATCCTGGGGGCGGTGGCCATGGCGTACGGTGCGGACCTCGCGCGGCTCGACTTCTGGGCGCGTCCTCCGGACGACCGTCATCAGGTGTTCGCGAAGCTGCGGGCCGCCGACGAGCCGGTGTTCGTCGAGTATCCCCGCCCCGGACAGCCGGTGGACGGCTTCTACGCCCTCACCCGCCACGCGGAGATCCTCGAGGTCAGCCGGAACCCGCAGGTCTTCAGCTCCGAGCCGACCTCGACGAGCCTCGACGACCCGCCGTCCGTGCTGCGCGACTACGTCGGTTCCATGATCAGCCTGGACGATCCGCGGCACGCGCGGCTGCGCCGCATCGTCTCGCGCGCCTTCACGCCCAGGATGATCAAAAAGTTCGAGGACGACGTCTCCCTGATCGCCGCCCAGATCGTCGACCGCCTGGCCGAACGCGGCCCCTGCGACTTCGTCACCGAGGTGGCGATGCCGCTGCCGCTCACGATCATCTGCGCGATGATGGGGATCCCGGAGTCGGCGTACGGCGACGTCATCGAGGCGACCAACGTCATCATCGCGATGGGCGACCCCGACTACGTGGGGCCCGACGGGCAGGACCGCGCCTCGGTCCTCATCGAGAAGTTCTCCTTCCTGCACGCCCTGATGGGCGAGCTCGCCCAGGCCCGGCGCGCGCACCCGTCCGACGACCTGGTCACCGCCCTCGTCCACGCCGACGTCGAGGGAGAGTCGCTGACCGAGCGCGAGCTGGGGAAGTTCTTCGGGCTCCTCGTGGTCGCCGGCAACGAGACGACCCGCACCGCGCTGTCCCACGCGCTCGCGCTGTTCACCGACCACCCCGACCAGCGGACGCTGCTCCTGGACGACCTGGAGACCCGCCTGCCCACGGCCGTCGAGGAGGTCGTCCGGTACGCCACGCCGGTCACCTGGATGCGGCGCACCGTCACCGGTGACGTCGAGCTCCTCGGGCACACCTACCGGGCCGGGGACCGCGTCGTCCTCTACTACAACTCGGCCAACCGGGACGAGGCCGTCTTCGACCGCCCCGACGTCTTCGACATCACCCGTACGCCCAATCCGCACGTCGGGTTCGGCGGGCCGGGCCCCCACTTCTGCCTCGGCGCGCACCTGGCCCGGCGTGAGATCACGGTCCTGCTGCGGGAACTGTTCACCCGGCTTCCCGGGATCCACGCCACCGCCGCGCCCGTACGGCAGCGCACGAGCTTCGTGAACGGGATCAGCCGGCTGCCCTGCGCCTTCTGACCTGAACGTGACTTTGATTCATGTTCACCGTTAGCCTTCGGTCTCATGGCGGATGCGGACCTGGAACGGCTGCGTCGCTCGGTGGCCGCGGCATGCCACGGCCTCGCCCGTGAAGGGCTGCTGATCGGCACGGCGGGCAACGTGAGCGCGCGCTCGGGCGATCGCATCGCCATCTCCGCGACCGGCGTCGTCCTCGGGCACGCCACCCTGGACGAGATGACCGTGGTGGATCCGGACGGCGGCGTGGTCGCCGGAGATCTGGAGCCGAGCTCCGAGCTCGAGCTGCACCTGGGCGTCTACGAGCGGTACGGCGCGGGCGCGGTGGTGCACACGCACTCGCCGCAGGCCACCGCGCTGTCCCTGGTGCTGGACGAGCTCCCGTGCGTGCACTACCAGCAGCTCCAGATCGGCGGATCCGTACGGGTCGCGCCGTTCGCCGTCTTCGGCACCCCGGAACTCGCGGAGCTCGTGCTGACGGCACTGGAGGGCAGGTCGGCGGCTCTCCTGGCCAACCACGGGGCGATCGCGCACGGCCCGACGCTGGACAAGGCGGTGGAGAACGCGCTGTTGCTCGAGTGGGCGTGCGGCGTCTACCTGCGCGCCGCCACGATCGGCACGCCCCGGGCGCTGAGCACCGACGAGCAGGCCGCCGTCATCACGGCGGCGCTGAGCCGCGGCTACGGCCGGACCCGGCGGATCGACAAGGAGAACGCCCGATGACGCAGACGATCATCACCCTCGGCGCGCACGTGTTCGACGTGCAGGTCCGCCCGGTCGAGGTCATCCCGGAGGGGCAGGGCGCGGCGCTCGTCGATCAGATCCGCTTCGGCCCGGCGGGAACGGCCGCGGGAACCGCGGTCACCCTGGCCAAGCTCGGTGCGACGGTCCGCACCGCCGGGGCGGTCGGCGCCGACCCGATCGGCGACCTGCTGCTGACCATGCTCGCCCGGCACGGGATCGACACCTCGCTGGTGGTGCGCCGCGACACCGTGCAGACCTCGGCGTCGGTGCTGCCGATCCGACCGGACGGCAGCAGGCCCGCCTTCCACGTCCTGGGCGCGAACATCGCCTACGGCGGCGACGACGCCCCGTACGCCGACATCGCCGCCGCCACCCACCTCCACCTGGGCGGGCCCGAACTCATGGGCGGCGAGAGCGCGGCGAAGATCCTCGCCGCCGCGCGGTCGGCCGGCGTGGTCACCTCCGCCGACCTGCTCGCGCCCGGCGATCCCGGCATCCTCGACTCGATCGCGCCCGCGCTGCCGTACCTGGACCACCTGCTGCCCAACGACGAACAGGTCCTCGGCCTCACCGGTGCCGCCACCCTCGAGGACGGCGCCCGCGCGCTGCTGGACCGGGGCGTCGGCTGTGTCGCGGTCACCCGGGGCGCCCGCGGCGCACTGGTGATGACCGCCGACGAGACGCTCGAAGTACCGGCGTTCGCCGTCGAGGTCGTCGACACCACCGGCTGCGGCGACGCGTTCTCGGCCGGGTTCCTCCGCGGCGTCGGCCTCGGCCGCCCGCTGCGGGAGGCCGCCGTCCTCGGCTGCGCGGCGGCGGCGCTGGTGGCCCAGGGGCTCGGCAGCGACCACGGCGAGTTCGACCTCGCCGCGGCCGACGCGTTCGCGGCGCACGCCCGCCCCTTGGGCATGCGCTGACACGCGCCGCACCGATGGCGGGATGACCGCGGCCGGTATCGTCCGCGCCTTCTGACGTCCGATCCGGCAGGGCCGCCCTACCGGCGCAGACGGTTTCCTATATTCCAAAGTTTCACTAATCTGTGAATTGGATGTAAGTTCTGAACCGCTGTTGCCGTTGGCGAAGGGACAGGACCTGCCGTGACGACCGAGAAGATCGCCCTGTCCGGCGTTCAGGAGACGATGCTGGCGACCCTGTACGGCAAGGCGATGGAGAGCCGGTCCGCCGATCCGGTCCTCGTCGACGAGCAGGCCGAGCAGGCGGTCGACCGGATCGAGTACGACTTCTCCCGCCTGAAGGTGACCCGTAACACCGCCGTCTCCGCCGCCGTCCGCTCGCGGTATCTCGACGACTGGGCGCGCAGCGCCCTGGCGGAGCTTCCCGATGCGACCGTGCTGCACCTCGGCTGCGGCCTGGACTCCCGGGTGTACCGGCTGGATCCGCCGCCGACGGTCCGCTGGTACGACGTCGACTACCCCGATGTGGTCGCGCTGCGGCGCCGCCTGTACCCGGAGCGGCCCGGGTACCACCTGATCGCGTCCTCGGTGACCGATCCGGGCTGGCTGGCGGAGGTGCCCGACGACCGGTTCGGAGTGGTCATCGCCGAAGGTCTGACGATGTACCTCACCCGGGAGGAGACCGGGGACCTCTTCGAGCGCCTGACGTACCACCTGCCCGGCGGCGTGCTCATGTTCGACGCGTGGAACTCACTCGGCATGCGGGCCGGCGCCCGCCAGGGGGTCATCAAGGCATCCGGGGCGAAACTGGGCGGGTGGGGCATCGACCACCCCCACGACGTGGAACTCCTCGCGCCCGGCCTGACGTTCGTCGCCGAGCAGACGTTCTTCGACATCCCGGAGCTCGGCCGGTACGGGTGGCCGGTCCGGCTGGCCTGCCGCACGATGAACCGCATCCCGGCCATGCGGAACATGGGACGGCTTCTGCGGTACCGCTTCTGACCGACCCGGCGCGACCTGCGTGAATTCTGGGTTACATACCGTGTCGTCCGGTCTGCCCGGCTCCGGGCGCGCCAAGCTTGGAACGATCTCACGGTACCCCCTTCACGAGGAGCCCCGATGCTCAGGCGCTCACGGCTTTTCGGACGCAAGACCCGCGTCACGTTCAGCCTTCCCCTCGACCTGCCCGATGGTGTCGTCAGCGTGGTCGGCGACTTCAACGGCTGGGAGCCCGGCCGGCATGAGCTCGTCAGGCGGCGCAACGGCACGCGCAGCGTCTCGGTGACGTTCTCCCCCGGCGTCCACCGGTTCCGTTATCTGGCCACGGGCGGCGTGTGGTTCGACGACGACACCGCCGACCGCACCGACGACCACGGCTGCCTGATCGAGGTCTGATCCTTCCCCGTCATCCGCGCACCGCGTCGAGCACGACCCCGAGCAGCCGGTCCGGCTGCTCGGGGTCGTCGTCGTTCCGGGCGGTGGCCAGGGCGATTCCGACGACGAGCTGGAGCAGGTCCTCCGATGACAGGTCGGGCCGGGCCGCTCCCGACTCCTGGGCCCGCCCGAGCAGCCCCGCGGCCGCGTCCCGGATCCGCCGGTGGCAGTCGGCGCCCATACCGTCCAGTTCCTCGATCATCAGAGCGCTGCCGAGCCCCTGGTTGACGCGTGCGTGCACCAGGAACGCGCCCAGCCATTCGGTGAGGGCCTCGTACGGAGCGTCGGCGGCCATGAGGCGCTCGGCGTGCCCGCACAGGGTCCGGATCCGGTCCTGGAGGACCGCCGACAGCAACGCCTGACGTGTGGGGAAGTGCCGGTAGAGCGTGCCGGGTCCGACGCCGGCCCGCCGGGCGATCTCGTTGAGGGACGCCTCCGGTCCCGCCTCGGCGAACGCCTCCCGGGCCGCCGCGACGAGCCGCTCGTGATTGCGGCGCGCGTCCGCCCGCAGCGGGCGTTCCGTGACCGCCCGGCCGTTCCCCGTCGCCATGTCCGATCCCTTTTCCGGTAGCCAAGTGGAGAGGTTCTCCGTATTCTAACGGCGACGAACCGGAGAGGTTCTCCGGTAATTGTGTGAGGAGCTACAGATGACGGACGACGCGCGCCACGGGCTCGGCCGGGTCGGGGTGTGGACCTTCGCCTTCGACGGGCAGCCCGCCGGGCGGGTGCGGGACGCCGCCGCCGAGATCGAGGAGCTCGGCTACGGCGCCATCTGGTACGGCGAGGCGTTCGGCCGCGACACCGTGGGCCAGGCGTGGTTGCTGCTGTCCTCGACGCGGCGGATCGCCGTCGCGTCGGGCATCGCCAACATCGCGTTCCGCGACCCGATCGCCATGGCGACCGCGGAGCGCACGCTCGGCGACGCCTTCCCCGGCCGCTACCTGCTCGGTCTCGGCGGCCACCGGGTCGACGACACGATCCACGAACTCGACGGCTATCCCATGCCGGCGCGCGGCCGGGCGGCGGCGACCATGCGCGCGTACCTCGACTCCATGGACGCGGTCCCGCACCACGGCCCGGTCCCCGACCCGGCGCCGCGCCGGGTGCTCGCGGCGCTCGGCCCGAAGATGCTGGCACTGGCCGGCGAGCGCACCTGGGGCGCCCACCCGTACTTCGTACCGGTCGAGCACACCGTACGGGCCCGGCAGATCATGGGCCCGGACGCCTTCCTCGGGGTCGAGCAGGCGGTGGTGCTGGACACCGACCTCGGCCGGGCCCGCGACCTGGCCAGGGCCCACGTCGGCGGCTACGTCACGGCGGCCGCCCACCAGGAGGCGAACGTCCGGCGGCTCGGCTTCGGCGACAAGGACATCGCCGGCGGTCCGAGCGACCGCCTGGTGGACGCGATCGTCGCGTACGGCGACGTCAAGGCGGTCCACGAACGCGTACGGCAGCACCTCGACGCGGGCGCCGACCACGTCTGCCTGCAGGTCCTCACCGCCGACCCGGCCGCCCTGCCACTCCCCGAATGGCGCGAACTCGCCGCCCTGGCCGGCTGACCCGCCGACCGGCTGGCCGACCGCACGGCCGCCCGCGCAGCGGTCCGGCTGGCCGGCTGACCGCGCAGCGGTCCGGCTGGCCGGCTGACCGCGCAGCGGTCCGGCTGGCCGCGTCGACGACGCGGTGCCGGAAGCGCGTTCCACGAGGTACCACCCCTTCACCGCCGGCGAGCCCCCGGCCGCGGACGGGAAGCCGCAGGGCGTACGCCGGCGGCTGAGGGGAACCCGCAGGGCCCATGCAGGTGGCGCATCCGATCACCGCCGAACCCGTACGCACACAAACACAGCTTCCAGCGGGTGTTCCCGCAGGTGAGCGGAGATCACGGCACCGGTTTGTGTGCGACCGGATCCGGCCGCCCTCAGTCGGCCGACCGTGGGCCGGCGGTCGCGGACGGTTCGGCGGCGACGACCGGAGGGACGCCGCCGCGTACCTCCTCGAGGTACTCGGCGATGGCATCCCGGTTGCGGGTCAGGCACTCGACGCGCTCGGTCATGCGGTCGCGTTCGCGCTCCAGCGTCGCGATCATCTCCGGGGTGGCGTCCGGGAAATGAATGGACCGGGGCTTGTCGAGGCACGGCAGGATCTGCTTGATGATCCGCGTCGGCAGCCCGGCGTCGAGCAGTCCCCTGATCTGCATGACCCGGTCGACGAAGCGCGGGTCATAATCGCGGTAGCCGTTCGCGCAGCGCTCGGAGACGATCAGACCCTGCTCTTCGTAGTAGCGCAGCAGCCGCCGGGACGTCCCGGTGCGCTCTGACAGCTCGCCGATGCGCATGTGAACCCACCTTGCGTGGTCGCGACTTGACCTTCACATGTATGTGAGGGTTTGAGCATACGGGCATGTCCCTCCGCAACACAGAGCGACCTGTCCATTCACCTACCGACAACGGCCCGCTCCCCCTGTCCGCGCTGCTGGCGCTGGCGACCGCCGTCTTCATCACGAGCCTGACCGAGACGCTGCCCGCGGGCCTCCTCCCCGCGATGAGCGGGGACCTCCATGTCAGCGAGTCCGCGACCGGGCAGCTGGTGACCATCTATGCGATCGCGACGGCGCTGACCGCGATCCCCCTGACCGCCGCCACGGCGGGATGGCGACGCAAGCGCCTGCTGCTGACCGCGATGGCGGGCTTCGCCGCCGCCAACACGGTCACGGCGGTCTCGGCGAACTACCCAGTGACAATGGCGGCCCGGTTCGTCGCCGGAGTGGCGGCGGGCCTGGCCTGGGCGCTGCTGGCCGGATACGCCCGCCGCCTGGCCCCGGCCCACCTCCAGGGCCGGGCGATGGCCATCGCCATGGCCGGCATCCCGATCGCGCTGTCGCTGGGCGTGCCCGCCGGGACCTTCCTCGGCAAGGCGCTGAACTGGCAGACGGCGTTCCTGAGTATGACCGCGCTCACCGTCGTCCTCATCGCCTGGATCGTCGCGGCCGTCCCCGACCATCCGGGCCAGGGCCGACACGACCGGACCCCCATCCTGGCCGCGCTGCGCGTCCCCGGCGTGACCCCGGTCCTGTTCGTCACGCTGGTGTTCGTGCTCGCCCACACGATCCTCTACGCGTACATCGCGACCTTCCTCGACCGGCACGGCATGGGCAGCTCCACCGACCTGGTGCTACTGGTGTTCGGCATCGCCTCCATGGTGAGCATCTGGGTCGTCGGCGCCCACATCCACCGCCGGCTGCGAACCCTCACCATCGCCGCCACCCTCTTGGTCGCCGCGGCCGCCGCCGTCCTGGCCGGGTTCGCCGGCAGTCCCGCCCTCGTGTACGGCGCCGCAGCGCTGTGGGGGCTCGGCTGGGGAGGCGTGCCCACGCTGCTGCAGACCGCCGCGGGTGACGCGGGCGGCGACCAGGCCGACGCCGCCCAGGCCATGCTCGTCACCCTGTGGAACGTCGCCATGGCCGGCGGCGGAATCATCGGCGGCATCCTCCTGGACCGCTTCGGCCCGGCATCCTTCCCGTGGAGCCTCCTGGCGCTCCTCGCTCCGGTCCTGTTGGTCGTCGCCGCAGCCCGCACCCACGGCTTCCCGGTGAAACGCTCCACCGCGTGAACGTTCACCCTGCGCGACTTTCTGTATTCGATCCGGCGCGGACGGTGACATGCTGGGCAGATGCCCTTCGCGAAAGTGCCCTCCGTACGCCTGCGCCGGATCGGGTCGGCGCTGCGCAAGGCCCATGAAGAGAACGGGATGACCGTGGACACGGCCAGCCGCCGCTACGGCCGTTCCACGGGCTGGCTCAGCACGCTCGAGAACGGCCTGCACGCCGTCGACCCACAGGAGCTCGCCGACCTGCTCGACTTCTACGGCGTCCCCGACGGCCCCCTCCGCGAGTCCCTCATCCACCTCGCCAGGCACGACCCCGGCAAGAACTGGCAGCGAGCGAGAGAAGGACGGATCTCTGCGGCCGCACTGGACCTCGCAAGCCTCGAGGAAGACTCTGCCTTGATCCGCAACTTCGAACCGAGCGTCATTCCCGGCCTGCTTCAGACAGAGGAGTACGCGTGGGCCTTGATGAAGGCGGGTCTACGCAGCCCAGCGAGAAACAACTCCGAACTAGTGAGGTTCCGGATGGACCGTCAACGAATCCTCACCCGAACGGACCCGCCTCGCTTCGAGGCAGTCATCGGCGAGGCCGCTTTAAGACAGCAGGTCGGCGGTACATCTGTCATGCGCAAACAACTCCGCCACCTCATCGAGAAGCTTGGGTCAAGCCGAATCGCGATCTACGTGCTTCCATTTTCCGCTGATGCCCATCTCGGCATCGCCGGGTCGTTCGATCTCCTGACACTCCGGCCACCAGGCGAGCTGACGGTAAGCCTGGTGGAAGACTTCACGCAGAGCAACTTTGTCGAGGACGACAGGGAGGTCGCCATCTTTGAGAGGATCTTCAGCTACTTCAAGGACGCCTCCCTGGACGAAAGGTGTTCGCTTCGACTCATCGAACAGATACTGTCGGCAACATGAGCAGCTTCGATCTGGCCGATGCGGTCTGGCACAAGAGCGTTCATAGCGGATCCGACGAGGGTAACTGCGTCGAGATCGCCGTGGTTTCCAACACATGACCAGCCCTGATTCAGCTAGAGAGACCTGGCGCAAGAGCGTCCGTAGCGGATCCAACGAAGGCAGTTGCGTCGAGGTGGCTGTCCACGTGGAGAGAACGAAGTGAGTTCGCCGGAGCAGGCCCCTGCTGCCTGGCGGAAGAGCACCTTCAGCGGCTCAAATGAAAGCGACTGCGTCGAGGTGACGTCCTGGACGGTCGCCTGACGTCTCGACGACGCTGGAGGCTACATTCGGGCGCATGGAGGGTGAGGTCGGGGCGTTTCCGCCGTGTCCGATCCGTGGAGTTCAGGCGCGCTATGTGCGCCAGACGAGCTGTCTCAGTGACGTCGCAATCGTCGTCGTGGACTTCGAACCGTGGGAGGAGGGCTTCACGTTCGAGGTCGCCGACAGCGTCACGGTCGAGGAT
The DNA here is from genome assembly GCF_039542055.1 of Actinoallomurus vinaceus. Classification (NCBI taxonomy): domain Bacteria; kingdom Bacillati; phylum Actinomycetota; class Actinomycetes; order Streptosporangiales; family Thermomonosporaceae; genus Actinoallomurus; species Actinoallomurus vinaceus. Next base: position 101,861 of record NZ_BAABHK010000003.1, read on the forward strand.
CATTTCCGCCATCAGCTGCCTGGATTCCACGCCGCGCTGGTCGAAGGCATCCGGGAGGAGCTGGCGGAGAAGGTGACCGACGTGCCGCTGGCGCTCGCGGTCGTCCTGCGGGGCATCCGCGTCCACGAGACGGACTCTCGGGACGAATCCTTCCGGATGGCCGGACGCGTCGCCGTACGGGAGGCGCTCCTCCGGCTGAACGGCCCGCCGCCACGACCCGAGCGTCGCCGCGCGCGGCCGTCGTGACGGCCGATGTAACACTCTTGCGGGCCGTGTCGTCTCAAGGGCATGAGAATCGCTGTCGCTGGAGGAACGGGGACGCTCGGCCGGCACCTGGTCGAGGAGCTGCGTTCGCGCGGACATGACGTACGGGTGCTGAGCCGGAGCGCGGAGAAGTACCGGGTGGACCTGAGGACCGGAGAAGGGCTCGACGAGGCCCTGGCGGGATGCGAGGTCGTGGTCGACGCGGCCAACGCGTCGAAGCGGGCGGCGGACACGCTCGTCGAGGGGTCACGGCGGCTGCTGGCCGCGGAGGAGAAGGCGGGCATAGGGCACCATGTCTGCGTGTCGATCGTCGGCTGCGACCGGGTTCCGATGGCCTACTTCCAGGTGAAGGCCGAGCAGGAGCGGGTGGTCGAAGAGGGCCGCGTGCCCTGGACGATCGTGCGCGCGACGCAGTTTCACGAGCTGGTCGACGCCACGTTCGCGTCGGCCGCGCGGTGGCGGGTGCTGCCGGTGCCGCGAGGCCGTCTGCAGTCCGTCGCGGTCGCCGAGGTGGCGCGGGCGGTCGCCGATGTCGCGGAGGGGGCTCCGTACCGGCGGCGCGTCGACGTGGCCGGTCCGGAGGTCGCCGGCATCCGGGATCTCGCCCGGACCTGGCGGTCGGTGACGGGCCGCCGTGTTCTGCCGCTGCCGCTGCCGTTGCCCGGCGGGATCGGGCGGGCGCTGCGCGCCGGTGCGCTCACCAGCGATCGGCCCGACGTTCGCGGAACGACGCGGTTCGCGTCGTGGCTGGAGGCGGAGAGGCGATGACGGCGGCGCGGTCGAACCGTGACGGGAGAGCCGATCAGGACGAGCTCGCGCGGGCGTTCGAAGCGGAGCGGCCGCGGCTGCTCAACGTGGCGTACGCGACGACCGGGTCCCTGGCCGAGGCGGAGGACTGCGTGCAGGAGGCGTGGCTGCGCCTTCGCCGGCTCGACGACCCCGGCCAGGTCCGCGATCTGCGCGCCTGGTTGACGACGACCGTCGGCCGGCTGGCGCTCGACGCGCTGGGCAGCGCGCGGGCGCGGCGCGAGCGGTACGTCGGCCCGTGGCTGCCCGAGCCGCTCGTCAAGGACGTCGGCACGGACGATCCAGCGGACCGGGTCACGCTCGACGAGTCGGTCAGCATGGCGCTGCTCGTCGTCCTCGAACGGCTGTCACCGGCAGAACGGACGGCGTTCCTGCTCCACGACGTGTTCGGGCTGTCCTTCGGCGACGTCGCCGAGGTCGTGGGCCGGAAGCCGGGAGCGGTGCGCCAGCTGGCCTCACGCGCGCGGCAACACGTCGAGCAGGGGCTGCCGCGTTTCCCACCCACGTACGCCGAGCAGCGGAACGTGGTCGCCGCGTTCGCTGCGGCGTGCCAGGACGGTGACCTGGAGGGACTCGTCGCGGTGCTCGATCCCGAGGTCACGTGGCGGAGCGACGGCGGCGGCAAGGTCTCGGCGCTGCACCGTGTCGAGCGGGGCGCGGAGAACGTCGCACGGAAGCTGCTGGCGTTCACCCGCCGCCCGATCGACGACGTGCGGATCGCGGAGATCAACGGTGCGCCCGGGCTCGTCATGCGGGACCCCGACGGCGTGCTGAACGTCGTCGCGTTCACCGTCGACGGCGGCCGGATCGCAGCCCTCGACGTCATCCGGAACCCCGACAAGCTGACGGCCGTCCGCTCCTGAACGACCCGCCGCCGCAACCCGCGCGTCGCCGCGCACGGCCATCGTGATCACTGATGGTCACAGCGTTCTCGAGGCTGTCGCCTCTGAAGGACCCATCGGGCGGGCCGCCGGTCCCGGTGAGGCCCGGCGGCCGCCGGGCCTCACAGACTGGTCAGGTCCACCGCTTCCGCCATGGCTCGGTAGCCCGCGTCGTTCGGGTGCAGGTGGTCGCCGGAGTCGTACGCGGGAAGCATCGCGAGCGGGGCGGCCGGATCGCGGATGACCGCGTCGAAGTCGACGACGCCGTCGAACGTGCGGCTGGTGCGGATGTAGGCGTTGACCGCCTCGCGTGTGGCCTCGAGCGTGTCGTCGTACACCTGCCAGCCCTTGAACGGCAGGATCGTCGCGCCGATCACCTTGATGCCCCGCGCGTGGGCGCGGGCCGCGATGGTCTCGTACGCCGCCTCGAGCTTCGCCGGGTCGGTCTGGTGCGGGCTCTGCTGGATGTCGTTGATCCCTTCGAGGACGATGAGGGTACGGACGTTCGTCCGCGACAGGACGTCCTCGTCGAACCGGGCGAGCGCGTTGACGCCGAAGGATCCGCCGTCGAGCAGGAGCCGATTGCCGCTGATGCCGGCGTTGAGCACGCCCAGGCGCCGCACCGGCGGTAGGGCGCGGATGCGGTCGGCGAGGTAGTCCGGCCAGCGGTGGTTCGCCCCGACGGTCGATGCGTAGCCGTCGGTGATCGAGTCGCCGAGGACGGCGAGGCTGCCGCGCGCGGGCGGGTTCAGGACGTCGACGCCGGTGAGGTAGTACCGCTGCCCGACCGTGCCGGTGTAGGCGTCACCGGACACGTCCCGCGCGTGGTCGCCGCCGGGGGCGTAGTACGAGACCTGCTCGGCGAGCGAGTGTGTGGTCACCGGGCCCGCGACGGCGGGCAGGTAGACGGTGACGAGCAGGTCCGTTCCGGGCCGTACGGCCAGCGGGGTCGGGTCGGTGACCAGGTCCGCTCCGGCCGGCACGGAGGCGGATCGCGCCCCGTGGACGGTCACCTCGCGTACGGTGCCGGGGACGGCCGCCGCGCCGTCCTCGCCCGCCCGGACGGCGACGGTGACGTGCCCGAGGGGCAGCGCCTCGGTGCCGAACCTGTTCGACAGCCGGATCCGTACGGCCGCGCCGCCCGCGCTGAGGTGCACGATGTTCCGGAGCGAGGAGCCCGACAGCGTGCCGGCCGGAGCGGTCACGCCCTGGGCCGGGGACGCCTCCCAGGAACCCACCCAGCCGCGCCCCGGATGCGTGCCGTGCGGGCTCGCCGGATGCGGCGCCGCCTCGGCCGTGGGTGTGGCCGCCATCCCGCATGCCAGGAGCACCGCCGCCGCGAGGACACGCCCCCGGAGACGCCCCCACCTCGTTCCACTCGCCGGTACGCGCAGCATCGAACCACCTGCCTTGATCGGAAAGCGTTTTCCGGACGGAACGTAAAACGCTCTTCCGATCGGGGCAATAGGGCGGTCCACTATCGGCCGCGAGGCTCGTCGGCGCGGCATCGCCGCGTCTCGCTACGCTCTCTGGCGGCGAGGCCGTAGCGCAGAGGTCGTCGCGCCTGACTCCAGATCAGGAGGACGCCGGTTCGAATCCGGCCGGTCTTCGCCCCCACATTCGTTACGCTCACCCCCGGCAGGGCCGTAGCGCAGAGGTCGTCGCGCCTGATCTGCAATCAGGAGGACGCCGGTTCGAATCCGGTCGGTTCTGTCACTCACACCGGCCGATCCCGGCGGTCGACACCGGCCGCCGACGGGGCCGGTCGACGCGCCGAGCAGCGCGTTCCTCCTGTTCGATCCCGAAGTGTCCGGGTTGTTCGCTACGCTCTCTCGCGGCAGGGCCGTAGCGCAGAGGTCGTCGCGCCTTACAGCGGGTTGGAGGACGCCGGTTCGAATCCGGCCGGCCTTGCCCTTTTTCGTGGTCCGATCGGGGGGGTGTCAGTGGTCGTCGATCCCGAGCGACCCGGGACCCCACCGGACGGATCCGGCACCGCCCCGGATCAGGCCGAGATCGACGCGTGCCTGCGAGTGCTGGCCAGGGCCCGTGCGGTCCATCCGGACGACCCCGGCTGGGCAGCCGTGCACGAGGCCGCCGCGCAGCTGTATCGCGCGGGCAAGAAGGCGCGGAAGGCGTCCCGGCACGCCGACCGCAGGCGGTACGACCACGAGGCGACCGCCACCGCGACCCGTTACCGGGAGCAGGATCCCACGCCCGAGCCCGGCCCGCCGCACGACCGGCCCGCGCCCTCGGCGCGACCGGACCGGAGCGTGACGGCCGTCCGAGCGCTCTCCGGTGGGAGAACATCCGTCTCGCCGAGCGGCGGCGCCGAACCACAGCCCGGGGCTCCGGGCAACCCGCCCGCGGGGGCCGGGCGGCCGCTGGTCAAGGCGCGGCGCTGCTACGTCTGCAAGACGCACTACCGGCTCGTTCACTCGGAGTACCACCTCCTCTGCCCGCCGTGTGCCGAGGAGAACCTGGCCCGCCGGCACGCTCGCTGCGATCTGCGCGGCCGCCGTGCGATCGTGACGGGTGGGCGGGTGAAGATCGGTTTCCAGCTCGCGCTGAAGCTGTTGCGCGACGGCGCGGAGGTGCTGGTGACCACGCGCTTCCCGCGTGACGCCGCGCGCCGGTTCGCGGCCGTCCCCGACGCTCCCGACTGGCTGGACCGGCTCCGCGTGCACGGGGTCGACCTGCTCGACCTGGCCGCCGTGGCAGGCCTGCTGGAGGCCGTGCACCGGGAGTTCCCGTCCCTGGACATCCTCGTCAACAACGCGGCCCAGACGATCCGCCGCCCGGCCGCGTACCACCGTGAGGTGCGCGCCGCCGAGAGCGAACCCCTCACCGGCCTCGCCGCCCGGATCGACGTGAGCGATACAGCGGCCGTCGGCGACGCTTCGGCACCCTTCGGATCGGCGCCCGCCACCGGCGCCTCCATGCTCCTCGGACCGGCGACCACGCCCGGCGCGCCCTCGCCGCCCCATCCGGGCGCCACGCCCGGCACGCCACCGATCTCCCATCCGTCGGCGACGCCCGGTGCACTCCCACGGCCCCATCCGCCGACCGCGCCCGGCGCGTCCTCGCTCTCCGATCCGGCGGCCGTGACCGGCGAGCCCGCGCCCGGGCTCTCGGCCCGCTCCCCCGACGGCATCGGAGCGGACGACGGCACGCCGGTCGTCGCGACATGGGACGACACGCTCGAGGCGCTGTTCCCCGCCGGGCGTACGGACGAGACAGGGCAGCCGCTCGACCTGCGCGGCACCAACAGCTGGAGCCTCCGGCTGCACGAGGTGGACCCGGCCGAGTGGCTGGAGGTTCAGCTGATCAACTCCTTCGCGCCGTTCCTGCTGACGTCGCGGCTGCGCGGCCTGCTGGAGGCGTCGCCGTGGCCGGACCGGTACGTCGTGCAGGTGTCGGCGATGGAGGGCAGCTTCTCCCGGGACCACAAGACCGTGCGTCATCCGCACACGAACATGGCCAAGGCCGCGCTGAACATGCTGACCCGCACCTCGGCGGCCGACTACGCCGCCTCGGGCATCTCCATGAACAGCGTGGACACCGGCTGGGTGACCGACGAACGCGCCCATCCGGGCAAGACCGCGCAGCGGGAGGCGGGGTTCCGCCCGCCGCTGGACGTCATCGACGGCGCCGCGCGGGTCTACGACCCGATCGTGCGCGGGGTGGGCGGGGAGCGCCTGTCCGGCCTGTTCCTGAAGGACTACCGACCGGTGGATTGGTGATGATGGAGCCGACGCCCGTACGCTGCCCCGCGATCGAGCATCCCGACGTGCCGCCCGCCGACCCGGCGGACCTCGCGCCGCTGCTCGCCCGCCTCGCCGACCCGGCCCCGGTGACGGCGGACGAGACGTTCCCGCTCGGTGCCGTGCGCCCGGACGGCCGGGTGGACCTGTGCAAGCAGGGCCTGGGCCCGGCGGGCGCGGCCCTGCTGCTCCCCGTCGCCACCGCCTCGCCGCACGCCGCCCACCTGCTGCTCGGCACGAACGCGATCGGGGACGACGGAGCCCGGACGGTCGCGGACGCGCTGGTCCCCGGGCACGGTGTGGAGACGGTGTACCTCGGCTGCAACCGCATCGACGCGGCCGGTGCGGAGGCGCTCGCCGACCGGCTGGCGGACGACACCACCGTTCGCGCCCTGTGGCTGAAGCGCAACCCGGTACGGGACGACGGGGTGCGGGCACTCGCCGCGATGCTGCGCCGGAACACCACGCTCCGCACGCTCGACCTGGTCAACACCGGGCTGACCGTGGAGGGGCTGCGGGCGCTGCTGGCCGCGCTCGCCGAGCGGCCGGTGCCCGTCGAGCGGTTGTTCCTCGGCGGCAACGGGCTCGGTCCCGAGTCGGCCGCGACCCTGGCGGCGCTGGTCCGCGACGCGGGCGTCCGCGAGCTGTACCTCGCCGCCAACCACCTCGGCGACGCCGGGGCCGCGACGCTCGCGGCGGCCGCCGATCCGGCCCGGCCGGTGCGCCTCGGTCTCGGCGGCAACGGCATCGGCCCGGACGGCGCGCGGGCGCTGGCCGGCGCGCTCCACGGCATCGAGTCCCTCGACCTGGGGCGCCCGCCGTCCGAGCGCAGCCTCGGTGCCCCCGCCAACGCCACCGGCGACGCCGGGGCGGCGACGCTGGCCGCCGCGCTGCCCGGCAGCCCGCTGCGGCGGCTGGAGCTGCGCCATACGGGGATCACCGGCCGCGGCGCGAAGGCCGTGCTGGCCGCCGTGCCCGACGACACGCGCCTGGAGTACGTCGGGTTCGGGCCGGGCGTGCCCCGCCGGGTGAAGCGGGCCCTCGCACCCCGCCTGCGGCCCGCCGCCGGACCGCACCCGGACGTGCACGCCATCGGAAGCCTCTACCGGTGAGCCGCGTTCCCGCCCCGCCGGTCGCGGTCCCGCCCCGGCCGCCGTCCCGGTCGCATCCGCCGCACGAGGCGTCGCGGCTGCGGCGGGTCCGGCGGTACGCCGTGCCCCGCTGGATGATCGAGCAGGCCACCGAACGCCGGCTCGCCGGAGACTGGCGCGGCGCCTGCGCTGCGGCCAACGTCGACGTCGCGTTCGACCTCGCCGACGTCACGCGAGAGCACGGCGACACGGTCGCGGCCACGCTCGAGGACGAACTGCTCCACCTGGCGCCCGACCTGGTGCGCTGGCACCTGCCCCGCCTCGATCGGGGCCACACGACGCTCGTCCCGGACCGGACGGTGGTCCTGAGCCTCCCTGCGGGCTCAGCCGCCCTGTACGTCAGGACGCCCCGGTGGATGACCCACGGGCCGCAGCGGCTGACACTCTGCTTCGGGGACGTGCCCACCGGGCAGATGTACCTGGAGACCGACCTGCCGTACGCCGCGTTCTGGCGCAACGTCGTCGAGGACTGGAGCAGCGCGCGGCACCTGTGGGACGTCCGGCGCACCGGCGAGCTGCGGGAACGCTGCGGCGGCGATGAGACCCGGACGCCCTTCTTCGAGGGCGACGGCACCCCGCGCACGAATCTCCCCGGCTCCCCACCCGGTCCCGCCGACCTGGCGGCGCACACCGAATGGGTCACCCTGCTGCACGAGAAGGGCGAGGTCGAGGCGGCGTTCGCCGCCGCCGGGATCGACCTGGACACCACTCCTGTGGAGCTCGAGTCCTACTTCAGCGTGTCGGAGGTGGAGGCGCTCGACGTCTTCGAGCGGATGCCCCTGGCCCTGACCCGGCTGGAACCGGAGCTCCGGCGGCTCGCGGCCCGGTCGGGGCGAAACCGGTTCTGGATCCCGCACTGGCAGTACACCGCCGTCGTGTTCGAGCTGGACGACGCCGGGCCGGGCGTATGCGCGCGCGTGACCCCGTTCGACATCGCTGAGGGCATGGAGGACGCCGAGGTGCTGCCGGAGGCGTGTTGGCGCCGCCTTCCCGACCTGGACCTGCTCCGGGACGGGCGCACGCCCCCGGAGCAGCTGCACCCGCTCGTACGGGAGGCCCTGTTCCCCGCCCGGGCGGTCGCCGACGGCCCGATCGGACCGCCCGACCCCGAGCCCCCCGTCCCGGTCCGCGTCCGATGCAAGGGCGTGTGGCACGAGGTGTCGTCCCGCGACGGTGTCCTCCACATCCCGCACGACGAGGAGGAGCAGCGGCGAGAGAGCGCACTCCGCGCGTTCGGCGGCGCGATCTCGGGCTGCTTCGCCGCACGGGAGGCGTGGACGTCGGGGACCGGACGGCTGCCGAAGGGACTGCGCGCCCAGCGGGACGAGCTGTTCGCGCGGGTCCGGCACGGCGACGTCCCGGGAGTGCTCGCGCTGCTGGACGCCGGCGTCGATCCCCGGGTGCGCGACGTCCGAGGGCGTACGGTGCTCCACCTGATGCACCTGATGGAGACAGGCGTCGATCCCCGCGTCCACGGTCCCCGCCGGCGAGAGGTCCTCCACACCCTCGGCCTCCTCGACCATGACGGGTTGCTCGCCCGGCTCCTCGCCGCAGGCGTCGACATCGAGGCCAGAGAAATGGACCAGCAGCGCACGCCGCTGTTCACGGTGATCTGCGGCGACGGCTCGGTGGCGCTCGTCCGGGCCCTGCTGGCCGCCGGGGCCCGGATCGACGTGACCGGTGAGTTCCACGGCGAGGAGTTGTCGCTCTACCGGCTCATCGAGTGGCAGGGGCGTACCGACCTCGATTTCATCACCGAGCGGATCGAACGCGAGTACCCGGAGCTAACCGAGGAATATTGAACGTCATCGGCACTGCCCACACCACGCGCCGCCGGACGCGGCCGAAGTCCTACGGCCCGGAGGCTGCGGGTCGGCTCCGGCGGATCCGGCGATACGCCGTGCCCCGCTGGATGATCGAGCAGGCCACCGAACGCCGGCTCGCCGGAGACTGGCGCGGCGCCTGCGCGGCCGCCGGCGTCGACGTCGCCTTCGACCTCGCCGGCGTCGCCGACGAGCACGGCGACGCGATCGCCGCCGCGCTCGAGGACGACCTGAACCACTTCGCACCCGACCTGCTGCGGTGGCACGTGCCCCGGGACGTGATGGGCGAGCGGACGACGATCCGCGCCGACCACCAGGTGGTGCTGAGCGGCCACGGGGACCGGTCCACGACCGCTCCGTACCTCCACGTGGCGACGCCCGGGTCGCCCGTCGCGCCACAGCGCCTCGTCCTGCGCTTCGGCCGGGTCGACGAGCGGGACGGGCCGTGGGCCGCGTGGCGTGTGCACGACTGGACCGACGCACGGCACCTGTGGGACGCCCGGCGCACCGATGAGCTTCGCGAACGCTCCGGCGGTGGGGACCGCGCGCCGTTCTTCGAGGCCGACGGCGGCCCGCGCACGGCGCTCCCAGCGGCCGTGCCCGGCCCCGGCGATCCAGCGGCGCACACCGAATGGGTCACCGCTCTGCACGACCGTGGCGAGATCGCGGCGGCGTGCGTCGCCGCCGGGATCGACCTGGACGCCACCCCGTACACCACCCGCCGGTCCTACCGGGTGGAACCCCCGGCCGTCCTGGAGAGGCTGCCCGTGGCCCTGTCCCGCCTCGAGCCGGAGATCCGGCGGCTGGCGGACCGGGGCGACGGGAGCCACTACCAGATCTTGACCCTGCACTCCTGGAGCGGCGCCCTCCTCCTGGAGATGCTCGACGGCGGCGGCCTGCGCGCCCGCCTCGCCGACCAGGAGGAGGCCGTCGGCGTCCCCGTGCTCCCCGAGGCCTGCTGGCGGCGGCTGCCGGACCTCGACGCGCTACGGCACGGCGACACCGACCCGGAACACCTGCACCCGCTGGTCCGCGCCGCGCTGTTCCCCCGCCGGGCGGACCCGGGCGGCCCGATCGGGCCCCCGGATCCCGAGATCCCGGCCCCCACACGGGTCCGGTGCCGCAGGGACTGGCACGTCGTCGCGTTCCGCGACGGCGTCCTGCGGGTGCCGCACGGAGAGGACGAGCAGCGGCGGGAACGCGCCATGGAGGCGCTCGGCGGCACCGTCACCGGCTGCTTCTCCGTGGTGCCGCTGGTGCGGTCCGGCAGGGGCCGGCTGCCGAAGGTGCTGCGCGAGCAGCGGCGTGAACTGTTCGCCCGCGCCGAGCATGGGGACACGCCGGGAGTGTTGCGACTCCTGGACGCCGGGATGGATCCCCACATCCGCGACGGCGGGCGACGCACGCTCCTGCACCTGCTGCCCCTCCTCGACCATGAGGCGCTGCTGCCGAGGCTCCTGGCTGCGGGTCTCGACATCGAGGCCCGGGACGACCGCGAGTACACCCCGCTGCACGTGGCGGTCGGCGGCGGATCGGCCGGCCTCGTACGGGCGCTGCTGGCCGCCGGGGCGCGGCTCGAGGCCGTGACCCAGGACAAGAGCACGCCGCTGCTCGTTGCCGTGAGCGGCTCGGCTCCGGTCACGGTGGTCCGGGAGCTGCTGGCCGGTGGGGCGCGACTGGACGTCACCGACCGCTGGGGCGCGTCGGTGCGCGACTACATCCATCTGTCCAAGCGACGCGACCTGACCTTCCTCAAGAAGGAGCTGGACCGCGACCACCCCGGCGTCGGCGACGGCCGGTGGCCGTGGCCTTTCGAAGACGAGGAACCGTGAACGCCGACGACATCCCCGGCAAGGACCCGCTGGCCGCCGCGGACGAGCTGGTCCGCCGCCTCCAAGCGCCGCGGACGGAGCAGGCGGCCGACCCGCAGCTGGAGGCGCTGGCCCTCGCGGTCTCGGCGAACCTGCCCGTGCTGCTGTGGGGCGAGCCCGGCATCGGCAAGTCCGCCGGCCTGCGGCAGCTGGCCGACTCGCTCGGCGTCCCGCTGGAGACGGTCATCGCCAGCGTGCACGAGCCGTCCGACTTCGCCGGCCTGCCCATCGTCGGCGACGACCCCGCGACCACGGGCGTGCCGATGGCCCCGCCGGACTGGGCGGTCCGCCTGACCACGGCAGGGCGCGGCCTCGTGTTCTTCGACGAGCTGTCCTCCGCTCCCCCGGCCGTGCAGGCCGCGCTGCTGCGCGTCGTCCTCGAACGCCGCGTCGGCAGCCTGACGCTCCCCGAACCGGTCCGCGTGGTCGCCGCCGCGAACCCGCCGTCGAGCGCCGCGGACGGCTGGCACCTCAGCCCGCCGCTGGCCAACCGGTTCGTCCACCTGCGCTGGACCCACGACCCCCGGACGGTAGCGCGCGGCATGGCGGGGACCTGGCCGGCCGTGTCCCTGCCGCGCGTCGACCCGTCCCGCGTGCCGAGCGCGGTCGCGCGCGCCCGCGGGGTGATCGCCGGGTTCCTCACGGCGCGGCCCGGCCTGACCCACAGCCTGCCCGGTGACGCGGAGAGCCGCGGCGGCGCGTGGCCGTCGCCGCGTACCTGGGAGATGGCGCTGCGGCTGCTCGCGGTCGGGTACGCCACCGGCGCGGACGACAAGGCGGTCGCGGCCGCGCTGATCGGCGCCGGCGGCGACGGCGCCGGGATGGAGTTGCTGACCTACCTCGAACAGCTCGACCTGCCCGACCCGAACCGCGTCCTCGCCGATCCGGACGCCTTCGCCCTGCCGGCGCGCGGCGACCGGCAGCTCGCGTTCCTGACCGCCGTGGTCTCGGCCGTCCAGACCGACCTGACCCGGCGGCGCTGGGAGGCCGGGTGGACGGTGCTGGCCAAGGCGGTAGACGCGGGGGTTCCCGACATCGCGGCCCGGGCCGCCGCCGACCTGGCGGCGCTGCGCGACACCGACTGGGCGGTGCCGAGCGGCATCGACGCCTTCGTCGACCTGCTGCAGCTGTCCGGGGCCCTGCCGGGAGGCGGCTGAGCGATGGCCGAGCTCGACCGGGTCAAGCTGCTCGCGGCACGGTACCGGGCCGCGACCGACCGGCCGTACCTCGCGTCCGCGCTGTACTCGCTGACGGTCGTGCCGAGCAGCCGAGTGCCGACGATGGCCGTCGACCGGCACTGGCGGTGCTACGTGTCGTCGGCGTTCGTCGCGGAGACGCCGGTGCCGGAGCTCGCGGGCGTCTGGATCCACGAGGTGGCGCACCTGCTGCGCGACCACCACGGCCGCGCCGAGCGGCTGCCCGCCGCCGACCAGTCCGACCGGCTGCGCATCAACGTGGCCCAGGACTGCGAGATCAACGACGACCTGCTCGCCGACGGGCTGGCGCTGCCGGACGGGCGCGTGGAGCCCCGGGCGTTCGGTCTCGACGCGGGCGGGCTGTTCGAGGAGTACCTCCTCCACCTGCCCCGATCGGCGACGTGCTCCGACTGCGGTTCCGGAGCCCACGGGACGCCGGGCGACTGGGAGATCGCCGGATCCGGGGGGCCCGGCGTCAGCCCGGTCGAGGCCGAGGCGCTGCGGCGGCACACCGCCGAGGCGATGCGCGGACACCAGCGCAGCCGGGGCACCCTTCCGGCGGGCTGGCGGCGCTGGGCCGACCAGGTCCTCGAACCGACCGTCGACTGGCGCCGCGTGCTCGCCGGCGCCGTACGCGAGGCGGTCGCCTGGGCGGCCGGAGCGGTCGACTACACCTACCGGCGCCCGTCCCGCCGCAGCGCCGCGCTGCGCGGTGTGGTCCTGCCGAGCCTGCGCCGCCCGCTGCCCGCCGTCGCGATCGTGGTGGACACCTCCGGGTCGATGGGCGAGGACGAGCTCGCGGAGGCCCTGGGCGAGGTGACCGGCGTGCTGCGTGAGGTCGGCGCCGGCGGCAACCGGGTCACCGTGCTGGCCTGCGACGCCGACGTCCACGCCGCGTCCAGGGTGACGTCCGCGCAGCAGGTCACCCTCGCCGGAGGCGGCGGCACCGACATGCGGATCGGCATCGAGGCCGCCCTCGCCCTGCCCGAACGGCCCGGCGTCGTGATCGTGCTGACCGACGGCTACACGCCGTGGCCCGAGGAACCCTCGTCGGCCCGCCTCATCGCCGCCCTCATCGGCGAGGACGCCCCGCCCCCGCCGGCCTGGGTCGAGACGGTCCGCGTCACCGACCGGCGTTAGCCTGGTCAGGCCAGATGATCGACAGAAGAGGCGGGTCGCGATGAGGACACGACGCGAACGCCTGCGGGCCGAGCTCGACCGTGACATCCGGGCGTCCGCGCGCCGGCTGCTCCAGGCCGACGGGCCGGCCGCGATGACCATGGCCGCCATCGCCCGCGAGGTCGGGGTCACCGCGCCCGCGATCTACCGGTACTACGAGAGCCACGACGACCTGGTCCGCGCGGTCGCCGCCGACCTGGTCGAAGACCTGGTGACGACGCTGACGGCGGCCGCCGATCCCTCTCGCGACCTGCTCACGCGGGTCACCGGCGCCACCAACGCGATCCGCTCCTGGGCCCAGGAGCATCCTTCGGAGTTCACCTTCCTCTTCGGGTCTCCCAGCGGGAGCAGGGCGCAGGGCGAGATCTCGGCCGACTGGGTGGTGCGGCTCGCCCACCTCTTCGGCGGACTGTTCGAGGAGATCTGGCGGCAGCGGCCGTTCCCCGTCCTCTCGGACGAGGAGCTCGTTCCGGCGCTGCGCGACGAGCTCGCGAGCTACCGCAGGACCACCGGGCTCGACCTCCCGCTCGGCGCGATCTGGGTCCTGCTGACCTGCTGGCAGCGGATCTACTCCGTGGTCTGCCTGGAGATCTTCGGCCATCTCGGGGTGGGCATCGACGATCACGGCCCGCTGTTCGACCAGATGCTCGTCGAGCTGTGCGCCCTGATCGGCCTCGAGTACGACCCGTCAACGCGCTGAGCTAGGGGGTGTCCGGTGGATCTTTGTCCGGCTGCGCGCCGCTCGCTACGAACAAGACCCACCGGACACCCCCTAGCCGGCGGCCGCCTGGAAGACCAGGGAGTGATCCTCCTGCTCGACGATGGCGCCGTAGGGGCCGACGAGTGAGGGGGCGGCGCCCGGCGAGGTCTCGCGGTCATGGCCGGTACGGGCGTCGACGACGACGGGGCCGTTGGCGGTGGTCCCGTAGACCGCGCCGTGCCACACGGCGGTGAGCGTGGGCGGCGTCCTGCCATCCTTCGGCAGCTCCCACAGCGGCCGCGCCGTGGCAGCGTCGAAGGCCATCATCCGGTGGCTGTTGTGGCAGACCGTGACCGACCGGCCGTCGTGCGCGCACTCGTAGCGGAGGCTCTGGTCGGGGAACCGGAAGCGTCGCCGTCCCGTGGAGATGTCGAGGAGCCCGTCGCCTCCGTCCCCGGCGAACAGCGCGACCAGCGCCGGCCCGGCGGGATCCGCCTCGTAGGTGTGGGTCGAGACCGGGGCCGTGCTCCAGCGGATCCGGTTCGTCGTCGCGTCGATGCCCTGCAGGCGATAGGTCCCACCGCCGAAGATGCCGGCGGAGCGTACCGTTCCGATGACGACGACCCGCCCGCCGGACGCGGTGACCGCGACCGTCCCGCGCCGGGTCCAGCGGATCCGGTGCGCCGCCGGGTCGACGACCACGACGGCGTCGATGCCCGAGCCGCTCAGCCCGATCGCGATCGTCTGATCGTCGGCGCCGACGATCTCATATCCGCTGACGTCCGCTCCCGCCAGGCTCGGCGGCAGCGGCAGCGCGTCGTCGCCGAGGGTCCTCCCGGTGGAGGCGTCGGCGACGAGGACCTCGAGCGCGGGGGCGGGGGGCGTGGTGCCGTGGCCCGGTAGCTCCCCGGCGAACAGTCCGATGACCCGCTCCCGGCCGCCCGACGACGAGAGGAAGGGCCTGGTGGACCGGCGGGCGACGGTCACGCCCGCCCGGGTCGGGGCGCTCCACGCGATGTCGCCGGTGGTCACGTCCACCGCCCGCAGCCCCGCACGGTCCTGGAAGTACGCCAGGCGCCCGGCCATCACCATCTCGCCCGCGCCCGGCCCGTCGGCCGTGGCGGCGGACAGCAGCGGACGGCCGGTCGCCGCGAACCTCACGGGCGGATCGAAGTGCGGCACGTCCTGGGCGGCCGGCGCCCTGGACCTGCCCGCCTCGGCCCGCGGCGCGTCATCTCGCCCGCACGCGGCCAGGGCGAGTGCCAGGGCCGCCGCGGCCAGGGCCGCTGTGATCCGGGTGGGGGTCGCCGACGCTGGAACGTTCCCGCGTGACCTGTGCTTCATCCGACCTGCCTTCGGTCCGCCTCCGTGAATGGCCGTAGATATGTTAATGGCAATAACTCAGTTTTGTGGAATAACCGTTGCCTTGGGAAGGTCCTTGCGGCATGTCCGGATCTCCGTGAAACCATGACCTCTATCTGAGGCCCGGGCCATCGCGGACGAAAGGCGTGAGTGTGAACCTTCGGGAGATCCGGTCCTTGATCAGGCTCGAGCCGTTCGAGCGCGACCCGGTACGACGGCGGCTCGCCCACTGCCACGACCTCGACGACCTGCGCCGGGTCGCCCGCCGCCGCACCCCCAGGGCCGTGTTCGACTACGTCGACGGCGGCGCGGACGACGAGATCAGCATGGCCGCCAACGTCGAGGCCTTCCACCGGTGGCGGTTCACGCCCCGGTCCCTCAACGACGTGTCCTCCGCCGACACGGCGACCCGGCTGTTCGACCGGCCGGCCGCACTGCCGCTCGTCCTCGCGCCGACCGGCTACACCCGCATGATGCATCCGGTCGGCGAGCCCGCCGTCGCCCGCGTGGCCGCCCGCCGCGGGGTCCCGTACACGCTGTCCACGGTCGGCACCACCTCCGTGGAGGACCTGGCGGCCACCGCGGGCCATCCGGACCTGTGGTTCCAGCTGTACGTGTGGAAGGACCGCAAGACCAGCTGGGAGCTGGTCGAGCGCGCGGCGGCGGCCGGCTACCGCGTGCTGGAGGTGACCGTCGACACGGCCGTGTCCGGGCACCGCGGCCGCGACGTGCGCAACGGGCTGACCATCCCGCCGAGCCTGACCGTCCGCACCGTGCTCGACCTCGGTTCCCGCCCCGGCTACTGGACCCGGATGCTCCGCTCCCCCGGCCTGGAGTTCGCGAACCTCACCGGCGCGAACGGCGTGCCCGGCTCGGTGACGATGGAGAACATGGCGGACCAGTTCGGCCCGGTGACCTGGGAGGACATCGCCGAACTGCGGCGGCGCTGGTCCGGCCCGCTCGTCGTGAAGGGCCCGGTCGGCCCGGACGACGCCCGCCGCGCCGTGGACGCCGGGGTGGACGGCCTTCACCTGTCCAACCACGGCGGCCGCCAGCTCGACCGGCTCATGCCGCCGATCGACACCCTTCCGGACGTACGCGCCGCGATCGGCGACGACGTGTGCGTCCTCGTCGACTCCGGCATCCGGCACGGCGCCGACCTCGCGGTCGCCGTGGCGCTCGGCGCGGACGCCGGGGCGATCGGCCGCGCGTACCTCTACGGCCTGATGGCCGGCGGCATCC
The DNA here is from genome assembly GCF_039542055.1 of Actinoallomurus vinaceus. Classification (NCBI taxonomy): domain Bacteria; kingdom Bacillati; phylum Actinomycetota; class Actinomycetes; order Streptosporangiales; family Thermomonosporaceae; genus Actinoallomurus; species Actinoallomurus vinaceus. The sequence goes on from NZ_BAABHK010000003.1 coordinate 118,098, forward strand.
GCGGCGTCGACCGCGCCCTGGAGCTGCTGACCGCGCAGTTCACCCGCACGCTCCAGCTGCTCGGCGTCTCCTCCGTCCAGGAGCTCCGGGCCCACGGCCCCGAGCTCCTCCGCCGAGAGCCGCGCTGAAGCCCGGGGCGCCGGCGGGCCGGCCGGTGAAGCTCCTCGCGATCGCCGGTGTCGCGGGCGATCGCGAGGCCCGGTCACGCGACCAGGCGCAGCCAGGCCGCCGCGAGCGCGGCGTGACCGGCCGGCGTCGGGTGCACGCCGTCCGCGGCCCAGTACTCCGGCCCGGTCGTCGCGGCGAGCTCGGCGAACATGCCGTCGGCGGCGAGCAGGTGCGCGCCGTACTCGCGGGCGAGCTCGCGCACGACCTGGATCTTCGGGTCCAGGTCGGCGCGCCACTTCTTCCGGTCCTCCACGCCCATGTGCGCGTCGCCGACCTCGATGAGGCCGCGGACCGGCAGGAGGAACGGCTCGATGAGGATCAGGTCGGTGCCGGCCTCGGCGAGGGACGCGAGCAGGCGGTCGTAACCTGCCGCGAAGTCCTCCGCGGGGATCACGTAGCCGTCCGGATCGTACGCGTGCCAGCCGACGTCATTGATGCCGACGAGGATCGACACCACGTCCGGGCGCGCGTCGAGCACGTCCGCCTGCCATCGGGGTTCGAGGTCCATCACCTTGTTGCCCGCGATCCCGGAGTTCAGCCAGGTCACGGCCCGGTCCGGGTGCCGGAGTCCCCACTCGCCCGCGACGCGGAGCGGGTAGCCGAACCCGAGGCCCTGTTCGCTCTCCAGCCGCTGGCAGTCGGTGATCGAATCGCCGGTGAACATCACGGTGCTTCCCGGTCGGATGGTGATCGTCATGTGTGCTCCTGAAACTCGGTTGATGAACGGAAATTCGCGCTTGTAGCGCCCACGGGAACGAAACGGGCACGGGGTGGCCGCTTCAGATCGCCGGACCACCGAACCAATGGCCGGCGGCCCGCTCGAACGCTTCACGATCAGGGTCGCGATCACCTGCCCAGGCGACGATGCCGTCGGGTCGGACCAGCACGGCCCCGAATCCGAGGTCGTTTCTCGCCGGCCCGGCCACATACCGGATCCGGCTCTCCCAGCCCATCGCCGAACCGCGCAGGCGCCGGTCGATGCTGAAATCGAGCGCGACGCCTCGTCCGTCCTGCAGCAGGTCGCCGAGGCGGGTGCCGTCCTCAAGACGAAGGTCCGGGGCGTTACGGCCGACCAGCGGCTGCTTGCTGCCGAGGTCGTAGCGGACCGACGATCCCGACAATCTGTCGAACACGTAGGTCGTTCCGTCACGGGTCCCGATCAGGTCGCGAATCAGTCCTTGGACCGCCTGGGCATGCGGGTCCGGCCTCATGGCCGCCACCTGGGCGCGCGACCAGTCGAGCACCCTCGCGCCGATCGGATGGCGCTCGCGGGTGTAGGTGTCGAGCAGCCCGTCCGGCGCGTACCCGTGCACGGTCGCCGCGAGCTTCCATCCCAGGTTCATGGCGTCGCCGATGCCGAGGTTGAGTCCCTGCCCGCCGAGGGGGGAGTGGATGTGCGCGGCGTCGCCCGCGAGCAGGACGCGTCCCTGCCGGTAGGTCGTCGTCTGCATCGCCCGATCGGTGAAGCTCGAGGCGAGATGGACATCGCTCAGCGTCACGTCGGTGCCGGATACACGGCGCAGAACCGCCTGGAGATGGTCGCGAGTCGGCTGCTGAGAGCGATCGAACGCACCGCCGTCGAAGTCCATCATGCCGATGTGCCCGTTCACGCGCGTCTGCAGGTACATGCCCGTCGACGTCAGGTTGAACCCAGGGCGCAGCTTTTCGGGATCGGCGATGGTGGCGTGCATGGTGTAGCCGGTGAACTGCGGCTCGGTGCCGACGAAGTCGAAGCCCGCGAGCCCGCGTACCGTGCTGCGTCCGCCATCGCAGCCGACGAGCCAGCGCGCCGCGTACTCGTGCTCGCCGGCTTGCGCGACCACGCGCTCATCGTCCTGCGCGATGGCCGAGACGACGACGCCGCGCCTGACCTCCACGCCGAGCTTGGACGCCCGCTCGGACAGCACCGTCTCGACCGCTTCGAGGCTCGTCAACACGCCCTCCAGGGCCGGGCCGGCAAGCCGGAACGGCAGGGCGGCGACGTCGACCTTGGCCGGATCGAGGATCATGCCGGCGAAGTGGCCCGCGCTGCGCGGGGGTGGCGGCTCGTCCGCGTCGGGGTTCGTGCCGGGATCGTCGTGGACGCCCGAGGCCGTCAGCAGCGGGTGCAGCATCCCGCGGCGGTAGAACGCCTCCACCGACCCGGCGGACAGGCCCCGCATCCCGAGCGGTTCCGCCTTCCACGGGGAGCGGGGCTCCGGCTCCCGCTCGAGCACCAGGACAGAACAACCCGCGAGGCCAAGCTCGCAGGCAAGGAACAGACCGACCGGGCCAGCGCCCACGATCACTACGTCATGCACGAGAACTCCCCTTCCGAAGCCTGTTCTCTTCAGGCACGCAGAGACTGACGCGGGCCGCTCACACGGGGCACACACGGCGCTGACATGGGGGCACACGGCGCTGATACGGGTCTGACGCTCTCGTCCCGCGACGTGTCGGCGCCGCGTTCGCGCACCCGGCCGGCCAGGGCCCTGCCCTGATTTGGGTACTGGAGGGTGCGCGCGCGAAGATCGGGGGATGGACGGGGGCACGCGGCTTCGCATCACGCTGCTCGGTGCCTTTCAGGCGTCTCGCGGTGACGCCGCCCTGGCCGTTGCGGGTGCGCGGTTGCAGGGTCTGGTCGTACGGCTGGCGCTCGCCGGCGGGCGGGCGGTCGAGCAGGGCGTCCTGGTCGACGCGATCTGGGCCGAGAACCCGCCGGCCGGCCCCGCCCACGCCCTGCAGGCCCTCGTCTCGCGGCTGCGCCGGACTCTCGGCTCGGCCGGCGACGTCGCCCAGGTCGTGGGCGGCTACCGGCTGGCCGTGGACGCGGCCGACGTGGACGCGCTGCGGTTCGAGCAACTGGCCGCCACCGGCCGTGACCGGCTGCGCGCCGGCGACCCGAATGCCGCGGCGGCGCTGCTCGGCGAGGCCGTGGCGTTGTGGGGCGACCGTCCCGGCGCCGAGCCCACGGTCGTGGCCGCGGTCGCGCCCGCCGCCGCGACCCGGCTGGCCCACGCCTCGGTCGAGGCCGTCGCCGACCTCGCCGACGCCGAACTGTCCCTGGGCCGTGCCGACGCGGCCGCCGCCCGCCTGACCGCCCTGCTCGCCGAGCAGCCGGTCCACGAGCGGGCGGCCGCGCTGCTCATGGACGCGCTCGCCGCCCAGGGCCGCCAGGCCGAGGCCCTGGCCCTGTACGAGCGGGTCCGCGAGACCCTGGCCGACGTCCTCGGCACCGACCCGGGCGCCGCCCTGCAAGAGCGCCACCTGCGCCTGCTGCGCGCCGAGCGGCCCGCCCCGGCCGCCGACGCCGCGCGGACCAGGCCGAGTGACCTGCCCGCGCCGCTGACCAGCTTCATCGGGCGCGACGACGAGCTCGCCCGGATCGACACGCTGCTCGCCACCGGGCGCCTGGTCACCGTGCTCGGTCCCGGCGGCGCCGGCAAGACGCGCCTCGCCGTCGAGGCCGCCCGCCGCCACGAGTACCGCGACGGCGCCTGGATGGTCGACCTGGCCTCGGTCACCGAGCCGGCCAAGGTCGGCGCGGCCGTGCTGGCCGGGATCGGGCTGCGCGGCTCGGCGCTGTTCGAGGCTTCGGCCAAGCTGCGCGGCGACCTGGTCGGCGAACTGGACGTGCTGGCCGACCAGCTGGGCGGCCGGGAGAGCCTGCTCGTCGTGGACAACTGCGAGCACCTGATCGACGCCGTGGCGCACCTGGCCGCGGCGCTGCTGGCCCGCTGCGCCGGGCTGCGCGTGCTGGCCACCAGCCGCGAGCCGCTGGCGATCGACGGCGAGGCGCTGGTCCCGCTCGGCCCGCTCACCCTGCCCGGGCCGGACACGGACGTCGAGCGGGCCCGCCGTACGGCGTCGGTGCGCCTGTTCACCGAGCGGGCGGCGGCGGTGCGGCCCGGGTTCGACGTCGACGAGCACAACCTCGGCGAGGTGCTGCGCGTCGTCCGCGGCCTGGACGGCATGCCGCTCGCGCTCGAGCTGGCCGCGGCCCGCCTGCGTACCCTCTCGCTGGCCGACCTGGCCGCCGGGCTGTCCGACCGGTTCCGCCTGCTCACCACCGGCAGCCGCACCGCGCTGCCCCGGCACCGCACGCTGCGCGCGGTCATCGCCTGGAGCTGGGAGCCGCTGAGCGAGCACGAACGTACGGTCGCGGAACGGATCTCGATCCTGCCCGGCGGCGTCACGCCGGCCTCGGCCACCGCGGTCTGCGCCGGCACCGCGGTGCCGGCGCGCGAGATCCCGGAGCTGCTCGCGGACCTGGTCGACCGGTCCCTGCTGCAGCTCGCGCCGGACACCGGCCGGTACCGGATGCTGGAGACGATCCGCGAATACGGCCTGGAGAGCCTGGCCGAGCAGGGCACCCTGACCGGCGTGCGGGACCTGGCCGCCCGTCACTTCGCCGAGCTGGTCGCCCGCCACGACCCGCTGCTGCGCGGCCCCGAGCAGCTCGACGCACTCCACGTGCTGCGCGCCGAGTACGACAACCTGCTCGCCGCCCTGCGCCACCTCTGCGACACCGGCGACGCCGGCGGCGCGATCGGGCTCGCGGTGAACCTGACCTGGTACTGGCAGATGCTCGGCCGGCACCCCGACGCGGCCTACTGGCTCGGCGAGGCGGTCGCGTTGCCGGCCGAGCGGCCGAGCGTGGAGCGCGACATCGCCGAGGGGATGCTGCTGCTCAACACCATCGCCACCCAGAGCGCGCTGGCCAAAGAGTCGATCAAGGAGCGGCGCGAGGAGCTGCGGGCGCTCACCGACCGGCTGCTGAGCCATCCGGAGTTGCCGGGCTTCGGCGGCGCGCTGACCGCGGTCGGGCTGGCCTCCCTGAAGGAGACCGAGGCGTCGCCGACGATCATCCAGCGGCTGGTCGACGGGCCGGACGTGTGGCTGGCCGGGCTGGCCCACATGTTCCGGGCCCAGTTCGCCGAGAACGAGGGCCACCTCGACCAGGTCCCCAGCGACGTGACCGCCGCCCTGGAGTGCTTCGCCCGGGCGGGCGACCGCTGGGGCCTGGCCAGGGCGCTGCCGCTGCGCGCGCTGCTGCGGCAGTACGACGGCGATCTCGACGGCGCGCTGACCGACTTGAACGAGGCCAAACGACTGGCCCGTGAGTTCGGGTCGCTCAGCCTCAGCGACGAGATCTTCATCGACCTGCGCTGGATCGATCTGCACGTGCGGCTCGGCGAGACCGCGCGAGCGGCCGAGATGATCGCCGCGACCCGGGAGCGCGCGCTGCGCTCGGCGTCGCCCGAGATGGCGATTCTGCTCGACGCGCGGGAGGCCGGCCTGCGGGTGCGGTTCGGTGACCTGGACCGGGCGCGCGAGCTGGTCGAGTCGGCCGAGGCCGGGCTGTCCGGGCGACTCCCGTTCGGCAGCGACCACGGGCAGGCGCTGGTCGGCACGGTGCGGGGCGCGCTCTGCCTCGAGCTCGGCGACGGGCCGGGCGCCGAGGAGGCGCTCGGCCGGGCGTACGCGGCGGCGGTCGAAAGCAGGGACATGCCGATCGTGGCGACGGTGGCGGTGGCCGTGGCCGGCCTCGCGGCGCTGTACGGGCGGCACCGTGACGTGGCCGTGCTGCTCGGCGCCGCCTCCCGGCTGCGCGGCGCTCACGACCGCACCGATCGGCAGGTTCGCGAGCTCACCCGCAGCGGGCAGGCCGCGCTGGGCGAGGAGGCCTTCGCCGCGGCGTACGGCAAGGGCTGGGAGCTGGACGGGAAGACGGCCGTGACCGAAGTCGACCCGGCCCGGCTGCGCCGGGAACTCAGGACGGCTCACTAGATGATCAATGCGCGGGAAATGGTAGATCGAACCCATTTTCCGCCCTTGCCACTTTTCTCCAAGGGCGGCAGATCGGTCGCCGGGGCCGGCTGGAACGTCACCTTCGACAACAACGGCAACCGCGACGACTCGGTTCCGGCCGTGGTCCGGCTCTGCCCGGCCAAGGCCGCCGGCCAGGCCCCGCAGACGGTGCAGCTCCTCTCGGGGAGTGAGAAGTGCCCATGACGCTCACCTCGGGGAGTGAGGCGGTCATCGATCGGGCGTGGTGAGCGTGCGCGCCCTTCCCGCGGCCGCGACACGAAGGCCTGCGGCCAGCCGGTCGAGGTCGGCGTCCGGCCACCGCTGTTCGATCGCCCTGACGAGCGCGACGACCAGGTCCCGGCCGTCGATGCCGCGCGCGGGTCCGCCGTCGCCCGGCAGCCGCCGCCACAGGTCGTTGATCGCCTCGAGGTACACATCGGTCGGCCGCACGGTGTTCGCCTGCCGGAGCAGGTCGACAACCGTCGCGACCGGCAACCTCCCGACGTCGTCGCGCAGGCGCAGGAGGACGAGCCGGTGGAGCTCCGGGAAGGCGGCGACGGCACGGAGGCATTCGCCGTAGACGGCCGCGCGGTCACGGTCGGAGGCGTCCCGCGTGTGGTCGAGCCGCGCCAGCTGGTAGGCGGGCAGGATCGTCGTCTCGCCGTCCGCGCTCCAACGGATCCGGTCGCCCAGGGCCTGGATGAAGGGCACGGACTGGAGAAAGAGCAGCCCGAGACGCCAGTTCGGCAGGAACGCCATCCGCCGGACGAGGAGCCCGATGTCGCTGGTGGCGGGCACGCGAAGCTCGTAGGGGCCGATGGGATCGCCGGAGAGGTACACGTCGTAGTCGGTCGACTCCGGCCGCGAGCCGGGCGGTGAGATGGCGAAGGCGTCCAGCACCGACACCGCGGAACCGTCCTCCCGGCTCAGCCGGATCCGGAGGTCGTCCGCCAGGCGCACCTTGACCCGGAGGGTCACCACGATCCCGTCCCACTCCGACGGCGACAGCTGCGCCCGCCAGAGGTGACTGAGCTGGAGCCAGCGCTCCACCACGGCGGCACCCGAGCCGGAGAACATCTCCGCCACGGTGGTCCCCTCGTCGGAGAGGAGGACGAGGAGGACGGTGAGGTTGGCCGAGTATGCGGCGAGCCGCCGCGTGACCGGGTGCCCGACCGGCTCGTAGGCGGCGTACGACCTGCCGCCGTGCGGGTACAGCGCGCCGTCGAGGAGCTCCAGCAGCAGCGTCCTGCGGGGGTCGTGGTCGCCCGCCGGGGTACGGCGCAGAAGCTCCGCCAGGAAGCCGACGATCGGTGCGCGTTCGGAAACGCACGCGAAGGACAGGACCGCGAAGAGGAAGCCGTCGTCGGGCCGGCCACCGGCCGCCGTCGAGCGCGCGCTCATGACCTCCCGGACGGCGACCAGGTCGCCGAGGGCGCGGACGGCCAGCCAGGCGACGAGGAACTCCCCGAATGTCGGATGCAGGAACTCGTAGCTGCGGGTCCGCTGGTCGCGTACCCGGGCCTCGGAGCGGTGGATGAAGAAGAACCGGCTGGTGACCTGCTGCGCCGCGCTGAGCGCCGCCGTGTCGCGGGAGGCGGTCGCGGCCCGCTCCGGCAGCAGCACGGCGAGGTCCCGGTCCAGATCGTCCTCGGAGGCGGTCTGCATGCCCCGGGCGAACATGGCGACCGCGGCGACGGCCAGCCGTTCCAGTTCCGCTTCGGCGAGCCTGCGCTGGGCCTCGGACGGCAGTGCCGCGTTCTGCGGCGACTTGCGTATCTCGCGGAAGGCGAAGTCCATCAACAGGGCCTCGTACAGCCCCGCCTGTCCCAGGGCGGTCGCACCCGCGTGCTGCAGCGCGTTGTCGTTCGCGTCGAAGATGGCGAGCAGGAGCAGGAGGAGCGGCTGCCGGGCGAGCTCACGATGGGCCAGTACGGTCTCGGCCGGCAGCGTACGCCGCGCCCGTGACTGGAGGATGTCGGCGTTGTGCCGGTTCCACACGCCCAGCCAGTACCGCACCTGCTCGTCGGTGAAGGGCTGGAGTTGCAGTGCGATGCAGCCCGCCGGATACCGCACGCGGTCGGCGACCACGGTGCGGCTCGTCACGATGACGGCGATCGGGTGACCGATGGCGAGCTGCCGGCGCTGCAGCTCGCGTACCTGCTCCAGATAGTCGTACCGGTTGACGCCGGACGCCTGCAGCAGCTCGTCGAAACCGTCGAGCATCACGACCGGCAGGGCCCCGTCCGCCGCGTCGAGCAGGTCGGGCAGGGTCACCCGCTCCCCCGACTGCTGGAGGATCGCCTGCTCGATCTGTTCCTGGATCAGGGATTCGGCGGCGACGTCCCGCAGCTCGACCCGGATCGGCAGGAAGTCCTCCTCCGGGAGCCGCGCGGCGAGGACCTCGGTGAGCTTGGACTTGCCCGACCCGGGCTCGCCGAGGACGACGAGCGGGGCCTGGACCGCCCGGGGAGAGGTGAGGTAGCCGGAGAGGAACGCCTCGGCGTAGGGCGCCGGCTCCTGGCGCTCCCACCACTCCTGTCCCGCGGGGACGTCCCCCGGCCGGACCTCCGCCACCTTGCAGCGGGGGTTGACGTACGCCTCGCCGAGCGTGGGCAGGACGACCCCTTCGGGCGTCCGGCCCGCCGCGACGATCGGCTCGGTGAGCGCCACGCGATAACCGCGCAGCAGATGGCGCCGCGGCCGGTCGCCGGGCCGGCTCGCCGCCATCTCGGTGAGGATCCGGCCCACCTCGGACAGGCCGGCGCCGAGCGCGTCGACCCGGGTGAGGTTCGCCCAGACCTCGAACTCCCGGTTGTCGGTGGCCAGGCGGCGGAACGCCTGTTCATAGCCGCGCAGGGCGGCCGGCGGCACGGCCATGACCGCCCGCGTCAGGCGCGTGCGTTCGGGGCCGGTGAGGTCGTCCCAGGCGGCGACGCCGCGGATGAAGGTCGTGAGCCGTCTCGACATGAGCTCGTAGGTCGCCGTGATCGCCGCCCGGGTGCGCTCGTACGGCACGTGCGGCTCGGGCAGCGGGAGCCGCTCGTTCACCAGCCCCTCGAGCAGCTCGGCGCCCCCTCGCGCCGGAACGCCGCCGGTCGCGGTCGCGACCCGCTCGGCGGCGGTCAGCTCCAGCCGGTCGAGCGCGATCGGCAGGTCCGCCTGTTCGAGCGCCTCGAAGTAGGAGGACACCACGAGGACGGCATGGGCCGCGGCGAGGCGCTGCGTCCGGTCGAAGCGGGAGAGCCCGTTGCGCCGCTCCGAGATCCGGCGCACGGTCTCGTGCCCGAACCTGACGATCTCCTCTTTCAGGTCGAACAGGTTGAGGGGGGCCGACACGTCGTGTCCGGTGGCCGCCGCCGCCACCGTCCACGTCGCGAGTCCCGCCGCCGCCAGCCGGTCGACGATGCCGACCAGGCGGCTGTGCGGGGTGCCGAGGATCTTCAGGGCGTCGGCGTAGGTCAGCGACTCTGCCACACGGGCTCCTGGCGTGAGGGGGACGGTGCTCCCATGGCGAAGGTGCTCCCATCATCACCCAGGGAGCCTGGAGGTTCCCACGACGGCGGGACCGTCCTCAGTGGCGGTCGCCCGGGTCGTCGTACTCGATCTGCGAGGCGGGCCGGAAGGGCCCGGCGACGATCTCACGGATGAACCGGCCGTTCTCGAAGATCTCCTCGGCGGAGACCTCGTACGTGAACTCCTGACCGGGCTGGAGCACCCGAGTGCCGATCACGACGGAGCGCTGGGCACGGTAGATCGACGCCCACGGCGAGCAGTAGTACATCGATCCGGTCCGCACGATGTCGCCTCGGTGCAGCGCCGCGTTGATCTGCTCCTGGACGCGCAGCGTCTTGGCGGGGTCGGGGTCGTGCCGCCACATCTCCTCGATCGATCGGGCGGCCTGCACGTCGTTCGCCCAGCGGTGGAGGGAGCCGGGGTCGCTCAGGCACCAGGGGTCGAAGCCCACGGCGCCCGGAAGGGGCAACCGGTCGCCCACCACGCCCACGCCCGTCACGCCGCGGCCGTACGTCGCGAGCAGGCTCGGCATCGCGAGGAGCTGGCCCAGGTGGTAGTACGCGCTGAGCGCGTGCTGGAGCCGCTGCTCGATGATCTCGTGCAGCTCCTGGCCCGCGCCGGGTTCGAAGACGTGCGCGGCGTAGTCGGCGGCGGACGACGCCTCGGCGGCGATCTGGCGCAGCCTGGCCAGGTCGGCGCGGTGGCCGTCGTGAGCGCACGCGACCTCGAAGGTGCCCAGCGCGACCTCGGCGTGCTCCCGGATGGCGTCACCGGCTGCGATCATGGCCTGCAGGTGCGCGGCGGGGCACGGATCGATCTCGATCCAGCCGGGCAGGTCGGCCGGCAGCGTCATGCCGGGGTCCGGCCGGTAGTCCGGGTTGGCAGCGGCCTGACGGGTCAGGGAGAGCCAGCCCTCGACCTGGCCGAAGAACGCCCAGACCTGCTCGGCCGTCACCCTGGGCAGGTACCCGATGGTGCGGGTGTCGGCACGGTAGTCGGCCTCGATCATCTTGTCGCCCAGCGTCTGCAGGACGTAGGCGTTCCAGGCGTACAGCTGCTGGGCGGCGGCCGCGACCGGGGCGTCCCAGGCGTCGACCTCCCGCGCGGTCAGGTCCCGCCGTACGGCCTCGGCCTCGTCGAGCGCCCGGTAGACCGCGACCCCGGCCTTCTGGATCGACTCGATCGTGTTGGCGGGGACCTCTTTCTTGAACCCCGCGACCACACGTGTCAGCAAGCCCGGATTGGCCGCCATCGTTCTCCCGTCATCCCCGAAGGTGCTCTTCGCCGTCCTTCGACGCGGTCAGGACGGGTCGCGTTCCATGATCGCAAAGACACGGCGGGGCCGCGACGCGGCCCCGCCGTCCGTCGTCAGTTGCCCGTCAGGGGCGTCGTCGTCACCGGCTGCTTCAGCGCGCTCTCCTTCATCCACTTGGTGAAGGACAGCTGCCAGTAGCCCCAGCCGTTGTTCCACTCCAGGTCGCGAGTGGTCCCGGTGATGACGACAGGGTCACCGCGGTAGGAGAGGTTGAAGAACCACTTGGCGCCGGCGGGCGTCTGCCGGACGCAGCCGTGGCTGCAGTTGCTGTGCCCGAGGCAGCCGTACTCGCCGGGGCTCTCGTGGAGGTACTCGCCGCTGTTGCTGATCTGGACGTCCTTGTAGACCAGCTCGTGGTAGTACCCGGGCTCGCCTTCCTTGATGTTCGGCGAGGTCATGGTCACGACGGGCTCCTTGCCCATCGTGAGGTGGACGCCGCTCGTGGTGCGGAAGTCGTTGCCGTGGGAGTCGCCGCCGCCCATGCCACCGCTCACCGGGATCGTCTTGGCGAGCCTGCCGTCGACGTAGACCTTGCTCTTGTGGCTCTTGAGGTTGACCTTCGCGACGTGGGAGGCGCCGATCGAGAAGTCACGGGTGACGTCCTTGGTGCCGTACACGCCGGCGGAGGCCCGTACGCCTGCCAGGTGCGCGACGAGGCTGACCTTGCTGTGCGCGGGCCAGTACGACTTGGTCCGGAAGATGACCTGCTCGCTGGTGATCCAGCGCCACGAGCCCTCCATCGGGGAGGTCGAGCGCACCTCCAGGGCCTTCTCGACCGCCGCGCGGTTGCTGACCGGCTGGTCGAAGGTCACGGTGATCGGCATGCCGACGCCGACGGTCTCCCCCGCGTTCGGCATCACGTCGCTGATCTTCACCGTCGAGGACGCCTTGAGCGTCGTGAACTTACTCGTGGCGGTCGTGACCTTGCCCTTGGCGTTCTTGGCGGTGGCGGTCACGGTGTACGTGGCGCCGGGCTTGAGCGTCCACTTGGTGGTCCAGCTCTTCTTGTCCGCGGACAGGGCGCCGTCGACGGTGCTCTGGCCCGCCTGCACGGTCACCTGTTCCAGGACGCCGCTGCTCGCCGTGACCGTGACGCCCTTGTCCGGGCGCACCTTCTTGGCCCCATTGGCCGGAGTGATCGTGGCCGCCGCGTCGGGGGCCTTGGCCTCCTTACCCGCCGGGGAGGCGTTACCGCTGGATGAGCACGCCGCGGCCAGCGTGAGAACCGCTCCGGCCGTCGCCGGCATAATCCATCGACTCGAATGCCTCATGCGCACTGATGACCCCACTTCGCGCAGAAGATGCGCGGCTGAGGAGGGCATGCCAAGAAGGCGCCGCCGCGCATCGTAGATCCCCGGTAATTCGAGCATCATAGTATCGATCATCGGCAATTAGCCCGGCAATCGGTGGTTTCCAGGCTCTTGACAGGAAATCGTGATCAGATCGTCAGGGACCGAGCGCGATGGAGACGGACTCCAGGTAGCCGCGCAGGCCCTCCGGCCCCATCTCGCGGCCGAGGCCGGACTGCTTGAAACCTCCGAACGGCGTGCCGAACGCCTGCGGAAAGCCGTTCAGGCCGCCCGGACGCCCGCCGCCCACGACCGTGGCGCCCTCGGCCCGGCCCATCGCGACGTACCCTTCGACCCGCGCCCGCTGCGTCTCGCTGATCAGCGGGCCGATTTCGGTGTCGGATCGAACGGGTCGCCGACGCGCAGGCCGGCGAAGGCGGCGAGCAGGTAGGCGCTCAGCGGGCCGTTCCAGGGGGTGATGGCGGCGACCATGACCGCGGCGTCGCCGAGCCGCTCGATGTGATCCGCCGCGGCGCGAAGGACGGCGGCGCGCTCGACGGCCGGTCGGTGGCGCCGGTCACCACCGGCGAACGTCTCGGCGGCCCGCACGACGGCCGCGTCGGCGGCGGCCGGCCGGACCTCCCCCACGGGCTTTCCCGTGGCCGGGCTGCGCACCTGGGTGACCGCGCCGCCACCGGACTCGTCTCAGATGCCGCCCACGAACACGCCGGGCCGGTCGTGAGTGCTGGAGACCGTCATTTCGCGCCTTCCATGCTCCGCGGAAGGTGCATCATCACTGTCAGCCGACGACGGTGACGGTCTCGGCGACGGGCCGCGGCTCTCGCGGCGTGCAGGGAGCGGAGACCTCGCCGAAGAGCGCGGTGGTGGCCTTGAGGGCGACCTTGCCGAGCCGGAGCTGATCATCCCCCACCGCCCGCGGGGTCCAGACTCCCGAGAGGTCACCCGTCACCGGCTGGTACGCGGCGACCGGACCGCCGGAACCCGACAGGCGGAACACACCCGTCTGCGCCCCGGCGACCTCGACGTCGGCCGTGGCGGTCCAGGAGTCGACGGCCACCGGCGGCCGCAGGCTCAGACGGGAGACGTGCAGGACGACGCGCGTGAGGCTGCCGGCGACGGGCCGGCTCGGTGTGGTGGCCAGGACGCCGTCGAGGCGAACGCTCTTGTCCCCGAGCAGCGGGACCGCACACGTATAGCCCATGGAGAAGCGGTCAGCACGCGCCGGGGCCTGCCGAGCACGGGCGGGGGCCTGCGCGGCGCTGATTCCGAGCGCGACGGCCGCCGTCGCGATGGCCGTACGCCCGACGAGCGACTCGATCATCTGATGCTCCCTTGGCCGAGGTCCTCCTCGCCAAGAAGATCATCATGAGCCCGCCACCGGGCGACGGCGTGAAACGCGCTTCGACGGAATCTTTAATCGCCTCGCACCCACGGAGAGCCTTGGCGACGGTCGTTGTGCCGGCAAGGCTCTCGATCCACGTCACCGCCTGCGTGAAGACGCGGTCAGGCGGGCTGCCACAGCTCGACCCGATTGCCCTCAGGATCGGTGACCCAGCCGAATCGACCGACACCCTCCATGTCCTGCGTCTCGTTGGCCACGTCCGCTCCCTTGGCGCGCAACTGCGCGAGCATCGCGTCCAGGTCGCGGACCCGGAAGTTGAGCATGGTTTGCTGGGCGCGGGACCCGAAATAGTCGCTCTCGGACTCGAACGTCGCGAACACCGTCGGCCCGGCTCCCTGACGCCACAGGCCGTTCTCATCGGCGTCCAACCCCAGGCAATCGCGATACCACGCGCCCAGGGCCGCCGGGTCGGCGGCCCGCAGGAAGTATCCACCGATTCCAAGCACACGTTCCATGCCGTTATCTTGCCAGGACGGCGATCGGGTGAGCTGGCACCACACCACCGCCCGCTTCGCCCCCACCTCAATCGCGGGGGAACTCGTAAGGCCCGCAGCCTCATTGAGGCCCGCGGTGCCGGGCGCGACGAGCCCGCCGCTGCACTGCCGCCGAGCCACGGCCCCTACCGTCGCTCCGCCACCGTGCCTATCGGCGCCGGGCGGTGGGGACGACCAGAGGGGTTCCGGTCTCCGGGTCGTCGATGACGCGGCACGGCAGGCCGAAGACCTCCTCGACCCGCTCGGCCGTGACGACGTCGGCGGGCGTTCCCTCGGCGACGACGCGCCCGTCGCGCATCGCGATCAGATGGTCGGCGTAGCGGGCCGCGTGGTTCAGATCGTGCAGCACGGCGACCAGGGTGCGGCCCTGCTCCCGGTGGAGCCGCGCGCACAGGTCGAGGACGTCGATCTGGTGGGCGATGTCCAGGTAGGTCGTCGGCTCATCGAGCAGGAGCAGCGGAGTCTCCTGGGCGAGGACCATCGCGATCCAGACGCGCTGCCGCTGGCCGCCGGACAGCTCGTCCACGTAGGCGTCGGCCAGGTCCGCCACGCCGGTGGCGGCCATCGACTCCTGGACGACGCGCTCGTCATCGCGCGACCACTGGCGAAACAGCCCCTGGTGCGGATGACGGCCGCGCGCGACGAGATCGCCGACCCTGATGCCGTCCGGGGCGATCGACGACTGCGGCAACAGCCCGAGCGTCCGGGCCACCGCCCGGGTGGACCGGGCGTGGATGTCCCGGCCGTCCAGCAGAACGGTGCCCGAGCGCGGCTTGAGCATCCGCGCGAGGGCGCGCAGCAGAGTGGACTTGCCGCAGGCGTTCGGCCCGACGATGACCGTGAAGGAGCGGTCGGGAATGCCCACGGTCAGCCCTTCGGCGACCGTCCGGCGCTCGTACGCGAGGGTCAGCCCCCGCCCCAGCAGCCTCGGCACTCCGCCCCCGCGTCCACTTGTGCCGGATCCCGCGCCGTGTCCGTCCGCTTCGGACGCCACGGCCGCCCCGCGTCCGTCCGCTTCAGATGCCACGGCCACCCTGGGACCGCCTGCGCCGGACGCCGCACCCGCGCCCTGTCCGGCTGCTCCGGATGCCGCGTCCGCGCTCTGTTCCCGTTCGCTCGTCCTGTCGTGTCCCACGTTCCCTGCTTCCGTCGTCGAGATTTCCGAGGTCTTCACGGCCGACCCGTACGCCGGTCTCATAGCCGGCCCGTACGGCGGCGGGCGGCGAGCAGTCCGACCAGGTAGGCGCCGCCGAGCACGCCGGTCACCACGCCGACGGGCAGTTGGTGGCCGGGGATCAGCCGCTGGGCGGCCAGGTCGGCGGTGACCAGGAGGGCTGCGCCCATGCACAGCGAGGGCAGCAGGTTCGGGCCCGGGTCGCGGGTCAGCCGCCGCGCGAGTTGCGGGGCGGTCAGAGCGACGAACGCCACCGGGCCGGTGGCCGCGGCGGCCAGCGCGCAGAGCAGGACGGCGGCGGCCAGCAGGCCCAGCCGTACCGCGTCCACTCTGACGCCGAGCGCGGTGGCCGCGTCGTCGCCCATCTCCAGGATCCGCAGTCCCCGGGCGCAGCCGACCAGCACCACCGGCACGACGACGGCCATCGCCGCGAGCAGCGGGGCGAGGTCGGCCCAGCCGCGCCCGTCGAGGGTGCCGGTCAGCCACAGGACGGCGCGCGCGGCGTCGGGGATGTTCGCGCGGGTCAGCAGGTAGCCGTTGATCCCGGCGAGGATCGCGTAGACGCCGATGCCGGTCAGGACGAGCCGGTCGCCGTGCAGGCCCTCGCGCCAGGCCAGCAGGTAGATCACGGCTCCGGTCACCAGTCCGCCGACCACCGCCCCGGTCGCCAGGAGGACTCCACCGCCGCCGATGACGACGATCACGGTCAGTGCCCCGGCCGCCGCGCCCTGGGTGAATCCGAGGAGGTCGGGGCTGCCGAGCGGGTTGCGGGCCAGTGCCTGGAACGCCGCGCCGGACAGCGCGAGCGCCCCACCGGCCAGCAGCGCCGTGAGCACGCGCGGCAGGCGTACCTGCTCGACGATGAAGGCGTCGGCGGGGGTGCCCTGCCCGAGGAGCGTGCGGACGACGTCCGCCGGGCTCATCGGATAATCGCCGCCGCCGATGGCGAGGACGGCGACGACCAGGGCGACCAGCGTGCACGCCGCCCCGACGGCCAGGGGCCGCGGCCGCAGCCGTACGGAGAGCCCGCCCGAGGTCCGGATCACGATGGCCCGGGTCATGCGCCGACCACCCGCCCACGCCGAACGACGGCCAGGGCCACGGCCGCACCGACAACCCACCCGAGACCCGGAGCACAACGGTCCGCATCACGCGTCCACGCCGGACGACCGCCAGCGGCCGCAGCCGTACCAAGAACCTGCCCGCGGGCGCGGACCACAGCAGTGCGTATCACGCGCCCACCGCCCGTCCACGCCGGACGACGGCCAGGAAGACCGGGCCGCCCGCCACCATCGTGACGATGCCCACCTGGATCTCGGCGGGCCGGCCGACGACGCGGCCGAGCACGTCCGCCCCGATGAGTGTCACCGGCGCGAGCACCGCGCAGTACGGGAGCAGCCGGCGCAGGTCGGGGCCGGTGAGAGCGCGGACGAGGTGCGGGACCATGAGGCCGACGAACACGATCGGCCCGCAGGCGGCGGTGGCCGCGCCGCACAGCAGCGTGACGGCGACGATGGCACCGACGCGGGTGCCGCCGGGGCGCGCGCCGAGCGCGCGGGCGGCGTCGTCGCCCAGGGCCAGCGCGTTGAGCGGGCGGGCCAGGACGGCGGTGAGCAGCACGCCGACCGCGATGAACGGGGCGACGCCCGTCACCGTCGACGGCCGGGCGCCGGCCAGCGAGCCGACCGTCCAGAATCGCATCCGGTCCAGGGAGGCGGTGTCCAGGAGTTCGACCGCGCTGACGTACGCGAACAGCGCGGCGTTGACGGCCGCTCCGGCCAGCGCGAGCCGCCCGGGGGTGGCGGAGCGTCCGCCGCCGACGGCCCAGACGAGGGCCGAGACCACGCCCGCCCCCGCGAAGGCGAACCACACGTACCCGGCCACGGACGTGATCCCGAGGAAGGTGATCGCGGTGACGATGGCGGCCGAGGCGCCGGCGTTGATGCCGAGCAGCCCCGGATCGGCGAGGGGGTTGCGGGTGAGCGCCTGCATCACTCCGCCCGCGAGGCCGAGGCCGATTCCGGCCAGGAGCCCCAGCAGGGTGCGCGGCAGCCGCGTCTCGCGGACGACCGTGTAGGCGGGCGCGTGCGGGTCGAGGAGGCCATGCCACACCTCGCCGAGCGAGTACTGCCGGGCGCCGATGGCCAGGCCGGCGGCGACGACGGCGAGCAGGAGCAACAGCGCGGCGAGCAGCCCGCCGACGCCCAGGCGCCGGCGTCCTTCCCCGGCGGGGGGTGCCGCCGTCGGCGGTCTCGGTGACTTCGTGACGGACACGTATCAGCTCCGCTGCGGATCGAGAGCACGATCACACTGGACAACACGAACTTAGGTTAGGTTAACCTAAGTTCGATCACGGCTCGAGGCCGGCTCTCCCCCAATCCCCAATGAAGGAAGGCACCCTCATGCCCCATGCCCGGACCCCCTCCCCCCTGTCTCGCCGCGGCTTCCTGGCCGCGTTCGGCGGCATCGGCGCCGGCGCGCTGGTCACCGCGTGCGGAGGAGGCAGCGGAGCGGGCGCGAGCGAGAGCGGCGGATCCTGGGCGTTCACCGACGACCGCGGGAGGAAGGTCACCGTGCGAGGCCGTCCGCGGCGCGTCGTCGCCTACGTCGGGACGGCGGCGGCCCTGCGCGACTTCGGCGTCGGGGATCAGCTCGTCGGCGTCTTCGGCCCGACGAAGCTCAAGGACGGCCGGCCGGACCCGCTCGCGGGATCTCTCGACGTGAACAAGGTCACGATCCTCGGCAACACCTTCGGCGAGTTCAACATCGAGAAGTACGCCGCGCTGCACCCCGACCTGCTGGTCACCAACATGTACCTGCCGAACGCGCTGTGGTACGTGCCCGACAACAGCAAGGACAAGATCGCCGCGCTGGCCCCGAGCGTCGCCGTCACCGCCGCCAAGGTGCCCCTCACCGAGCCCATCCGGCGGTACGAGGAACTCGCCGGGGCCCTCGGCGCCGACCTCAAGGCCCGGCAGGTCACCGACGCCAAGGCGCGGTTCGAGCAGGCGTCGGCGACGCTGCGCGCGGCGGCCAAGGCGAACGGCGGCATCAAGGTCCTGGCCGCCTCGGCGAGCCCCGACCTGTTCTACGCCTCCGACCCGAACGCCAACGCCGACCTGCGCTACTTCCGCAGCCTCGGCGTCGACCTCATCGCCCCGGACAAGGTGAGCGCCCAGGGCTTCTTCGAGGAGCTCAGCTGGGAGAACGCCGACAAGTACCCGGCCGACGTGATCCTGCTGGACGCCCGCACCTCCGCCCTGCAGCCGAAGGACCTGACGGCCAAGCCGACCTGGGCGAAGCTGCCCGCCGTCAAGGCCGGCCAGATCACCCCCTGGCAGAGCGAGCCGAGGTTCAGCCACGCGGGCTGCGCGCCGCTCATCGAGTCACTCGCCGCCGCCATCCAGAAGGCCAAGAAGGTCCGCTGAGCCGCGACGACAGGAGAACCATCGTGAGCACGACCGCGACCGCGGCCCCCTTCCGCTTCTTCGACCTGCACGTCGTACGGACCCGGCATCTCGGCCCGTCCATGGTCCGGATCACGTTCGGCGGCGAGCCCCTCACCGGTCTCACCGCCGGCGGCCGGGACCAGCGTTTCAAGCTCTTCCTCCCCCACCCCCACCAGGACGCCCCCGTCGTCCCCGCCGACGCGGGCGAGGAGTGGTTCGCGCGGTGGCGGGAGACGGACCCGGCCGTACGGGCGGTGATGCGCTCCTACACCGTGCGCGAGCAGCGCCGGGACCCGGACGAACTCGACGTCGACTTCGCCCTGCACGGGGACGGCGGCCCCGCCTCCCGCTGGGCGGCCCGGGCCATCCCCGGCGACCGTGTCGTCGTGCTCGGCCCGACGGTCCCCGACAACGGCGGCGTCGACTTCCGGCCACCGCCCGGCACCGACTGGGTTCTCCTCACCGGCGACGAGACCGCGCTGCCCGCCGTCGCCGGCATCCTCGCCTGGCTGCCGGTGGGAACGCGGGCGCGCGTGTGGGTCGAGGTGCCGCACGCGGCCGACGTACAGGACCTGCCGACGGCGGCGGACACGGAGGTCACCTGGCTCGTCCGGGACGGCGCCGCCCCCGGCCTGGTCCTCGACGCGGTACGGAGCGCCGCGCTGCCCGCCGGCACCCCGTACGCCTGGATCGCGGGCGAGGCCGGCGGCGTGCGTGCCCTGCGCCGGCACCTCGTCGGCGAACGCGGCCTCGACCGCCGCGCCGTCGTCTTCACCGGCTACTGGCGCCGGGGAGCGACCGAGGAGGACCTGCTCGCCGAGGCCGTGGCCGGCACCACCCCGGCCAACGACTGACCTGGGAAGGACGACCCGTGACCTTCACGTCGCCCCTGCTCGACGCGCACACCGCCGCGCTGTACCGCAGTCTCGTCACCGCGGGCGTCGGCCGCGTGGCGGACCGGATCGCCTCGGTGGACCGGCCGTTCACCGGGATCGCCCCCGAACGGCTCGCCGAGGAGGTGGCCGCCGTCGACCTCGACCGGCCCCTCCGCGACGCGACCGCCGCCCTCGACGAGCTGGAACACCTCTACCTGCGCGACGCCGTCTACTTCCACCACCCCCGCTACCTCGCCCACCTCAACTGCCCGGTCGCGATCCCCGCGCTGCTCGGCGAGGCGGTGCTGTCGGCGGTCAACTCCTCGCTCGACACCTGGGACCAGAGCGCCGGCGGCACGCTGATCGAACGCCGCCTCATCGAGTGGACGGCCCGGCGCCTCGGTCTCGGCCCGGCCGCCGACGGGGTGTTCACCAGCGGCGGCACGCAGTCCAATCTCCAGGCGCTGCTGCTGGCCCGCGAGGAGGCGAGCGCCGGGACCGCCCTTTCGCGCCTGCGCGTCTTCACCTCTTCCTGTGGGCACTTCAGCGTCGTCAAGGCCGCCCGGCTGCTCGGGCTGGGCGAGGACGCGGTGGTCGGCGTGCCCTGTGACCGGGACCGGCGGATGCGCCCCGGCGCGCTCGCCCGGGAGCTCGACCGCTGCCGCCGCCAGGGCCTCGTGCCGATGGCGGTGGTCGCCACCGCCGGGACCACCGACTTCGGCAGCATCGACCCGCTCCCCGAGATCGCCGAGCTGAGCGCGGCGGCGGGCGCGTGGCTGCACGTCGACGCGGCGTACGGCTGCGGTCTGCTGGTGTCCCGCCGGCGGCACCTGCTCGACGGGATCGAGCACGCCGACTCGGTCACCGTGGACTACCACAAGTCCTTCTTCCAGCCGGTCAGCTCCAGCGCGGTGCTCGTACGCGACCGGGCGGCGCTGCGGCACGTGACCTACCACGCCGACTACCTCAACCCCGCGCGCAGCGCCGCCCAGGGCATCCCGAACCAGGTCGACAAAAGCCTGCAGACGACCCGGCGGTTCGACGCTCTGAAGCTGTGGCTGACACTGCGGATCATGGGCGCGGACGGCGTGGGCGAGCTGTTCGACGCCGTGATCGACCTGGCCGCCGAGGCCTGGACGCTGCTGGACGCCGACCCGCGCTTCGAGGTGGTCGTACGGCCCCGGCTGAGCACGCTCGTGTTCCGCTACGCGCCGCCCGGCGTGAGCGCCGGAACGCTCGACCGGGCGAACCTGCACGCGGCCGCCGCGCTGTCCGCCTCCGGGGCGGCCGCCGTCGCCACGACGGTCGTCGACGGCCGCCACCACCTGAAGTTCACGCTCCTCAACCCGCGCACCACCACCGGCGACATCGCCGCCGTCCTCGACCTCCTCGCCGGACACGCCCGCGCCTACCTGGGAGACGACCTTGCCCACGCCTCATGACCTCGTCGCCATCGGACTGGGCCCCTTCAACCTCGGCCTCGCCTGCCTGACCGACCCGATCGACGATCTCGACGGGGTGTTCCTGGAGAGCAAGCCGGAGTTCGACTGGCACCCGGGGATGCTCCTCGACGGCACGACGCTGCAGACGCCGTTCCTCGCCGACCTGGTCACGCTGGCCGACCCGACCTCGCCCTTCTCGTTCCTCAACTACCTGAAGGAATCCGGGCGGCTGTACTCCTTCTACATCCGCGAGAGCTTCTTCCCACTGCGCGCCGAGTACGTCGACTACTGCCGCTGGGCCGCCGGCCGGCTCGCCACGATCCGCTTCGGCCACCACGTCACGGCCGTGGAGTACGACGAGGCCGAAGAGGTGTACGTCGTCCACGCCGACCGTACGGACACCGGGGAGCGGGTGACGTTCCGGGCGCGCAGCCTGGTCCTGGGCACGGGCACCCCGCCGTACGTCCCGGACTGCTGCCGCGACCTGCCCGGCGACGCCGTCCACGCCGCCGACTACCTGGGGCGTCGTTCCGCGCTCCGGGCCAAGCGCAGCGTCACGGTCGTCGGCAGCGGCCAGAGCGCGGCGGAGATCTACCACGACCTGCTCCAGGACATCGACCACCACGGCTACGAACTCAACTGGGTGACCCGGTCGCCGCGGTTCTTCCCGCTGGAGTACACCAAGCTGACGCTGGAGATGACGTCGCCGGAGTACGCCGACTACTTCCACGCGCTGCCCGCCGCGACCCGCGACCGGCTCTCCGCCACCCAGAAGGGCCTGTACAAGGGCATCAACACCGACCTCATCAACGAGATCTTCGACCTGCTGTACCGCAAGAGCCTGCACGGGCCGTGCCCGACGCGGCTGATGACCAACACGGCACTGCGGGACGCGCACTACGACGCCGGTTCGTACACCCTCGGGCTGCGCCAGGAGGAAGAGGGGCGGGACTTCACCCTCACCACCGAGGGCCTGATCCTCGCCACCGGCTACCGGTACGAGGTCCCCGGGTTCCTCGCCCCGGTCCGGGACCGCCTCCGGTGGGACGAGTCCGGCCGCCTCGCGGTCCGGCGCGACTACAGCGTCGACACGGCCGGCCGCGGCGTCTACGTGCAGAACGCCGAACTCCACACGCACGGCTTCACAGCGCCCGACCTGGGCATGGCCGCCTACCGCAACTCCTGCATCATCCGGGGCCTGCTGGGCCGCGAGCACTACCCGATCGAGCGGTCGATCGCGTTCCAGGAGTTCGGCGCGCCCGCCGCGGTTTCGAGGGAGGTCGTGTCCGCATGATCGTGTTCTCCCGGACGGACGACCGACTCGGTGAGTTCGCCCTCCGCCCCGTCGACCCGGTCGCCGATGCCGGGCTGCTGCATGCTTGGGTCACCCACCCCAGATCGGTGTTCTGGCTGATGGGCGACGCGAGCCCGTCCGACGTCGTCGCCGAGTTCGAGGCCATCGCGGCCCGGCCGGGCCACGACGCGTACCTCGGCCTGCACGAGGGCCGCCCGGCCTTCCTCGTCGAACGCTACGACCCGCGCCACGAGCTCGGCGAGGTGTACGACGCCCGCCCCGGCGACGTCGGGATGCACTTCCTCGTCGCACCGATCGCGCCGGCCGACACGCCGATCCACGGCTTCACCCGCGCCGTCATCGTCACCGTGATGGACCTGCTGTTCGCCGCCCCCGGCACACAACGTGTCATCGTGGAACCCGACGTGCGCAACACCGCCGTACAGGCCCTGAACACGGCAGTCGGCTTCGAGGTCGTCGGCACCGTCGAGCTGCCGGACAAGCAGGCCCTCCTGAGCGTCTGCACCCGCGAGCGGTACGAGGCGACACGGGGCCGCCGGTCGTACGAAGCAACGCGGAGCCGCGAGCCGTTCGAGACGGCCCGGAGCGGCGAGAGCCGTACGACGCGGAATCGCGAACCGCACGAGGCGACGCGCGGCCCCGAACCGTACGAGATGACGCGGGATCCCGGCGTTGTGGCGCACCTGAGTCCGGAGCGCTGGGCGCAGGCCAACCGGCTCCTGGTGCGCAAGGCGCTCGCCGAGTTCGCGCACGAGCGGCTGCTGGCGCCGGAGCGGCTGCCGGACGGCCGGTACGCCGTGCGCGGCGACGACGGCACCGTGGAGTACCGGTTCGCTGCGCGCGTACGGGCGCTGGACCACTGGGACATCGACGCAGACTCCATCACCCGGTGGCGGTCCGGCGCCGAACTCCCGCTCGACGCGCTCGACCTGATCCTCGAGCTGCGGCACACGCTCGGCCTCACCGAGGAGGTCCTCCCGGTCTACCTGGAGGAGATCAGCAGCACCCTCGCGAGCAGCGCGTACAAGCTCGCCCTGCCGCCGGTCCGCGCGGCCGACCTCGCGCGGGCGGACTTCCAGGCCGTCGAGACCGGCATGACCGAGGGGCATCCCTGCTTCGTGGCCAACAACGGGCGGCTCGGCTTCGACGCCGAGGAGTACCACCGGTACGCGCCCGAGGCCGCCCGGCCGGTCCGCCTGCTGTGGCTGGCCGCGCGCCGCGACCGCTCCACCTTCACGAGCGGCGCGGGCCTCGACCACGACGCGCTGATGCGCGCGGAGCTGGGTGCGGCGGCCCTCGACCGGTTCTCGGCCACGATGGCCGGCCTGGGCCTGGACCTCGCCGACTTCCACCTCATCCCCGTCCACCCGTGGCAGTGGCGGAACCGGCTGTCGGTGACGTTCGCCGGTGAGGTCGCGCGGCGCCGTCTCGTGCTTCTCGGCCCCGGCGACGACGAGTACCTCGCCCAGCAGTCGATCCGGACCTTCTTCAACGTCGGCGCACCGTCGAAGCACTACGTGAAGACGGCCCTGTCCGTGCTGAACATGGGCTTCCTGCGCGGCCTGTCCGCCGAGTACATGGCGGCGACTCCGGCCATCAACGACTGGGTCGCCGACCTGGTCGCGGGCGACGAGGTCCTGAAGCGGACGGGCCTGACCGTACTGCGGGAGCGCGCGGCGGTCGGATACCACCATGAGCAGTACGCCGCCGCCTCCGCCAAGGGCTCGCCGTACCTGAAGATGCTGGCCGCGCTGTGGCGGGAGAGCCCGGTGCCGCTGCTCGGACCGGGCGAGCGGCTCGCGACCATGGCGTCGCTGCTGCACGTCGACCGCTTCGGTGACTCCTTCGCCGGCGCCCTGATCAACGGATCGGGGCTGGACCCGGTCGCCTGGCTGCGCCGGTACCTCGACGCCTACCTGACGCCGATCCTGCACTGCTTCTACGCTTACGACCTGGTCTTCATGCCGCACGGCGAGAACGTCATCCTGGTCCTCGACGAGCGAGGCGTCCCCCAGCGCGCCGTGTTCAAGGACATCGCCGAGGAGATCGGCGTGATGAGCGCCGACCGGCCGCTGCCCCCGGGAGTCGAGCGCGTCCGCGCCGACGTACCCGAGGACATGAAGGTCCTCTCGATCTTCACGGACGTCTTCGACTGCTTCTTCCGCTTCCTCGGCGCCGTCCTCGACGCGGACGGCACCCTGGACGAGGACACGTTCTGGTCCACGGTGGCGGCCTGCGTCATGGACTACCAGGACTCGGTCCCCCACCTGGCCGACCGGTTCGCGACGTACGACCTGTTCGCCGAGCGGTTCGCGCTGTCCTGCCTCAACCGCCTGCAGCTACGGAACAACCGGCAGATGATCGACCTGACCGATCCGGCCGGCGCCCTGCAACTCGTCGGCACCCTGGAGAACCCCATCGCCCGCTTCGCGCGCTGACGGGCGCAGGACTCGACGGACAGCGGCGACGGGGCCGTCTTCCTCCGCCTCGGATCGCGAGCATCGCGGATGCGGGATCACGCGGAACGGGGCAAGATCCCAGGGGGTAGATCCCCGGCGAGAGGCATGGGCAGATGACCGCAGCGCGAGGCCACCGCTCCACGGTCGGTGTCCGGTGAAACCCCCGACGGGTACATGGGCGACAGTGCTCCTGCCGCTCGACGAGGACGACGGTCTGCGCTGGGATCACGTCGGCGAGCAGGTGGACCGGCTCATCGCCGCCGGTGTCGACGGCGTGTACACGGGTGGGTCGGCCGCGGAGTTCTGGACACAGAGCGAAGCGGAGTTCGACCGGCTCACCGCGTTCGTGGCCGAGCGCTGCGCATCGGCGGGGATGCCGTTCCAGATCGGCTGCGCGCACCCCAGCCCGCAGGTCGCCCTTCACCGGCTCCGCCGCGCTCGGGAACTGGCGCCCGCGGCGATCCAGGTGATCCTGCCGGACTGGTTCGCCGTCAGCGACCGCGAGGCGATCGCCTTCCTGCGCCGGCTCGCCGACGTGGCGGCACCGGTACCCCTGGTCCTCTACAACCCCCCGCATTCCAAGCGCGTGCTGACCCCGGACGACCACGAGCGCTTGTGCGATGAGGTCCCGGAGATCATCGGGCTCAAGGTCGGCGACGGGGACGATGCCTGGTACGAGGCGATGCGCCCGGTGATGGAGCGTGTTTCGGTGTTCGTACCAGGCCACCATCTCGCCTCCGGCCACCGTCGCGGTGCGGCCGGCGCATACTCCAACGTCGCCTGCCTGAACCCCCGCGCCGCCGTGGCCTGGTGGCATGCCATCCGCGACGGCCTTCCCGCCGCGATGTCCACGGAAGCCCGCCTCAACGCCTTCCTCAGCGAATTCATCCAGCCGCTTCAGCGCGAATACTGCAACGCCGCACTCGACAAGCTGCTGGCCACGATCGGCGGCTGGTGCCCGATCGGCACACGGCTACGCTGGCCGTACAACGGTGTGCCCGCCGAACACGCCGAAACGCTGCGCGCCGTCGCCCGCGAACGCCTGCCCGACTTCACTCCCGCAGAACCAGGCACCACGTCGACCTCGCCCTGAGCCGCCGACCGGCACTCTACGACTTCTGCGCGTCCGGGCCTCTCAGCAGGAGGCCGCCGTGGGCCGTGGAAGGAGCCCAGATCGCGTCTCCGGCGTAGCCGACGTCGTAGCCGAGGAGGCCGCTGAGCAGACCACCGCAGGTGGCCTTCCCCGCGGCATCGGTGACCACGTCACAGGCCGTTCGGCTGCCGGCGCTGAACTTCAGGGTCCGGCCCGCGATGGGCCTCCCGGTCGCGGTGTCGGTGAGGGTCGCCGTCGCCGACCCGAGCGAGATTCCTCCGGCATGCAACGTCGTGGCGTACGGCGTCGGCGGACTCATCCTGAGGGAGGCCGCGACCGTGACCACCCCGAAGGGGTCCTTGCTCGCGTCCGCCGACCAGAGGTACTCGACCGCCGAGTCGGCGTTGCCCTGCGCGTTGAGGCAGTCGGACCGGGGGTCGCTGATGTCTCGGGTGTTGTCGGTGACGTATCCGCCGAGCGGGGCGAAGATCGCGTCCGGCCAGCACAGGTATTTCACGGAATCGGGCGCCGCCTGGGGATTGCCGGAACCCGACAGCGCCACGGCGAGGCTGGGCGGCCCGCTGTTGACGTGCCCGTCGACGACGATGGTGTCGCCCGCCGCCGTGCTGGTCTGCTCCACGCCGATGGTCGGATCGAACGGCCCGAAGGGCACGCCCGCCGTCCGGGGTTGGATGACGGGTCCGTCATCGGCGCCGATCTCGGTGTCCCACAGATACTGGATCTGGTACCGGTGCCGGGGCGTGTTGAAATCGCTGATCGTCGTTGTGACGGTGACCTGCGAGTTCGCTGCGGTGTCGCCGGTGACGGAGACCTCCTGCCTAAGGGCGAAAGGTCCGGCCTGCCAGGTGGTCGTCCTGGTCGTCCCCGTGGTCCGCTGGGATGCCACCCGATCGTCCAGCGAAACCTCGTTCGCATGGGTGAGCATCTGGCCCTGTACATAATCCACGCCCGCGGTCACATCGCGGACGATCATGTAGGTCGTCCCGGGCGCTCCCTGGCCGAACAGCACGTCGCGGCCCGCGCCCGCAGGATTGTCCGTGCCGGTCATGACCGTGAACTGCCCTACCCCGGCCCTGCCGCCCGCCGGGGTCTCATAGACCTGGAAGACGCCGTTCCCGAACCCCCCGGTGGGGAGGGCGGACCCGGCACGTCGCGCCAGCGCCTTCGACGTGCGCAGAACGCGTGACTTCACCTGCGCCGCCCGCTGTCCGCCTGGATGGGTGCCGGCACCGGCTGTGGAATGTACGGCGACCGCGCCGGAACAGCCGAGAGTGGCCGCGACCGCCAGGCGCGGAAACCAGAGGCTTCGTCTCATCGATTTCGTTCCTTCGCTGTCAGATCTCAATGGCGTCTACGTAGACGAGCCGGGTGCCCTGGTCGGACAGCCGCTCACGCTCCTCGACCACCAGCCGCATCGGCCTGCTGCCACGGCTCGCGGGCAGCCTGACGTCGCTTTCCCACTGGCCGCCGGAGGGCGCGAGCTCGACCTCCGAGTCCGTTCTCCAGCCCACGGCGCCGACCGGCTTCGGATCGGCCACCTGAACCAGGACCTTCAGGTGCGATTTCTTGTCCGTGGCCGCCGTGTACGTCGTGCCCGCGACGCCGACATGAACGAGGGTCGCGTCCGAGGCACTGAACACCATCGACAGGGTGCGGTCCGGATTGAGCTGGGCGAACTGGGCCAGCACGATCGGCGATATCTCGAGGCCGCTCAAGGAGTTCGGCTGGAAACGCACCAGCGCCAGCCGGATAAACGGATTGTAGGACTTGTCCTGCGTCATCGTTATGTCGCAGCACCACATCCGCCGGTCCTTGTCGTAGGCGACCGCGTGCGGAGCCACGGCGACCGTCTCGGTGAGCTCCTTGAGAAGGTCCGACTCGGCCAGGCGATATCCCGGCTTCGGATCGAGCGCCAGCGGAAATTCACTCGTGCCGGGGGCGACCGTTGTCGGCGCGGAGGCGAATATCGGGTCCTGCCCGCGCAAGGTGACGTACTGCCGGAGGTGCGCGGGCAGATCACCCTTTCCTTCGAACAGGACAACGCCCAGAATCTCACCGTCGCCCGACGAATACCACGGGCGGCGGAGATACACGCGCAACCCGTTTCCGCGCCGGATGCTGGAGATCCTCGTGTCGTCGGCCGCCTTCTCCCAGCCGAAGGTGGGAACGATATAGGCGATGTCGGGAACCGACGGCCGCGCCGAGGATCGGACGTTCACCACGATCGGCTGCTGCGCCTCGGTGTTCGCCCTGGTCACTGAGCCCTCGACGAATTCGACCGCCACGGTGGCGCCGTCGGCGATGGCCGATCCCTGGCCGGACCGGGCGAGCGTTCCCGCCGCGTGGCTCACGACGTAGTCCCCCACCACGTCGCTCGAGGAGCTGAAGTCCTGCTTGAAGACCTTGTTGGTGAGGACATCGGTGACGGTGAGGGTTCCGACCGCGATGCCGCCCTTGGCCAGCGCGACCGGGGTGGTCCCCGACAGCGCGACCTGGGTCTTCTGCACGAAGAACTCCACGTAGCGCGACGAGCCGGTCGCGCCCAGGGTGACCTGGCGGTGGATGGTGTCGTGGAACTCGTGAAGATCGCTGAGAGAGAGCCGGTCGCCTTCGGGATCGTCCGCCGCCGCCACGAGCTTCACGACGTGCGCGCTGCCCTTGCGCCGGGTCGGCTCCGGGCTGCCAGGGTCGTCGATCGGCTCGGTCCACGTCGCGTCGACGTCCACGTGGTGCGTGCTCGCCCGGTGGAACTTCAGCACGTCGATGAGCCGTGCCGTGGTGTCTCCCGGCCGGCGCACCGCCACCGGCTTGACGTAGGTGGGCGGTGCGATGGGCTGGATGACGGCGTGGGAGAGCCGTAGCGTCTTCGGCGGGGTCAGTTGCCAGAGCTGCCCCTGGGCGGCGAGCCTGCGGAGGTCCTGGACGGTCCGTCCGCCACCGGGCGTATGCCCGCTCCGCACGAACCAGTTCCAGACACCCAGCAGGTCCACGTCGGCGTCGTTCATCCGGCTGGAGTAGGCCACGTCAACGGTCTCGCCGGGAGGGAGCCGAACCGTCAGGACCCGGGACACCCGATCGTAATTCGGCTTTCCCGTGCCGTTGATCAGGCGGATCCGGAAGGCATTGGGCCCTCCGAGCGGGAGAAGATTCGCGAAGTCGACGGGGAAGATCTCATCGGCGCCGTACCCCGGAAGCCCGCGAAAGGCGACGCCACGAGCGAGCACATCCGTGATGTACGGGACCGCGAGCACCGGATCATCGTGGTAGTGCGTGTCGCCCCAGCCGTCCGGATCGGCGGTGCCGCCGGTGTTCAGCGATCTCCGGTCGCGTTCGGCGATCTCAGAGTAGACGGAGACGTCGATCCCGCCCGGGTTGAGAGGCGAGGCAGGCACGTCGTAGAGACCGTGGTGCTCCGCCATCAGCTGGCTCATCCTCGGCTGGGCGACGTGGCGCTGGCAGTCCCCCCTGGCCGGAGCGTTGTAGTTCCCTCGGATCACCATGAGCAGTGCCGACTCCCCTGTGGTCCGCGGAGCGGTCGGCAGGAGCACCGGCGCGGTGACCGCCTCGAACCGCAGGTACGTGACCATGGGCGAGCTGGAATCCGTGGCCGGGTCCTCCGGTCCCCGGCTGTTGCCGGTGATGTCCACCGTGCGCGCTCGGAACCGGTAGCTCCGGCCATAGCGCAGCTTGGGGAGTCCGGTCGCGTGAAAGGAGGTCTTGAGCTTCACCGGGCCGGTGGCGTCGCTGTCCGGGCCGACCGTCACCTGTTTCCCGTTGATCGTCTCCTGCGTGCTTCCCGGGCGGTTGGTCACCAGGCTGTAACCGCTCCAGTTGAACATCGACTCGTGCAGGTAGATCGTCGGATCGTCGACCTGCTGGGTGTGCGCGAGGTGGACGATGCCCTCGTCCTCTGCGGTGACCGCCATTCCGTTGACGTCGTAGGTCCCCTTGCGGCGGCACAGGCTGTACCAGCGTTTGGTCGTGTCGTCCCAGACGTCGACGCGGACCCCGTACGTGAGGTCCTCGGCGGAGAAGGGGTCCGTGGCCGGCCTGGTGAGATTCGCCGTCCTCGTCGTGGTCTTCGTCAGCGTCTGGTGGAGTTGCTTGGCCCGGCCGAACTGAACGATGGAGAAACCGCTGCTGCGCAAGGCCGGCACGGGCGCGGGCTCCCCGCCGGGATCGCCGCCACCGGACGCGCCGTTGTCATGCGGGCGGGCGGCGGTCGCTCGCGTGCGTGATCTTCCGAGCCCGAATATCCGAGCCGTACTGCGGGTGTTGAGGGTCGTGCTGAACGTCGTCAGCAGGGCGGCGGCCGAATCGGCCTCGACCTCGATGACGCCGTACTGATCGGTGTTGAGCGCGAGGAAGCCGTCCTTCGCGGTCGTGCCCGAGGGCTTCGCCGCGAACGCGGTCTTGGTCAGCGTCGCGGCCACCACGGGGTAGACCGCGTCGTAGGACGCGGCCCCCGGCCAAGCGACCTCCAGCGCGAGGTTGACCGGGTCGCTGGGGACGGGAACTCCGATCGCGGCCGGATCCACGGTGAGGTCGACGATCAGACCGAGCGAGCGCTGCAGCATCGGATACTGCGCAAAAGAGCTCAACGCCGCGTGAAAGTCCAGATCGCCGGGGTTCTGGATGATATTCATGTGGGCGGCGAGAGAATGGGTCTTCGGCGCGGGGTTGGTGTTGTCCTTCCTGTTGTGAAACAACTCCGCGAGGAGAAAGTTGATCTGCGCTGCGGAGAAGCCCCGCAACGGACCTCCCAGGAAAAAGCCGTTGGCCAGTTCAGCGTTGATCGCCGCGACGGCCTGCTGCCGCCGTTCCGGGGACATGTAAATGTTGGTGACGGCTTCGTCCTCCGCGAGGCGCTTCCGGGCGGCTTCGTCCCCCTGGGACGGGAAGTAGTCGTTGACGGTCGCAGGCGCAGTCGGATTGAACGCCATCGTCAGGGTGTGCTCGGAAAAGGCCATGGACCGGGCCGCGACGCTCGGCCAGGAACGAATGGGCGGAACGCCCGCGGCGGCCAGCGGGGCGGGCCGGGCGGCGACCGGTGTGTCCTTGGTGAAGAGCCGCTGCCACAGATCCAGGCGAGGGGCCGGGCCGACGGCGGTGGCGAGCACCTTATTGCCGCCCTGGAAGGTCACCGAGTACGCCGGCTTGACCTGAGGCCACGTCAGCCAGTCGGTAAACCCGCTCAGCGTCGCGGCACCCGACAGGCGGGGGGCGACGAGAACGGAGATCTGCAGCATGCCGTTGGCATAGCCGTTCGGCACCGGCGTCCACACGATTTGCGACGCGGCCATATCACAACTCCTCGCGGATCAGCCGTCAGCCGGCGAATGAAGCACAGTAGAGAGCCCAGTCGTCCCTGCTCATCAGGTCACCGAAGGTGTGATTCCGATCCGTGAGGGCACGGGCCGACGCGTGCGCGGCGACGGCGTTCGGCGAGCTGCCGCCGCCGAAGGTCTTGGTGAATTCGATCCCCACGCTGACGTGCCAGAACGTGATGTCGATGGAAACGGTCAGGTGCGCGTGGAACCAGACGGAACCGACTCCGTCCACGTTGACGTACTCGATGTCGGCGTAGAGCTCCGCGGTGATGTTGATCAGGCCGAGGACGCTCAGGCGGCCGGTGGCCCGCATGTAACCGCCCAGGTGGACCTCGGAGTAGGTCCCTACCTGGCCGTTCGGCCGGTCCTTGATCTGCATGCTGAAGAAGACACCGAGCTCGATGAGGAGCCGGCCCGCCGCGACGACGAGGTCGAGGGACACATTGCCGATGACCTCGATCGACGCTTCGAGCTTCTCCAGCCTCCTCGTGCTGGCCTCCAGGAGGAAGTGCCCGCCGCCGCCGAGACCGTAGACGCTGACCTTGAACTTGTCGGAGGGGGCCCCGAAGCCGAGCGAGGCCCGCAGCGGGCCGCCTTTCGCCGTCGCGCTGCCCGTTACCGGCCCGCCCAGCGCGAACGGCTGGAAGGGGAGGATCACGCCGACGTCAACGTGGATTCCTTCGAGCGTGAAGAGCCCCAGCGCGAGATCGGGGAAGTTGAGCGAGACACCGACCCCGATCTTGGTCATGTCGAAATCGGTTATTTTGAAGCCGAGTCCGAACTTGTTCCTGGCGGCGAGGCGCGCACCGGTACGCCTGGCCGAGTCCGAGTCCGAGTCCGCGGGTGCCAGGCCGATGAGCTTCATCAGGCCGCTCAGGAAGTCCAGCGGCGCGGAGAGCTCGATGGATTTGATGTCCGGATCGCATTTCGCGCCGGGGCCGAGCTGGTAGGAGAATACGAACTTGTTGAACGTGACGATGATCGGGGTCAGATCGATCTTGAAGTCCGTCACACTCGCGTCGACCTTGGCGATCGCCTTGTCGACCGTGTCGGCGTCCTTGTTGTCGAAGAGGATCTGATTGGTGACGACCAGCGAGACCTTTGTCAGAACGCCACTGAACCCCGTTATCACCTTGAAGGGAGGCGGCGGTTTCGCCGTCACCGTCTCCTCGAAGGTCATAGTGATCGTCTGGCCGATCGGCGCATACTGGTAATGTATTTTGCCGTCTTTGTCCTTTGGAAAATCAAAGACCTTGTGTATTTTAGGCCCATGGCTCTTGATGTTGCCCTCATCGAAGAGCAGGCCCAGGGCGATCTCACCGAACAACCCCGCCTGTGAGACAAGGTCCTTGATGTTGGGCGGGAAGGACTGATCGAACTTTATCTTTCCGCTGTCCTGGACGGTGTCGATCGAGTCTTGCAGTCCGAGGACCACGCCGGTGACCCTGGAAAGACCGCCGATCATCATATGTGGGGTGGCGACGCCGCCGGCATTGAGGCTGTTCTCGACCGAACGCCGGACCGGCTTGTCGTCGGTCCGGTCCCCCCGGCTCAACCGGTCGAGGGCGGCGACCGAGTCCTGCACCCGCACGAATATCTGCGGGTCGTTCCCAGCGTCGACCAGCGCCTTGTTGAACCCGAAGTCGTGTGCGAGGTACTTCGGATCCGGCATGAGGAACACCGGACCGCCGGTGCCGATGACGGCGTCGACGGCCGGGACCTGAGCCTCGGCGGCGAGCAGCCTCGGGTAGAACACCGGCGAATCCACGTGGGCGTGGTCCTTGCCGTCCGAGGGCTGACCGGGTTGAAGCGGGGGGAGCACGGTGCCCCGTGGCCCTTCGACGCCCCAGTACCAGCGGACCGTCGGGAAGCTCGCCGTCCCCGGCGTCTCCTCCTTCGCGTAGGCCACGGTCTGGCCGCGCAGATCGATCACCCGCCGGGCGTCCACCTCCGGCCCGACGATGTCGGCGTAGGTGCCGAACTTGCCGAGCACGCTCTTGAACAGCGGGTCGCCGGTGTTCCGGGCGGGATCCGCCGGCATGAACGCCATGGGTGAGGTGAACTCGATCCGCCGACCGGCCACGTCGGTGGCCACGAGGGCGAACACCACGTCGGAGTGGCCACCGCCGGGCTTGAGGGCGTTGATGTCCTGGATCCAGAACGCCGGCGACGTGGCGTCGGGCGGTCCGCCCTGGAGCGGGTCGAGCTTCTCCGGCAGGTCAGGAAGCGTGGTGTTCTTAATGGCGATGTCGGTGAACGGGAACGCCCGCCCGCCCCAGTTCTGGAACGGCGCCGCAAAGGTCTTGACGCGCTCGGTGATCCGGATGAACAGGCGTTGCTTCAGGTAGGCGACCCCGGTCGCCTCATCGACCTGCCGCTTGGTCTCGGAGATCAGCTCCGCGCGATGCCCGAACGGGAACAGGAAGCCGTACTCCTCGACGACGACCTTGTTGTCGCGCCCCAGCCAGGAATGGTGCTCCCAGCGCTTGAGCTCGAATCCGACCGTCGGGATCCATTGGACGTCGAAGTCCAGCGTGGCGCCCACCGCGCTGAGTGCGAGCAGGTTGGCGTTGATCCGCTTGTAGGCGCCGAGCGTCGGATTGCCGGCCAACTGCACGATCTGCGTCGGGGGATCGACGAAATGCGGCGGAAGCAGGTCGCGGTAGACCGAGGACTCGTCCCCGGCCGGCTGGTCGCGGTACACGGCGCGCAGCTTCGGTACAGAGACGTCGGGCGGCGCCGGGACGCCGATCGACTCCTGGGGCCTCCCGTTCGGGCCGCGCGGCGACAGCCGTGTGTGCCACAGCTCGGTCCGGTCACCGTGAGTGACCGGCGTGGCGGAATGCGCCCAGGTCGACGTCGGCTCGGGGGACTCCCACCCGGGCGTGAGGTGCAGCCAGTCGACCAGCAACAGGTCGGTGTGCAACTCGTCGGGAGGCGATCCGTTGGGCGGTCCGGTGACCACCTGCATGATCCACCGCCACCACTGCAGCAGGCCTTCC
This sequence comes from Actinoallomurus vinaceus, assembly GCF_039542055.1. Taxonomy (NCBI): domain Bacteria; kingdom Bacillati; phylum Actinomycetota; class Actinomycetes; order Streptosporangiales; family Thermomonosporaceae; genus Actinoallomurus; species Actinoallomurus vinaceus. The sequence continues at coordinate 152,250 of NZ_BAABHK010000003.1, forward strand.
TCGGTGTAGGGCAGGAGCTTGACCGTCTCCGGAACGACGAACACGATCCGGCTGGCGCCGACCCCCTTGCTGCGTACGGTGCCGGGCGGCGGGTGTGGATTGCTCGCGTCCTCCAAGACGGTCTGTTCCATGACGTGCTGGGATTCGAAGCGGACCACGACGTAGGCGAGGACCGAGGAGTCCGCGCGGCGCAACTGCGGCGGGTCGGTGTCGAACGTCGGCGCCAGGTTGTAGAAGTCGAAGTCGAGCACCAGCATGTCCTGCGGGCGGACCAGGTGCAGGGTCGCCGTGGGCGCGCCGGCCGCCCCGGCCGACAGCGCCCGCAGCAGGGGCCGTGGACCCTCGCTGGAACCGAGCCCGACAGCCATGATCGCCCCGCCGGCCGACAGCAATACCGTGCGCCTGGAGACAGAACGCCGTAGCGGAGATCGGCCGGAGTTCACCTGCTCAGACATCGGCCGCCCTCCTCACTGAGGACGGACGCCAAAAAATCATGGAAAGCAACTCCCCCGAGCTGTGAGTCAAAGCCAGATGCCAGCGGAAAGATTGGACCCTTGACTCCGATCCGGACAAGTCTCAATGGAAATTGTTGCCACATCCGGCCAACGCGGCGGATTCGAGTGATCATCAGAACGGTGACGGAAAGTCATTGTGGCAGAGCGTGATCGAAGACCTAGGTAGGGACGCGCCATCCGCAGACAGCGTCCAACAGGCGGCCGGGTGGGACTTATCGGACAAAACGTCATTTGACCACTCATCGCGCGCGTGGCCGCGTTAAACTCTCCATCCCCCGCTTCCGGATCGCGAAGGACTCCGCCATCGCCGACCGAGAACCCCTGCCGAAGGACATTGACCCCACCGCGCCGAATGACGCGCGGATGTACGACTATGCGCTCGGCGGGAAGGACAACTACTCAGCCGACCGGCACGTCTCGGAGCAGATCCGAGCCGCCTTGCCCGTAGCCATCAACGCAGTACGCGAGAACCGCAAGTTCATGCGGCGGGCCGTGCGCTACATGCTCTCCCTCGGGATCCGGCAATTTCTCGACCTCGGCTGCGGGCTGCCCGGGCGCGGCAACGTACACGAAATAGTGCACGGGGCGGACCCGGAGGCCACCGTCGTCTATGTCGACAAGGACCCGGTCCCCGTCACCCACTTTCAGGCACTGCTGTCCAGCTCCCGCACCGCGACCGCCGTTCAGGCGGACATCCGGCGTCCGAACGAGATCCTCTCCGGCCGGGACGTCACGAGCCTGATCGATTTCAGCCGGCCCGTCGGAGTGCTGATGGTCGCCGTCCTGCACTACGTCTTCGACGAAGACGATCCCGCCGGGATCGTGACCGCGTTCAGCGACGCCCTGTCCCCCGGGAGTCACCTGGCGATCTGCCACTTCACCTCCGAAGGGTGGGGCCCGGAGGATCTGGCCTTCCTGAACGGACTGGCCGAGAGTGCCGGCGTTCCGGTGGCGCTGCGCGACCGAAAGCAGATCGCGGCCCTCCTCGGCGGGCTCGACCTCATCGAGCCCGGGCTGGTCCTCCCCCCGCACTGGCGGCCCGACCGGCCCTTGACCGACCCCTCGGGATGGCTGCTCGCCGGCATGTGCCGCAAGAACTGAACGACAGCACGCAGGAGCAGGGCCATCGCCTCGGCGAGCACGCGCGTTCAGCGACGACGGGTCTCCCTGGCGAAGCGGCCTATCCGGGGGCGACGCGTCCGCAGCGTTCGCAGAAACCTCGCCAGCACCGCGGCGCGCCGCTGGCGGCGGTCCTCGACGCGTCCGGCGATCCAGAGGAAGAAGGCGGCCAGGGGCAGCTCGCCGAACAACGCCAGTGCCAGCGCGAGCATCAGCTCGCCGCGGCTGTCGGCGGTCACCACGTCGAACCACGCGTCCACCAACAGCAGAGTGCCGGTGATCGCCGCGCTCAGTTCGATGTGCTCCCGGCCCTTCTGCGCGAGCCAACCGGTGCGCAGGAGCATCGCGCACAGGCCGAGGTCGAAGCCGATCCATGAGGCGTTGTAGTGGGCGGCCTCGTGGCTGGTGGGCAGGACGAAGCTCAGTCCGGTGATCCACGGCAGCATGGCGACACCGGCGGCGATGACCAGCCAGCCGACCCAGCGTGGCACCACCCGTGTCGGCCGAAGCTCACGCGTGAGCTTTCCTTCGAGCTCTTCGGTGTGGGACGACTCGGGTGGCTTGACGGCTCGGGCCGCCTCCGAGGTATGGGTCACGATCGGCTCCGGATCGAGGCCGGCCGTCGAGATGGGAGCGTCCGGGACGGCCGCCGCATTGCCTTCGTCGTGAGGGGGGTCTTCGGGCATGTCTCCATGATCCGTCGTGTGAGGAGGCGCAGGCGCCGCTTTTGGGAACGCTGCCGCGGGAAGCCGCTCCCCGGAGTCAGCCGCCCTGGCGGCGCTTGTCCCGGGCGTAGATGACCGCCTGTTTTCCGTCGCCGGGGCTACGACGGTCCAGCTCGAACAGCGTCGTGGCGGTCATCAGGTCGCTGAGCTTGGCGTATCCGTAGTTGCGGGAGTCGAAGTCGGGGCGTTGCTTGGTGATGATGTGCCCGACATTGGCCAGCGGTGCCCATCCGTCGTCGTCGGAGGCCGCCTCCACGGCGTTGCGCAACTGGCTCACCAGCGCGGTATCGGCCTTGAGCTTCGCGACCGACGCCGTCGGAGCCGGCCTCAGCGAGGTGTCGGCGGGAGTGGCCGGACTCTTGGAATAGCTCAGGTTCTCGATGTAGATGAACTTGTCGCATGCCGAGACGAAGGGCTTGGGCGTCTTACGTTCGCCGAACCCGTACACGGTCAGACCGGACTCGCGGATCCGCGCGGCCAGGCGGGTGAAGTCGCTGTCGCTGGAGACGAGGCAGAAGCCGTCGAACCGCCCCGTGTACAGCAGGTCCATCGCGTCGATGACCATCGCGGCGTCGGTGGCGTTCTTGCCCGTGGTGTAGGCGAACTGCTGGATCGGCTGAATCGACTGGGTCAGCAGCTGCTCTTTCCAGCCCTTCAGGCTCGTGCCCGTCCAGTCGCCGTACGCCCGTTTCACGTGCGCCGTGCCGTACTTGGCGACCTCGGCCAGCAAGTCCTCGACGACCGAGGACTGGGCGTTGTCCGCATCGATGAGCACGGCGAGCTTGGCAGCGTTCTCACTGTCCACGGCGCTTCTCCTCTTCTCGGGGGTTCCGGAAGGCCAAGGTCGGACCAGCAGCCAGTGTGCAGGACGCCAGGCCGGCGCGCATCGCTCGGGCATGGAACAACGGACCAGACGCGCGCCTTCGCTATCCCGTGATGGCTGCAGTGAGTTCGTCGCGTCCGCTGGTATTGGTCTTGCGGAACAGTGATTTCAGGTGGTCGTTGACAGTGTGGAGCGAGATGCCGAGGCCGCGGGCGATCTGTTTGGGGGCGGTTCCCTCGCAGAGTTTTTGGAGGATGGTGCGTTCGCGGGGGGTGATGGAGTACCAGGCTGCGAACGCGGGCAGCAGCAGTCCGCCGGTGGCCGCCTGGATGACAACGGCGACGTCGCCGGTGCCGTCGTCGTTCAGGGGTTGTGCGTGGATCGCCACCCAGTGCCCGGCGTAGGACGCGGGCATGCAGGCGACGGGGAGTGTCTGGTCAAGGTGATGATCGCGGGCGGCGAGTGACACCTCGCTGGAGATCGCGGTGGCGGCCCAGTCGTCGGAGATCGCCGCGGGCAGCCGCAGTTCGCGCAGCCATGCTCGTGCCTGTGGGCTGACCGCCCGTACGGCATGGTCGGCGCCCACCATGATGATCCCCGGCGCCAGGTCGGGCCTGGCCGCCTGCGGTGGGATGGCCGTCGCGTGCCCCCGCACGATCGCGATGAGCGGCTGGGTCAGTCGCAACAGCGCCCGCTCGTCACTCGCCCCGAAGGGCCTGCCGCCTTCTTCCCGTAGCAGCGAGACCATCCCCCAGACGCCGCGCCCATCGCGCAGCAGCATCCGCAGTTCGCTGCCCACCCCGTGCGCTGAGAGAACCCCCTGTGCCAGGGATGCCGGCGCGGAGGGGCTGATCACGCCAATGGGCACGCTGAGGCGGGCCAGCTGATCGGGACTGTACGGGTCCTCGCCGAAGTACAGGTTGTGCCGCTGGGCCAGGCGGAGCGCTGGGTCCGCGCGGTGCCAGAAGCCGAGGGAGGCGATGCCGGTGGCCGGATTCATCCCGCTGATGTTGAAGGAGTCATGCGGCACTACCGAGGCGATGGCCTGGGACAGGAGCTCGCCTAACTCGTCGGGGCTGAGGCCCGGCCCGGCTCCGGCGCCAAGCGATTCTCCCAGTCGGAACAGAACGTCTCCCACGAGGCGAGTCTCTCGCAGGCATGCCTTTACCGCGACCGAGTTAGCGGCGGCCATCCCGAGATTTGGGGGTGTCCCGGCTCAGGCCGGGTGGCCCACACTCGGCGTAGCGCGTACCTGGTTGCATGCCGGCTGGACGGGGAGTGAGGCGAGGGTGATGGAGTCGAGGCGCCGGTCGCGAGGGCTGCTGGTCATGGCGGTCTGCGGGTGGCTCGGATCAGCGGCCGCCTTCGGGGCCAGGCCGGCCGACAGCGCGACCGCACCAGGGGATGAGCGCCTTGTGCGGACCGGCTCCGGACCGGTGCGTGGCGTCCTCGCCGACGGTTACCGCGCGTTCTACGGCATTCCGTACGCGGCGCCGCCGGTGGGTGAGCTTCGCTGGCGGCCACCGGTCCCGCCCCCGCCCTGGTCACAGGTCAAAGACGCGAGCAGCCCAGCCCCGCGCTGCCCGCAGACCGCGCTCGCCGGGAGGGATCCCGCCGATCCGGGCAGTGAGGACTGCCTCTACCTCAACGTCACCACCCCCCGTGCCACCGGGCCCCACCGGCCGTGGCCGGTCATGGTCTGGCTCCACGGCGGATCGTTCGCCACCGGCTCTGGCGGTGCCTACCGACCGCAGCGACTCGCCACCGGCGGGAACGTTGTCGTCGTCACCCTCAACTACCGGCTTGGTGCGCTGGGATTCTGGGGCTACCCGGGGCTGGGCTCCTCGGCGACCTTCGGGTTGCTGGATCAGCGCGCGGCCCTGGAGTGGGTACGCCGCAACGCTTCGGCGTTCGGCGGCGACGCGCGCAACGTCACCCTCTTCGGCCAGTCCGCCGGGGCGCTGAGCATTTGCGCGCACCTCACCTCGGCTCAGTCCGCGGGCCTGTTCCACCGGGCGATCCTCCAAAGTGGCGCGTGCGGTACCAGCACTCCCCCACTCACACCGGGCCAGGGAGCCACCGCCACCTCGATCTGGATTCCCCGTACCGACGCCGAGAAGAGCGGTACCGCCCTCGCCGAACGTCTCGGCTGCGTGGACAAGGCCACCGCGCTCGCCTGCATGCGCCGGGTCCATCCGGCCGACCTGCTGAAAGCCACGAAGAACGCCACCTGGGGGCCGGCCTACGACACGCCGATTCTGCCGATCAGGCCGGACCAGGCGCTGCGCGCAGGCCGCTTCCACCGGATGCCCGTACTGGAGGGGCACACCCACGACGAAGCGCGGCTGCTCGCCGTGCTCACCCTGCCCAGGCCGATCACCACCGCCGAGTACGGCGCACTCCTGGTCCGGGTGTTCGGCACGAAGGCGGGCAAGGTCGCCACCCAGTACCCGCCGGGCCGGTACCCCTCACCGAGCCTGGCCTGGGCCACCGTCCTCACCGACCGGATGTTCGCCTGCCCCACGCTGACCGATGAGCGCCTCTTCGCGCGAACCGTACCCGTCTTCGGCTACGAGTTCGCCGACTCCGATGCCCCGCGCATCTACCCGTTCCCCGACTGGATGCCGCCGGGCGCCTACCACGGATCAGACCTGGCCTACCTGTTCGACTCCGCCGAGGTCGACCGTCTGCCCCCGGAACAGCACGAACTGGCCGCCGCGATGATCGGGTACTGGACCCGGTTCGCCGCCACCGGCGACCCGAACACCGGCCGGTCACCACGCTGGCCACGAATCAGCCTTGACCGGCCGATACTCGCGCAGGCGTTCGCGCCCGGAAAAGATGGCATCACGCCGGTGGATCCGGCCGTCGAGCACCACTGTGGCTTCTGGGAGGAAATGCTCTGACCGCCGCTGTCGATCTCCAAAGACCGTCAGCGCCCCGGGAGGCCGGGCACAGTGCGACCGGCCTCCCGGGACGCCGTGCACTCGCCCCGCTCCACGCTCAGCTGCTCGTCTACCCGGTCACGGATCCGGGCAGGCCGGGGCCCGTCACCCAGCGAGGTGGTCCCGGAGGAACTCGACGATCTCCGCCCGAGCGGCCTTCGCTTGTGGCACCACGCCCGGCATGCTGAGGAACGCGTGCGTCGCGCCGGGATATTCGGTGAGCCGCGCGGACGTCCCGGCCGCTCGCAGACGTTCGGCGTAACAGCGGCCGTGATCGGCCGCCGGGTCAAGGGTCGGCACCACCACGAGCGCTGGGGCCAACCGGCTCAGGTCATCGGCATAAAGCGGCGACACCGCACGAGGATCCGTTCCCGGTGGCACGGCGAACCGGTGGAACGTCTGCAGCTGCGTCACGGTGAGGGTCGGGCTATCGGCGTACTGGGTGGCCGAGGCGTAGTCGAACATCGTCGAGGTCAGATCGACACAAGGGTTGACCAGCACCTGCGCCTGCAGGAGCACGCCGGATTCTCTGGCCCGGATCGCGGCCAGGGCGGTGACCAGCGAGCCGGCGCTCTCACCGAAGACGGCGGTCCGCGCCGGGTCCACTCCCCACTGCGCGGCGTGCTGCACCACGTGCCGGAGCACGTCCCAGCCATCGTCAACGGCCGCCGACATCGGACTCTCCGGGCCGATGAGGCGGTGCTCGACCGAGACGACGACCGCGGGCAGCCGCGCGGCGAGACGGCTGTTCACCCAGTCGCTCTGCACCGCCGTGCCCACGAACCCGCCTCCGTGCACGTGGAGCACGAGTGGCAGGCCGGCCCGGTCGGCGCCCCCGCCGCCGCGCTCGGGCGACGGCCGGTACACCCGGACCCGGAGCCGACGGTCGGGCAGCTCCACCTCCCGCCACTGGATCGCGGCGCCGCGATCCGGAAGCCCGGTGATCACCCGCGCCAGACGGGACGCCCGCTTGCGGTTCACCCCGTCGCGGAAGGCGACCAGCTCCTCGGCCGTCATCACCGACCAGTCCGGCTCCTTCGCCAGGGCATGCAGCAACCGGATGCCCAGCGGCGGTCGCTCTGTATTGGTGACCTCGCTCATGTCTCCTCCTCGGCGGATAATTTCGCTACCTCAGGTATCGATACCTAAGGTAGCGCAAAAGTTATCATGTGGCCATGACCCGACCGCCCACATCCGCCAGACCCCCCGGTCGCCCGCGCTCCGGCGTCAACGACGTGGTCTTCGCCGCAACCCTGAGCACGGTCCACGAGCTCGGCTACGCGCGCGCCACCGTCGAGCGCATCGCCGCTGCGGCCGGCGTCGCGAAGACGACGATCTACCGTCGCTGGCCGTCGAAGGGCGACCTGATCGTGGACTGCCTCATTGACGCGTTCGGCCCGGTGCCGCTGGAGAGCGCCGGTCGAGCCGAGCTCATGTCCTCCGCCATCCGCTGGATCGCGGGGAAGATCAGCGAGCCCGGGGTAGGCGACGCGTTCGCAGGCGTGTTCAGCGACGCCGTCAGCGATCCGGCGCTGCGCGAGGTCCTGTCCGCGCGGTTGCAGGACCCGTACCGGCTCGCACTCCAGGACGCGCTCGGCGAGCCGGAGAACCGGGTCCTTTTCTTCATCGACGTCGTCGTCGGAACCTTGCTCCACCGGATGGGCATGACCGGCGGGCCGATGGTCGACGCCGATGTCGCCGCACTGGTGGAGATGGTTCTGCAGCACTTCACCGACGAAGCCGGTCCGGCCTAGCCCGCGTTTCGAAGTGAGTGGAGCCGTTCGTTGACGGCGGTGATGCGGATGGTGGGTCACGTCCCGAGGCCGGCGGTCAGCCCGAAGGACCAGGAGGGACAACGTTCCCGGAGCGGGGTGCCGGGACTCAGCGGGGAGTGCCCGGATGGAGAAGCCCCGTCAGGACCCTGGCGACGACCCGGTCGAAGAGAGACTCGGCGGGTTCGGCCTCGGGCGGGCGGGTCGCCAGCGCGGCGGCCAGGTGGGGGTGGCGACCCGCCTTGAGGGCCTCGCTCAGGTACGCCGTCTGCTCCCGCTGCCACTGCGGGAGGGTCCGGCCGGCGGTTCCCTGGGCGATCTCGGCGCGCGCCAGCAGGGCGACCAGGCCGTTCAGTACGCCTATCGCCTCCAGCTTGGTGCGCGGGTCGACGTCGACGCCGGAAAGGGCGGCCAGCGCGTGTTCGAGGTAGTCGACCGCGTTCGGGCCGATCGGGCCGTCCAGGCCGGTCGCGTCGAGCAGCCAGGGGTGGCGGAGATAGATGCCGCGGCTCTGCCTGGCCAGGGCCAGCAGGTCCTGGAGCCAGTGCCCGCCGCCGGGCGCGGTGTGATCGAACTCTCCGTTCACCTCGTTGATCATCAGTTCGATCAGCTCGTCGCGGGTGGCGACGTAACGGTAGAGCGACGCCGGTCCGGTGCCGAGGGCGTCCGCGACCGCCCGCATCGTGACGGCGGCGAGGCCGTCCGCGTCGGCGAGCGCGACGCCGGCGGTGGCGATCCGGCCCCGGCTGTACTCGGGTGCCGGGCCGCGCGCCCCACGCTCGGGTCGTAGCCAGATGCTGCGAACCGGTCCCTCGGTCACATCCCTCGCCTTTCTGCGAACGCTGTTTGCAGTATCGTAGCCGCCGACGCTTTATGCGAACATCGATCGCAGTAAGGGGATGGCATGATCGACCGCACGCCGGCCGGGCAAGGTGACGGCCCGCTGGAATGGACGCGCACCCGGTACACGGCCAACGGCGGAGTGGACATCGCGTTCGATCGCCTGCGCGGCTCACGCGGCGAGCCGCTGCTGCTCATCATGGGACTGGCCGTCTCCCGCTTCTGGTGGCCGGCCGGCCTGTGCGAGGCGTTCGCCGATGAGGGCTTCGAGGTGGCGCGCTACGACCAGCGCGACGCCGGCGAGTCCACCCGCATGCCGTCGACCCCCACCGGCAATCCGTTCGCCGCCCTGTTCGGGAGACGCGGGAGTTCGTACACCGCCGAGGACATGACCGACGACGCGGTCGCCGTCCTGGACGCTCTCGGCTGGGAGCGGGCGCACGTCTTCGGGCACTCCCTGGGCGGGCAGCTCGCGCAGCGCATCGCCCTCCGCCACCCCGACCGCGTGCTCAGCCTGACCTCGTCCGCCGCGGTGCCCAGCGACGTGTCCGGACTGGGCGTGGTGCGCTACCTGCGGTTCGGCCTGCTCGCCAAGCTGGCCCGCATGAAGTTCCCCGAGGGACGCGAGGGCGACATCGAAGCGGCCCTGGCGGTGTGGCGCGGCATCGCCTCGCCCGGCTACCCGTTCGACGAGGGGGCCGCCCGCGCGTGGATCGAAGCCGAGGTGGACAGCGGCCCGCGCGACAACAAGGCGCAGAGCCGGCAGATCGGAGCCCAGTGGCACGGGCCACGGCTCCGCGAGCTCCACCTGCCGGCCCTGGTCCTGCACGGAGAGCAGGACCAGCTCCTGCGGGTCGCCGCCGGCCGCGCCACCGCGCGCGCCATCGAGGGCGCGCGTCTGGTGACCCTCCCCGACGTGGGCCACGACCTCCCCGCCGCTCTATGGCGGGACATCGCCCGGGAGGTCCGCGCGACGGCCGACCGAGCGACACGACGGGTCACCGACCCGGACCGTCCGGTCCGTGGTTCGAGCGCGTAGACACTCAGCGATCACTGCCGTTGCCGGAGTGACTTGGCCCGGTCGAAGAGGGGCTCGACGGGACCGGTCTCGGTCGGGCGGGTCGCCGGCGCGGCGGCCAGGTGAGGGTGGCGAGGTCCGTCCGTCGGGTAACGGCAGCGGGGCCCGTACCCTCAGGTACGAGCCCCGCGACGCGTGCAGCGAGATCAGACGGGGGTGATGTTCTCCGCCTGCAGGCCCTTCTGGCCCTGCGTGATGTCGAACTGCACCTTCTGGCCCTCCTGGAGCTCACGGAAGCCCTGGGCGGCGATGTTGGAGTAGTGGGCGAAGACGTCGGGGCCGCCGCCGTCCTGCTCGATGAAGCCGAAGCCCTTTTCCGCGTTGAACCACTTAACGGTACCGGTGCTCATGATTTAGATCCTTCTGGGGTGCTGATAGGGCTCACACCGCGTGAACCCCACATCGCCGAAATGACCCCTCCCGGACGAAGTCCGGTTACAACAAAAATGCGCCCGCGGTTACAACCAGCAGGCGCATATAAAGTCTACGGGAACCACAACTGCAACTTCTCTGAACGCTACCACACGCCGTGTGTGCCCGAGCGCCGGCGAACCTAAAGTTTCATCTCCCGTCACGCCGCGCCTGTTTTCTCATGATCGCGGCGACGACTTCGGTCACGTGAGGTTCGCAGACCGGATCGAGGGAGTGACGTCCGCTGAACCAGTAGGTGTCCACGACGAACTCCGCCGGATCGCCGCACAGGCACTCGCCGGGGGCCTCGGGGTCCACGGGCCGGACGTCCGGACGCTGAGTCGTCCGTCGAGGCTGGAGTGCCGCCGGAGGGACATCCGCGTATGCGGTCGATCCCGAGCGGCCGGGTCCGATGAGAGATCCGCGGCGGGCGGCCGGGCCGCCCGTTCCGTCGGCGACTCGGGGAGAGCGCGTTTCGAACGACCGGCGACCGTGCATCCGGCCCGCGTTCGCGTCGTTGTCCGGTTGTCCTGGGGGCATGTTCGCCGGACCTGTCCCGGCCGCGGAAGGAGGCCGATGTAGTGAGCGGCCGGGGGGACGCCGACTCGGCCGTCGGCGTACGAGGAATCCTCGGTCCTCTCGACCATATCCCGGGCGGCATCACCCCAGGTAGAGGTCGAGGGAACACTCGGGCCGGGCAAGGCGTTCGCACGATGGTGGCGGTCCACGTCAGAGGGATGCGACGCTGGCGTCCGCGGCTGCCTGATTATTCGTTCTCCCGCGGGCGATCCCGTCTTCGGCGGCGGATGGTCGCAGCGGTGCGCACGCACCGCGTCTCGCACCTGCCCGCCGAAGGAGAATCGATGACGTCCGACATCTTTGGATCGGCCGACCGCGAGGAGACCACCGCTCGCGGCAGCGCGTTCGCGGTCCTGGCACGGCAGGTGCGACAGGCAGGGATGCTGAAGCGACGGCCCGCCTACTACACGCTGAAGATCGCGGTGAACGCTGGACTGCTGGTGCTCGGTGGCGCAGCCTTCGTCCTGCTCGGACGTTCGTGGTACCAGCTGCTCGTCGCCGCGTTCTTCGGGATCGTCTTCACCCAGGTCGCATTCATCGGGCACGACGCGGGTCACCGGCAGATCGCCGGCTCTCGCCGGATCAACGACGTGCTCGGCCTGGTGCACGGCAATCTGCTCGTCGGGCTCAGCTACGGCTGGTGGGTCGCCAAGCACAACCGCCACCACGCCAATCCCAACCACGAAGGCCGGGACCCCGACATCTCCAGTGGCGCCATCGCGTTCACCACTGATCACGCCCTCGCCCGGCGAGGAAGGCCGGCCAGGGCGCTGGTCCGGTTCCAGGCGTACCTGTTCTTCCCGATGCTCCTCCTCGAGGCGATGAACCTGCACGTGGCGAGCGTACGGGCGCTGCTGGGCCGCGGTACGCGCAGATCGAGGTCCAAGCCGGTCGAAGTGCTGCTGCTCGGCGTCCATTTCGCCGGGTACCTCGCCGCCCTCTTGGCCGTCCTGTCACCGGTTCAAGCGGTGGTCTTCGCCGTGGTTCACCAATGCGTGTTCGGCCTGTATCTGGGCTGCGCGTTCGCGCCCAACCACAAGGGCATGCCGGTGCTGTCCGAGGACGACGAGCTCGACTTCCTGCGGCGGCAGGTGCTGACCTCGCGCAACATCCGCGGCGGCCGGTTCACCGACTTCGTCCTTGGCGGGCTGAACTATCAGATCGAACACCACCTGTTCCCCAGCATGCCCCGGCCCGGCCTGCGACGAGTCCAGGGGCTCGTACGCGCCCACTGCGGGCGCCAGGGCATGACGTACCACGAGAGCAGCTTCTTGGGCTCATACGCCCAGGTTCTCCGCCACCTGAACGCCGTCGGCGCACCGCTTCGCCCCCAAGCCGATGCCGGATAGCCGCACGACGGCACCGACGCGCTCCCCGGAGTGACGGTCAGGTCGGCCGCGCAGCTCAAGCCGATGGTCACCGCCGCCCGCCCCGGTGAGCGTCACCGCGTCTCGGCGCCCGCCTCGGTCGCCCGGGCCTGGCGTTCGGCGCGGCGTTCGGTGAATCGCGTCGCCGCCGCCTCGAGCCCTTCCAGGAACGCCGACAGTTCCTGGCGGGCCTTGTCCCCGTCGCCGTCCAGACCTTCGAGGTCGAAGACCCGCCACTGCCGCAGGACCGGGGAGAGCACGTCGTCGAGGTGGACCCGCAGGTCGTAGATGCCGGCGTTGGCGATGGCGACCGACTTGCGCAGGAAACCGTCGATGGTGTGGCCGGGCATCTGGAAGCTCGTCACCACATCGGTGACGGCACGCATCGTCTCGTTGGGAGACAGTTCGAAGGCCGCCGCGAGCAGATTGCGGTAGAAGATCATGTGCAGGTTCTCGTCGGCGGCCACCCGCGCCAGCAGGCGCTCGCACGCCGGATCGCCCGAGGCTTTACCGGTGTTGCGGTGAGAGATGCGCGTCGCCAGCTCCTGGAAGGAGACGTACGCGAGGCCGTGGAGCATCTTGTCGCCGTGGTCGGCCTGGTAGCCGCCTTCCATGTGCCGCATGCGCGCACGTTCGAGCGCGACCGGGTCGACGGCCCGGGTGACGGTGAGGTAGTCGCGGATGACGATGCCGTGCCGGTTCTCCTCAGCCGTCCAGCGATCGACCCAGGTCCCCCACGCGCCGTCCCGGCCGAAGATGGTCGCGATCTCCCGGTGGTAACCGGGCAGATTGTCCTCGGTGAGAAGGTTGACGATCAGTGCCTCTCTCGCCGCGGGCGAGATGTTCGTGTCCTCCGGCGACCATGCCTCACCGTCGAACGGGCCATCGAAGTCGCGGCCCTGGCTCCACGGCACGTACTGGTGCGGGAACCATTCCTTGGCCGTGGACAGGTGACGATCGAGCTCTGCACCGACGACAGGCTCAAGCTCCATCAACAGCTCGGCGGTCGTCTTCGGACGTGACGTGAGAGGCATCCTGGTGTTCCCCCGAATCGTGGCGTTGATCAGTGTGAAACGGTCAGGCGGTGAGTGCCTCCACACGATGCGAGGCCGTACGCCTGAATGATCACTCTAGGCGATGATCTCGTCGCGGTGACGATGCCCCTGCTGGTCGTCAGGCCAGTCCGGAGGCGTCGCACGACCCACGAGGCCGATGAAACCGCCTCGGCGGCAGGGCTCAGTGCGGTATGGCGCGCGGTGGGCGCGCGCGGACCTCGTAGCGGAAGTCCTCGATGATGGAGCTGATCTGGCGCATGAGGACGGTGTCCTTCAGCCGGTCGAGGTGGAGGTTCTGCCGGGCGAGGCCGTCCGCGTCGACCGTGAAGTAGATCGCCATCAGCGGGTTGATGAACAGTTCGCTGCCCGCCGTACGCCGAGTGAAGCTCACGTCGCCGAAGTCACCGCGGATCGCGGCGGCGATGGAGCCGTTCACGATGCTGGGACGGTCCGGCGTGGCCGCCTGGGCGTGGGCGACGGCGTCCAGGTAGAGCGTGCCTTCACGGCTTTCGCGGGGCACGGAGAACGCTCCCAGGTAGGAGCCGTCCCCGGTCCAGGGCGGCGAGGTTCTCCAGCACGAGGGAGTGGCTGACGCCGTGGTAGGCGTCCACGCCGAAGCCGAGGTGCGCGCGACCGTGTTCGGCCCGGTGTACTTCATGGAGAACCTTGAGCGCGCCCTCGCGGGCTGATCCCTCAGCGCGCGGCGCCGGCGGTGGGGCGCAGGCCGATCGGGGGCAGGTACTCCCGTACGAGCCGGCGGTCCCACCACCGGCCGGTCTCCCGGCGTTCGCGCCAGGTGGTGAAGCGGTACCGGTAGAGCCGGGCGCGGACGACGGCGGGCGGGGCGTCCGGGAAGGGGTTGCGCCGAAGGAGCCGGAGCGTCGGCCGGTCGTTCTGCAGCAGTTTCTCGGTGAGGGGGACGATCCACGGCTCGGCGTACACGGAGGACAGCCCGGCGAACCACATCATCCAGTCGAGCCGGAGGTGGTACGGCGCGAACTGACGGGGCCGCCGCCTCGGGTCGCCCGGCTTGCCGTTGAACTCGTACTCCCGCCACTCGCTGTCCGGGCCCGGCTCGGGGTCCTCGGTGCCCTGGATCACGACCTCGTACCGGGTCTTGGTGATGCTCCCGAACGCGCCGTACGAGTTGACCAGGTGCAGCGGGTTGAAGCTGGCGTTCATCCGCTGCCGCTGGGAGATCAGGTTCCGGGCGGGCCAGTAGCTGAGCACGACGGCCAGCGCCGTGACCGCGATGACCAGCGCCTGGTGCCAGACCGGCTCGGCGGTGGGCCGGGGCAGGTCCGGCAGCCCCAGCGTCCGGGCGATCGCCCGCCAGTCCACGACGGAGGTGGCCAGGATGGCGGTGATCCAGTTCAGCCAGGCGAAGTTGCCCGACAGGATCAGCCAGAACTGGGTGACGATGACGATGGCGGCCGCCACGGTCGCGTACGGCTGCGGCGCGAACAGCCCGAACGGCACGATCAGCTGGGTGACGTGGTTGGCCGCCACCTCGACGCGGTGCAGGGGCTTGGGCAGCCGGTGGAAGTACCAGCTGAGCGGGTTCGGCATCGGCTGGGTCTCGTGGTGGTAGTACAGGCACGTCAGGTCGCGCCAGCACCGGTCGCCGCGCATCTTGATCAGGCCGGCGCCGAACTCCAGGCGGAACAGCAGCCAGCGCAGCAGCCACAGGACGAGGACGGGCGGGGCGGTGCGGGCGTTGCCGAGGAAGATCGTGAGGAAGCCCGCCTCGCACAGCAGCGACTCCCAGCCGAAGCCGTACCAGACCTGCCCGACGTTGACGATGGACAGATACAGCACCCACAGCACCGCCCACAGCAGCATCGACGTCCACAGCGGCACCACGTCGGCGAGCCCCGCGAGGACGGTGGCGGACAGGGCCACGCCGCTCCAGGCGACGACCGCGAAGAACCGGTCCGAGTAGTGGAACTGGAAGATGCTCGGCGCCCGCCGGAACGACACCCTGCGCAGGTACACCGGCACCGGGGTGAGGCCTCTCTCCCCGGCCAGCGCGCGGAACTGGTACGCCGCGCAGAGGAATCCCATGAGGTAGATCACGGCGATCCCGCGCTGGAAGATCAGCGCTCCCGGCCGGTACGCGGGGTCCGTGAGCCATCGCACGGCCGTCGCACCTCCCCTCCGAACTCGCCGAACTCCCCGAAGACACGACGCAGGGCGACAAGTGCCGCGTGGTGGCCGCACATCCCGTGGACGCCCGGACCCGGCGGCGTCGCGGACGAGCAGAGGTAGATCCTCGGGTTCGGCGTGGCGTACGGGACCCGGGCCAGGGTCGGCCGGAACAGCAGCCGCAGGCGGTCGCAGGCTCCGCCGGCGATGTCACCGCCGACGTTGTTCGGGTTGCGGGCCTCGACCGTGTGCGGCCCGGCCACGGCCCGCTGGACGACCAGATCGCCGAAGCCCGGGGCGAACCGTTCGATCTGCCGTTCGATCGCCCCGGTGAGGTCGCCCGTCCACCCGCGGGGCACGTGCCCGTACACCCACAGCACGTGGGACCCGTCCGGCGCCCGGGACGGGTCGAACAGGCTCGGCTGGGCCACGATGAGGAACGGCGTGTGCGGCGCCGCGCCGTCGTACGCCGCGCGCAGCGCCGTACCGATCTCCCTGATCGTCGGGCCGAGGTGGACGGTGCCGGCCCGGGTGCAGGGCTCGGCCGTCCACGGCACCGGCCCGGACAGCGCGTAGTCGATCTTGAAGGCGGCCGGGCCGTGCGGGTAACGGCGCATCCGCTCGGCGAACCGGTCCGGCAGCCGGGGGCCCGCCAGAGCGGCCAGGTGCTCGGGCATCACGTCGAGGAGGTACGCCCGGGCGGGCGGCAGTTCGTCCAGGGAGCGTACGGGGTGCCCGGTCTCGATCCGGCCGCTCAGGGAGCGCAGGTACGCGGCCAGGGCGTCGGCGAGGGCCTGCGAGCCGCCGGCGGGGAACGGCCAGCCCACCTCGTGGGCCGCGAGCGCGAACAGCAGCGCGACTCCCCCGGTCGCGGGCGACCCGAGCGGCGCCATGGCGTGCGCCGCCAGCCCGGCGAGCAGCCCCCGGGCGCGTTCGCCCCGGAAGAGCCGGGCGAGCAGCGCGGCCGGCGCGGCGGCCCGCGTGCCGAAGCGCGCGAGCAGCAGCGGATCCCGCGGCAGGCCGGCGAGCGGGGCGCGCAGCACGTCGGGCGCGAGATCCTCCCAGCGGCCGAGGAACGGCCCGATCAGGCGGCGGTACGTCGCGCCGTCCCGTCCGAGCACCGCCGCGGTCTCCTCGGCGGACCGGGCCAGGATCGCGGCCGACCCGTCGGGAAAGGGGTGGGCGAGCGGGACCAGCGGCTCGACCCAGGTCACGCCGTGCCGTTCGAGGGGCAGCGCGCGGAACGCCGGGGATCCGACGCCGAGCGGATGCACGGCGGAGCACACGTCGTGCCGGAAGCCCGGCAGGGTCAGCTCCTCGGTACGCGTCCCGCCGCCCACCTCCGCGGCCGCCTCGTACACCCGCACCGCCAGCCCGGCACGGGCGAGCGTGACCGCCGCCGTCAGTCCGTTCGGCCCGGCGCCCACCACCACCGCGTCGACTTCGACCATGAACCGTGGGTTGCCCCGACCGCAGATCCTTACACCGGTCCAGGGCCTTCGGCGGCGGACCCGCCGTCGACGGCCGGGGGGACGCGCCACTCCAGGACGGTGCCGCCGCCCTCGCGGGGGCGGATCTCGAAGGTGCCGCCGAGGGCACGGGCGCGCTCGGCCATGTTGCGCAGCCCGCTGCGGCGGCCGCCCTCGGGGATGCCGACGCCGTCGTCCTCGACCCGCAGGGTCAACTCGTCCCCGGCCGTGAGGGAGACGCCGACGTGCCGGGCTCCGGAATGCCGCGCGGCGTTGGACAGGGCCTCCTGCAGGACCGCGATCACCTGTTCCCCGGTCGCGTCGTCGACCACGCTGTCCAGCAGGCCGTCCAGTCGGACCGCCGGGGCGAAGCCCAGGGTCTCGGCGGCGCTGTCGATGACGCCGTGCACGCGCGTGCGGAGCGTCTGCTCCATCGTGCTCTGCAAGGCGAAGATCGTAGAGCGGATCCGCCGGATCGTGTCGTCGAGGTCGTCGACCGCCCGCTGGACGCGCACCGCGACGTCCCGCTTCTCGGTGATCTTGATGGCGCTCATGAGCGTCATGGCGGTGGCGAACAGCCGCTGGATGACCGTGTCGTGCAGGTCCTTGGCGATCCGGTCGCGGTCCTCCAGGAGGGTGAGGCGCTCCACGTCGCGGCGGCGTCCGGCCAGCTCCAGCCCGACGGCCGCCTGCGCGGCGAACGGCTCGAGCAGCCGCCGCACCGGCTCTCCGAAAACCTGTTTCCCGGAGGCGTTCAGCACCCAGAGCACTCCGCGAGCACCCTTGCCCAGTCCCAGGGGGACGATCAGCGCCGGGCCGCACGGCACGACCTCGGGCACGCCGAAGCGTCGCGCCTCCGCCTCCAAGTCGGTGACCACCAGCGGCTCGCCGCTGCGGAACACCCGGCCGGCCGGCGATCCGTCGACGGGGATCCGCAGCCCGCGCAGTTCCTCGGCATGCTCGCCGGCGACCGTGTCGACGACCAGCTCGGTGCCGTCCACGAGCGCCACCGCGCCCATATCCGCGTCACAGATCTCCCGGGCGCGCGCGGCGACGAGCTCGATCACCTCACGGGACTCCGTGCCGGACAGCAGCGCCGTCGACACCTCCGCCGACGCCTGCAGCCACCGCTCGCGGCGCCGGGCCTCCTGGTAGAGACGGGCGTTCTCGATCGCCACGCCGGCCGCGGTGGCGAGCGCGGCCACCACGCTCTCATCGTCCTCGTCGAACTCCCCGCCGCCGGCCTTCTCGGTGAGGTACAGGTTGCCGAACACCTCGTCGCGGACCCGGATCGGCACGCCCAGGAAGCGGCGCATCGGCGGATGGTTCTCCGGGAAGCCGTACGACTCCGGGTGCGCGCTCAGGTCCGGCAGCCGCAGCGGGTGCGGCTCCTTGATCAGCAGGCCGAGGATGCCGTGGCCGTGGGGCCAGTGCCCGATCTCGGCGATCTTCTCGTCGCCGACCCCGACGGTGATGAACTGCACGAGCCGCCCGCCGTCGCCGATCACGCCGAGCGCGCCGTACCGGGCCTCAACGAGTGTGGTGGCGGCCTCGACGATGCGGCGCAGGACGGTCCGCAGATCCAGGTCGCTGCCGATCGACACGACCGCCTCAAGGAGCGCGTGCACCCGGTCCCGGGTGGCGAGGACGGCGTCCAGCCGGGTCTGTAGCTCACCGAGCAGGTCGTCCAGCCGCAGCTGCGGAAGCGACAGACGAGCGCGGTCCTCTCCGGGCGATTCCTGGGGCACGTCAACGGTCCTCTCGGAGGTCGTCATCCCCTATCTATCATCATCATCCGTCAGCCGGACCGGTCGGCGGCCTGCTCTTGGCGGGCCTTCGCCTCGGCGATCCGCTCACGGGCGCTGGTGTGGACCTGGTCGACGTCGATACCCAGCTTCTCGGCGACGGCCTCCAGCCACACCTCCGACAGGACGTTCGTCTCGAAGTCGATCTCAGAACGCAGGTCGGACCGCAGTGCCTCGCGGTTCTGGCTGAGCATGACGAACGTCGACAGGAAGATGGCCTCGAGTGACACGATCAGGGTCAGCAGGCCGTAGGGGTACGGATCGAACCGCCTGGAGCCGACGCTGTTGAGGAGGATCCAGCCGGTGAACCACACCACGTGGAGGTAGACGAAGGGCATCGAGCCCGAGAAGGCGGTGATCCGGTCCGCGACGCGGTCCTGGACACGCCGCCGCCTGCGCAGCATCGCCAGACGCTCGCTGTGCATCCGGATCTTGGTCTGGTTGGCCTCCACCGCCGAAGCCTCCCACACACCCCCGGCATCCTGAACCCCGAGGGCTGCCGTCCGGGCGCCGCGCGCCCCGAGCGGGCCTCCGGGCGAGGCCGGGACGACCCCGAGCGGGCCGTCCCGGGCTCGCGCGGCCGGATCTCAGATGCTTCCGGAGAAGGTGTCGCAGCGCGCCGGGGCGCCGGTGTCGTAGCCGGTGGAGAACCAGTGCTGCCGCTGCTTTGCCGTGCCGTGCGTGAAGCTCTCCGGGTCGACGCGCCCCCGGGCGCGCTTCTGGATGCGGTCGTCGCCGACCGCGCCGGCGGCGTCGAGGGCCTCGGCGATGTCGCTCTCGGTGAACGGCTTGTCGAAGAAGCCGGTCTGCACGGCGTGCTTGGCCCAGACGCCGGCGTAGCAGTCGGCCTGCAGCTCCAGGCGCACGGAGGCGCTGGAGGCGCCCTGCCGGTCGTTGCCGACGCGGTCCATCGTGCCGAGCAGGTCCTGGACGTGGTGGCCGTACTCGTGCGCGACGACGTACGCCTGCGCGAAGGGGCCGCCCTTGGCGTCGAACTTGTCGTGCAGCTCCTGGAAGAAGCCCAGGTCGAGGTAGACCTTCTTGTCGCCGGGACAGTAGAACGGCCCGACCTCCGAGCTGGCGGTGCCGCACGCCGTGGCCGTCGAGCCGGTGAACAGCCGCGTGCGCGCCACGGTGTAGGGCTGCTTGCCCCGCTCGGCGAACGCCTTCTTCCAGTACGCCTGGACGCTGTTCACCACGCCGACGATCCGGCAGTCGTCGGCCTGGTCGGCGTCGGCGCCGGTACGGCACTTCGACGACAGGTTGCCCGCGGGCGGCGCGCCGCCGGTCCCCCCGCCTCCCCCGCCGATGATGTTCCCCGGATTGACACCGAAGATCACTGCGGCGACCAGGGCGATCAGCCCGATCGCGCCGCCGCCGATCGCCATTCCGCCGAAGGGCATGCCCCGGGCGTCCTCGACCTGGGACGCGTCGAGCCCGGCATCGTCGTCGAAGTCCACAAGCGCCTCCCGTGCTGGTCCGACGGGTCGATCCCCCGTGGAGACAGAATTTAACAACGCTTGACCGAACGATGACGCCCGAAGTCTCCCCCGAACGACGACACCCGGAGTCTCACCGGACCAGGACGGCCGAGGCCAGGCCGCGCACCAGGTCCTCGTCGACCTCGTGCCCCAGCCCGGGGCCGGACGGCACCGGGACGAGCCCGTCGGCCGCCCGGATCGGCGGCTCGACGACATCCCGCTCGTAGTACTTGTCCGAGCCGGACACGTCGCTGGGGAGGGTGAAGCCGGGCAGCGCGGCGATCGCGACGTTCGCGGCGCGCCCGACGCCGAACTCGTGCATGCCGCCGCACCAGACCTGCCAGCCGACCGCGACCGCGCGGTCGTGCGCGGCACAGGCCGCCGCCAGCCCGCCCATCCGCGAGACCTTGATGTTGAGGACGCGGGCGGCGCCGAGCGTGATCGCGGTGTCGAGCTGGTCCAGGTCCTCGACGGACTCGTCGAGGCACAGCGGGGTGGCGAGCCGCGTCTGCAGCCGCGCGTGCGCGGCGAGCGCGCCCGGGGCGTACGGCTGCTCGATCATCGTCAGTCCGCAGTCGTCCAGCGCGGTGAAGACCGCCCTCTCGTCCTCGGTGTACGCGCCGTTGGCGTCGACGTGCAGGGGCAGGTCGGGGCGCGCCGCGCGGACCGCGCGCACCGGCTCGACATCCCAGCCCGGCGCGATCTTCAGCTTGATCCTGCGGTACCCCTCGGCGGCGTACCGGTCGACCTGGGCGAGCAGGTCGGCCACCGTCGGCTCGATCCCGAGGCTGACGCCCGCGGCGATGGCCGTGCGGGTGCCGCCGAGCGCCCGGGCCAGCGGCAGCCCGGCCGACCGGGACCACAGGTCCCAGCAGGCCATCTCCACTCCCGCCTTCGCGAAGTTGTGGCCACGGATCCGCGCCCAGAACGCCCCGACGTCCGACGGATGCTCCCACTCCGCCTCGAGGAGCACGGGCGCGAGGTACCGCTCGATCATGAGCCGGCAGTCGTCCACGGTCTCGGCGGAGTAGTACGGATCGCTGGGCGAGGCGATCTCCCCCCATCCGACCGTGCCGTCGCCGTCCTCGATCCGGACGAGGATGTGCTCCAGGTGCGCCTTGCGGTGGGAACTGGTCTCGAAGGCGCGTACGAGCGGCAGGCTCACCTGGAACGCCTCGAACTTGGAGACTCTCGGCACGTGTCTCATCCCTTCTCATGCGGGCCGGACGCCGGTGTTCCGGGTGCGGGCCGGAAGCGGTAGACCGCCGTGTCCGTCCCGCACGTCAGGCACGAGGTCGCGACGTACCCCTCATCGATCAGCCGCCTCAGCTCGGCCGCGATGTCGTCGCGCAGCCGGGCCGCCGCCGTACGGTCGCGGGCGACCAGGGCGTCCCAGTCGCGGGGCGCGCCCAGCAGGACGTCGTCCCCCTCGTGCCGCGTCTCCCCCCAGCCGGTGTACGGCGGGGGCGGAGCGGCCGATCCGGGCGGGCGGAGCAGGTCCCACTCGACGATCAAGCGGTCGGTGCGCATGCCCGGATCACGGCCGAGGTCCTCGACGCCGTAGAAGTCGCGGAGGAACCAGCGGCCGGTGGCGCCCAGGACGTCGAGGTTGAAGTGGGCGTTGCGCGTGCGCAGCGGGTCGAACGCCCAGCGCATCAGCCGCACACCGGTCGACAGGACGTAGTCGCGCTGGCTGAGCTTGAGCGCCCGTCCGACGCCTCGTCCCTGCCAGTCCGGCCGGACCGCCGCCACCTGCGAGTAGTGGTACACGGTGCCGGAGTCCGAGCCGAGGAAGCCGTAGGTGAACCCGACCAGGTCGTCTCCGGCGAACGCGCCGATCACCGAGCCGGCGTTGCGCTGCAGTGCGGCCAGCAGGCGCGGGCTGACCGCCGGGTCGGTGGCGGCCAGGGCGAAAGCGGCGCGGTACACCTCCACCCCGGCTCGCATCTCGGCGGAGGTGGTCAGCGGCCGCACGGTCAGCTGCGGCGACGGAGTTCTGCTCACGGTACGATCACAGGTAAGGCTTCTACCTGCAGATTCTCCCACCTTCGGCGCGCCGCCGACCAGGAGGGGACCATGACCCCCCAGCGCGCCGCCGACTAGGAGGGGACATGACCCCCGAGTTCGCCACCGCCCTGACCGACACGACCGCCCGGCTGCTCGGGTTCGGCCGGGAGCGGCTGCGGGAGTACGCCCTCGCCGAGTCGCCGTCCGGGGACACCGCCGCGCTGGCCCGCTGCGCCGCGCTGATCGAGGCCGGTCACCGGGAGGCCGGGGGCGCCGTGGCCCACGACGGCGAGCATCTCGTGTCGCGGTTCGGCCCGGAGGACGGCCCGCACCTGCTCCTCGTCGGCCACTACGACACCGTCTGGCCCGTCGGACGGCTGGCCACCATGCCGTACACCGACGACGGCACGACCATCACCGGGCCCGGCACGTACGACATGAAGGGCGGCCTGGTCGCCGTCGAGATGGCGCTGCGGGCGCTGTCGGCGGCCGGGGCGGCGCCGGCCCGGCAGGTACGCCTGGTCGTCGTCGCCGACGAGGAGGTGGGCAGCCCGACCGGAGGCGCCGTCGTCGAGCGCCACCTGGACGGGGCGGTGGCCGTGCTCGGCCTGGAGTCGCCGCATCCGGACGGCGCGCTGAAGAACGCCCGCCGGGGCAGCGTCCGCGTCCGGCTCGGCGTCCGTGGCCGCGAGGCGCACGCCGCGCTGGACCCCGGCAAGGGCGTGTCCGCCATCGACGAGCTCATCGACCAGATCGCGGCCGTACGCGGCGTGGTGCCCGACGACGGCACGACGCTGTTCAACGTCGGCCGGATCGAGGGCGGCCGCCGCGCCAACGTCGTCGCCGGCGAGGCCTCGGCCGAGATCGGCCTGCGGTTCGCCGCCGCGGCGGCCGAACGTACGGTGCTGGACGCCGTCGCGGACCTGCGGCCGGTGCGGACGGGCGCCGCCGTGGAGGCCACCGTGCTGTCCGCGCGGCCGACCTGGCCGGAGCGCTCGCCCGACCCTTTGCTCGACCACGTGGCCCGCATCGGAGGGCTCCTCGGACAGGACGTCACCGGCCGGCCCGCGGCCGGGGCGGGCGACACGAACCTGCCGGGTTCGCTCGGCCTGCCCACCCTCGACGGCTTCGGCCCCCGAGGACGCGGCGCGCACGCCGCCGACGAGGCGATCCGCGTGACCGGCCTCGCCGAACGGGCCGCACTCCTCGCGGGAATCATGGCCTCCCCACCGTGATGCGGAGCGCCGGACGCTACCGACGAGACGATCCGGTGACCGGCCTCACCGAACGGGCCGCACGCCTCACGGCACCGTGACACGGAACGACCGGCGCCTCCGACGAGACGGTCCGCGTAAGCGGCCTCACCGAACGGGCCGCACCCTCACAGCCTCTCCACCGTGACACGGAACGACGGGATGGTCCGGCCAGGTCGCATTCCTCCCGTGGATCACGGCCTCCCTGCCGTGAGCAGCGACGACCGTACGGCCTGGGGCGATCGAATTCTCGCGCGGCGGAAGGCGCCTTACCCTGCTCGGGCAGCAGCGATACGGCAGTATTGCCGCATGTCGGCTCTTACCCGCGCGGAGGCGCAGGCCCGCGCCCGTCTGCTGGACGTCCGCTCCTACTCCGTGCACCTCGATCTCACGCGCGGCGACGAGGTCTTCCACGCCACTTCGCTCATCCGGTTCGGTGCCCGGCCGGGGACGGACACCTTCGTCGAGGTCCGGCCCGCGAGCCTGCACCGAGCGGTGCTCAACGGGCGCGTGCTCGACCCGGCGTCCCTGCGGGACGGCCGCCTGCCGCTGCCGGACCTGGCGGCCGACAACGAACTGCGCGTCGAGGCCGACATGCGGTACTCCCGGACCGGGGAGGGCATGCACCGCTTCACCGACCCGGCCGACGGCGAGGCGTACGTCTCGACGCAGTGCGCCCCGGACGATGCCCCACGGGTGTTCGCGTGCTTTGATCAGCCGGATCTCAAGGCCCCGATCGAGTTCTCGGTGACCGCACCGGCGCACTGGACGGTCGTGAGCAACGCCGCCGGGTGGAAGGAGGCCGACGGCCGCTGGAGCTTCGCCCCGACCGCGCCGATCAGCACCTACCTCGCCGCCGTCGTCGCCGGGCCCCTGCACTCGGTCCACGCGGAGCACGACGGGATCCCGCTCGGCCTCCACTGCCGGCGCTCCCTCGCCCCGCACCTGGACGCCGAGGAGATCTTCGACATCACCCGGCGCGGCCTGGACCGTTACCACGAGCGGTTCGACGAGCCGTACCCGTTCGCCAAGTACGACCAGGCGTTCGTGCCCGAGCTCAACTGGGGTGCGATGGAGAACCCCGGCTGCGTCACCTTCCGCGACGACTACATCTTCCGCTCGGCCGTCACCGAAGCCGAGCGCGAGACCCGCGCGATCGTCATCGCCCACGAGATGGCGCACATGTGGTTCGGTGACCTCGTCACGATGCGCTGGTGGGACGACCTGTGGCTCAACGAGTCGTTCGCCGAGTACATGGGCTACCAGGTCGTCGCCGAGACCACCCGCTTCACCACCGCCTGGACCGGCTTCGCCATCGCGCGAAAGCCCTGGGGGTACGACGCGGACCAGCGCTGCTCCACCCACCCCGTCGCGGCCCAGGGCATCGACGACACCGCCGCCGCGCTGATGAACTTCGACGGCATCTCCTATGCCAAGGGCGCGTCGGTCCTGCGGCAGCTGGTCGCCTGGCTCGGCGAGGAGGCCTTCTTCACCGGGATCAACGCCTATTTCGCCCAGCATCGGTTCGGCAACGCCACCATGATCGACCTGCTGGACACCCTCACCGCCGCGAGCGGCCGGGACGTGCACGGCTGGGCCGAGCGCTGGCTGCGCACGAGCGGGGTCGACACGCTGCGCCTGGAGATCGCCGCCGAGGACGACGGCGCGCGGGCGTCCGCGACCGTCGTGCACACCGGCGCGGCGGACGAGCCGTCGGCGCTGCGGCCGCACCGGATCAAGGTCGCGGCCTACGACCTGGCCGACGGCGCCGAGGGCGGCCGCCGCCTGGTGCTGCGCGAGCGCTTCCCCGTCGACCTCCCGGCGGACGCCGGCCCGGACGGCGCCGCCCGGGTCCGGCCGGCGAACCTGGCCGGAATCCCCCGCCCCGACCTCGTCGTGCTCAACGACGGCGACCTCAGCTACGCCAAGATCCGGCTGGACGAGCGTTCCCGGCAGGCGATCGCCGAGGCGCTGTCGACGATCGAGGACGGGCTGACCCGCGCCCTGCTGTGGAACTCCGCCCGCGACATGGTCCGCGACGGCGAGCTGCCCACCGCCGAGTTCCTGACCCTGGTCGGCGCGCACCTGCCCGCCGAGCCGGACGTCAGCGTCGTGGAGGCCATGCTCGCCTTCGGGCGGCAGCAGGTCGCCGACCGCTTCACGGCGCCCGCCGGTCGTCCGGCGGCAATGGCCGCGCTCGCCGGCGTCTGCCGGGAGATCCTCGGCCGGACCGCCGACGGCTCCGCGCCGGCGCTGCGCCTGGCGGCCGTACGGGAGCTGATCCGCTGCGCCGAGACCTCGGAGGCCGTGGGCGAGCTGCGGGAGTGGCTGCGCGCGCAGCGGGTGCCGGACGGCCCGGACCTCGACCCGGACCTGCGCTGGAGGGTGCTGCTGCAGCTGTCCGCCCACGGCGCGGCCGGCGAGCAGGACATCGCCACCGAGGTCGAACGCGACCCCAGCGCGAGGGGGCAGGAAGGCGCCGCCCGGTGCCGGGCCGCCCTCCCCGACCCCACGGCCAAGGAAGAGGCGTGGCAGCGGCTGTTCACCGACGGCGCCCTGTCCAACCACCTGCTGACCGCGACCGCCCAGGGCTTCTGGCAGCCGGCCCGGGCGGAGCTCACGGCCGGGTTCATCGAGCGGTACTTCGCCGAACTCCCGGCCGCGGGCGGGCGCGGCCCGGCGGTCGCCCGAGCGCTCGGCCGTGACCTGTTCCCCGCCCACGCCGCCGCCCCGGCCACCGTACGGGCCGCCGAGAAGTGCCTGGCGCGGGAGGACCTGACGATCCCGCTGCGCCGCGCACTGGCCGACGAGCTCGACGACCTGCGCCGCGCCCTCCAGGTGCGGAACCGCTGAGCCGCCTCGGGCGCGGGCCCCTGGAGGCTTTGGCCTGCTCAGGCGCCCGCGCCCTTCGCATGAATAGCCGCCGCCCTGCGGGTACGACCGTTATGCGAGACGGATAACCCCCGTATAGGAGAGGCCTGAAATGCGCAACAACATTGCGGGTGCGGCGGTGAACAAGGCCGCCGAGGCCCGTCCGGACAAGAAGGTCGCGCAGTCGGCGGAGACCCTGAAGGACGTGCCGGAGGAGGCCGTCCAGGGAACGGCGATGAAGGGTCTGCGGCTTCCCGTCGTGGGCCGCCTGCTCCAGTCCCTCGCCCTGGCAAGGCTCCTGCGGGTGCTCCGGGCCATCGTCAGGTTCATCCCGCGCGCCCTGCCGGTCGCGATCCTCATCGTCGCCGGCTGGCTCTTCCGCCGGATGCGGAGGAAGTGACCCCGATTCCTCCAGCAGGCGGACGATGCGCTGGGGGTCGTACCGTTGCCGTTCGGCCTGCCGGCGGCCGATCCGGTCTCCACGGAATGGGACCGGGGTTTGGCCGAGGCGCCGGTTCGGGGAAGATGTCGGACAGTGTTCGCCATTCCGGACGGAGTACGGATGACCGCCCTGCTGATCCTGCACCCGGACGACGACGTGGCCCTGGCCACCGAGGATCTCGCAGCCGGCTCGGCGGTCCGCGAGGGGCTCGTCGCCCGCAACGACGTGCCGCGCGGGCACAAGGTCGCCCTGCGCGACCTGCCGGCCGACAGCCCGGTGCGCAAGTACGGCCAGGTGATCGGCTTCACCACGCGGCCCGTGGCCGCCGGTGAGCACGTGCACACCCACAACCTCGGGTTCCAGATGTTCGACCGGGAGTACGAGTACGGCGTCGACGTCCGCCCCGAGGACCCCGTGCCCGTCGCAGAGCGGGCGACGTTCGACGGGATCGTCCGGCCCGACGGCCGGGTCGCCACCCGGAACTACCTCGGCATCCTCACCACGGTGAACTGCTCAGCGACCACCGCCCGCCGCATCGCCGAGCGGTTCCGGCGTCAGGAGGGGCTGCCCGGGCCGCTGGACGAGTACCCCATGGTGGACGGCGTGGTGGCGCTGACGCACACCCTGGGCTGCGGCATGGCCGGCGAGGGCAGCGAGGAGTTCGCCGTGCTGCGGCGCACCCTCACCGGGTACGCGAACCACCCGAACTTCGCGGGCTTCCTCGTGCTCGGCCTCGGCTGTGAGGTGAACGAGGTCCGCTCCCTCGTCGAGGAATGGGGGGTCGGCCGGGACACGCCGGTGGTGCCGATGACGATCCAGGAGCTCGGCGGCACGCGCGCGACGGTGGCCGAGGGGGTCGCCCGGATCAAGGACATGCTGCCGGCGGCGAACGCCGTGCGGCGGCGGCCCGTGCCCGCCTCCGAGCTGGTCCTCGCGATGGAGTGCGGCGGCTCGGACGGCTACTCCGGCATCACCGCCAACCCGGCGCTCGGCGCGGCCGCCGACCTGCTCATCCGGCACGGCGGCACCGCCGTGTTCGGCGAGACCCCGGAGATCTACGGCGCCGAGCACCTGCTCGTCCGGCGCGCCGTCAGCCGCGAGGTGGGCGAGAAGCTCGTCCGCCGGATCCGCTGGTGGGAGGAGTACACCGCCAGGCACGGCGGCTCGATGGACAACAACCCCTCCCCCGGCAACAAGGCCGGCGGCCTGACCACCATCCTGGAGAAGTCCCTGGGCGCCGCCGCGAAGGGCGGCCAGTCCAACCTCGCCGACGTGGTCCAGTACGCCGAGCCGATCGGCGCCAGGGGACTGGTGTTCATGGACACCCCGGGCTACGACCCGGTCAACGCGACCGGCATGGTCGCCGGCGGCGCGCACGTGCTGTGCTTCACGACCGGCCGCGGCTCGGTCTTCGGCTGCAAGCCGACGCCCAGCCTGAAGCTCGCCACCAACACGCCGCTGTACGAGCGGATGACCGACGACATGGACATCAACTGCGGTCTGATCGCCGACGGCGAGTGCGACATCGCGGAGATGGGCCGGCGGATCTTCGACCTGGTGCTGGCCACCGCGTCCGGCCGCCGGACGCGCAGCGAGGAGCTCGGCTTCGGCGACGAGGAGTTCGTGCCCTGGCAGCTCGGCGCCGTGATGTGACGTTTCGACCACGATCACCGCGGCTCCACGCGGGGCGCTTTACCGTTTCTGTACCTTTGCTGGTCCTTGGCTTGACGTACAGAACGGGGCGTTACATGGACTTCTCCACCTTTCAGGCCCAGCAGCGGCTACTCGTCCGCCAACGCGTGCGGCTGATGGTGAACCAGTACGAGGTGCACACCGCGAACCCGGACGGTTCCGAGGGTGAGCTGGTCGCCTTCGCCCAGCAGAAGCGCATGGCGTTCAAGGAGCAGGTGACCTTCTACGCCGACGACCGCAAGGAGCAGCCGCTCTTCGGGTTCAAGGCGCGCCAGCGGCTCGACCTGGCCGCGACGTACGACGTGACCGACCCGGGCGGGCAGCCGATCGGCAACTTCCGCAAGGACTTCAAGGCCTCGCTGCTCGCCTCCACCTGGCACCTCGAGCAGCCGGGCCTCGGCGTCACCACCGGCTCCGAGCGCAACAAGACCGTCGCCATCCTGCGCCGGGTCTGGGACTTCATCCCCTACGTCGAGAGCCTGCCGTTCGCCTGGCCGTACCACTTCGACTTCACGGCGAACGAGCAGGAGACGTTCTCCGTGGACAAGAAGTTCGGGCTCCGGGACCGGTACGTCGTCGAGATCAAGGACCCGCGGCTGGACCGCCGCCTGGTCATCGCCCAGGCGGTCGCGCTCGACGCGCTGCAGCACCGCTGATCGGTACGCACCGCAGCACCGCCGAGCCGTACGCACTCCAGCGCCGCTGCGCGTACCCGCCGCAGCACCGCTGAGCCGTCGGCGCCGCTGCGCCGTACGCGCTCCAGCGCCGCCGAACCGTACTTGCGGCGTCGCCGAGCCGTACGCGCCTGAGAACCCGCTGAGTCGCCCGGCGAACGCCGGGAGGTCCGGCCGGACACCGCCGGCCGGACCTCCCGCGCCGTCAGGGGATGCGGACCGCCGCCGACAGCGGCAGGTTCCGGGAGGAGTCGCCGACCGCGATGACGTGGCGGCCGCCGACGGTCGTCCACCGCTGCGCGGCGGTGTCCCAGATCGAGAACGCCCGCGCGTCGAGCCGGAGCGTCACGTGCCTGCTCTGGCCCGGACGCAGGGTCACCTTGGCGAAGCCCTTGAGCTGCTTCGGGGGCTCCCCGGCCGACGCCGGCGCCGTCACGTAGACCTGGGCGACCTCCGCGCCCGTACGGGACCCGGTGTTACGGACGTCGACGCCGACCGTCACGCGCCCGTGCCGGTCCGGCCGGGGCGAGACCGTCAGGTGGCCGAATCGGAAGTTCGTGTACGACAGGCCGTATCCGAAGGGGAACAGCGGCTGCTCGCCCTGCGCGTCGTACCAGCGGTATCCGACCTCGAGCTTCTCGGAGTAGTTCACGTTGCCGTTCACGCCGGGGTACCGGTCCGGCGTGCTCGTGGGCGTCTGGGTCTCGCTGCGCGGGAAGGTCACCGGCAGCTTGCCCGAGGGGTTCACGTCGCCGAACAGCAGCGCCGCGAGCGCGTTGCCGTCCTCCTCGCCCGGGTACCAGGTCTCCAGGACGGCGGGAACGCTGTCGATCCAGGGCAGCAGGACGGGCGCGCCGCTGTTGAGGACGACGATCGTGCGCGGGTTGGCCGCGACCACCGATCGGACCAGCTGGTCCTGGTCGGCGGACAGCGACAGGTTCGCCCGGTCGGCCCCCTCCTTCTCGACGTCGCCGACGACGACCACGGCCACGTCCGAGGAGGCGGCGAGCTTCGCCGCCGCGGCCGCGTCGGATCCGTCGGCGCTCTGGACGGTGACGCCCGCGCCGACCCGCTTCTGGATGCCCTCGACGGGGCTGACCGTGTACAGCGGCTTGACGTGCGAGCTGCCGCCGCCGCCCGGGTGCGCGGCCTGCGCGTACGGGCCGACCACCGCGATCGACTTCAGGCCGTTCGCCTTGAGCGGCAGGGCCGAGCCGGTGTTCTTCAGCAGCACGGCGGTCTGCTCGGCGACCGACCGCGCCACCGCTCCCCCGGCGGCCGCGTCGATGGGCGTGACCGTCCGCGGGTGGTCGAACAGCCCGGCGCGGATCTCGATGGCGAGCCGGCGCACGATCATCGTGTCGAGCTGCTGCATGCTCACCTTGCCGTCGAGGACGGCCTGCTTGAGCTCCTCGTCGTACGGGCCGTTGTCCCGCAGCTCGAGGTCCTGCCCGGCGTCGGCCGAGCCGACGGCGGTGTGCGTGGCGCTGGCGTCGGACTGGACGAAACCGTGGAAGCCCCACTGGCCGCGCAGCACGTCGGTCAGCAGGTGCTTGTTCTCGCATGCGAACGAGCCGTTGACGGACGGGTAGGCGCACATCACCGAGGCGACGTGCCCCTCCTTCACCGCCGCCTCGAAGGCCGGCAGGTGGATCTCGTGGAGGGTGCGGTCGTCGATCTGCTCGTTGACGGTCTTGCGGTTCGTCTCCTGGTCGTTGGCGGTGTAGTGCTTCACCTCGGCGAGCACGCCCTGGCTCTGGATGCCCCGGATGTCGGCCACCGCGAGCCGGGCCGCGAGGTAGGGGTCCTCGCCGTAGTTCTCGAAGGCGCGGCCGTTCTGGTAGACGCGCACCATGTTGACGTCGGGCGCCTCGAGCAGGCTGTGGCCGACGTTCCCCGTCTCCCGGCCCTCGACGACGCCGTACTGCCGGGCCAGCCCCGGGTCGAATCCGGCGGCGAGTGCCACGGGTGCGGGCAGCGCCGTGGCGTCGGGCTGCGCGGGGACCGCGCCGGTGCCGACGCCGGCCGGGCCGTTGCTGATGAGGAAGTCGGGGATGCCGAGCCGGGGAATGCCGGGCACGAACCGCGAGATGCCGCCGGCGCCCTTGCCGGTGGTGTGGGTCTGGGAGATCTTCTCGTCCAGCGTCATCTGCGCGACGAGGGCGGCGGCACGCTGCTCGGGCGATGCCGTGGGCGACCGTCCGGCCACGGCGGCCGGCGCGAGGGCGAGCGGCCCGATCAGGGCCACGGCCGCCGCGATCGCGGTGGGCAGGCGTCTCATCATGCTCCTCGGAGGGGTCGGCCCGAGAGCCACGGCGAGGGCGCGCCGGTCGGCACGCCGGATCCGCCGGAGGTACTCGAGAGGTCAGGGGCTGTGACACAGCACAACACCAGACATCGGAGGAGTCAAGAGTGTTCTGTGACGCCCCGTGAGGTTCTCCGAGCGGCCTGAAGTCGCCGGGCTCGTCAGTCCAGACCGGCACCGGCCGACAGGCGTCGGACCCGAAGCGCCGGATTCATCGGATGTATCGCGCTACTTCCCCTCACTCTCGAGGTAGCGCAGGACGGCGGCGACGCGGCGATCCGTGTGCTCGGTCGGTGGCAGGTCGAGCTTGGCGAAGATGCTGCGAATGTGCTTGTGGACGGCGCCCTCGGTGACGACCAGGCGCTGGGCGATGGCGACGTTGCCGAGGCCCTCGGCCATGAGCGCCAGCACGTCGCGTTCTCGCGGTGTCAGCCGGTCCAGCGGGTCGTCGGCGCGCCGGTGGGCGAACAGCTGGGCGACGATCTCCGGGTCGATGGCGGTGCCCCCGGCGACGACCCGCTCGAGTGCCTCGAGAAACCGCTCGACCCGCCCGACGCGCTCCTTGAGCAGGTAGCCGATGCCGGCCGTGCCCCCGGCGAGCAGGTCCGTCGCGAAGGACTCCTCGACGTACGCCGACAGCACGAGCACGGCGAGTTTCGGATGGCGCGCCCGCGCCGCCACCGCCGCCTTGATGCCCTCGTCGGTGTGGGTGGGCGGCATGCGCACGTCGACGATGGCGATGTCGGGCGGGTCCGCGTCGACGGCGGCGAGGAAGGCGTCCGGCGTCTCGACGGCGGCCACCACCTCGAACCCCTCCCCGCGCAGCAGTAGTTCGAGACCCGCGCGCAGCAGGGCGTCGTCCTCGGCGATCACAACACGCACGGCAACTCCACGTCGAGAATGGTCGGTCCGCCCGGCGGGCTCGAGAAGGTCACGCGTCCGTCGTACGCTTCGACCCGGCGGCGGATGCCGACGATGCCGCTTCCGGACCTGTCGTCGGCGCCACCGCGCCCGTCGTCCTCGACGCGCAGGTGGAGCCGGTCCCTGGTCTGGCGCACGTCGACGGCCGCGTGCCGGGCGTGACTGTGCTTGGAGATGTTGGTGAGGGCCTCGGCGACCACGAAGTAGGCGGTCGCGTCGACCGAAGCGGGACGGGAGCCCGGCACGTCGACCGACACCCGGCAGGGCACGGCGCACCCGGCCGCCAGCGCGGTCAGCGCACCGCCGAGCCCGCGCTGTTCGAGGACGGGCGGCAGGATCGCGCGGACCACCGCGCGCAGCTCGGCGAGGGCCTGCTCGGCCGCGGACTGGGCCTGCTCGATCGCCTGGTCGGCGGTGGCGGGGTCCTTCTTCAGCGCCCGCCGCGCGGCACCCAGCAGGACCGTCACGCCGACGAGCCGGTTCTGCGTCCCGTCGTGCAGGGAGCGCTCGATCCGCCGCAACTCGGCGGTGTGGGCGTCGAGGGCGGCGGCCCGGGTCGCGGTCAGCTCCGCGACGCGCGCGGACAGGTCGACGCTCGGGTGCGGTTTGAGCAGGCGCAGCCCGGGCCGGGCCTGCAGCCGCGCCATCGCCGGGGTCAGGCCGATGAGGATCGCCACCCACCCGACGCCCAGGAGGACGCTGGACAGCGCACCCGTCCACCCGTGGATGGGGATGCCCACGGAGGTGGTGACGCCGCCGGGTGGTATCAGCGTCCACCACAGGGGGAAGCTGAGGTCCCGGACCGCGAGCACCGGCAGCAGCACGCCGAAGAAGCCCAGGAGGAACCCGAAGACGGCGTGGGTGAACAGCCACCGCAGGTCACGCCCGGTGGCCGGATCCGCGGCGGCTGCGCGGATCCGGGCGAGCCAGCCACGCGGCCACGCGGGGTACGGGCTGATCACCTCGTCGCCCCACCGGCTCAGCCGCTCGCGCTCCCGGCCGGCCACCGAGCGCACGACCGCCAGCGCGCCCGGGAGCAGCGGCAGTCCGATGCCGACCAGGCAGAGGACGGCGATGACGAGCAGCCCGGCCGCGGTGAACAGGGCGAGGACCGCGGTACCCAGGCCACCGGCGAGCCGCTGGTACGCCTCGAGCGAGCCTCGGAGCGCACGGCGGACCGCGCCGTCGTCCCAGCCAGGCATCTCCACGTCCTCCCGCGATCAGTGGTCCACCTTAGGGGTGATCAAGACGGTTCGCGGTGGAATCCGGGAAGGTGGTGCCTGCTGTACCGCGATCGG
Source organism: Actinoallomurus vinaceus (assembly GCF_039542055.1). NCBI lineage: Bacteria > Bacillati > Actinomycetota > Actinomycetes > Streptosporangiales > Thermomonosporaceae > Actinoallomurus > Actinoallomurus vinaceus. The sequence goes on from NZ_BAABHK010000003.1 coordinate 185,842, forward strand.
GTAGTGAGCGGGATCGTCGCAGGTCGGCGCGGTCCGTAGCGTCGTGGCCCTACCAAGGAGGACCCATGACGAACGACCCCTATCGCATCGACCAGCGCGGTGCCGCCGCCCCGGAACGGCACGGCATCGGCGCGCTGCGCACGGCCCTCTGGACCGTGCTGGTGATCAGCGCCGCCGGGAACGCGGCGACCTCGACGGCCGGGCTCCCGATCGCGGTGAGCCTGGCGTTCGGCGTCGTCACCGTGCTGTGCGTCGCCTGGCTGATCGCGGACCGGTTCCGGCGGGGGCGGGCATGAGACGCGGCGGATCCGCCGACATCCGTCCCGCACCGCCGGGACAGGTGATCGGCCTCGACCGGGTCACCAAGGTGCACCGTACGGGCACCGTGGCGGTGACCGCGCTCGACGACGTGTCGCTCACCGTCCCCCGAGGCACGTTCCTCGCGGTGATGGGGCCGTCCGGCTCGGGCAAGAGCACGCTGCTTCAGATCGCGGCGGGGCTGGACACCCCGACGTCGGGAACCGTGATGGTCGGGGACACGGACCTCGGCAGCCTGAACGAGGCCCGGCGCACGGTGCTGCGCCGGGACCGGATCGGCTTCGTGTTCCAGGGCTACAACCTGCTCCCCTCCCTGACGGTCGAGCAGAACATCACGCTTCCGCTGCGGCTCGCCGGCCGTGCCCCGGACCAGGAGTGGATCCGCGCGCTGGTCGACCGCACGGGCCTGGACGGCACGCTGCACCGCCGCCCGGCCGAGATGTCCGGCGGGCAGCAGCAGCGGGTGGCGATCGTCCGGGCGCTGGCCGCCCGCCCTGACATCGTGTTCGCCGACGAGCCGACCGGGGCGCTCGACGTCCGCAGCTCCGGGCACGTCCTCACGCTCCTGCGCCAGATCGTGGACGAGCTCGGCCAGACCATCGTGATGGTGACGCACGACCCGGCCGCCGCGGCCCGCGCCCACGAAGCCCTGATCATGGCCGACGGGCGGATCGTCGACGTGATCGGCGACCCCACGGCCCAGGAGCTCGCGGGCCGGCTGAGCTCGCTGGGAGGCCGCTGATGTTCCGGATCTCCCTGCTGCTCGCCCGCGGCCGGATCGGGGCGCTCGTCGCGATCGTCTGCGCGGTCCTGGGCGGGTCGGCCTTTCTCACGGCCACGGGGGTGCTGGCCGAGTCGGGGCTGCGCTCCCACGTCCCGGTCGAGCGCCTCGCCGGAGCGGACGTCATCGTCTCCGCCCGGCAGTCGGTCGACCAGGACGAGGACCTGGCCGAGCCGCTGCCGGAGCGGGCACCGATCCCCGCGCGCATCGCCGGTCTGCTGGGCGGGCTGCCCGGGGTCGCCTCCTCGGTCGGCGACGTCAGCCTGCCCGCCGCCGTCGTCGGGCGTGGCGGCGCCATCGTCGGTCCGGCCGCCGACCCGGGGACGGCGGGGCACGGCTGGTCGTCGCGGACGCTGCCGGGGCCCGGCGCCGTCCGCGGGGCTCCTCCGGCCGGCCCCGGTGAGGTGGCGCTCGACGCCGCCACCGCCGCGCGGGCCGGCGTCGCCCCCGGCGACCGGGTGGCGGTCGTGGCCGCCGGCCTGCGGCACGAGTACCGGGTGTCCGCCGTCGTCGGCGGGCGGCCCGGGGTCTACTTCGCCGACGCCACGGCGGCCCACCTGGCCGGCCGGGACACCGGCCCGAAGAGCGCGACGGTCGACCTGGTGGCGCTCCGCGCCGCCCCCGGCACCGATGTCGGCGGCCTGGCCGCGCGCGTCCGCCAGGCCCTGCGCGCGGACGGCCGGGGCGACCTGACGGTGACGACGGGCGCCGCACGCGGGGACGTCGAGGAGCCCGGCGCGTCGACGGCCCGCACGCTGCTGTTCATGCTCGCGGGCTCCATCTCGGGGGTCGTCCTGATGATCGTCGGGTTCGTCGTCGCCGGGGCGCTCTCGGTGTCGATCGCCGGGCAGCGCCGCGACCTCGCCCTCATGCGGGCCGTGGGCGCCACACCGCGGCAGGTCCGCCGCCTCATCGCCGACCAGACCGGTGCCGTCGCGCTGCTCCCTCTCCCCTTCGGGGTGGCGCTCGGCTATCTCCTCGCCGGCCGGTTCGGCGACCTGCTGACCGAGCACGGCGTGCTGCCGGACCGCCTGCCGCTCGCCTGGAGTCCCCTGCCGGGCCTCGCGGCCGCCCTGCTGCTGTCCGCCGCAGTCCGCGTCTCGGCGCTGAGCGCCGCGTTCCGTACCTCGCGGATGTCGGCGACCGAGGCCGTCGCCGAGTCGCGGACCGACCCTCGGCAGCCGGCGCTCGTACGGACCCGGATCGGGCTGCTGCTCATCGTCGGCGCGATGGTGGGCTCGGCCGTTCCCCTGGTGCTCCGGACCGCCGAGGCCACCATCGCCACCGGCTCGGCGAGCATCCTGGCGGTCATCGGCCTCGGCCTCGCCGGACCGTACCTCGTCCAACGCGGCAGCGGCGCGCTGCTGGGGCGGCTGCCGCGCCGCACGTCGCCGACGACCTGGCTGGCGGTCAGCAACGGCCACGGCTACGCCGTCCGGGTCGGCGGGGCGGTCACGGCGCTCGGCATGGCCGTCGCCTTCACGCTGAGCTACGCGCTCACCCAGACCACGCTGATGGCCGCCACCGACCACCAGGCCAAGGCGGCCACGCACGCCGACGTCACGGTCACCGCGCCGGGCCTCGGCGGTGTCCCCGCGCGACTGACCGACGAGGTCCGTACGACGCCCGGCGTCGCGGCCGCCGTGCCGGTGGCCACGACGACCGTGCTGTGGCCGTACCGCGACGACGGTTCCACGATGGTCGCGTCGTACCGGACGCTCGTCACCGGGTCCGACGCGACGGGTGTCCTGGACCTCGGGCTCCGCGACGGCGCGCTGAGCGACCTCACCGGCACCGCCATCGCGATCAGCAGGAGCACCGCCTTCGCCCGCGGCGCCCACGTCGGCGACCACGTCTCCGTGATCCTGGGCGACGGGACCACGGCCGCCGTACGGGTGGTCGCCATATACGACCGGAGCCTGGGCTTCGGGGACGTCGTCGCCTCGCGCGACCTGGTCGACGGTCACACCACGACCGGCCTGGCCGACAGGGTGCTCGTCCGCGCCGCGCCGGGCCGGGGCCCGGAGGTACGGCGCGCGCTCGCCGCGCTCGCCACGCGGGAACCGGGCGTGCAGGCCGGGGACCCCGACGGTGTCGGGGGAACGAAGACGCCGCCGGAGGTCTGGGTGAACGTCGTGGTGCTCGCCGTCCTGCTGGGATACGTCCTGCTGGCGGTCGCCAACCGGCTGGCGGCCTCGGCCGCGCAGCGGCGCGACGAGTTCACCTCGCTCCGGCTCGTCGGGGCCACCCCACGGCAGATCGTCGCGATGGTGCGCCGCGAGGCCGCGCTGATCTCCGCCGCCGCCGTCGGCGCCGGGATCGCACTGTCGGCGGTGCCGCTGGCCCTGCTGGGCACCGGCTTCCTCGGCCGCCCGTGGGCCGCGGGACCGGTCTGGCTCCTGCCGGCGATCGCGGCGCTCGTCGTGGCGATCGCCTGGCTCGCCACCGAGCTCCCGGCCCGGGCCGCGCTCCGGGCGGCGCCCGCGGCCGTCCTCGCCCAGCGCTCCTGACCGGCCGCGCGGTGCGCCGGCTCCGGCCACCGGTTCACCGCACGGCCGGTCCACCGGCCCCACGCAGACGGGCCGGCCCCCGCACGGACGACCGATCCCACACGGACACCGGCCCCACACGGGCAGCCGGTCCACCGGCCCCACGCGGACACGCGGGCGGCCCGTCCGAGGCGGGGGCCGGTCCGACGCGGCCACCGATCCCACGCGGGCGGCCGATCCCACACGGACACCGGCACCACGCGGGCAGCTGGTCCGGCGCGGAGCCGGTCCGACGCAGGGGCCGGTCCACCGCAGCCACCCGTCCCACACGGGGGCCGGTCCCACATGGGCAGCCGGTCCCCACGCGAGCGACCGCTTCGACGCGGCCGCCAACCGGTCAGACACGGCCAACCGGTCCGACACGGAACACCGGCAGCCGGTCCCCGCAGCCTCCGGTCCCGCACGGACGGCCGGTCCACCGCGGCCACCGGCCCCGCACGGGCGACCGCTCCCACACGGGCAGCCGGTCCGACGTGGGCGGCCGGTTCATCGGGAGGCACCGTTCAGCGCAGGACGTCCTCGCCGGGACATCGTTGACGGGTCGGAGGTGGCGCTCCTACTCTGCTACCGACCGGTCGGTATGTGTGTCGGAAGGGCCGCGATGATCGCCAGCACGATGCAGGAATTCCCCCTAACCGTCTCCGCGATTCTGCGGCACGGGGCCCGCGTGTACGGCGGCAGCGAGTGCGTGACCTGGACCGGCGGCGAGCCGCTCCGGGCGTCGTACCGCCAGATCGCCGAGAACGCCGAACGGCTCGCCGCCGCCCTCTCCCGGCTGGGCGTCGACGAGGGCGACCGCGTGGCGACCTTCTGCTGGAACAATCAGGCGCACCTCGAGGCGTACTTCGCCGTCCCGGGGATGGGCGCGGTGCTGCACACGCTGAACATCCGGCTGTTCCCCGACCAGCTCGCGCACATCGTCGAGCACGCCGAGGACAGGGTCATCATCGTCGACGACTCCCTCGTGCCGCTGCTGGCCCGCGTGGCCGACCGGCTGCCCACCGTGGAGACGTTCATCGTCGTGGGCCACGGCGACGCGTCCGCCCTCGGCAGGGCTCGCGTGCTGCGGTACCACGAGCTGCTGGCGGCCGAGGAGCCCGGGTTCGACTGGCCCGAGCTCGACGAGCGGGCCGCCGCGTCGATGTGCTACACCAGCGGCACGACGGGCGACCCGAAGGGCGTCGTCTACTCGCACCGCTCGACCTTCCTGCACGCCCTGGCCGCGACGTCGGCGTCGCTGCTGGGCATCACCGAGAAGGACCGCGTGCTCGCGATCGTCCCGATGTTCCACGTCAACGCCTGGGGCCTGCCATACGCCGCGTTCCTGTCCGGGGCGACGCTCCACATGCCGGGGCCGTTCCTCCAGCCCGAGCACCTGACCGCCTTCATCGCGGCCGAGCGCAGCACCGTCTCCTCGGCGGTGCCGACGATCTGGAGCGCGATCCTCAACCACGGCGCCGCCCACGAGATCGACCTGTCGTCGCTGCGGACGGGCACCTCCGGCGGCGCCGCCGCGCCCCGCGCGCTGCTGGAGGCCTTCGAGGAGCGGTACGGCCTGCGGATCATCCAGGGCTGGGGCATGACCGAGACCAGTCCGCTCGGCGGCATGGCCTTCCCCCCGCCCGGCGTGGAGCCGGGCACCCCGGAGGACGTCGACTGGCGCCTGAAGTCGGGCCGCGTCACGGCAGGCGTGGAGATGCGCATCGTCGACGCGCTGGGCGAGGAGCTGCCCTGGGACGGCACGTCCGTCGGCGAGATCGAGGTGCGCGGGCCGTGGATCACCGGCTCGTACCACCGCGATCCCGCGCCGGAGAAGTTCCACGACGGCTGGCTGCGGACCGGCGACATCGGCACGGTCGACGACCGGGGCTTCTTCCAGATCACCGACCGGGCCAAGGACGTCATCAAGTCCGGCGGCGAGTGGATCTCCTCCGTCGAGCTGGAGAACCACCTGGTCTCCCACCCCGCGGTCCTCGAGGCCGCGGTGATCGGCATCCCGGACCCGCGCTGGGACGAGCGCCCGCTCGCCTTCGTCGTCACCCGCGACGGCCGCTCCGTGACCGCGGCCGAACTCGCCGAGTTCCTGGCCGGCAAGGTCGCACGCTGGCAGGTCCCGGAGAACTGGGCGTTCGTCGCCGAGATCCCCAAGACGACGGTCGGCAAGTTCGACAAGAAGCCGCTACGGGCCCGGTACCGCGCCGACGAGGTCAAGATCGAGCGGCTCTGACACTCACCTGAGAGGCCGGTCGCGATCGCCGCGAGTGAACGGCAGGACGCGAAAGCTTCCGGACCATCCAGATTGACTTACTAGGGAATTGCCGCCATGCTCGATCCATGCACTCCGAGGTCCCTCGTTGGCTGAACCTGCCCGTCGACCTGCGACGGCAGGCGAGCGCGCTGTGTACCACGCCCGTACCCGCGTGAACCCAACGACCTCAGAGTGAACAGGAGCATTAGTACATGGCCGCGAGCACTTCCGCGCCTGCCCGGACCCGCCTGGCCGACATCGCCCGGCGGTTGGCGACCGCCCCCGACGAATGGATCCACCGCGTACGCCTGAGCACCGAGGAACGCTGGTACGAGCGCCTCCACCAGGACGACGATCACGAGATCTGGCTGCTCAGCTGGCTGCCGGGCCAGTCGACCGGCTTCCACGACCACGGAGGTTCCCGCGGGGCCTTCGCCGTCGCCCTCGGGAGCCTGCGCGAGCACGACCTGGCCGTCGAACGCGACCTCGGGCCCAGCGACTTCCGAGAGTTCGGGCCGGACTACATCCATTCGGTCACCAACGCCTCGACCGCCCCGGCGGTCAGCGTTCACGTGTACTCGCCCCGGCTCACCACGATGAACCGCTACGACCTCGTCGACGGCGGCCTGATCAAGCTGGTCGAGGAGCGCGCGGACGACTGGTGAGACGCCGCCGTCATCGGGCCGCTCCCGGCCGGCGTTCGAACCGCAGTGCGCCGAGGTCCAGACGCTGTGACGGGGTCGCGTCGGTTCGCACGACGGCGTCGGCCCGGTCGCGGGTCGCCTCGCGGTCGAGCATCGCGGCCTCCTGCGCCGCCCAGCGTTCCCAGTGCGGCAGGTACGTGTCACCGTCGCGGTCCAGCGCGCGCCGCCGGCGGGTCCGGTCCGCCGCCTCCAGCCACACCAGCACGCTCGCGTGACGGGCGGCACGGCGTGCTCCGGCGCCGACGCCCTCCACGATGAGCAGCCCCGGCGGCGACAGCTCGATCGCATCGCCCCACACCTGGTCGATCCAGTCGTAGTGCGGGACGCGCGCGGCGCGCCCGGCGGCGAGCGGCTCGAGCACCTCCGAGACCAGCAGATCCACGCCGTGCTCCAGGCCGTCCCAGCCGCCGTAGAGGCCCTCGAGGCCGACCACCGGGGCATCCAGCTCCTCCCGGAGCAGGGCGGCCACGGTCGACTTGCCCGAGCCGGACCGCCCGTCGATCGCGATGACGCGGGTACGGCCGGCCCGGGGCGGAGCCTCCCTCAGCAGGGCGCCGAGTTCCCGTATCACCGTCAGGCGGGGGTGAGCGGTCGCCACGGGATCGGGCTGGACAGGACCATCGCCGAGCTGGTCTCGCCGTGGGACGCGAGGCGCACCAGGATGCGCTCGAGCTCGGCGACCGAGGTGGTGGCGATCAGGACCATGGAGCACACGTCCCCGGTGAGCCGGGACACCTCGAGGACCTCGGGGAGGTCGTCGAGCAGCTCCGGGTGCACGGTGATGCAGCGGGCCCCGTAACACTTCATCCGGACCTGGGCGACGACGGCGAACCCGGCCGCCGCCGGATCGACCTGGGCGTGATAGCCGGTGATCACCCCGGTCTCCTCCAGGCGGCGCACCCGCTGCGCGACCGTCGGGGCGGACAGGTGCACCCTGCGGGCGAGCTCGTTGTACGACAGCCGCGCGTCCTCCTGGAGCGCCCCCAGAAGGGCCCAGTCGACGGCGTCGAGGTCGGTTCTCACGAACGTAAGACTAATCGCCATATTCAGTGACGATCGTAAAAGATTGCCGCTTCGGTCTTCCGCATCGCCCCTGTGACCTCGGGATCGACCCGCGCAGAATGGTTTTCGTACACAAAGTGACGAAGGAGGTCAAAGGTGACCACCGAAGCATCCTCCGGCTGCCCCCTGCACTCCGCCGTCGAACCGAAGCTCGACTTCGGCGGCACCACGCCGTACGAGGACTACGTGCACGCGTCCACCCTGCACGAGCTCCAGAGGCCCGTCACCGACGAGCCCTTGGAGATGTCGTTCCTCGTCGTCACCCAGGTGATGGAGCTGTACTTCGGGCTGCTGGTCTTCGACCTGAGGCACGCCCGCGACCGGCTGCGGGCCGACGACGTCCGCGAGGGCGTCGCCGCGCTGCGCCGCTGCACCGGGCACCTGAAGGCGCTGCGCGCCGCCTGGCTGCCGATCGCCCGGATGACCCCGCGGGAGTTCAACGCGTTCCGCGACGCCCTCGGTGAGGGATCGGGGTTCCAGTCGGCGGCGTACCGGCACGTGGAGTTCCTGCTCGGCGAGAAGTCCGCGTCGATGCTCGTGCCGCACCGGTCGGTCCCCGCCCAGCACGCCGAACTGTCCCAGGCGCTCGGCGAGCCGGGCGTGTACGACGCCGCCCTCGCGCTGCTGGCTCGCCGTGGCCATTCCGTACCCGACGAGGTGCTCGAGCGGGACCTCACCCAGACGTACAACCCGCACCCGGCCGTGGAAGAGGTCTGGGCAAAGATCTACGCCACCGGCGCCGGCGAGGCGGTCCGACTCGGGGAGGCTCTGACCGACGTCGCCGAGGAGTTCACCGGCTGGCGTCACGACCACCTGATGGCCACCCGCCGGGCGATGGGGACCAAGCCGGGCACCGGAGGCTCCGCCGGGGTGGCCTGGCTGGAGAAGCGAGCGCGCCGGGACGTCTTCCCGGAGCTGTGGACCGCCCGTTCCCATGTGTGAGGATCGCCGCTGATGGACCTGACCGTACGCGCCGCCGAGCTCGACGCCGCGGATCCCCTGGCGCGCCTTCGCGCCGAGTTCGACCTGCCGCCCGGCACCGTCTACCTCGACGGCAACTCCCTCGGCGCCCCGCCCCGCCGGGTCGCCGACCAGATGGGGAGGGTCGTCCGCGAGCAGTGGGGCGGACGGCTGATCCGGTCGTGGTCGGAGGGCTGGTGGGAGGCACCCCAGCGGGTCGGCGAGCGGATCGCCCCGCTGATCGGGGCCGTCCCCGGCCAGGTCGTCGTCGCCGACTCGACGAGCGTGAACATCTTCAAGGCCCTCGTGGCCGCCGTACGGCTCGCCCCCGGGCGGCGGGAGATCCTCGTCGACGCCGCGACCTTTCCCACCGACGGGTACATCGCGTCGTCCGTCGCCGAGCTCACCGGCACGGTGCTGCGGGCGGTGGACGTCGACGAACTGCCGACGGCGCTGGGCGAGCGCACCGCCGTGGCGCTGCTCAACCACGTGGACTACCGGACGGGCCGTCTGCACGACATGGCGGCCGTGACGGAGCTGGTGCACGCGGCCGGCGCGCGCGTCGTCTGGGACCTGTGCCACAGCGTCGGCGTGCTCCCGATCGCGCTCGACGCGCTCGGCGTCGACCTCGCGGTGGGCTGCACCTACAAGTTCCTCAACGGCGGGCCGGGCGCGCCGGCGTTCCTGTACGTACGCCGGGACCTGCAGGAGACGTTCGACCAGCCGCTTTCCGGCTGGGGCGGCCACCGCGAGCCGTTCGCCATGGCCCCGGACTACGTCCCGGCCGAGGGCGTCGAGCGGGCCCGCTGCGGCACCCCCGACATCCTGTCCCTGCTCGCCCTGGAGTCGGCCCTGGAGGTCTGGGACGGCGTGGCCTTGGCCGACGTCCGTGCCAAGGGCCTGTCCCTGACGGGCTTCTTCATCGAGTGCGTCGACGAACTGCTCCCGCCCGGCACGGTGGAGGTGCTGACGCCACGCGACGAGCGGCGCGGCCACCAGGTGTCCCTCCGCCACGAGGCCGCCGAAGCCGTGATGACGGAGCTGATCAAACGTGAGGTCATCGGCGACTTCCGCGCCCCCAACGTCCTCCGCTTCGGTTTCGCCCCGCTCTACGTCACCTACGCCGACGCCCTCCACGCCGCCCGGGTCCTCGCCGACATCGTCACGACGGCCTGACCGGACACCCCTGGCCGTTCTGTCCCGGAAGGTTAGGGTCCCCGCCGTCTGATGGCCGTAGGCCACCTGTAGGGCGTGCCGGATCGGGCGGCCAGCGGGCCGGCATGCCGCTCGATCTCAGGACGGATGAATTGGCGCGACTGTGATATCCGCTCCTCGCTCGTGGAACCAGTTCTGAAGCAGCTCATCAGCGAGTTCGGTATCACTCCCGACCAGGCTCGGTCCGACAACGGTTCCCGAAAGCCCGGTCAACCGCAGATCTGCGATTTTGCAGTTGGTGAACAGGGTGTGCTCCGCCTTCGCGCCCCGCAGGTCGGCGCCGGTCAGGTCGGACTTCACGAAGCTCACCCCGCCAAGGAAGGCATTACGAAAGTCGGCGGACCGCAGATCGGCGAACTCGGCTTCGGTGCCCGAGAGCCACGCGTCGACGAAGCTTGCGCCTTCACCTGAAACCCGGAACAGGTCAGCGCCTATCATCTCGACATTAACAAACTTCGCTCCGACGATGGACGATTCGGTGAAGTCGGCGTGATTTATCATGCAGTCGACAAAAGAGACGCCCTCGAGGGTGGCTTCAGTGAAGTCCGCACGATGGAGTTCCAGACCACGCAGATCTGCGCCACGAAAGTCGAGATGTGCACCCACCAGGGCCACGTTCTCGTCCTCCGCGCGCCGCTCGATATAGGAGTTCAGTGCCGCACAGGCCGCTCTGTCGTAGGGCCACGCGTGGACCGATTCGGCGGATGGCCTGGGGACGTTGTTAGGGGTACCAGATGACATCATTACCCCATCCGCGACGAGCAATCATGGATTTTATCTGATCAATAGTAGCTTGCGAGGCGTTTCGCGTGTCAATGATCGGAGTTCGGGATAGTGCAAATTGCGCCTCTAGTTTATTTTCAAAATTATTAACTCTGAAATTACTCGATGAAGTCACTTCTTTGACGTCATAATATTTTCCTGTGCTGGGCGAATAGAAGTCGCCTTGACCTCTTCCCGGCGGACGCTGGAAGTCGGCGGGGACCCGGCCATCCTCTCGCAACGACAACGCGGTCTTCGCCTCTTCGTGAGCACCATCGTCAATTGCGTACGAGCCGTCCCTTCTTAGATGATCGGGGTCCTTCAGGAGCGAATCGTAGAGACTTGGGTTCTCCTGTGCCAGATTGTCGCGATATTGAGCAAGTTCCGTTCGCTCTTGCGGATCCAGCTCCTTGATAGGGGTCTTGCCGTCTCCGAGGAGCCTACGCCCCGCAGCTTCGGTCGACTTGGCCAGTCCGGAGGCCTCTCGTTCCGCCTTCGGTAGCACACGTGCGAGGTCTTTCAGCGCTGTGCCGACGGCCTTCATGCGGGCCACGACCGCCGCGATGAACTGGCGGAGCAGTGCCGTGGCGCGGGCGGTGATCCCGCCGGCTTCGGCGGCTTCGGCGGCTTGGCCGGCGGCCTCGCTGCCGCCCAGGGTGGGTGCAGCCAAGATCGCGGAGATGATCTCGCCGATGACGAAGGTGAGTGCGAACTCAGCCGCCAGTTCTACGAACTGGTGCTTCAGGTCACGGATCGCCTGGGCCTGGTCCCAGCAGGCGCGTTCGGTGTGCTCGCATCCTTGCAGGGTCAGTGTGAGCGATCCGCTGGTGGAGTCCACCAGCTGTCGCACCTGGGCGGCGAACGCGTCGGCGGCATGGCCTTCATTTTCGGCCAGCACGTAGGCCGCATAGTGCTGGGTGTCCATCCAGGCGGTGCGCAGCGCGGTGGCGAGGTCGCGCCAGGCCTCGGCGGCCTGCTCGATCAGTTCTGGTTTGCCGGTGGGGAACGGTCCAAGGAAGGAGGTGGCTCCGCTTTTCTTCCAGGCGTTCGGGTCCGGTGATGCCTCCGGTGTCGGCGTCGGCGTCGGCGATGCCGTTCGGGTGGATTTCGGTCGCTGGGCTGGGGCTGGTGGATTCGGTGACGGGTTGGAGGTCGGGTTCGGAGTTGTACGTGGGAGAGGTGGTGGGGTGCGTTCGGGTACGTCGGGCGGAGGTGGCAGGCCGCCGGTGCCGTGCAGGAGCCGTGCTTCTTGGCTTGCGGCTTGGCCGATGCGGTCGATGTCGGCGGTGACGTTGGCTTCGGTGACGCCATAATTGTGGGCCATCTGGTGAATGCGGCCGGCGATCTGCCGCAGGTCACCCGCGCATTGCTGCGCCGTGATCAGCAGTGAGTGCTGGGCCGGTCGATAGGATTCGGCGAAGGCTTCATCTGGCCAGGACGAACCCCAAAACGACCCGAGTCCCTCCAGCCGGCGCTGTGCCGTGGTGCCTGCCCGCGAAAGCGCCGCTCCGGCTTCGGCAAACCGCGGTGCGTAATACACCAGCACTTCGACCGAAAACCGGACCGAATCCGAAGTCATATCGCGCCCCCCTGAGCCGAATCGCTCGCTCTCGGCGGTGCACGACTTTATATAAAGGTGAACATTCTGCCCAAGGTTTTCGACCGTCGTCGTAACCCCAGGGCGATTTCAAAGTCGCCCTTCTGGGCTGATCTGCCGGACGGGGCGGTCCTGGACAAGCGGCACAGCCGCGTCGTCCTCGCCTTCACTCCCGAGAAAGGAACACTGTGATGGAGCACCAACTGAACCTGCGCCTGGTCCACGCCGGGCCCTCCGCGAGCGGCCACGCCAGATGCCCGGGACGAACTTGGTCCGGCAAGTCCGCCCCGGGCGGTTCCGAGGGCGCGGGTCCCGCCACCGGGGGCGGGCCGCGCCCGGCTACTTGTGCCGCAGGATCGTCTTCGGCAGGTTGAAGGGCAGCCGGTTCTTGGCGGGCTTGGACCGCGCCTTCTTGCGCAGGGCGGGGTACAGGTCCGTGTACACCTTGGTCGCGAGGTAGGTCCGCATGCTCGCGGTGTTCTGGCCGGAGGCCGACGGCAGGCCGCCGCGGAGGTTCACGACCGGGGTGAGGAGGCCGCAGCCGCTCGCTCCGGGGACGCTGTAGGCGTTGTCGTTCAGGGTCAGGCCGATGATGTCGCCGTCGTACGGGGTGAGGCTCGTCGGGTCCACCGTCGTGTTCAGCTTGATCGGCGTCTTGGTCGTGCCGATGAAGCACGTGGTGCCCAGCAGCGCGTTGATCAGCTTGATGCGCAGGTCGATGGTGGAGTGCAGGTTGCCGCTGTCGTCGATGGTCAGCCCGAAGTTCCCGACGTACTTCGGCAGGGCCTGCAGCTTGACGCCGGGCAGGTTCTCGGTGCCGGGGATGCCGAGCGCCCCGCCGGGCACGGTCATCGGCTTGGCGGTGACGGTGACGATCTGGACCTGCTTGCCGGCGCGGTCGGGGCCGCTGGCCACGCTGATCGTCATGTGCTCGGTGAGCGGCTGGGTGATGCCGCCGAGCTTCATGGATCCGCCGCCGACGACGAAGATGTTGCACCACCACTGGGCCGGGTCGGCCCCGACCGGCAGCCGGTCGGGGCACGAGGTGAAGTCGACCTTGACCGGGGAGGGGTCGGCGTGGGCGGCGGGGGCGGTCAGGGCGAGCGCGATGGGGGCGGCGGTGGCCGTGGCCAGGAGGCGGCGCGTGATCGACTTCATCGAGATAGGCCTTCAGGCGAGGGAGGAGTCGGATTCTGCGGAGCAGGGCAAGGACCGGAAATCCACCTCAGCAGATTTCCGCCACTCTCCGCATATAGTCTCTGACTACGTGTAGCGTTAGCTTCGCTCGTCGGGCGATAACCAAGCCCGCCGGGCCTACCGCCGGGCTGGCGGGATGTCAGGTCTGTGGAGTCTGTGTAAGACCGATGGGCGGCACTCCGTCCCTTGCCGGTGTTCCGGGTCGGTGACGGGCCGTGAAGCAGAAAGCTCAACCCGCGAGGGTTGAATCCCCCTGCTTCGGCTGAGGGAGAAGTCAACCAGGTACCTCTCAGGTAAGTGGCAGATGCAGCCACGGTCGAGATGCGTCACCGCCTTCGGTCGAAGGCGGTGACGCACTGGGTTGTTACGGTGCACGGCGCAGGTCGTCGGGGCTCCGGGGCGGGGGATCCGCCGACCGGACGAGCCCCCGGCCGAACCGGTGACCAAGATCTAAAACGGCGAACCCCACCAGGTCAACCGGTCAGTAGCGATCTTGGCCGTACCTGGCCAACGGCCGTCCGGACGGCGAGAGAAGCGCTGCGTGACCACGCAAGTGCGACATACCGCAGAAAAGCCGCCTACCAGGCTTTTCGCCAGAAAAGCCGCAAGTTCCCACCGCGCCAACGGCGGGCTGGATACGCTCGATCTTGTCAGCGGCGACGCGATGCGGCATTTGCCCGATCTTGACGGTGTCCTCGCCAGGACACGACACCGGGAGGCCGACGCGAACGCGCCCTGCCCGGCGAATGCCACCGCACCCGGTGGGTCATTCGCGGGGATTCCCGGCCAGGCCGCCCGCGCGAAGCGGGGTCTCCGGCCAGGCCGCCCGCCCGAGAAGGAGGAATTGAATGATGACGTCCGGCTGCGTTCGGCCGGCGGCAGAGTACGGCGGTCACCCGACCGCCGGCTGGTGCCTTTCCATGAGATCGCACGACCGGCTCCCGGCGGGAGGCGGCCGGTGACCGAGCCGTTGGACTGGCAGCGACTCGTCGTGGCGGTGGCCGTGACCATCGCCGCGGTGGCGGCGGGCTTCGGCCTGCGCACTCTCCTGGGCTGGCTCACCCACCGCGCCGGGAAGACCCGCTGGACCTGGGACGACCTGTTCTTCAAGCTGCTGCGCGACCTCGCGGTGGTGCCCTGCGCGGTCCTCGGCCTGTGGGTCTCGGTACTGATCCTGCACCTCAAACCGGGCATCCGGACGACGACGGGCCGCGTCCTGGTGGCCGTCCTCATCCTGACGATCTCCATCGCGATCGCGCGGTTCGCCGCCGGCGTCGTCTCCTCGATCGCGCTGGCCAGGTCGGGCGTCGCGCAGTCGGCGACGATCTTCGTCAACATCGTCCGGGTCGTGGTCGTCGGGATCGGCGGCCTCATCCTCCTGCAGAGCCTCGGGATCTCCATCACCCCGCTGCTGACCGCACTGGGCGTCGGCGGCCTGGCGGTCGCGCTGGCCCTGCAGGACACGCTCGCCAACCTCTTCGCCGGAGTGCACATCCTGGCGTCGAGGAAGGTCCAGCCCGGCGACTTCGTACGACTGGACAGCGGCCAGGAGGGCTACATCATCGACATCAACTGGCGGAACACGACGATCCGCCAGCTGCCCGACAACCTGGTCGTGGTCCCGAACTCACGGTTCGCCGACGCGATCGTGACGAATTACCACCGGCCGGCGCAGGACATGTCGATTTCCGTGAAGGTGGTCATCGGCTACCACAGCGACTTGGAGCACGTCGAGAAGGTCACCCTCGACGTCGCCCAGGAGGTGATGGCCACCGTGGACGGCGGAGTGACGGACTACGAGCCCTCCGTCCGGTTCAACACGATGGGCGAGTCGAGCATCGGGTTCTCGGTCAACCTCCGGACCCGGGAGTTCACCGACCAGTACCTGGTCGTCCACGAGTTCATCAAGCGGCTGCACCGCAGGTACCGCAATGAGGGGATCGACATCCCCTTCCCTCAGGGCAGCCTCATCCTCGCCGGCGCCGGCTCGGCCCGCTGACGGCAGGACGGCCGGGAACCGGCTTCAGACGAGCCGGTCGGTGATCGGGTTCAGACGAGCCGGTCGGTGACGGCTGACAGCCGACGGACGAGGGACACGGCGTGTTCGCGTTCGTCGGCGGCGAGGGACTCCCAGATCTCGGCGAAGCGGCCGACGAGGTCCCGTCGCTTCTCTTCCAGCACGGCCCGCCCCGCGGCGGTCAGAGTGAGGCACATGCTCCGGCCGTCGCGGGCGTGCGGGGTCCGCGCGACCATTCCCCGGCGCTCCAGGGCCGTCAGGGCACGGGTGACCGTCGGCTGAGCGAGCCCGGCCTGCTCCGCGACCGCCGACACCCCGCGGTCCCCCACGACGCTGACCGCCCCCAGGACCACGAGCTGCGGCACGGAGATGGCGTCGCCCGGAACGTTGTTCGCGGCGCCGCCCGTACGCCGCGCCGCGCGCAGCAAGTCCAGCACCGCATCGACGAAGTCGTCGAAAAGGTCGGCCGATTCGTCACTTCTGGTCGCTGTATCACCCCGATCGGTCATCTATATAGCGTACTATGGAGTCCGAGTGAGGAGCAGGCCATCATGGACGAATCATTCACCCCGGGCTCCGACGACGCCGCCCGGGACGCACGGCACCGGCCCCTGTTCGTCGTCGGCGTGGACGGATCGGACTCCGGCCGTGCCGCGCTCTGCCAGGCCGCGGACGAGGCCGCCCGCGCCGACGCCGACATCCTCTGCGTGCACGTCCGCCCGCAGCCGAGTCTCGGTGAGCTGACGGCACTCGTCGCCCCCGGCGCGGCGCTGATCAGCCGTGACTGCCGGGACCTCATGGAGATGCAGGCCTGGCTCGACTCCGTCCAGATCCTCGATCCGACCGGCCGTGCCTGGGAGTTCGCCGTCGTCAGCGGCCGGCCCGAGAAGCGCCTGCGGGAGATGACCATCGCCCGGCACGGCGACGCGCTGTTCGTCGGGCAGTCCGTCCGCTCCGGCCGGTGGTCCCGGTGGTTCCACCGCTGCCCCGCGCGCCGGCTCGCCCGGTCCCGGGAGTACCCCGTCCACCTCGCCACCACCGCGCCCTGACCGTTCCGCGTTTTGTGCGCCGGTGCCAATCGCCGCGCCGTTTTCGTGCGTCCCGTGCGCAGCGAACGACCCGCGATTCCGCAAGGGTGATGACTCCTCGGATGAAGATCACGTTCGGTGAGGTCGCCTCATCGTGCGGGTACGGAGAGCGGTGGACATCGCATGGTCGCTGGCGGTTTCACGCGCGGATTCACCGGCGTCCTCCTGACGGTGGTCGCCTCGGTGTGCGTCCTGCCCGAAACGGCCGGCGCGGCCGTGAAGAGGGTCGCCGCCGACGACGGCGCGAAGATCACCGGTGAGCACTGGATCGACGCCCGCACCGTCGACCTCACGGTCTCATCCCCGGCGCTCGGGGCGTCGGTGCCGGTCCGCGTCCTGGTGCCGCGGGGCTGGTCCCGCTCGGCCAGGAAGTCCTGGCCGGTCGTGTACGCCTACCACGGAGGCCGGGACACGTACGTGTCGTGGACCCGGAGCACCGACATCGCGAAGGTCGCCGCCTCGTGGGACGTGATGGTCGTGATGCCCGACACCGGGTGGGCGGGCTGGTTCACCGACTGGTGGAACGGCGGCAAGCGCGGCAAGCCCAAGTGGGAGACCTTCCACACCTCCGAACTCCTCCAGCTGATGCAGCGCAACTACCGCGCGGGCACGCGGCGCGCCACGATGGGCGTGTCCTCCAGCGGGTACGGAGCGGTCAAGTACGCCGCGCGCCACCCGGGCATGTTCAAGTACGCCGTCTCGCTCAGCGGCGTCCTGCACCTCACACAGACCGGTGTGCCCGCCCTCGTGATGTTCGAGGCGAGCGAGAAGTACGACCCGTTCCGGATCTGGGGCATCCCCGGCATCGACGACAAGAACTGGAAGGCGAACGACCCGTACGTCCTCGCGGCGAAGCTCAAGGGGACCGGGCTCTACCTCGCCAGCGGCCTCACCGGGCTGCCCGGCCCGAACGACCCGACGGGCGGCAAGGAACCGGTGGAGCTCCAGGAGGTCGTCTGCGGCGCGACGACGGTCTCGCTCGTGAACCGGCTCCGCAAGCTGCACATCCCCGTCACCGCGCACATCTACCAGAAGGGCTACCACGACTGGTCGACGTGGCAGCCGGAGATGCACACCGCGTGGCCGCTGATGATGAAGGCGCTCACGGCCAAGAAGCTCGGCTGACCAGGTCATCGGCCCCGCCGTCCCGTTGATCCGAGCCGGCTGGAGGTCCAGGCCGGGTCGGTCGGTGCCGTCGCAGGTCAGTTCGCTTCCCGGACCGGGAAGGCGTCCTCTTCGCGTTTCGCCGCGAGGTGCTCCTGGAGCAGCCGGTGCGGGAACGCGAAGCCGCTGCCGACGCGGCGGACGAGGATGCGCTGTTCCGCATCGCGCAGGAAGTGCTCATACCGCAAGGGGATCCTTCGCCGAGCGCTCAGGACCGACCGGATCGCCCAGTGGTGGAGACACGCCAGTCCTCCATAGCGGTAGGCCTGCGCCGCCCCGAACAACCCGCCAAGAAGCAGAGCGACGAGCCACATACGCATGGCGTACAAATCGCCATCGGACGTGAGCGTCAACAGGGGGCCCATCAGCGCGACGGTCGCCAGCAAGTAGACGGTGCCCTGAACCATCGCATACCGAGCCGACCGGCGGATCCCTTCATTGGGGCGGCTCCGCGTCTTCCGAAGGTCCGGCTCGAATCCCTCCAGCAGACTCAGCACCAGGACGACGACACAGCTCTCCACGACGACCGTGGCGGAGATGGGGCCGATGCCGAAGAGTCTGAACGCGGACGCCATACAGATCCCGATCAGTATGCCCCCGATCATCTCGAAGAACGCATGATATTTTCCCGCCGACCTCCCGGGAATTCCGGCCCGGAGCCGAATCTTCCAAGACCAGCGCAGCTGCTCGACAGGATCCAATCCGGCAAGCGTAAGCTGCGAAAGAGAAGTGATGACCGCCCAAATAAAAACGATCCCGACAAGAACGTGTGAAGTTCCAGAATAGGACGCTGCACTCACGCTGAGGGCAGGCACGGCCATGACGCCAAGCTTCCCAGAATCCCAGGGGCGGGCAGGACCACGCGACACCACCAAGGTGAAAACCGATATGCCGAGTACGGCGATGACATACGGGATGGCAGACACGAAATTGAAATGGCCTCCACCGACGAACCTGGCCAGCGCCAACCAGCCCAGCGCGAGCAGAACGACCCCGTTTACATATACGGTTCTCGGCAGGGATCTGGTGAATTTCAGGTCTTCCTTGTGCACCCAGGACTCGCTCAACCGATCGAGATAGAAGACCTCCTCTCCGTGCTTGTCGAGCATGCGGGCCAACCAGGACAGCCACCTCACGGTCGCCGCTGCCGAGTACCGGCTCGGCCGTTCGAGCATGCGACCGATGTAGGCGTCGAAAATCCGGCTCCGGCGCAGCTCTGGGCTTCCTGGCTGATGCAGCTCCGACGCCGGTCGATCCATATAAGTGTGGTGGATCACATTGAGCATCAACGGCGACTGCAGGAGCCCCCACAGGCCGCTGTCCGAGGCAAGCGCGGCCCGGACGTCGGACAGCGCGCCGGAGCCTCCGCATGCCTGTAAATATCGTTGCACTTCTGGCCGGCTCGGCGGAGCGAGCTCGGCATAGATGGCGGCACCGATGGTATGGGCCAACTGGTGGTCGCGGTCCCGGCAGCTCACGACGATTCCCGTGCAACGTCGCCGGTAGCGGTTGATCTGTTTGGCGCACTCGCGTCGATGTTGTTGGGGAACGGTGTCGAGTCCGTCCAGGATCGGCAGCACGCGGTCATCGTCCAGCCAGGCCCGGATCAACGTTTTCGGGACCCCGTCGTAGGATCGATGGGTCTCCGCGACCAGCCAGTCCTCAAACTCCTGCCCCCGATAGGTGGCGAGACCGACGAGCAGCGGAATGGGCGCTAATCCCTGACCTTCACCCGACCTCTTGGTGAGCTCATCGAGCGCTTCCGTCACCAGCACGCGGGCGAGTTCGGCCAGCTGCGTCGACTTGCCCATACCGGCGTTCCCGAGCAGCACCAGCTCCTCACCGGCATACTCATAAAGCTCCCTGATGCCTCCACTGTCAAAACGCTGCCGGGGCACGCTCCGGTAACTCTGCCGATGCTTGTTCCCGCGTTTCGCCGGCCCGAGGATCATGAAGGTCGGCGAGATGTAGTGACCGGTGTGCGCGTGGCCGGAGATCTCCACCGCGCGGACCTGGATCTTCTTCAGCATCACCTGCTCGCGCCGCAGCGACCTGCGCACGCCCCGCCTGTCGCGCCCGCGCACCAACGATGCGAACCATGAGACCAGTCCTGCGAGGCTCACACCGATGATGGCCACGATCCAGCTGATGCGCTCGGCCCAGGTCCACAGCGCGGCGGCGTGTCCCGGCTCGCTGAAGTACCCCTTCGCCACCCGGAGCGCCGCCACGGCCGCGATACCGGCGACGGTGAGGCCGATCCCGATACTGATCGACTTACGCCAGAAACGGCGTGACGGCCCGTGTCGCGCAGACCAGTCCTCGACCGCGCGATCGCCGACTCTCAGCTCTTCCCCGGAATCCTCGACGCCGGGCAAGGGCTCGGACTCCCCACCTTCGCTGCCCCGCCGACGGCGTTCCGAGGCCTGTTCCGACTTGTCACGTGGCCTGGATGCCGGGTCCGCGGCCCCGAGATCAGGGCGAGAGATCCGTTCGTCGTTCCGCCCGTCGCCGCCTGCCATCGCGTATCTCCCTACGGCCTTCGGCGACCGCTCGTCTCGGTCGCGCCCGATAGCCGGATCTCGGTGGAGTCATCGTCTCCCGCCGCTCCGTGATCGTCCAGCGGTCCAGGAGTGCCAGACCGCGGAGGAGAGAGCGATCAGCCGTTTGTACGGCGCGCAGGGTCTCCTTTTGGCTAACCGCTATCCATTAGCTAGCGGTTAGGTACTAGGCTGCCCGCACGATGAACGAGACCGCCGCTCGTACGACGGCACACGACACGCCTTCGCGTACGGCTCATTCCCCCCGGCACCGCCTCGGCGCCGCACTCGCCGTCCTGCTGAGCGCCATGGCCCTGCTGTTCGCCATGAGCCCCCTCGCCGTCGCGGACTCCACCGCCGGCGGCGACATGCAGGTCGCCCAGACGCTCGGCGACCGGGAGCTGACCGTCATCCTGCGCCGGGTCACCGGTGTGCCCGGACCCCTGCACGTGGACGTGATCACCCACACGGGCACGTCCGCCGGCCGCCTCACGCTGGCGGTGACACCCACCGGGGTCTCCACGTCCGCGTCCGCCGCCTCGGCGTCGGGCACGGACGTCGACACCGCCGTGGTCACACTGGGGAGCCGGCCGGGGTCCTACTCCGGCGTGCTGGACGTCACGCAGGTCGGCCCGTGGGAGCTGTCGCTCAGCGACGGGACGAGGACCGCGACGATTCCCTTCGTCGTGTCGAAGCAGACCACCTCGCCGGCGGAGACCGCGGTCTACGTGGGATTCAGCGGCGCCGGGGTCCTTCTCCTCGTCACCGTCCTGGTCGCCGTACGCGTGCGCCGCGGCTGGTGGACGCTGGTGCCGGCCGGCGGGCTGGTCGCCTGCCTGGCCGTGGCGGTCACCGGCGCGCTGCTGTCGTCCCGGCTGCCGCTGCCGCCGTCCCAGGGCGGCCAGGTCGACGCCACCGTCGACGGCGTCCGCGATCCCTACGCCTACGTCGGGCAGCAGACCAGCGACTACTCGCGCCCGCCGGCCACGCTGCTGCTGTGGTCTTCAACGGTCCGTGCGGGCAAGGTCGACGATCTGCGCCTGACCCTGTCCGACGCGTCCACCGGCCTGCCCGTGGACGACGTCGTCGCACACGACGGGGCGTTGCTGCACCTGCTGGTCATCGGACCCTCGGGACAGCTGTGGCACCTGCACCCCATAAGGACCAGTGCCGGCGAATTCGAGGTCCCGTTGTCCCTGCCCGAGGCCGGCCATTACGCGCTCTCCGCCGAGTTCGAACGCCGGGGTGGCGGCATCCAGCAGCTCCGCTCCGCCACCGGCATCGACGCGGTGTCCGACTCCGGCGCCGCCGCGCGGACCACGTCCGGTGACGCTCCGACGCACGCGGGGGCCGGTTCGCGGACCGTGGCCGGCGTCCGGGTACGGCTGACCGCGTCCTCGCCGGTGGCGGGCAAGGCCGCCGTCCTCACCGCCCGCGTCGGGGACACGGCAACGCTGCAGCCCTGGCTCGGCATGCTCGGACACCTGATCGTCGTCGGCCCGGTCTCGCCCGCGGCAGCGGTGGGGACGGCGACGCAGGGTGCCCAGGTGTGGGCCCACTCCCACTCCATGGGCACGGTGTCGGGCGGCACCCACGACATGCACGGCATGGAGGGGACGGCGGGCATGGAGGGGATGAAGGGAATGGAGACGGGCCCGTCGTCGGCATCGTCCTCGTCCTCGGACATGAACTCGATGAGCGGTCTGACCTCCGTCAACGGCGACAGCACCGCCGACGAGACCGTCGCCGCCTACGGCCCCGACGTCTCCTTCGTCTACACCTTCCCGACCGCCGGCCATTACCGGATCTGGATCCAGGCCGAGCGCGACAACACGGTCCTGACCGTCCCCTACCTGCTGTACGTCACCGGCACGTCGGAAAAGACCCCATGAGCGAACGAATCAAGAACACGCGCGCCTGGATCACTCCTCCGACGAAGGAGGGCTCATGATCGGGCATACGTCGCCGTCCGGTCGGCGGCTCCTGGTAGCCGCGGTGGTCCTGGCAGCAGCCCTGCTCACCGCGCTGGCGCTCCATTCCCTGTGCGCGCCGTGGTCGGCCACGGCACGGTCCGCGTCCGACGACACCCCGCAAGGCGCGGCGACGCTCACTGGCGGCACCGCCCAAGCTGTGGTGATCCTGACGGTTTCCGCGCCCGTCACCGGCACCACCGCGGTCGATGTCCGGCTCGTACCGCGCCACGGTGCCGTGACCAGCGGGCCATCACCGGTCGTCACGGTCTCCGCGGTGCTGCCCACCGCGGGCCACGCGGTACCCGACTTCACCGCCGTACGGGCCCCGGACGACCACTACCACGTAGCCGGCCTCCCGCTGATGATGCCCGGCCGCTGGGAGTTCCTGGTCGCCGTCGACGGCAACGGCCGCCACGACCGGCTCGTCTTCCCGCTCACCGTCTCCCGCTGATCGCGCCGCGCCCTTCCGCGCCGGCCCGGTACATCCACGCAGAAAGGTATGCCCGATGGACCCCGTCCCCGCGCCCACGCTGACCGGCCCAGGCCGACCGTCCCCGCCCGACCGCCCGCCGCGACCCCAGCCGGCCGGCGCGGCCGGCGCGTACACCGTGCTGGCCGGCACCCTGATGTCGCTGGTCGGCATCAGCTGGGACGTGCAGTGGCACGTCGACGTCGGCCCGGACACCTTCTTCACCCTCTCCCACCTGATGCTGTACTCCGGCAGTGCCATCGCCGGTATCGCCAGCCTGGTGATGGTGCTGCGCGCCACCTTCGCCGGGCGAGCCGGACGTCCCGCCGACCCCACCGTCGGCGGCAGTCCGGTCCGGGTTCTCTGCGGCACGTTCACCGCGCCCCTGGGGTACCTCGTCTCCGGAACCGGCGCCGCGCTGTTCCTGCTGTACGGCCTGATGGACCTGTGGTGGCACTCCCTGTACGGCTTCGACGCGGTGCTGAACTCCCCGCCGCACGTCGCCCTGTTCATCTCCATCAGCCTGACCATGGTCGGCAGCGTCATCATCTTCGCCTCCGCCCGCGCACGGCGCTGGGGCCGGATCGGGCTCGTCGTCAGCATCCCCGTGCTGATCACGTTCACCCCCATCACCACCAACGCCTTCAACGGAGTGTCCCCGGCCGTCGACCCCCGGCTCGCGGGCACCGTCCTCTTCGCCGTCTGCTTCGTTCTCATGGGAGCGATCACCCTGCGCCGCCGGGGGGTGGCCCTGTCCATCGCTGCCGTCCTCGGCGTCATGCAGGTCTTTCTCTGGTGGTTCTCGCCGTGGGCCACGAAGGCCTACGCGGCCCACGTCGGGCTGCCCCTGCGGGACAACCTCCGGCACATGCCCCCTGAACTCCCTTCCGGCATACCGATGTTCATGCTCGCCGCGGCCCTGGTGATCGAGGCGCTGCTCCGGCTGGGGCGTAGGCGGGGCTGGTCGGGGCGCTGGCTGCCCCAGCTCACCGGCGCCGTCGGCGGCCTGGTGCTGAGCTCCTCCATGCTCATGCAGACGTCGATGCTCCACGGAGGGGCGGGCGCAGGGCCGATGGGCCCGTCCACCACATCCGCGACCGCGGTCCTGACCGACGCGCTCCTCGGGCTGGCGTTCGGTGCCCTGGCCGGCCACCTCGCCGCCCGCTTCGCCGTTCTGCTGCACCTCAACGCCCCCGCCACCGACCAGGAAGGCCGCTGACCCGATGCACCTCCGAACGCCCCTAGCGTCACCGGCCCGCACGATGCGCCGGCCGGTGAAGCGCCGCGCCCGCGCCCTGCTCCTCGCCCTGTGCACCATGGGCGCCGCGATCCTGGTCTCGGCCCCGTCCGCACAGGCATACGCGCCGGTCGGGATCGTCCACACCGAGCAGGTGCAGGCCGGCCCGTACCACCTGACCGTGGGCTTCTCCAAGTGGCCGCTGCGCGCCATGCAGTCGCTGGACTTCACCTTCGCCCCCGACGGGGGACTGACCGGCAAGTCCGGCACCCTCGGCATGACCGGCCCCGGTATGAAGGCGGGAATGCGCATGGGGGGGCCGCTGTCCCGCCATCCGCGCAAACGGGACGTCTGGGGCCTGGACGTTCGGTCGCTGTCCACGGCCGGCCCGTGGAGCTTCACCTTCACCATCGACGGTCCCAAGGGCCAGGGAACGGGCACCCTCGACGGCATCGCCGTCCTCGACCAGCCCGGCCCGCCGCTGGCACTGAGCTGGACCCTTTGCGCCCTGCCCGTCGTCGGACTGATCGCCTTCCTTGCCGTCGCCTGGCGACGTCACCGTCCTTCCCGCCACCTCGCGGTGGTGGGCATCTGAGAGACGCGTTTCCCTGCGAAACCCGCTCTAGGGTCGGCGCGCCGGCCCAGGCCCGTACCCGGTGACGGCTCAGCCGTTCCGTATGGCGCGCAGGGTCTCCTTCAGCGAGGCGAGCGTGGCGAACACGGCCGTGGGCTCGTAGCCGCAGTGCGCCATGCAGTTGGCGCAGCGGGGGTCGCGCCCGCGGCCGTAGGCGTCCCAGTCGGTCTCCTCGACGAGTTCCCGGTACGTCCGGGCGTACCCGTCGGCCATCAGGTAGCAGGGCCGCTGCCAGCCGAACAGCGAGTACGACGGGATCGCCCACGCCGTACAGGGAAAGTCGATCCGGCCCTCGAGGAAGTCGAGGAACAGCGGTGAGTGGTTGAACCTCCACCGCCGCCGACTGCCGCCCGCGAACACCTCTCTGAAGAGCCGCCGGGTCTCCTCGACGCCGAGGAAGTGCTCCTGGTCCGGCGCCTTGTCGTAGGCGTACGCCGGGGAGACCATCATCTGGTCGACGGCCAGGTCGTCGTTCAGGTAGTTCAGCACGTCGACGACCGTCTTCGGGCTGTCGGTGCTGAAGACGGTCGTGTTGGTGGTGACCCGGAACCCGCGCCGCTGGCACTCGCGGACGGCGGCGACGGCCTCGTCGAAGACGCCCTGCTTGCACACCGAGGCGTCGTGGCGTTCGCGCAGGCCATCGATGTGCACGGTCCAGGCGAAGTACGGCGAGGGCTCGAACTGGTCGATCTTCTTCGGGATGAGCAGTGCGTTGGTGCACAGGAAGACGTACTTCTTGCGCGCGACGAGTTCGCGGACCATCCGCCCGATCTGCGGGTGCATGAGCGGTTCGCCGCCCGCGATCGAGACCATGGGCGCGCCGCACTCCTCGACCGCGGCCACCGCCTGCTCGACCGGCATGCGCTGCCGCAGGACGTTCGCGGGTTGCTGGATCTTCCCGCAGCCGGCGCACGCCAGGTTGCAGGCGAACAGCGGTTCCAGCTCCACCAGCAGCGGGAACCTCCGGACGCGCCGCAGCTTCCGGCCCAGGATGTAGGCGCCGATGCGCAGGCTCTGGCGAAGCGGCATCGTCATGGCTCGACCTCCGGAGGAGTGGACCCGGCTCTCTTGCGCCGTTGATCCTGGGCCCGGGTCCCGGGGCGTGGACCGGCGACGCGCGCCCACTCGACGAGAACCGGGGCGACGCGGCGCAGCCTGCTCCGGGCGAGCAGGACGCGGCGGACCGTGCCGACCCGCAGCAGCGGGACGGCCGGCGTGTCGACGATGACGCGTACGGCGGCGAACGGCGTGCCGGTCGCGACCTCGGCGAGCGGCCCGGTCTCCATGTCGACGGCGCGTACGCCGGCGGCGGCGAGCCGCACCCGCTCCACGCCCGTGACCAGCCGCGGTGAGGTGAACAGCGGTCCGGTCCGCGTGTGCAGGCCGGCGAGCGCCAGCTCCTCGGCGATCCGCGCCGCCGAGGAGCAGGGGAAGACCCGCTCGCCGAAGCGCACCTCCGTCGCCACGAGCACGTCGCCGGGGCGCAGTCCGACGTCGAGCGCGCCGCCGAAGCCCGTCACGGCGAGCGCGTCGTACTCCGGCAGGCGTCCCGCGGTGCGGGCGGCGCGCCGCAGCCCGAGGCCGGTCCGGACGACGCGGACGTTCCGGGCGGACGGCGGCAGCCCGCGGCGGACGGCCCGGGCCTCGATCCGCAGGGCGGTGCAGATGACGAGCCCGGTCACGGGATCTCCGAACCGAGATAGCGGCCGAGGGCGCTGATCGGGAAGACCAGCCGGTAGAGGTGGTAGTTGATGTAGAAGTCGCCGGGGAAGCCGGTGCCGGTGAAGTACGGCTCGTCCCAGGTGCCGTCCGCGCGCTGGGCGCCGACCAGCCATTCCACGCCCCGGTCGACCGCCGCCGAGCGCTCGCCGGCGGCGAGCAGCCCGATGAGCGCCCAGGCCGTCTGGGAGGGCGTCGAGTGACCGCGCCCGATCCAGTCGGGATCGCGGTACGACCGCAGGTCCTCGCCCCATCCGCCGTCGTCGTTCTGGTGGCGTTCGAGCCAGGCGACGGCCCGCCGGACGCACGGCCGGTGCGGGCGCACACCGGCGGCGACGAGCGCGGGGAGCACGGCGCCGGTGCCGTAGACGTGGTTGGCGCCCCAGCGGCCGAACCACGAGCCGTCCGGCTCCTGGGCCCTGAGCAGCCACACAACGGCGCGGCGCAGGACGTCGTCCGACCCGGGTGGGCACTCGTGCGCCAGCGCCTCGACGACGTGCGCGGTGACGTCGGCGGTGGGCGGGTCGATCACCGCGCCGAAGTCACAGAACGGCAGGCGGGTGCACAGCTCGCGGGTGTTGTCGGCGTCGAACGCGGCGAACCCGCCGTCGCGCGAGGCCATGCCCGCCATCCAGCGCAGCCCCCGGTCGATGGCCGGCCGCGCGTCCGGGCCCGCGACCCTTCGCAGGGCGAGGATGACCTCGGCGGTGTCGTCGGTGTCCGGGTAGCCGTCGTTGTCGAACTCGAACGCCCAGCCGCCCGGCGGCAGCGACGGCCGCCGTACGGTCCAGTCGCCGGGGCCCTTGACCTCCTCGTCGAGCAGCCACCCGGCGGCCCGTACGAGGGCGGGGTGGTCGGCCGGCAGGTCTGCGTCGCGCAGGGCGTTCACGGCGAGCGCGGTGTCCCACACCGGCGACTGGCAGGCCTCCAGGCGGCGGCCCCGCTCGTCGCGGATCGTGAACCGGTCGAGCCCGGCCAGGCCCCGGCGCATCACGGGATGGTCGAGGCCGTAGCCGGACAGATGGAGGGCGATCAGCGAGTACACCCACGGCGGCTGGATGCCGCCCCAGGAGCCGTCCGGCTCCTGCCGGGCGACGATCCACTCGGCGGCGCGGCGCAGGGCCGCGCGCCGCAGGCCCGGAACGGGCCGGCGCTCGTAGCGGTGCAGCGCCCGGTCGAGGGCCCCGAAGAAGCCGTCCCAGCCGAGGCGCGGCCGGCGGCGCGGCATGCGGCCGGTGCGCAGCTCGTCCAGGTCGAACGGCAGGGGCCGGACGGGCCGCCGCGCGCTCACGATCGTCAGCGGCACGATCGTCTGCCGGGCCCAGCACGCCCAGTCGTAGACGTTGAACGGGAACCACGGCGGCAGGAAGACCAGCTCCGGCGGCATCACGGGCAGGTCGGTCCACGGCCACTGTCCGAACAGCGCCAGCCAGATCCGGGTGAAGACCCGGCTGCCCTCGATCCCGCCGTTCCGCCGCACGAAGGCGGCGGCGGAACGCATGTGCCGCGCGTCGGCGGGGTCCCCCGCCAGGCGCAGCGCCGCGTACGCCTCGATCGTGGTGGACAGGTCGCCGGGTCCGTCGTGGAAGTTCGCCCAGGACCCGTCCTCGCGCTGCTCGGAGCGGATCCAGCGGGCGGCCTCGGCGGTGTCCTCCGGCGTACGGACGCCGAGGAACTCCCGGAGCAGCAGGTCCTCGGCGTCCATCGTCACGTTGGTCTGCAGCTCGGCCTTCCACCACCCTTCGGCGGACTGCAGGCCGAGGAGGTGGTCGCAGGCCGCCTTGAGGGCGACGTCGGCGCCGGTGGCGACCGGGCGGGGCTCTGTGGTCACTAGTGATCCCGGGATGCGATGAAACGGATGATCTGCCCGAACTCCGCGCGGACGCCCCGGGGCAGGTCAAGGGTCGCCAGCTGGCGCTCGGCCGCGTCGAGCCGGTGCTCGGCCTCGGCCTCGGCCCACGCCCGGCCGCCCGCCTCCTCGACCAGCCGGGCGGCCTCGCCCAGCTCGGTCTCGGACAGCGGGTCCGGGTGGGCCAGCAGCTTGGCGAGACGCTCGCCCGCCGTCGTGCCGCTGGTGATGGCGGCGACGACCGGGAGGCTCTTCTTGCGGGCCCGCAGGTCGGCCAGGACCGGTTTGCCGGTGGCCTCCGGGCTCCCCCAGATGCCGAGCAGGTCGTCGGCGAGCTGGAACGCCAGGCCCGCCTGCGCGCCGAACGCCGCCAGCGCCGCCACGAGGTGGGCGGGCCCCTCGGCGACCATCGCGCCGATCGAGCAGGAGCAGGCCAGCAGCGAGCCGGTCTTGTCCGCCGACATCCGCCGGCACTCCTCCAGGCTCACGTCATCGCGCCCCTCGAACTCCAGGTCCGACGCCTGCCCTGCGATCAGCCGCTGGGTCGCGGCGGCGAGGCCGCGCGCCGCCCACACCCCGCCCCGGGTTCCCTGTTCGAGGAGGAGCTCCCCTGCCAGGACGAGCAGCGCGTCGCCGGCGAGCATGGCGGCCGACCGGCCGAAGACGGTCCAGGCGGCGGGCCGGTGCCTGCGGGTCCGGTCCCCGTCCATGATGTCGTCGTGGAGCAGGGAGAACGCGTGTACGAGCTCCACCGCCGCGGCGGCCGGCAGGCACGCGTCGACGTCCGCGCTCGCCGCCCGGGCCGACAGGATGGCCAGCGCGGGCCGCAGCACCTTGCCGCCCGGTGTCGCGGGCCGGCCGTACGCGTCGCTCCAGCCCAGGTGGTAGCCCGCGACCTGGGCCGTCAGTGGATCGAGCCGCGCGACGGCCGCGCGCAGCACCGGTTCGACGAGCGGGCGCGCGCCGGCGACCGACGGCGGGGCGGTCGCCGTCATGAGGCGGCCCCCGTCAGCCTCTTCCGGACCAGACGGGCCGCGGTGAGTCCGCTGCGCACGGCTCCCTCCATCGTGTCGGGCCAGCCCGTGTCGGTCCACGAGCCGGCGAGGTACAGCCCCGGCCACCGAGTGGTGGCGGCGGGACGGAGCGCCCCGCTGCCGGGCGCCTGGCGGAAGGTGGCGCGGCGTTCTCGCGTGACGAAGAAGTCGGCGAGCCGTGCCCGCCGTGTGTCGGGGAACAGCTGCTCCATCGCCGGGACGAACTCCGCGCGGAGCTTGGCGGTCGGCTCGTCGATCCAGCGGTCCGCCGCCGACACCGAGACGGCGAGGTACTGACCGGCGCGGACGCCGGCGGCCCGGGTGCGGTCGAAGACCCACTGCACGGGCGAGTCGACGACGGCGGCGAACGGCAGGCCGGTGACCGGGCGGTCGTAGTGGAGGTGCACGTTGACGATCGGGCTCTCGCCGAGCCCGGCCCAGCGGTTCCGGTCGGGCGCGGCGTCCCACGGCGCCAGGTGCGCGGCCTGCCGGTGCGGGGTCGCGAGGACGACCGCGGACGCGTCGATCCGTTCGCCGTCCACCACGATCACCGGTCCCGGCTCGATGGCCGTGACCTTGGCCGCGAGCCGTACGGACCCGCCCTGCCGCTCGATCGCCGCCTGTGCGGCGGTGCCGTGCAGGTCGCGGAGGGGCACGGCCGGGACCCCGATGTCGGCGGCGTCGGCCCGGCCCAGCAGCGCGGTCCGGAACACCATGGCCGCCGGGCCGAGGGCCGCGTCCTCGACGCCGATGTTCAGGGCGGCGACCGCGAACAGCTCCCACAGCGCGCGCCGCGCGGCCGCGCCCTGCCCGTGGGCGGCCAGCCACTCCCCCAGGGCGATCCGGTCCAGCCCCGGGTCGGCCGGGTCCAGCCCGCGCAGGGCGAGCGCACACTGTACGGCCCGCAGCCGGTCGGCGGGCCGGAGCAGGCCGTACGACGCCAGGGCCGGCATCAGGTGCAGCGGCCCCGGCAGCGCCGCACGGCGCAGCCGCCCGGACCGCCCGGCCGGCGTGAGCACCCGCAGGTCGAAGCGGTCCTGGAGGCGGACGCGCGCCGTGCCGCCGATCCGTTTGAGGAGGCCCCGGTAGGCGGTGCAGCAGCGCAGGAACACGTGCTGGCCGTTGTCCACGACCAGCCCGTCCCGCGCGAAAGAGTGCGTGGCGCCGCCCAGCCGGGGGCGCGCCTCGTACAGGGTCACCGGAAGACCGGCCTCGCCCAGCGCGAGCGCGGCGGCGATGCCCGCCAGACCGCCCCCCACCACCGCGACCGGCGCGCCGACGCCGGAACTCCGCCCGGTCCTGGGCCGGCCAGGGTCCGCCTCGGTCACCGGCCCGTCAGAACCGGCCTCGTCCACCACCGCGACCGGCGCACCGGGGTTCGACGCGGTCACCGGCCGGCCCCGACGAGGGCGCGCGCCGCGACCATGGCCTTCTCCCAGGTCGGCAGGGCCGAGCGGGCGGCGAGCGCGGCCATCGGGTCGGTGGCGATCCGCTCGAGCAGGGACTGGTAGATGCCGGCCATCGCCGCGGTGCAGGCCGCGCTGCGCCGGTCCAGCAGGGGCAGCAGCCGCAGGCCCCGGACGTACCAGCCGCGGGCCCGGTCGGCCTCGAACCGGATCAGCGCGGCGAGCCGCTCCGGCGGATCCGTGAACACGCCGTCGGCGTCGACGTCCAGCGTGCAGCCGAAGCGGAGGAGGTCCTCGGCCGGCAGGTAGATGCGTCCGATCAGCCGGTCCTCGCGGACGTCCCGCAGGATGTTGGTGAGCTGCAAGGCGATGCCGAGGGCGTCCGCCAGCGGCGCGGCCGCGTCGACGTCGTCGGTGCCGAAGACGCCGAGGGAGAGTCGCCCCACCGACCCGGCGACGCTGCGGCAGTAGGCCACCACGTCCTCGACCCGGATGTACGTCGCGCCGCGCACGTCGGCGATGCATCCGTCGATGAGCTCGTCGAACGCAGTGAGGGGGATGGGAAGACGGCGGGCCGCGTCCTTGAGGGCGACGAGCACGTGGTCCCCCGGGTCGGCCACCGGGCGGTGCAGCGCGGCGCGCTCCTCCTCGAGGCGCTCCAGGCGCTTGTCGGCGGGCCCGTCCCCGTCCCCGATGTCGTCGATCCGGCGGGAGAAGGCGTACACGGCGCTCAGCGCGCGGCGCTTGGCCCCCGGCAGCAGGCGGATGCCGTAGGAGAAGTTCCGCGCCTGCGTGCGGACGATCTGCTCACAGTGTCGATAGGCCTCGGATGCGCTCACCGGCTCACCTTCCTGTCGCGAGGACGCGCAGCCACGTGGTCAGCAGCCGTGACCGCCGGGGGCGGACCGCCTGGCCGAGGACGTCGTGGTCCGCGGCCCGGAGCGCGTTGATCGTGGCCCGGCCGCCCGCGATGTAGCCCGCCACCGCGACGCGCGCGGGTCCCCTCAGCGTCGTGACGAGGGAGGTCCCGGCGTCCAGGAGCCCGGTGGCCCGCGTCGTCTGCAGGGCGACGACGCGGCGCAGCCGGTCAGGGGTCGTCGTGCGGGGGAAGTCGTCGTCGGTGCAGCCGAACCGGCGCAGGTCCGCGCCCGGCAGGTAGACGCGACCCCGGGCGTAGTCCTCGCCGACGTCCTGGCAGTGCTCGACCACCTGCAGCGCCGAGCAGACCTGGTCCGACAGGGCGCACCGCCGCGCGTCGGCGACGCCGAAGACGTGCAGCACGATGTGCCCGACCGGGTTCGCGGACAGCTCGCAGTAGGCGAGCAGGTCCTCGAAGCTCTCGTACCGGGTGACGGCCTGGTCGCGCCGCCCGGCCCGCACGAGCCGGCGGAACGGCTCCAGCGGGATCTCATGCGCGATGACGGCGCTCTCCAGCGCGCCGACCGCCGGCACCCTCGGCATGCGTCCCGCGTACAGGCGGCCCAGGTCGTCCTCCACGATGTCCAGCAGACGCGGGCGATCCGCGGGCGGGGCCTCGTCTCCGACGTCGTCGATGAACCGCGCGAAACCGTAGATCGCCATGAGGTGGCGGCGGTATCCGCGCGGCAACAGCCGTGAGGCGACGGGGAAATTCTCCCGGCGCGCCTTGTATATGACGCCCTCTGCCGATGACACGGGTTCACGATTTCCGTGGAGGGACGACGTAAACAATTGTGGGGCGGACAATCGTTACATCGGCTGGATATCGACCATGATTTGACTCTCGGACGAGCGGTCGGTTGCGACGACCAGGGCAAATGCATACTGACACCTTCGCCGCCCGGCAAGGTGAACGCCCGTCAATACAGGCCAACGAAACCGCAATGAAAAGCGCAATGAAAGACTGCGGAAGCCTTCTTGGGAATGGCTTTGGACCGGCTCAGGACACCCCGTGCTCGGCCAGCGGTCCGACGCGCAGGCCGAGTT
The DNA here is from genome assembly GCF_039542055.1 of Actinoallomurus vinaceus. Lineage (NCBI taxonomy): Bacteria > Bacillati > Actinomycetota > Actinomycetes > Streptosporangiales > Thermomonosporaceae > Actinoallomurus > Actinoallomurus vinaceus. The sequence continues at coordinate 218,327 of NZ_BAABHK010000003.1, forward strand.
CGCGGCATCGGGCCACGAGCCCCGGCAGCGCACCGAGGGCGGAGCGCCAGGCGCCGGGGGCCGAGGTGTGGTCGCAGTCATGGAGCAGCACGGTGGCTCCACCGCGAAGGCCGGGGGCCAGCGTGGCCAGCACCGAGTCGGGGTCGGCCGAGCGGGTCCAGTCCCTCCCCCACGTCGTCCACAGCACCGGCCGTAGCCCGCGCCGGCGGGCTGCTGTCAGGGTCTCCGCGCTGAGCACGCCGTACGGCGGGCGGTACCAGACCGGTTCGGCTCCGGTGACGGCGGCCACGAGGTCCGCGGCCCTGGCGATCTCACCGGTCACCCGGCCGGGCCGGGTCAGCAGCGCGTTGCGGTGCCGCCAGCCGTGCACGGCGACCTCGTGGCCCTCCGCCACGGTGCGGCGCCCGAGATCCGGGTGGCGAGCGAGGGTCTCCCCGACGACGAAGAAGGTGGCCCGGCAGCCGAGCCGGTCCAGTTCGGCGAGGAAACGCGGCGTGGACCGGGGATCGGGACCGTCGTCGAACGTCAGCGCGACGTGGTCGGCGTCGCCCGCCCCCGCCAGGCCCGGCAGCCGGCGGCGTACGACGGGCAGCCAGGTCGCGGCCGGCCCGGCGTGCAGCAGCGCCAGGCCGGTCAGCCCCAGGGTCAGCGTGGTCCGGCACATCGGTCCAAGTCTGCGAGAGGCACGGTCATGGCGCCGGCAAGACATCGGCTGCTGATCCTCAGCGCGAGCATGGGCGCGGGTCACGACGCCGTCGCCGTGGAGCTGGCCCGGCGGCTGACCGCCGCCGGCCACGAGGCCGAGGTCGTCGACGTGCTGGAGCTGCTCCCCCTGCGCCTGGGACGCGCCCTGCGCCGGTGGTACGGCTGGATGATGCGGAGGGCGCCCTGGTCGTACGCCCTGCTCTACCGGGCGTTCTTCGTCCCCCGCCATCCGGCGTGGGCGGCGTCGCCGTTGACCGTTCTGGTGGCCGCGCGTCTGGACCGTCTCGTACGGCGTCGGGGCCCGGACCTGGTCGTCTCGACGTTCCACCTGGCCGCGCAGGCGGCCGGGCACCTGCGCCGTACGGGCCGGCTGACCGTGCCCGGCACGGCGCTGCTGACCGACTTCGCGGCGCATCGCCTCTGGCTCCATCCGGGCACGGACCGGTACCTGTGCCCCTGCCCGGAGACGGCCCTCGACGTGACCGCCGCGACCGGCCGCCCCGCCGACTGCCACGCCCCGCTCACCCGCCCCGCCTTCCGGCGTCCCCCGGCAGGCGCGGCGGCCGTCCGCGCCCGGATCGGTCTCGGGCCGGACGACCGTACGGTCCTGGTCTCGGCGGGCTCGTGGGGCGTGGGCGAGGTCGAGGAGACCGCCCGGGTGCTGGCGCGCTCAGGCCGGTACGTGCCCGTCGTGCTCTGCGGCCGCAACCAGGCGCTACGCGACCGGCTCCGCGGCGTCGAGGGGCTCGTGGCGCTCGGCTGGCGTGACGATCTTCCCGAGCTGATGGGGGCGGCGTACGCCCTGGTGGACAACGCGGCGGGGCTGACGTGCCGGGAGGCGTTCGCGGCCCGGCTTCCCGTCGTGTCGTACCGGCCGATTCCGGGGCACGGCCGCGACGGCGTCCTGGCGATGGCCCGCGCGGGGCTGAGCGTCCACGCGGACGACGCCGCGCGGCTGATCGCCGAACTCGACCGGCTCGGGGATCCGGCCACGCGGAGCCGCCTGGTCGCCCGCGGATCGGCGCTGTTCGACGCGCCCGCCGCCGAGGACCTCCTCTTCGGCCCGTACGGGCCCGACTCCGGCCCGCAGGTCGAATCACGGGTCAGGGGTCCGGATCACGTTCGCGCTCCGGATCGGCCGGGCTGACCTCGGCGTAGCGGCGGATCGGCGGTGACCACGCGCCGCCCGGCCCGCGGGCCGGATCGCCGATCAGGGGTCCGGATCACGTTCGCTCTCCAGATCGGCCGGGCTGACCTCGGCGTAGCGGCGGATCGGCGGTGACCACGCGCCGCCCGGCCCGCGGGCCGGATCGCCGATCAGGGGTCCGGATCACGTTCGCTCTCCAGATCGGCCGGGTTGACGTGGGCGTGGCGGCGGATCGGCGGTGACTGTGCCAGCCGCGTGCTCCCGTACAGGATCAGGCCGATGCCCAGGACCTCCGGGACCGCCCAGCCGCCCAGCCGGATCTCCTCGCCGAACAATCCGACGCCGTACGCGATGCTGGCGACGGGATCGGAGACGTTGAGCGCCGGTTGCACGGCGACGAGCGTGCCGCTGTGCAGGGCGTTCTGCAGGAGGAACAGGCTGCCGAGCCCGGCCGCCACCATGGCCCACACCGACCAGGAGGTCAGCAGGGCGGCCGCGCCCTCGGGCAGGACCTCCGTGGCGTCCTTCATCAGCGCGGCGGTGAAGGCGAACCCCAGGCCGGAGGCGACCCCGAGCAGGGTGGCACGTGCGGCCCCGCTGGTGACCTTGGCCATCGCGAACAGATAGGTGATCACCCCGGCCGTCACCAGGGTGGCGATCGCCCAGTCGAGCCGATCCGGGTGCCGGCTTCCCGGAGACGGGGAGGCGGCGGCGAGGAGACCGGCCAGCCCGACGGTCAGCACCCCGACCGCCAGCCAGGACTCCGAACCCAGCCGGATCCGGAAGATCAAGGAAATGAACAGCATCGTGATCGGCAGTTCGGTCACGAGGATCGGCTGGACCAGGGCCAGGCCGCCCGTCGTCAGCGCGGCCGCCTGGAACAGGAAGCCGGCGATGAGCGCGACGATGCCGCCGAGCCACGAGCGGCGGCGCACCAGGTCCCAGATGAGCGCGAGCCGGAACGCCTCGTCGGGGGGCGCCGACCGGGCCGCGCGCCGTTGCAGCACCGACGCGAGGGCGTTGCTCGCCGCGGCGAGGACCGCGAACAGGACGGCGATCATTCCGGCCCGCCCCTCACACGCGCGCCCGTGTCCTGTCCGGGCTTGCCGAGGAACGAGGAGCGCCCGAGCACGCCGATCCCCGCCACGATCATCATCAGACCGAGGACCTCGGCGGCGAGCGCGGTGCCGGTGAGCCGGAGGTGCTCGGCGAAGACGAGGATTCCCAGAACGATCCCGATCACCGGCTCGGCCGCCGTCATCGCCGGCAGCGAGATGCCGATCGGCGCGGCGTCGAACGCGCTCTGCGCGAGCAGCAGGGACAGCACGGCGATCACGATCAGGGCGTACGGCTGCCAGCTGCGCAGGCCGACCGCCAGTCCTTCGCCCAGCATGAGCAGCGAGCTTCGCGTCAACGCGTCCTGGACCCCGAACAGCATCCCGGCGGCGGCCGCGAACAGCATCGCCTTGGTCCGCAGCGACCGCGGGAGGGCGGCGAGCACGAGCACGACCGCGACCACCAGCACCGCGCCGGCACCGATCCAGCGGACGGACCAAGGCCCCGTCGGCCGCCCGCCGTGCGGCTGCCCGACGGCCAGGAAGATCACCACGCCCGCCGTCACGAGCAGCCCGCCCCACCAGACCGCTCGGCTGAGCGGCTCCTGGTAGACGACGTGGGCGATGACGAGCGCGAATATCAGATTGGTCGCCAGCAGCGGTTCGACCTTGCCGAGGTCGGACTCGTCGAGCGCCACCGCGCCCAGCACCTGTCCGCAGACCATCGCGGCGATGCCCAGCAGCCACACCGGCTGGCGGATGAGGTGGGCGAGCAGCCGCATCCGCAGCATCTCGTCCAGCGGCTCGCGGTAGGCCACGTGCTGCTGGGCGACGAATCCGATGCCGAGGAAGCAGGCCGCCGCGAGGGCGAGGAACGTCTTCATCGGCCGCCCGCCGAAATCACCCTACGGGTCGTACCCGCACGTCATGGCTTGTACCGACGTTGCCTAGGCCCTTCGAGCCACCGGACCAGCGCAGTGGGAGGTCACGGGTGATCAAAAGAACACGAATATCTTCTCGACAAGTGATCCGAGATGGCCGCACAGTAGACGCATGCGCATCGCGTTAACGGGGATCGGGATCATCGGCGCGGGTCTGTTCATCGACTGGACCGCCGGGCCGTACGCCGCCGTGGCGTTCACCTTCTTCGGGGTGTGGGCCCTGCTGCTCACGTTGTCGGCCGCCTTCGTCTCGGGTCCGGCGCCGACGCCGGAGAGGGCCCCGGCCGACGAGCCCATCGGCGACGGGAGCCGCGTCACCGAAAGGTCGTAACAGGGGATCCCGGCTGCGGGGGCGGCCGGGGTCGGGCCCGATCACGGCTTACGCGCCACGCCCGCGTAGCCGTCGACGGGCTCGCCGGTCAGGTCGGGGTGTACGGGCCGCCACCGGGTGATCTCGACCAGGCCCGGGTCCACCGGCTCCAGCCCGCGGAAGAACCTGGCGATCTGCTCCACCGACCTTGCCGTCATGGGGGTGGTGCCCTCGGCCTGGTTCCACATCTCGATGGCCCGGTCGGTGCGCTCGCCGTGCACCACGTTCGTCGTGGCGTACAGCGCCAGGTACGACCCGGACGGCAGCGCCGCGACCAGGCGATCGACGATTGCGAACGCCTGCTCGTGGTCGGGGATGAACTCGGTGATGCCCATGAGCATGAGCGCGATCGGCCGCTCGAAGTCCAGCGTGCGAGCGGCCTGCAGCAGGATCGCGTCCGGCTCCCGAAGGTCCGCGTGGATGTAGGCGGTGGCGCCCTCCCCGGCGGAGGTCAGCAGCGCCCGGGCGTACGTCAACACCAGAGGATCGTTGTCGACGTAGACGATCCGGGCGTCGGGCGCGGACCGCTGCGCGACCTCGTGGGTGTTGTCGGCCGTGGGCAGCCCGGTGCCGATGTCCAGGAACTGCCGGACCCCGGCCTCCTCGGCGAGGTAGGACACGGCGCGGTTGAGGTACTGGCGCGACTCGCGGGCCAGCCGGGCCACCTCCGGCAGCACCTCCATGGACTGATCGCCCGCCTCCCGGTCGACGGGATAGTTGTCCTTGCCGCCGAGCAGGTAGTTCCACACGCGCGCGGAATGCGGCACATCCTTGTTGATCTTTGGTTCGCTCACCGGGGCCTCGGAATCACAGGAGACATGTCGATCTTCGAACGTACGGGCCGCCGGTTTCATCCGGGAACGTCTGGGCCGCACGCGGCCGGATGTGGTCGTGACAGCGTGACCTGCCGAGGGTTGCCGGGGTCATGGCCACGGCAACCCTCGGCAGGTCACTTACAGACCGGGCAGGACCTCGGCGGCCACCGCCTCCAGGACGTCCTCAGAGCCGGCGAAGATACCCTCCCGCCGAGGCCAGGGGGCCACGACATCGGTGAACCCGAGTTCCTCGGCCCGGCCGAGGAAGTCCCGGTAGATCTCCACCGACGACAGCGAGAACACCTGCGCGGCGTCGGTCTGCAGGAACCGGCGGACCTCGCCACGCTCCCGCCCGGCCTCATTCAGGGCCTCGTCGAACCGGGCCGCGGCCTCGGCGACGCTCCGCCACCAGGACTCGAGATCGTCGGTCTTGGCCCCCGTGGTGATCCAGCCCTGCCCGAAACGGGCGGCGACCCGCATCGCCTTCGGCCCGTTGGCGGCCACGACGAACGGCGGGCGCGGCGACTGCACCGGTCCGGGCGCGTTACGGGCCTCCACGGCGGAGTAGTACTCCCCGGTGAGGGTGGTCTTCCCCGAGGTCAGCAGCGCGTCCAGGAACTCCACGAACTCCGCGAACCTCCGGGACCGGCTCGCCACCCGGCCGGCCTCACCGAAGACGGTCGAGTCATAGTCATCGGAGCTGCCCGCGCCGATGCCGAGCGTGAACCGACCGCCCGACACGTCGTCCAAGGCGAGGATCTCCCGCGAGAAGGGCACCGGATGCCGGAAGTTCGGCGAGGCCACGAGCATGCCCAGCTCGATCCGCTCGGTCGCCCGCGCGGCCAGCGCCAGGGTCGGCACCGAGCCGAACCACGGGCCGTCCACCAGTGACCGCCAGCCGAGGTGGTCGAACGTCCACGCGTGGTCGAAGCCGTACTCCTCGGCCCGCCGCCACTTCGGCTCGGCCTCCGGCCAGCGGTACTCCGGAAGGATGACGATTCCCGCCCTCATCTGCACGCTCCTCGGCGATGGTCGATCGGTCGGCGGCGTCAGTCGCCACGCCGCGCTGACCGAAACGATATGACGAGGTAGTCGTCCAGCGGCTGGTAGCCGATGCGCCGGTGGACCGCGTTGTTCCCCGGGTCGGCCAGGTCGGCGAAGACCACGACCTCCTCGGCCCCGGCGTCGACGGCGGCCCGGCTGACCGCGGCGGTCGCGGCGGCGCCGTAGCCGTGGCGCCGGTGCTCGGGCGGGGTGTAGACGGGCGCGATCCGGACCATGCCGGCGACCATCCGCGACCGGCCCGCGAGGGAGACCGGGACCCCGTCCCGCTCCCAGACGGTCAGGCCGCCGTACGAGATCCGGTCGTCGACCGCGGCGCCGTGGTCGCCGGGACGCTCACGGATCTCCCGCTCGGCGTCGTGGTACCAGCCGAGGAGCAGGTCCCGGTCGGCGGGCCGGGCGAGGCGCGCGCCACCGGGCACGTCCGGCGACTGAACCTTGACGAGCCGGTAGAGGCGGCGGCGCTCCCAGATCTTCTGCTCGGCTCCGGTCTCGATCCGCCAGCAGGTGGCGAACTCCTGGGCGAGCTCATGGCGCCCGGTCACTCCCGGCAGCCGCCGCCCATCGTCCGCGAGTGCCCCGGCGAGCTCCTTGGCGGCCTGCCCCGGCATCGCGCTCAGCAGCACCGGGAAGGGCGGGGTGTGCACGAACGCGCCGGCCACGCAACCGGACGCGTTCGACCAGACCCCCATGACGGCGGGCGCGTCCCCGTACGCCGTGAGCCCACGTGCCCGCAACGACTCGACCACCGTGATCAGCACGGTGTTCTCGATCGGCCGAGCCCGGAGGAAGTCGCCTGCGGCCAGGTCGAATTCCGCGATGTCCCCAGTAATGACCCACCCCATAGGGGCCATACTGCCCGGTATGGGAGCGATCCCATACCCTATGCAAGAATCGTGATCAAGCCTTCACGATGATCCCGGCCACGTCGACAACGGCGACCTCGACGCATTCCCCACCCGAGGTCATGCTTCGACTGCTCTTGCGCCACTTCAGACTCGTCACAGATCCTCCATGATGCGCTTGACCAGGTCCCTCGACGGGCCCTCCGGCAGCGCATGCTGCCCGATCCGTTCGTAACGTAGCGCAAATGAGGCGACTTCATCGATATTGGGGACGAGTCGTCCTCCCCCAGGCGCTTCGACATACGCCACCTCACCGAACGGATCAGCCAGCCTGAGGATCATGAAAGACCCGTCCAAGCCCGGGTGGAAGCCGATCGATTTCGGGACGACACGCAGTCCGATGTTCGGACGCTCCGAAAGATCCAGGATGTGTGCGAGCTGGGCCTTCATGACCGCCGCGCCGCCGCAGGGCAACTCCAGCAAGCCCTCCGACAGAAGGACCCATAGAACGGGAGCGTCCTCCCGGTCCAGGATCGCCTGCCGCGCAAGGCGACCCTCGAGTTCGGCGTTCACGTCCCGTACCCCGCCGACCTCCAGCCCGGCTCGGGCATAGTCGGGCGTCTGGAGAAGACCAGGGATCAGGTTGACCTGCCAGATCTTGATCACGGACGCTCGGACCTCGAGGTCGAGGTACTGCTTGAACCAGTCGGGATCATGGCCGAGCGTGGCATACCAGACGAGAAGGGAGAAGATGCCGCCGGTATGCCATTTCCGGTCGATCGCCTTGGCTCTCGTTTCGTCGAGTCTCATCTCGCCGGTTTCCAGTCGTGAAACTGTCGACTTGGAACCGCCGAAGACCTCCCCCATCAGCTCTCCGGTGAGCTTGCGCTGCTGACGGCAGTACCGCAGGTAGTAGGCGATGAGCGCCCACATCGACGACTTCGGGTCCGGTGATTCGCGGTAAGTCATGTCCATCCTCCGACGTTCCGACGGGTTGCAGGATTTATCAGCAACCGAGACGACTTTAGGCAGGGAAAGGCAACCTGTTGCGCGGAACAGAGGAATTCACGGCCCGCAAGGACGGTCAAAAATGGAAAATACCGCGCAAGCCGGGTACATGGCCGCCACCGAAATCGCGGAAGGCGGCGCTTACGCGTGGCGGCTTCCGCCGGACCCGCGCTGCGCCTCCATCGGCCGATCCCTGGTCCATGGCACTCTGACCGCGCTACGGCTGCCCGGGGAACTGGTCGACGCGGCGGTGCTGTCCGTCAGCGAACTGGCCACGAACGCCCTCAACCACGGGCTGCGCGCCGGCCCGTACGACCCCGTCGTGCCGCCCGAACTCTGGATCTGGCGTCGTACCACCCCGGCGCCGCAGCTCGTGGTGGCGGTGTTCGACACCTGCCGGACCGCCTGGCCGGACGCGACGCCAGGCGACCTGCTCGCCGAAAACGGTAAGGGGCTCGGCATCGTGGGCGTGGTCTCCGGCGCCTGGGGCGCACACCTGTCGCGGTCCCGATTCCACGCCGTCCCGGGCGGCGGACCGGCGTCGGGCAAGGTGGTCTGGAGTGCGTTCACCCTGACCGGCCCTTGGCCCGGCATGCGCCGGATCGCCACGCCCTCCGCTGCCGCCCAGGGCCTCGCCGCGGCGCTGTCCGCCCGCGGGATCGAGAACGTCGCCCACCGTCATGAGGTCCGTGTCTCCCTGGTCAGCGTCCCGCTCTCGAAGAACGGTGGCCTGAACGTGTGGGTGCGGCCGGGCGGCTTCACCTTCACCGACCTGAGAGGCGCACGCGTCCACCGGCCCGTCGCCGATCTGCACGATGTCGCCGAACATCTCGTACGCCGCATCGAGGAGAGCGATGTCGGCTGACGGCCGGATGACCGTCGTTCATGATCAATAAGGTGTCCGCACCGTGTGTGACCGATCACCGCGACGGTCGCCGATACCGACGCTGAAGGAGCGCGTGGATGCCGACGCCCGCTGAGTTTCTCGACCAGGTCCGCAAGCGATCCGGCAGCGACGCCGCTCGGGTGCTTCAGCTGGTCCCGGACCTCGAGGAGGCCTTGCGCAAGGCTCGTCGGCAAGCATGGTCGAAGCCGGGGCGTGCTCTGGACGCCTACCAGCGGATCGCCGGCCTTCTCGCCCCCGCGGTCCCGGCGGCGCTTCCGGCCCTGTACGAGCACGCCGCGCGGGTGTTCGTGTCCACGGACCACGGGACGTACGCCGCGCGGATGCTCGCCGCGGCGCGCGAGGCGGAGGTGGCCCACGGTCTCGACGTCGACGACGATCACATCGACGAGATCTTCCTGGCGTTCGCGGTGGCCGGAGCCCTGCCGGTCAAGGCGATGGGCGACTACGCCAAGGAGCTGACCGGGCGGCTGCCGACGGATGAGGCGTTCCGGCGGTACGCACGGCTGTGCGTGCGCCGGACGGAGGCCGGCCTGGCGCCGGCCGCTCCGATGGCCGCCGCGATCCGGCGGTTGGCGAAGGCGGCCGGCGACCAGGCGGCTCTGGAGCAGGCGTACCTGGCCGAGATGGTCGGTCTCCCGGCCATCGTCCGGGCGCCGGCCGGCTGGTGGTCCGCGCACCGGACCGCGCTGGTGGCCCTCGCCGAGCGGGAGCCGCGCGTACGCGGAACCCTGCTCGGCCTGATTCCCGGCTACCACCGTGATCTGACGGGCGCACAGATCAGGGAGGTGTTCGTCGAATGGCTGGCGTTGCTCGAGCGCTGCGGTGCCACCGCCGCCCTCGATGATGCCGTTCCGGACGAGGCACGGCCGGCCGGCGGCACCGCCGGATGGTTGGACCGGCTTCTGACCGCGTGGAGCCATGGTTGGGGCGGCGAGTCGCAGCTGCCGGGGCTGAACCCGCTGGTGCGGCGGATCGCCGGGCGGTTGCGCGCCGAACTCGCCGCGACCGGCGGGGCGGTACGGGTCCCGCACGATCTGGACCTGCTCGACCTGCTGCTCGAGCTGGACGTGCCGGTGGCCGATCCGGACGAGGACCACTACCTGGAGCTGGACGAATGGGCCGCGCGAAGTGAGCGGCGGGAGCTGTGGGCGCTGGCCGCGGACCCGCGCTTCGCGGCGGCGTTCGCGCGGAAGGCCGACGGGTACCACGGCGAGCGCCACCTGCGGACGATCCGGACACTGGCCGCGTCGCCGGGAGGCCGGTCGATGCTGACCGGCTGGGTGCGTGACATCATGCGGCGCTCGCACTCCCCCGGCCTTCCGGGCCTGCTCACGCCGCATCGGCTGCTCGAATGGCTCCCGGCGGACATCCGCGCGCTCGGGGCCGGCGACGAACGCCTCGATCTCGTCACCGAGATCGTCCGTACGCTGCGCGGCGGCCTGGTCGGCGAGCTGTGCTGGCCCGCCTACGAGAAGGCGGTGGCCGAGGTTCTGTCCGGCGGCGACCGTACGGCGCCTCTGCTGGTGGACGCATGGCCGTACCTCGTCGTGGCGGGCGATTCGGAGGTACGGGTGGTCGGGCGGGACGGCTGCGTGCTCTCCCACACGTTCCGGCTTCCGGCGGACCATCGATCCGCCTCGGCCGGTTTTCAGTTCGTGGACGGCGCGCTGCTGGTCTTCTGGCGGACCCTCGACGGCCGTGCGGCCGGCTACTGGCACGTCCCCGGGCGGCCGGACCCCGCTCCGGCGCCGCTCGCCGGCGCCGCCCCCGACGATGAGGCCTTCAGCATCAGCCGTGAGTGGGGACGAGGCCTGTCCGCCGCGATGACGCTGCCCGTGCCCGGTGGCGGACGGACCGCTGGAGGCGCCGTACTGCGCCCCGGCGGGACCGCCGTACCGGACGCGCATCTGGTCATCGGCGACGGCTCGTCGTTCTGGGCGTTCGACACCCGGACCTCCCGATGGGTCGGCTATGACCCGGCCACCGGGGCACGGAACACCGCGTCCCCGCCGGTCTTCGTAGCGAAGGCGGGAGAGGGCACGCCGGTGGCCAAACAGAGCTGGATACGGCCGGCGGACACCGATGCGGCCACACCGCTGGGCACTCCGGTGGACGGCCTGCTCGGCTGGCGGGTGACCGAGTTGCCGGGCGGCGCGGTACGCGGTGAGGACCTCGCAGGGCGTACCGTCACCATCGCCCGGCCGGTCCGAGGCGGCCACGGGACCACCTACCCGTTCGCCGCGCTGACGCTGCCCGGCGACGAACGGCTCCGCGCACTGCTGCGCAACGAGCATGGCTTCGGGCCGGCCCACCTCGTCGATCCGGACGGGGTGGTCACGGCGACCGACGATGGGCCTTTCGCGGCGAACGCCCCGCACCTGCCGCCGCAGGCGTACTGGACGATGCTGCGGCCGCGCGACCCGAACGGCTCGGTCGCGCTGCGCGGGGTCGGACGAGAGACGGCGGCGGCGCTGTTCGAAGCCGCCCTGGCCGGTGAGGAGGACCTGCCGGCGCTCGTCCGCAGGCTGATCCCGCAGATCAGCGACCGTACGCTCGCGGCCGGGGTGGCCGGTGTCGCCCGCTTCGCCGCCGAGCGATGCGCGTTCCTGGCCGGCCTGTCCGCCGACGGCCGCGAGCGGCCGGAACCGGAGGTCGGCGATCCGCGCACCGACCCTCGTGACGACCTGCTCGGCAGCGCGCTCAGCGGGCTCTACCTCAACAGGCACACCGAAGCGGTCGGGTTCCACCGGATCGGCGGCGTGGTGCTGGCCCTTCCTCAGCTGCGCGCCATGCACCGGGCGCTCACCGACGACGAGAGCGCTGACGCCCCGGCCGGGCGGCTGCACCTCGACGGGCCGGGCCTGCGTTCCAGTTCGGTGGTATGGGACAAGGTGCTCGGCGGGTGCGCGGCGATCGCGTTCCGGGCCGCGGCGGACACGACCCCGCTTGCCGAACGCGAGGCGCTGCGGCGGCTGCTGACGCTGGTCGACACGCTGGGGCTGGACTCGGCCCGGACGGGGCGCTGGCGCCGGTTCGACCTGCATCTCGACGCCGGCACGCTGGCCGCGGCCGGTGGCGGGGACGAGTGGGACGATCGGATGCGCGGCGTGCTGTCGCTCGGGGACGGGGCGTTCCTGGCGTTCGTCGAGGCGAACAACCCGGTGCGCGGCCCGAAGCGGGACGAGTACGGGTGCGACTTCGTCGCGCTGTTCCACGACCCGGCCGGCCGCTTCGAGGTGCCCGTGCCGTACACCGTGAGGTCCTCCACGCCGATCGGCACGGGTCGCGAGCCGGGCTGGCTGCGACGGTTCCTGACCGAGTGGGCCGAGCGGGGTCCGGTCACCTGGAAGGAGCCGGCCGCCGAGGAGTTCGCGCGGCTCACCGGGGTCGTCCCGACGCTGGCCCGGCTGCTGGTGGCCGGGCTCCCGGAGTCACAGCGCGAGGAGTTCCCGTCGCCGGAGCTGCGGACCCGCCTCTCACTGGACCCGGCCGTGGCCGCGGTGCTCTCCGGCGACGTGGCGAGACTCGGTGTCCGCGGAATCCCGGCTGAGGCGGTCGGGGCGCTGCTTCCCGAGGACCCGGCCCGGCTGTGGACGGAGGGGCCGGACATCGCCGCCGCCGCGGAGGTGTGGAACGCGACGGTGGGCCGGCGGACGCCGGTGCCGGAGGCGCTGCTCACCGAGGGCGCGAAGGCCGGGCGCCAGACGTACTGGGGGTTCGACAGGCGGCCCTGGCCGCCGAGCGAGGCGGTCCAAGCCATGGGCGACCCGGCCGGCTGCGCCGAGCTGACCCGGGACCTGCGGTGGGTCGTCGAGGACGTCAAGATCGTCCCGGCCGATCCGGACACCGTCGGGTTCACTGGTGAGGTACTGGTCGGCACCGTCACGACGGCGTGCTGGCTGGCGCACCGGCTGCCCGCCGGAGACCCGCTGCGCCGCGCGCTGCCGACCGCGCTCGCGCTCGCGCGGGATCGGCTGGCCGCTCCCGGCATGCTGCTGGGACTGGGGAGCCTGTTCGAACTGCCGCCGTTCCGCGCGGCGGTCGGGGAACCCGATGAGACCGGTGGACCGGACGAAGAGTGGCATCGGCGCGATCACGGCTGGCAACGGTACGGCGCCATCATCGTCCCGGACCACGACCACTCGACGCGGCCGATCATCCGAACGGCGCTGCTGGACGACGAGGGCGGAGACCCGAACCTGCCGATCCGGTACGGACTCGGTGACGTGACCGGTCCCCGCACGGACCCGTGCGCGGAGGCGCTGCGCCTGGTCCACGATCCGCGGTTCGCGGCGCTGCTCGCGGACCCGGGAGATCCGGCCGCCGGTGAACGCGACAAGGACGGCACCTGGTGGCCGCAGGACCCCGCCCGTTCGGTCCCGAAGCTGGTGGCCGAGCTGGCCGGTGAACACACCCTGACCGAGGACACCGCCGCGCTCTACCTCATCCTGCTGGCCCTGCCGGATCCCACCGATCGGAACGTCGCCCGGTGGACCGGATGGAAGCCGGCTCGGCTCAAGGCCGCCCGCGCCGAACTGGCCGCGACCGACCTGGTGGTCGAGGGACGCCGGGCGCGGGCCGGGCGGTCCCTGTTCCTGCCCGGCGGCTGGGAGGCGCTGAAGGCCCCTCACCTTCCGCTGGAGACGTGGAAGGCACCGCTCTTCGGCGTGACCTCGAGCCTGACCTGGGGAGGCGAGAAGAGCACGGCGCTCGGGACGATCCTGCCGACGGAGCCGGTGGCCGACCTTTTCCGGCGGGTCTGGCGGCGTGTCCAGGACGGCGACGCCCCCTGCTACGAGTGACCGCCGTCTCCGCCGCGCTGGTGGCGGCGGGGTCCGATCGGCCCAGGTCACCGGTTGCGGAATGGGCCGCAGGGGAAGTCATCGAGCATGCGACTCAGCGGGGCTCGGGTGCTGGTCACAGGGGCGTCCTCCGGCATCGGGGCGGCGACGGCGCGGGAGATGGCGGAGGCCGGGGCCCGGCTCGTCCTGATGGGGCGTGACCGGCGCCGGCTCGAGTCCGTAGCCGCCGAGACCGGGGGGCGGGCCGTCGTGGGCGATCTAGCGACGGACGCCGCCGGGCTGGCCTCCCAGGCCGGGCCGGTCGACGTGCTGGTGAGCAACGCCGGGGCGGGCTGGGCGGGGCCGCTCGCGCGGATGCCGGGCGAGGCCGTCGAACGGCTCACCACGGTGAACCTCACCGCGCCGATCCTGCTGACGCGCCTCCTCCTGCCCGGCATGGTCGAGCGCGGTCGCGGCCACGTGGTGTTCGTCGCCTCCATCGCGGGCGCGGTCGGGGTGCGGGAGGAGGCGGTGTACTCCGCGACCAAGGCCGGGCTGATCGTCTTCGCCGAGGGGCTGCGTCACGAACTGCGCGACGTCGGGGTGTCGGTGGTGCTGCCCGGCGTCGTCGACACGCCGTTCTTCGACCGGCGGGGGATGCCGTACGCGCGCCGATGGCCGCGGCCCGTCCCTCCCGAGCGGGTGGCGCGGGCGGTCGTGTCCGCGATCGAGCACGGCCGCGCCGAGACGTACGTGCCGGGCTGGCTTCGGGTGCCGTCGCGAGTGAGAGGTGCGGCACCGGGCCTGTTCCGTCTCCTCGCCGCGCGCTTCGGCTGATCGGCGGCCGACGGTCGTTCGCGGGGTTCCGGACCGGTTACGTCTCCCGGACCGCGTCGGCCGCCTGACCGAGCAGGGCCGTCAGCCGGGCTGCGTCCTCGGGGCCCAGCTTGTCGGTGATCTGCTGTTCGATCTCCGCGACCACGGCATCGGCCACGCGCAGGGCGTCCTGGCCGGCGTCGGTGAGATGGAGCTCCTGTACGTGGCGGTGGCGCGGGTGCGGGCGGCGTTCGAGTTGGCCCCGGTCCTCCAGGCGGGCCACCAGGGAGGCCACCGCCTGCGGGGTGACGTTCAGGCGGCGGGCCAGCTCCGCGCCGGTCAGCCCGGGATCGGCGTGCACCCTCATGAGCAGGGAGTAGTGCGCCGCCGCCATGCCCAGCGGCCGCAGCCGCTGCTCCTTCAGAGCCTGCACGGCCGACTCCGTCCGCCGCAGCGCCCAGGTCACCCGGTCCAGTGCGTCGGCGGCGACCGGCCCCTCGTCGTCCTGTCTCACACCGCAAGAATAAGACCCTGGGCACGTATCAAACGTTTGACAGTAGCCAAGCGTTTGAGCAACCCTGGACTCATGTCTCGCACTCTCGCTCTCATCACCGGTGCCTCGTCCGGCATCGGCGCCGCTTACGCCCGCCTGCTCGCCACCGACCACGACTTCGTGCTGGTGGCCCGTCGGGCCGATCGCCTTTCCGAGCTGGCGGACGAACTCCGCGCGGCCGACGCCACCGTGGAGGTCCTGCCCGCCGATCTCGGGACGTCCGACGGCCTCGCCGCGGTGACCAAGCGCCTGGCCGCCGGCGATGTCCGGCTGCTGATCAGCAATGCGGGAGCCGGCGGCTACGCCCCTCTCGCCGACGTCGACCCGGACGAGATCGACCGCCTGCTCACCCTCAACGCCGTCGCGTCCGTCCAGCTCGCCCGCGCCGCCCTCCCCGGCATGCTGGCCGCCGGCGACGGCGCCATCGTCACCGTCGCCTCACTGCTCGCCTTCAGCGCCGGACAGACCAACCCGCACTTGCCACCGCGCACGCTGTACGCGGCCGCGAAGGCCGCCACGGTGGCCTTCACCCGGACCCTCGCCCACGAGCTCGCCGGCACCGGCATCCGTACCCAGGTGGTCTGCCCGGGCCTGGTGGCGACGGAGTTCAACGACGGCTCCGGGCTCGGCGTCCCCTTCGCCATGACCGCGGAAGGCGTGGCCCAGGCCGGACTGGCCGGTCTGCGCCTGGGCGAGACGGTCTGTGTCCCCGGCTTGGAGGACCGGACCGCCGCACTCGATGCCCTCCTGACCGCCGAGACCGCCCTCCTGATGGGCGGCAACCGCCCGACCCCCGCCACCCGGTACGGCCACTGAGGAGGACGAACCGAGCGCGGAGGGCCCCATCGCGGTTTCCGGTGTGCTCGCGCCCGGGGCCGTCCGGTCCATGGACGCACCGGCCTGCCAATGATCTTCTTCGGCTTTCCCCGGGAGGGGGCGACCTGATAGGCCAGAGGAATGCAGAGACCCGCCACCGCACTCCGTCGTCTCGCCGTCTCAGTCGCGGCGCTGCTCGCCGTCACCGCCGTGTCTCCGGCGGCGCAGGCGCGCACGGACCCGAAGGCCCCCAAAGAGTTCGTCGCGCTGAGCGACGTCGACCCGACGATCATCCAGGAGATGCGCTACTACACGGTGCACAACTTCGTGGGCCGGCGCATCGACGGGTACCGCCAGCCGATCTGCATCCTGACCAAGCCCGCCGCGCAGGCGCTGCACAAGGTCCAGCGGAAGCTGCTGCGCCAGGGCTACTCGCTGAAGGTGTACGACTGCTACCGCCCGCAGCGCGCCGTGAACCACTTCGTACGGTGGGCGAAGGACACGAACGCCACGTCGATGAAGGCCGAGTTCTACCCGCGCGTCGACAAGTCGCGGCTGTTCGCGGACGGTTACATCGCCGAGAAGTCCGGGCACAGCCGGGGCAGCACGATGGACCTGACCGTCGTGAAGCTGCCCGCCCGGCCGACGGCGCCGTACCGGCCGGGACAGCGCCTGGTCCCCTGCTACGCCCCGCAGGCGCAGCGCTTCCCCGACAACTCGATCGACATGGGGACGGGTTTCGACTGCTTCGACACGCTCGCGCACACCCTCGACCCGCGGATCAAGGGGAAGCAGCACGCGAACCGTCTCATGCTGAAGAAGAGCATGGAGGCCGCCGGCTTCGTCAACCTCGCCGAGGAGTGGTGGCACTTCACCTACAAGCCCGAGCCGTTCCCGAACACCTACTTCGACTTCCCGGTCTCGCGCGGCTCGCTGGCCGGGCGGCACTGAGCCCTCAGACGGCGCAGCGCAGCGGCCCGCCGTTGTAGTCGATGGCGTCGGTGAAGGCGGCGAGCAGGTCCAGCTCGCCGCCTTCGGCGTCCGCGTACGCGCGGTGCAGGTTGAGGACGACGCGCTCGCGGTCCGGCCACTCGGCGAACGCGCCGAGATCGCACTCCCGCGCCGCCTCCAGGGGAGTGAGCCCCTTCGCCCGGCCGTTCCGCGCGGTGTCGAGGATGAGGCGGTAGTACGCCTCGTGCGCCGCGAGGACCGGCGCGAGGTCTCCGGTGATGAGCACGCCGTGGCCGGGGACGACCGTACGCGCGCCGAAGCCGGCCAGCCAGTCGAGCGAGCGCAGCGCCCCCTCGACCGACCCCATGAACACCAGCGGCGTCACCTCGTGGAAGATCAGGTCGCCGGTGAACAGCACCTGCTCCTCCGGCAGCCAGGCGACGACGTCGCCGCCGGTGTGGGCGGGGTGCCCCGGATGCCGCAGCTCGATCCGCCGCTCCCCGGTGAACAGCGTGAGCTCGTCGTCCAGGACGACGGTCGGCGGCCGGATCCGCGAGACGCCCCAGTCGGGCGACGGCGACCAGATCGGCGGGGTGGACTTCAGGATGAAGTCCGCCAGGAGCCCCTGACGGGTCACCCGGTGCCCGACCACCACGGCCGACTCGGGAAGGAGCGCGTTGCCGTACGCGTGGTCGCCGTGGAGGTGCGTGTTGACCGCCATCCGCACCGGGGCTCCCCCGGTCGCCGCGTCCACCGCGCCGAGGAACCGTCGGGTCCGTTCGGCCGTCGCGCAGGTGTCGATGAGGACGACGCCGTCGGCGCCGTGCACCGCCCCGGCGTTGTTGATCCACCAGGAGCCGTCCGGCTGCTGCCAGGCGAAGACTCCCGGCGCAACCTCCGTCAGTCGCGGCTCAGCGCCGTCGGCCATCCGCCCCGCCTTTCCAAGCCGCCGTCTCCCGATGACGACGAATGGCTATAACGATCAAAGAGACGCTGAGGGCCACGCCGACCACGCCCAGAAGGAATTCCGTTCTCGGGATGGTGGTATCCGGGCAGGCTTCAGCCGCCAGGACTGAGGCCCTGTGTTGGTTCGGCACGGCAACGTTCATGCCAGTTGAGAAGAGGCTGCAGGAGCGGCCCCAGAAGTGGCCCTGGCTTTGTGAGATCCCGAGGGCGAGGAAAACCAGGCTCGGAATGAGGACCGTCGCAGCGAGCAGAGGTAGCAACCAGGGAGGCCGTGTCCCGCGCGGTGGCCGTGCGGTGAGATGCGAGGTCGGGAGCTGAGGCGCGGTCCGGCCCGACACATTGGCCGGACTCTGCGGACCTGGCGGCTCAAGCAGCGCCTGCTGGTCGACCATGGTCTGGACCGGGGCTGGAAGCCAGGACCCGCCCACGATGGGGGGAGCGAGCGCCTGAAGGATCTGCGCGGGCGTGGGCCGCTGGGCGGGGTCTTTGGCCAAGCACCGGGCGATGAGTTCACCCAGGCCATGCTCCAGCCCGGCGAGATCGGGCTCCTGGTGGACGATCCGATAACTCAGAGCCTGCTGAGGACCCTCGCCGAAGGGCCGCACCCCTGCGGCGTGGGCCAGAACCAGACCGAAGGCGAAGATGTCAGATGCGGGGGTCAGCGGCTCACCGGTGAGCACCTCGGGAGACATGAACCCAGGAGTACCTACCAGGGCGGTTGTCTGGGACGCGTCCGTGGCACGGGCGATGCCGAAGTCGATCACACGCGGACCGTCGGCAGCGAGAAGGATGTTGGAGGGTTTGAGATCTCGATGGATGAGACCGGCGTCGTGGATGGCCTCCAGTGCCTCGGCGATCCCGGCGCCCAGCACACGCAGGGTGTCGTCCGGGAACCGGCCATATTCGGCGAGGGCGCGTTCGAGGGAGGGACCCGCAATGAAGGCCGTGATCATCCAGGGCGGATCGGCCGCAGGGTCAGCATCGACCACTCCGGCGGTGTGCAGGCCGTTGACCTTTCGGGCCGCCTCGATCTCCAGCCGGAACCGACGTCGAAACTCGGGGTTTGCAGCGTGAACCTGATGGATGACCTTGACCGCGACCGGACGTCTCCCCGGAGTCAGGCCGAAGAACACCTCACCCATACCGCCCGCGCCAAGCCGACCCGACAGACGATACTTGCCCACCTCACGTGGATCGCTCGCCCGCAGGGGCTCCACCGACGCACACCTCCGTGATCGACCTCCGCAGCCAGTGGAGCCTACAGCGCCTGGGCCTTACCGCCCAGTCCCGCAGGGGGCGTCCTCAGCCGATGCGGCGGTCGCGGCCCGCGACGAGGCCGGCCACCAGTTGCAGCAGCATGAGCGCCGCCATCAGCGTCAGCGGAGCGCGCCAGCCGCCGCTGTGCTGGTAGAGCGTCCCGACGAGGATCGGCACGGGCATCGACAGCAGGTAGCCGGTGCTCTGCGCGAAGGCGGACAGCCGCGTCACCGTCGCGCCGTCCCGGCCGCGCATCCCGATCATCGTCAGGACCAGCGGGAAGGCGCAGTTGGAGAGGCCGAGGAGCACGGCCCACAACCATGCCCCGGTGGCCGGCGCGGCCCACAGCCCGGCGTATCCGGCAAGACCGCACACCGCGAGGACGGCCGCCAGGCCGCTCTGGTTCCGCAGGCGGCCCGCGACGGCGGACAGCGCGAAGGACAGGGGCACGCCGAGCAGCGAGGTAACGGCGAACAGCAGACCGGCGGTCTCCGCCGACAGCCCGGCGTCGCGGAACATCTGCGGCAGCCAGCCGATGATGACGTACGCGGCGCCGGCCTGCAGGCCGAAGAACACCGCGAGCGCCCAGGCGGTGGCGTTCCTGCCGACGCGCACGCCCGCGTCCGGCGCGGAGCCGCCTGTTGCGGGCACGGGGACGTCCACACCCGGCGCGACGGCGGCGCGGCGGCGGGCGAGGAGGAACCAGGCGGGCACGGCCACGGCGGCGAGGACCGCCCAGGCGCCCAGCCCCGCCCGCCAGTCGCCGCCGAACCCCCGGGCCAGCGGAACGGTCACCGCGGCGGCGGTCGAGGCGCCGACGTTGAGGGCCATGGAGTACAGCCCGGTCATCGCGCCGACCCGGTCGGGGAACCGCTGCTTGACGACCACCGGCAGCAGCACGTTGGTGAGCGCGATCCCGGCGAGGGCGACGGCGCTCAGCGCGACGAACGCGGGCGCATCCGGAGCGAAGGCGCGTGTGGCCAGGCCGACCGTCATCACGAGGGCGCCGATGGCGATGACGCCGTCGGCTCCGTGGCGGCGGGCGAGGCGGGGAGCGGCGAACCCGACCAGCGCGAAGCAGAGCGCCGGGAGCGAGGTGAGCAGCCCGGCGACGGTGGCGCTCATCCCGAGCGCGGCACGCATCTCTTCGAGCACCGGGCCGACGCTCGTCACGGCGGGACGCAGGTTGAGCGCGGCCAGGACCAGGGCGGCCGCCGCCAGGTGACGCCTCCCGAGAGCGGGCCGGGTCCGGTCCGCCGGCGGTTCGGCACAGTGCGGACGAACCGCCTCATTGTTCGACATAACGCTAATCGTAGAATGATGGGATGAATCTCGGTCCAGTCCCCCGCCGGGCGGTTCTGTCCGACCAGGTGATCGCCCGGCTGCGGCAGCAGATCACCTCGGGCGCCTGGCCGGTCGGGTCGCGCATCCCGACCGAACCCGAGCTGGTCGATCAGCTCGGCGTCGCCCGCAACACCGTGCGCGAGGCCGTACGGGCGCTCGCGCACAACGGGATGCTGGACATCCGCCAGGGTTCGGGCACCTATGTCGTGGCGACCAGCGAGCTGGCCGGGGTGATGCAGCGCCGCTTCGCCGCCGCCGAGCAGCGCGACGTGGCCGAGGTGCGGGGCGCCCTGGAGGCCGCGGCGGCGAGGCTCGCGGCCGAGCAGCGGACGGACGACGACCTGCGGCGGCTCGACGCGCTCCTGAAGTGGCGGGAGGAGGCCTGGGAATCCGGCGACCGGGACGTTTTCGTCGACGCGGACGCGGCCTTCCACCTGGCGGTGGTCGCCGCCTCGCACAACGAGGTCCTGTCCGAGCTGTACGCCGACCTCGGACAGGTGATCCGGGACTCGCTCCGCGAGCACTTCGGGGCCGAACTGTCCCCCGCGGAGTACATGGACCATTCCCGGCTGCTCGACGCCATCCGCGCCGGGGCCTCGGACACGGCCGCCGCCGAGGCCGCGTCCCACCACACCGGCTGCCGCGTCGCCCGCTGACCGGCGCCGCGAGGTGATGCGAGCGCGTCACCCTGGCCGCACGGATCAGAGACGCTCCCGCAGCCGCGTACGCAACGGCTCGTAGTCGTGGCCGGGGAACAGTCCCGGGAAGATGTCGAGCATCGCGGTCAGGTTCCCGGCCGTATCAGCGTGCTTCGGCTCGGTCAGGTCGACGTCGGCGAAGAGATACTGCCAGCCCGTCGCGCCCTTCGTGATCAGCAGGGTGTCCAGGTACGTGCCGTAGTCGAGGTGCAGCCGGTGGAGCATGGTCCGGGTCGACACGTAATGCCAGATCTCGGGCACGCCTCCCTCCGGCAGGACACGCAGGCCGGTAACGCTGCCCGCACCGCCGAAAGGGGCTTCGTCGAAGATCTTCAGCTCGCGGAGCACGCGCCGCTCGCCGGGCTCGAGGCCCTCGTCCGTCAGCGGCAGGTCGCCGTTCACCAGGCAGCCGTGGATGTTCCGCACGCAGAACTCACCGGACACGCGCCCGTCCGTGGTCGCCCAGTCCGCATGGTATTCATCGGCTTCCGCGACCAGCTCCAGCCGCTCCGGGGTCAGGTCCGGGTCCGGCGGCCGCCGCTCCACCTCGATGTCGCCGCAACTCTCCAGCTCCGTGATGGCGTGCTCAAGGCGCGTTCCATACTCCATGCGCGGGAGCCTCTCATGGCGCCGCCGACGACGGGCCATGACCACGAGCGGGCGATCGCGTTCAGCCGCCGGGGACGCGCCGGATGCGGACCGGGCCGAACAGGCCCGACGTCCGCTGGCCGGGGAAGACGAAGTGCGTCGGGCTGACCGCGTCGAGGTAGGGCGCCAGAGTGCCGAAGACGAGGATCTCGAGGTCGTTGTCGCCCTCCCGTACCGCGTCGGTCAGGTCGAAGCGGTACGGGGAGCAGACCCGAACGCCCACGCTCCGGCCGTTCACGAACGCCTCGGCGGTCCCGCGCACCCGTCCCAGGTCGAGGACCGTACGGCCGGCGACGGTCAGCTCGACGCGTGTGCGGTAGTGGACTCCCCCGCTGTACTCCGCCAGGCCGACGCTCTCCCAGTCGCCCTGCTCGATCCGCCCGGTGCCCACCTCGAACCGGATCGGCGCGGCGAACGCGGCACCGCCCTCGTACCCCGGCCGCGTCCGGACCCGAACCACTCCAGTGCG
Organism: Actinoallomurus vinaceus; assembly: GCF_039542055.1. Classification (NCBI taxonomy): domain Bacteria; kingdom Bacillati; phylum Actinomycetota; class Actinomycetes; order Streptosporangiales; family Thermomonosporaceae; genus Actinoallomurus; species Actinoallomurus vinaceus. The sequence continues at coordinate 240,481 of NZ_BAABHK010000003.1, forward strand.
TACGCCTCCTCCGGGCGGCAGCTCCACGGAGATCCGCTCCGGCCGCTCCTCTTCCCCTTCCCCGTCCTCCGCCGGACTCTCGCAGGCGACGAGCACACAGGCGCCGTCGATGAAAATCTGCGGCTCTCCGTGGACCAGGAGGTCCATGCGGGTGGCGCCAGGCGGGACGGCGAAGCGGAACCATTCGACCCGCTCGGCGCCGGCACGCGGGACGGCGAGCACGACCGGAAGGACGCAGCCGTCGGCGGGGGCGTCCTCGAGCCAGGCCGCTCCGGGCAGCGGATGCGGCCGGCGTCGCAGGTGCAGCGCCGCCGGATCGCCGAACGGGCGACGGCACGCGGTCACCGGAACGGATGCGCCGTCCCTGGTCGCCCGCCAGCCTGATGCCGCCGTCACGGCGACGTCCCCGTCGGCGAGCACGGCTGCGGGGGCATCGCGCTCGGTGAGTTCGAGGGTGAGATCGTTCGCACCGGCGCGCAGCGCCTCGGCGATGTCGTACCGCCGTACGCGCGGGGCCTCGTGCTCGGCGTAGGGGTCGAACCCGCCCTGCCGCCCGGCCTCGGCCCCGTTGACGAGCACCCGGCAGGGTTCGACGGCGGCGACCTGGAGGACGGGCCGCTCGGGGACGGCGTCCAGGTGGATCGTCGTGGTGAGGGTGACACGGGCCCCGGGTTGGGCGGGCCCTGCGGCGGCGATCCATTCGGGCCGCCGGTACCGGTCGGCGTCCCGGACGAATGCGACATGCGCTCGCAGCCGTACGTCCTCGTCGGGCGTCAGGCGCAGGTCGAGGACGTGCGTGCCCGCGTCCAGCCGGACCGGCGCCATCGCGAGGTGGCCGCCGTCGTCCAGGGGTACGCGCGTGCCGTCGAGCCAGGCGGTCTTGGCGGCGGCCGCTCCGACGGCGAGCGTCGCCGCGACCGTCTCCGGGACCGTGAGCTCCGTACGGACGTGCACGGCCTGGCCCGCCGGCACGTCGCCGAGGTCCATGAACTCCTCCGGCACATGCCCCTTGGGACCGAGCGTCGCGCGGTGGATCGGATCCTTGTGGATGCCCCGCGACGTGGAGTACGTAACCGGACTCCAGCCCGCGCCGTCCTCGGGCCAGGGCCCGGGAAGCCCGTCGGGCCGGGGAGGGCCGGCGGCGAGCGCGTGGGGTCCGAACGTCGCGTACGCGGCTTCCCAGGCGGTGTCGTCGTGACCGGGGGCCGCCCAGCCGTCGCGCAGGCCGTCGTCACCGTCGCCTTCGACCCGGTGCCGGAGCCCCCACCGTTCCACCGGCGGCCGCGGTCCGGCGGGACGGGCGAAGTCGCCCCAGGTGTCGTCGAGCGTGGGAACGAGTTCCATCTCCCACGTCGGCCCCGGCTCGATCCAGGTATCTCCGGGCGCACCGCCGGGATGGCCACCGGCGTCCCGCTTCTCGGCATCGGCGGAGCCACCCCCGTCCGGGCCCTGGATACCGAGAAGACCGCCAGCGCCCGGCTCTCCGGAACCGGAGGAGCCGCCGCCGGCCGGACCCGCGGCAGAAAGGCCGCCGATGTCCGGGCCCTCGCCGGAAGGCCCGTCGGCGTCCGGGTCCTCGCTGAGAAGACCGTCAACATCCGGCCCTCCGGGAGCGGCGAAGGCGCGCACGTCCGAGCCCGTGGTGCCGGGAGGTCTGTCGGCGTCCGGCTCCCCCGGGCCGAGAAGACCGTCGGCGGTGCCGGGGAAGACGAGAAGCGCGGCCGGGCCGTCGTCGAACGGGACGACGACCTCGGTGACGTCGCCCTCCCGCGCGTACGGAAGCGGCCGTGGTGGGCCGCCGAACGGGCTCACGAGCAGCGGTCGGCCCGCCGTACCGCGGACGCGCACGCACATCTCGGCCGCGTACCGGCCGGGGTCGAAGTCGCAGACTGCGTCGAGCCAGCCCAGCTCGATCCCGCGTTCGTCCGGACGGCCCACGGACACGTCACTGGCGCGCGGGAAGGCGGCGGTGAGGAACACCAACGTCGCCCCGTCGACCTCGCGGACGAGGGCGGGCACCGGTGCCTCGACGCGCGGCGAGCCCGTCAGCGCGATGCTCAGCTCCTCCGGCGAGCCGACGAACTCGTACGGTCCGCCGGGCCCGCCGGCACCGGGGACAGCGCCGATGCCTTGTCCCGGCACGTCCACGCGCGGCGGGCCGGTCAGCGCGTCCGGCGAGCCGGCGAACTCATGCGGTTCGTCCCGACCGGCACCGGGGACCACGCCGTCCTCTTGTCCGGGCGCACGAGCTCCGGCGACTCGTCCGCGAGGCGGACCACCGGGGTCGGCGCCGAGCCCCGGTCCGGACGCTCCCGCGCCGGCGGCGCCCCGGCGAGACGACCCGCCGGGGTCGGTGCCGACGGCGATCACCCGGCCGCCTGCGGCGGCGAACTCCGTCAGGCGCCGTTCGGTGGCCTCCTCGAGCACGGTGCAGCCGGGCAGGATGACCGTGGCGTACGCCTCGCCGGCGACTCGCAGCCGTCCTCCCGCCACCGTGGCCCGCGCGACCGAGTCGTCGTCGATGACGTCGGCGTCCAGGCCCAGCCGGTCGAGCACGCCGGGGACCGTACGGAACCAGGCCATGTCGCCGACGAGCTCGCGGTAGATCCGCTGGGCGCGTTCGGCGTCCTCGTCGACGCCGTCCAGCCGGGTGCCCGCCTGGGCGGTCGCGGTCGGCAGCAGCACCGCGACGTCGCAGACGTGGCGGCCCAGGGACAGCGCGGCGCACAGCCGGGTGACGGCGTCGGCGAAGACGCCGTGGTGCCGCCAGTACGGCTGGCGCCAGTCCGTCGACGGCGGCGCCCACTCCCACCAGCCGCCCTTGGTCGTGTAGTAGACCGCGTGCGGGTTGTAGAGGGTCGCGCCGGACCGCAGCCACGGCAGCAGCCAGTCGAACGTCTCCTCCAGCGTGCCGCCCCAGCCGCTGGAGTGGAACGCCTCGATCCACGTGCGCGGCCGCCCGTACAGGTGCGCCAGGGAGGAGTGGATGCGCGCGTCGCCGTGGTGGTCCGATCCGGGGGCGCCGAACCATCGGTGGGTGCGCGCGTAGTCGGCGTACAGCCGGACGCCGTCGACCGGGTGCCCGGCGCGGGCCGGATCCTGCTGGTCGCAGCCGTGCAGCAGGCCGTGGCGGTCGTGCCAGGCGGCGAGCGGGCGGAAGAAGGCCTCCTCGGCCAGTTCGGCGCGGGTGCGGTGGTAGTCGCGGCGGACGCGTGGGCCGTCCGGGCCCTCCTCTCCCGCCCACAGCAGGCGCAGACAAGGCGTTAGGTCATAGCCGCGCCGCCGCTCGAACTCCTCCGCGAACGCCGGAGACCACGTCGGCAGGGCGGGCAGCTCGTCCTGGAAGGAGCCGACGAGGACCGTGCCCAGCCAGTGCGGCAGGCGCCGCTCGAACTCCCCGTGCACGCGGTCGATGAGCGCGGCGCACGCGTCCGGGGACAGGTAGTCGAAGCCCCGGGTGACGACCGTGACCTCACCGTCCCGCCGCTCCAGCCACCGCCCGGCGTACGACGGCGTCTCCTGGACCATGCGGGCCTGAAGGTCGGCGCCGGAGAAGCCGAGCTGGTCGTAGAACCACAGGGACGCGCCGAGTTCCTTGGCGTCGGCGCAGACGCCGTCGAGCAGTTCCCACCACGGCTCGGAGAAGAACGCCGGCTCGTCGGCGTCGGAGCCGAACATCGGGCCGGACGGCGCGAGGTTCAAGATGATGAGGTTGCGCACGCCGCCGGCGACGAACCGCTCCAGCTGCCACCGCAGGCGGGCCCGGTCGAGCGGCTCGCCGCTCCACCACCAGATCGCGGCCGGGGAGAACCCGGCCGGCGGACGGTCCAGGACCTCCGCCAGCCGGGCCGGGAGCACCGTCATCCCTTGAGCCCGCTGGCGAACCCGCGGATGACGTAGCGCTGCAGCAGCAGGAAGACCACGAGGATCGGCAGCGCCGCCAGGACCAGGCCGGCGAACACGAGGCCGTAGTCGGAGACGTACTGGCCGACGAAGGAGAACACGCGGACCGGAACGGTCTCGCGGGCCGAGCCGCCGAGGTAGAGCAGCGGGGTGAAGAAGTCGTTCCAGATGAACACCGCGTTGAGGATCAGCACGGTGCCGGTGATCGGCCGCAGCAGCGGGAACACCACGCGCGTGAACGCCTGCAGGTGCGTCGCGCCGTCGATCAGCGCGGCGTTGGCGTAGTCACGGGGCAGTGCCCGGATGAACCCGGTATAGAGGAAGATCGTGAACGGCAGCTGGATGCCCGTGTAGAAGATGATCATCCCCTGGTACGTCCCGAGCAGCCCCAACTGGTCGACCAGCTTGAACAGCGGGATCATCCCCAGCTGGAACGGCAGCACGATGCCGAGCAGGAAGAGCACGTACAGCCCGTACCCGAGGCGCGAGGCGCAGCGGGCCAGGAAGTACGCCGCGAACGCCCCGAGCGCGATGAGGCAGATCAGGCTCGCGATCGTGATGAGGGTGCTGTTCACGAGCGCGGAGCCGAGGCCCGCCGCCGACCAGGCCCGCGAGAAGTTGGCCATCGTCGGCGACGTCGGCGGCGACAGCGGCGCGCTCGCGATCTGCTTGCTGCTCTTCAGCGACAGGGTGATGAGCGCGTACACCGGGAACAGGAACGCGAGGCCCGCCGCGACCATGACCAGCTCGAGCAGGAACGTACGGAAGCCATACCGCAGGTGCGTCATGCCTGGACCTCCCTGCCGCGCAGGTACGCGATCTGCACCATCGACACGGCCGCGACGAACAGCGCGAGCACGAGCGCGATCGCGGTGCTGTAACCGAACTTGCCGTAGACGAACGCCTGCTTGTACAGCACGGTCGACAACGTCTCGCTGGAGTAGCCGGGACCGCCGCCCGTCGCGGCGTACACCTGATCGAACAGCTTGAGGCCGCCGATGGTGGACAGCATCACGTTGATGGTCAGCGCGGGCGCCAGCAGCGGCCAGGTGACATACCGGAACCGCTGGAAACGCCCGGCGCCGTCGATCATCGCCGCCTCGTGCAGGTCGGCCGGGACGCCCTCCAGCCCGGCCAGGAAGATGACCATGGAGTAGCCGGCGTACTGCCACACGACCATCCCCGCGACCGACCACAGCGCCAGCGACGGGTCGCCCAGCCAGTCCTGCTTCAACCCGCCGAGCCCGAACGCGCCGAGCAGCCCGTTCAGGCCCGCGTGCGGGTCGGGGTTGTAGACGTACTTCCAGAGGAAGGCGACCATCACCGGGCTGACCACCGCGGGCGCGAAGAAGATCACCCGCAGGGCGGTGCGCGACTTGATCCGGGCGTGCACGCCGAGTGCGAGCAGCAGCCCGATCCCGTTCTGCACGACGACGATCGCGACGGTGAGCAGCAGCGTGTTCTTCAGCGCGCCGACGGCCCGTTCGTCGTGGAAGAGCGTCTTGAAGTTCTCCAGGCCGTTGAAGGACTTGGCGCCGATGCCGCTCCAGTTCGTGAAGGCGTACAGGACGCCGGAGATGCTCGGGTAGAGCACCACGAACGCGTACACGAGCAGCGCCGGGGCGACGAACCACCACGGCGGCGTGAGGAAGCCCCTCCGGCGACCGCGCGCGGGAGGACGCGCGGTCGCCGGACGGGCCCTTCGGGGGGTGGTCACGGTCATCAGGTCAGGACTTCTTCCGGTAGACCTGGTCCATCTTGGCCAGGCCCTTGTCGATCGTCGTCTTGCCGCCCAGCAGCTCCTGGACGACGGCGAAGTGGGTGGGCTGGATCTCGGCGTTCGGCCAGGCCTGGTCCATGAACGGCACGGCCTTGTTGCCCTCGATGAACGGCAGGAAGGGCTCGAGCACCGGGTCGATCTTGGAGGACGCGTCGCGGTGGAGCGGGATGCAGGCGACGGCCTCGGCCCAGCGGTTGATGTTCTCCTGTTTCCCGAGGAACTCGATGAACGCCTTGGCCGCGTCGGCGTTGCGGCTGCGCGCGCTCACGCCGAGGCCGACGACGACGCCCGCCGGGATCCACACGCCGTCCGCGTTGTCCGCGCCCGGGAACGGGAACATCCCGAGGTCGTCGGGGCTCGAGGCGGCCTTGCGGAAGTCCGGCAGCACCGCCGAGACCTGCACGGCCATCGCGGCCTTGCCGGTGGCGACCATCGAGGTCTGCTGCTCGAACGTCGTGCCGTTGGGGTTGTCGTTGAAGAACCCGCGCTTCTGCAGGTCCAGGTACATCGTGAAGGCGTCGCGCCAGCCCGACTGGGCGAAGCTCGTCGACCCCGCCTGCATCTGGCTGTCGAACTGCGGGTTCTTCGCGTAGACCGTCGACGGGACCAGCGCGTACGTGATCAGCTGGGTGATCCAGGGCGTCTGCGCGCCGAGCGCGATCGGCGTCACGCCGGCCTTCTTCAGCTTCCCGCAGACGTCGAGCAGCTCGGTCCAGGTCTTCGGCGGCTGCACGCCCGCCTTCTGGAAGACCTTCTTGTTGTAGATCGCGCCGATGACGCTGGACCCGGCCGAGTAGATGAACGTCTTGCCCTGCAGCTGGAACGCCGGCTTGAAGTTGGCCGGGATCAGCTGCGTCCACGACTGGGAGCCGAGGTCGGCCAGCAGCCCTGCCTGTGCGATCTGCGCCATCGCCATGGCGCTGCCGTTGCCCGGGTAGACGACGTGCACGTCCGGGGCGTTGCCGGCGCCCAGCTGGGTGCGCAGCGACGTCTCCACCTGGTCCGTCGGCGCGTACGACGTGCTGAACTTCGCCTGCGTGTAGAGCTTGGTCAGCTCGTCCAGGGCCTTCTGCTGGTCCGCGACGCCGACCAGGCGCAGCGTCTTCCCGCCGCCGGAGCCGCCGGCGCCGGAGGATCCGCCGCAGGCCGCCAGCCCGACGGGCAGCGCCGCCACGGCCGCCAGCCCACCGGCCGCGCGCAGGAACCCTCTGCGGTCGATCCGCTCGAATCGCGATGTCATTCCGTCCTCCTCGCCAAGAATCGGTACTCCCCCGAGCTCACGCGGCACACGAACGACCGCTCTTCCGCGGCCGGCTCGCTGCCGACGATCTCCACCCCGGGGGCATCGCCGACCGGGTCGTCTCCCTCCCGCACGTCCCACGTACGGGGGACGGGCAGGTGCACCGTCGCCGTCGCGCCCGGCGGCACGGTCAGGTCCAACTGGAACCGGCCGTCCGCGCGCTCCCAGCGGACGCCGATCCGGCCGCGTGGCGACTCGTAGGCCGCCTCCGCCCAGCTCGGCTCCGCGCCCGAGACCTCGGGCGGCGTGAACGGGCGGGGCCGGATCACCAGGTCGCCGTAGGCCACCGAGTCCGGCGCCTGGTCGAGCCCGGCCAGACCGCGGTACAGCCACTCCCCCACCGAGCCGAGCGCGTAGTGGTTGAAGGAGTTCATCGCCGGGGCCTGGAACCCACCCTCGTCGGTGTAGCCGTCCCAACGCTCCCAGATGGTCGTCGCGCCGTGCCGCAGGGGGTACAGCCAGGACGGCTGCTCCGTACGGCCCAGCAGCGCGTGTACGAGGTCGGGGCGGTCCAGCCCGTCGAGAACCGGCGCGATGAGGCCGACGCCGAGGAATCCCGTGGACAGGCGGGGCCCGGCCTCCTCCACCAGGGCGGCGAGCCGTTTCCCGGCGGGGTCGGCGAGCTCTCCGGGCAGCAGCTCGAAGGCCAGCGCGAGCAGGTACGCCGTCTGCGTGTCGCCCTCGATCCGCCCGTCGGCGGAGACGAACTCCTCGATGAAGGCCCGCCGGACGTCCGCGGCCAGGGCGGCGTACCGGTCCGCGCGCCCGTCGCCGAGGACGCGCGCGGCGCGGGCGGTCAGCTCGGCGCTGCGCGCGAAGTACGCGGTCGCGACCACCTCGCGGGGGGTCGGCCGGCCCAGCGACAGCCAGTCGGCGAAGTGCGGGCCGACCTTGGTCCGCCAGATCAGATCGGGGTTGTGCCGGTGGATCAGGTCGACCCACGCGCCCATCGCGTCCAGGGAGCACGCGAGGAACCGCTCGTCGCCGTACACGCGGTACAGGTGCCACGGGACCAGCACGCCCGCGTCCCCCCACCCCGGGGCGCCCTCGTCGGCGACGCCCGCCAGCCGGGGCGCGACGTTCGGGAATCCGCCATCGGGCGACTGCGCGTCCAGCACGTCCCGCGTCCACTTGGCGAAGAACGCCGCGACGTCCGCGTTGAGGCACGCCGTCGGCAGGAACACCTGCGCGTCGGCCAGCCACCCCAGGCGCTCGTCGCGCTGCGGGCAGTCGGTCGGCACGCTGACGAAGTTGGACCGCTGCCCCCACGTGATGTTGTGGTGCAGCCGCCGTACGCCGGGGTCCGAGCAGTCGAACGCGCCCGCCCAGGGCGTGTCGCTGTGCAGGACGACGCCCGTGACGTCGGCCGCGTCCAGCTCGGGCAGCCCGGTCACCTCGGCGTACCGGAAGCCGTGGTAGGTGAAGCGCGGTTCGAACACCACCGTGTCGTCGCCGCGTCCGATGAGGACGTCCGTCGCCGCGGCCGTGCGCAGGTTGGTGACGTAGAGCGAGCCGTCCTCGTCGAGGGCCTCCGCGTGCCGGAGCACGACGCGGCGGCCGGGCGCCAGGCCGCGTACGGTCAGCCGCACCCGGCCCGCGAAGTTCTGCCCGAAGTCGACGAGATGCGTCTCCGGGCCGACCTTCCGGATCTCGGCGGGGGGCAGCTCGCCGAGCGCCCGCACCGGCTCGTCGACGGAGGCCACGAGAAGGCTCGTGTCCGTGTCGGCCACCCGGGCGGCCTCCCACCCGCCGTCGTCGAAGCCCGGCCGGTCCCAGCCGTCGACGGTGTACCGCGCGTCGTGGCACTCGCCCATGAGCAGGTCCGCGTAGCGGATCGGCCCACGGGCGGCACGCCAGGTCTCGTCCGTGCCGACGACGTCGGCGGAGCCGTCCGGGTAGTCGAGGTGCAGCTGCGCGATCAGCTGTGGGAACGTTCCGTAATGGGCACCGGCCCGCCGCGGGTCGAACCCGACGTACCCGCTCCACCAGCCGTCGGCGAGCGTGACCGCCAGGGCGTTCGCGCCTTCTCGGACGAGCTCGGTGACGTCGTACGCCTGGTACTGGATCCGGTGGCGGTAGTCGGTCCAGCCGGGGGCCAGTTCGGCGTCCCCGGCCCGTTCGCCGTTGACGCGGACCTCGTACAGCCCGCGCGCGCTGACGTACAGCCGTGCCCGGACCGGGGTCATGGGCGCGGTGAACTCGCGCCGCAGGAGCGGAGACGGCGACAGACCGTGGGAGTCGAGCGCGCGCTCGCCCTCCTCCGGCGGGTCGACGACGTCCACGGCGGTCCAGTCGCGGGCGATCCAGGACGCCCGCCACTCACCCTCGCCGAGCCCCGTCTCGAACCACGACTCGGCGCTCTCGGCACCGCCGCTCGCCGCCCACACCGTGACGCGCCAGTGATAGCGCGTCCGCGGCCGCAGGGGCGGGCCGGCGTAGCCGACCCCGGTCGCGCCGGTGTCCTCGACCCGTCCGGTGTCCCAGTGAGAGGGCCCGTCCGGGTCCTCCGCGACGTCGACCCGGTAGGCGACGGGCGCGTTGCCGCGTGGCGTCTTTTCGCCCGCGGCGAGCCGCCACGACAGCAGCGGAGCCGACTCTCCGATGCCCAGCGGTGTCGTCCGGTGGTCGCAGCGCAGTGCGTACGGCCGGAGCCCGTGGGATCGTTGGGAGTGGCGTTGCGAGCCGCCCTCGGTCACATGATCCTCCATCGCTGGGAGGGACGACAGAGATATAACACTGATTGCCGCACTGTTCGCATGAATCCGTGCCGCAGATCACAGAGCTTGTAACATCCACGTTTCCCACGTCAAGAGGAAGCGACCAATTCGTAACACCGCAGGTGGGGCAGTGGCGCACGGAGGGCGCGACGAACGCGTCCGCCGCCCGGCCGCCGGTCGGGCTGCGAGAAATCACATCGAGGGATGTTTACTTAACCATCTCGGAGCGTGACCGGAGCGTCACATGACCCAGCGGCGGCAGCCGCTTCGGAGTCGATGACCTGGCCGGTGATCCAGGCGCTCTCGTCGGAGACCGGCCACCGGACGAGGCGGGCCACGTCCTCGGGGCGGCCCCAGCGCCCCGCGGGAAGGGCCCGGCCGACCCGCCGGGTGAGCTCCGGGCCGCGATCGGCTCGCCGGTCGTGGACCTCCTCGCGGCGGCGGGCCCCGCGCGCCGAAAATCGGTTTCGCCGCGCCGTCCGGCTCCCTACGGTGGCGTCCATGCCGATGTACATGAACGTGATCCGCCGTGCCCGCCTCCGGGAACTCGCGGCGGGCCTGGGGCTGGCACCCGCTCACTGACGAATGGGCGGCGCGCGTCGTCGCGGACGCCGGCGTGCGCCCCGGAAACCTGGTGCTCGACATCGGCGCCGGCGAGGGCGCGCTGACGGCGCATCTCCTCGACGCGGGCGCCCGGGTGATCGCGGTCGAGCTGCACCCCGGCCGCGCCCGGCGCCTGCGCGAGCGTTTCGCCGGGGCGCGGCTGACGGTCGTCGAGGCCGACGCCCGGTCGCTGCGCCTGCCGGACCGGCCCTTCCGCGTGGTGGCCAGTCCGCCGTACGGCATCTCCAGCGCACTGCTCCGCACGCTGCTGGCACCCCGGTCCCGGCTCGTCGCCGCCGACCTGGTGCTCCAGCGCGCCGTCGTGCGCCGCTACGCCGAAGGCCGGTCGGCCGCGCGCGTGCCCGGCCGCTGGACCGTAGGGGCCGGCCGGTCGCTCCCCCGTCGCGCCTTCCGGCCACCGCCGAAGGTCGACTCCGCCGTCCTCGTGGTGCGCCGACGGTGATCGGCCGCCTGCTTCCAGCGGCGGACGGCGCAGGCGGATGTCTGTGATCACGTCTGTGCCGATGCGGGCGAATGTCGTGTACAGTCCTCCGCAAGCGGGACGACGCGAGGAGGTGAGCCCGATGACGATGACCAGTTCTTTCCGGGCACTCTTCGCCGCCGCGGCTGTCTGATCCTCGCCGGGGAGTGTCCGTCCGTACACACTCCGCAGTGAAGGAATCATGACCGTAACGCCTTTTCAGATCGCTGTTCCCGACGACGTCCTCGACGACCTGCGCACGCGCCTGGCCCGTACGCGCCTCACGACGGCGTCCGACTCCACCTTCTGGGCGGCCGGCACCGACCCCGGCTACCTCGGCGAGCTCGTCGCCTACTGGGCGGACGAGTTCGACTGGCGCGCCGCCGAGGCCGCGCTCAACGCCTACCCGCACTTCGTCGCCGAGGTCGCCGGCCGGCAGGTGCACTACATCCACATCCGGGGCGTCCGGGCCGAAGGGGCGCCCGCGCCGCTGCCGCTGATCCTCACGCACGGCTGGCCGAGCAGCTTCGTGGAGATGCTGCGGGTCGCCCGGCGGCTCGCCGACCCGGCGAGTCACGGCGGCGACCCCGCCGACGCGTTCGACGTCGTCATCCCGTCGCTGCCCGGTTTCCTGTTCTCCGACCTGCCCGCCGGGCCGTTCACCCGCAGGGGCGTCGCGGAGATCTGGCACACGCTGATGACCGAGACCCTCGGCTACGAGAGGTTCGGGGCATTCGGCGGCGACATCGGGGGCGGGGTCACCCAGTGGCTCGGCGCGCTGTACCCCGGTGAGGTCGCGGGCGTCCACACGACCTCGGCGGTCGTCACGACCGACTTCGCCGACCGGCCCCCGACCGTCGAGGAACAGAAGTTCCTCGACGACCTGGACGCGTACGACGAGAAGGACGGAGGCTACAGCGAGATCATGCTGACCCGGCCGGACACGATCGCCGCCGCGCTGATGGACTCCCCCGCCGGGCTCGCCGCCTGGATCGTCGACAAGTACCGCGACTGGACCGACTGCGGCGGGGACCTGGAGAGCCGCTGGGACAAGGACACGTTGTGCACGGTCGCGACCCTGTACTGGGCGACCGGCACGATCGGCTCGTCCTTCCGGCAGTACTACGACTATCCGCGGAACCGGCCGGTCCCGAGGATCACCGTCCCCGCGGCGGTCACCCTGAGCAACGAGCCGGCGTTCCGCACCTTCCCCAAGAGCCTCGCCGAGCGGATCTACCCGGATCTGCGCCACTGGCACCGGGCGGAGCGCGGCGGGCACTTCATGGCGCATGAGGAACCCGAGCAGGTGGTCACCGACCTGCGCGCGTTCTTCGGACCGCTGCGCTGAGGTCCGGGTCCCTCGCGGCGCGCCGCCGCGAGGGACCCCCTACTGAGTCTCACCGGGCCTGCGCGGTCACCAGGACGTCCCCGGCCGCCGTGCGGTAGTACAGCACCGACCGTCCGGCGCGGCGCCGCCGCACCAGCCCGGCGTCGAGCAGCACCTTCAGGTGACGGCCCACGGAGCCGAGGCCCTGGCCGGTCAGGGCCACGAGCTGCGTGGTGCTCTTGGGCGTGTCCAGGAGCATGAGGACCCTCGCCCGCGCGTGCCCAAGCAGCGCGCCGAGCGCGCCGGGCACCGGGGCGGGGTCCGGCGTCGCCAGCACGCCGGAGCACGGGTAGATCACGGCGTACCGGCCGGTCTCCCAGGACACCCACCCCACGCCGGGCGTGACCGGCACGAACAGCAGCCGCACGCTGGACAGGTCGCGGGGCGGGTAGTCGTGCGGGTTGACCTGAAGCCGCCCCTCCCCGAGCCAGCGCATTCCCGGACGCATGGCGTCCAGCGCGGCGGCCCATCCGCCGTGCGTCAGCTGTCCGGTCCGCGCCACGACGTCGGCCTCGATGATCCGGCGGCGGCGGGCCCAGTCCGGCCGGACCATCTCCGTCCAGATCCACTCCAGCAGGCCGGCGAAGCGTTCGGCGAGGTCTGAGCGGCGCAGTTCGCCCGGGACCGGGCCGCCCAGCGCGACCTCCAGGTGCGCGTGGACCTGGTCGGCGGGCGTCTCGCGGATCCGGGCCAGCTCCTGATGGAAGCCGGGGTCCGGCTCGCCGGTCGGCGTCGGCGTCGCGAAGTCGGCGATGTAGCGGGGACGAAACGTCGCCCGCAGCAGGAGCGCGGTGATCGGGTCGTCGGCCAGCCGCGCCCGGAAGGCGGGCAGGCGGGCGTCGAGCCACGCCCGCTCGCCGGGGTGCGCGGCCGTCCCCTTCGCCATCGCGAGCAGGCACGCGCTGGTCTCGGCCAGGGGCGAGACCACGAACCGGCTCTCGGCGAGGGTGTCCGTGCTGATCCGCCACCAGCCCATGTTTCGCCTCCCCGCGAAACATTAGTGGGCCCGCGAGCCCCGCCCCGACACTCCCGATCATGCCCCTCACCTATCGCGGTCTCTTCCGCACGCCGGAGTTCACGCCCATGTTCGCCGGCGCGTCGGCGAGTGTCGCCGCGTCCACTCTGAGCTCGCTCGCGCTGGGCACGCTCGTCTACGCGGACACCCGCTCGCCGCTGCTGTCCGCGCTCAGCATGTTCGGCCCCTCGCTCGTCCAGGTGATCGGGGCGGCGACGCTGCTCTCGGCGGCCGACCGGCTGCCGCCGCGCGCGGCCACGGCGGGGCTGGCCCTGGCCTTCGGCCTCGGCACCGCCGTGCTGGCCGTCCCCGGGCTCCCGATCTGGGCCGTGTTCGCGGTGATCACGGCGCTGGGGCTGATCGGCTCCGTGGGCGGTGGCGTACGGTACGGGCTGCTCAGCGAGATCCTTCCCGGCGAGAGCTACCTGCTCGGCCGTTCAGTGCTCAACATGGCCGTCGGCACCATGCAGATCTTCGGGTTCGCGGCCGGGGGCGCGCTGCTGACGGCCATGTCCCCGCGCGGCACGCTGCTGACGGGCGCCGCCCTCAACCTCGTCACGGCGGCCGTCGCCTGGTTCGGCCTCACCGGGCGCCTGCCGCGCGCCGCCGGGCGGCCGTCGGTCGCGGCGACCTGGCGCACCAACGCGCGGCTCTGGTCGTCGCCGCCGCGCCGCTACGTCTACCTCGCGCTCTGGGTGCCGAACGGGCTGATCGTCGGCTGTGAGTCGCTGTTCGTCGCGTACGAGCCCCGGCACGCGGGTCTGCTGTTCGCGTTCGCGGCCGGCGGGATGCTGATCGGGGACACGGTGGCCGGCCGGTTCGTCCCCGGGCGGTGGAGGCGGCGGCTCGACGCCCCGCTGCGCCTGCTGCTCGCGGCGCCGTACCTGGTGTTCGCGTCGCACCCGGCGCTGCCGGTCGCCCTGGCCGCCGTCACGCTCGCCTCCATCGGGTACTCGGCCACGCTGCTCCTCCAGGAACGCCTGATGGCGCTCACGCCGAAGGACGTGCACGGGCAGGCGCTGGGGCTGCATTCGGCCGGCATGCTCACCATGCAGGGCGTCGGCGCCACCCTCGCCGGAGCGGTCGCCCAGCACACGTCCCCGGCCCTGGCCATGGCCGCGATGGCGGTCGCCTCGGTCGCGGTCACCGTCCTGCTGGCCCCCGGCCTGCGCGGCGATCCCCGAACCACCGCCTCCCCGGACGTTTCAGGGGCGGATACCGCCGAAGGTAATGTCCGTCCGGAGACGACCGAAATAAGTGACCACGAAAAGCCGAAAAGTGAGTCAAGTCTGCTGTCTAGCGAATTGCAGTGATTTCCAGCGGGGAAGAACGACCGTCAGTGCGCCGTGATGCGCGCCGGTCGGGCCGGAAACGCGTTCGCAGAAGTCCGGCGGCCATCCGATCCCGAAATCCCGAGGAGGTCACATCGATGAAGGTACCCATGGGACTTGTCGTGTCGGGCCTGGTCTTCGCAGGTGGCATCACCCTCGCGGCCACACCGGCGAACGCGGCCACCGGCCAGGGGAAGGTCACCGCCTCCGCGCAGGGCGCGGCACATGAGGCGACCGTCGCCGCGAATCGCGACAGCCGTCCCCGATGCCGCAAGTACGTACGCGGGCACTGGGTGCACACCCGCCGAGGAAGGGTCTTCATGGCCGGCTACTGGCTGCCGCGAGGCTGCGTGCACCGCCGCTGACATTTCACCGCTTACGGCCTGAGGCCAAGGGGGAGCGGAGGCTCCCCCTTCCGGCGGTCCTCCGGTCACCCCGGTTCTTCCCGAATCAGTCCCGATTGATCGAAAAACCGAGGATGACGGCCGCCGACACGACGACATGCCCGGGCGCGAGGTCCTGGGGCGACGCCTCACCACCGCCGCCGTGGCCGCGATACCGCTCATGCCCGACCTGCTGGGGGTCGACGTCGTCGATGTGCAGGACGGCACCGAGCCGGACTCCCGCCGCCTCGGCGTACAACTCGGCCTTCCGGCGAGCCGCGCCGACCGCCTTCCGTCGGGCCTCGGCTCTCAGTTCCCCCTTCGCGGACACGTCGAAGTCGACGGACTGGATCTCGTTGGCCCCGTCGTCGACCAGGTCGACCAGCAGGGACTGGATGTCGTCCAGCCGACCTGACTCGACGACGAAGGAGGCCTGGCACTCATAGCCGAGGAACTTGCGCTCGTTCCCATAACTCCAGGAGCTCTTGAGGCCGAGCTGTGAGCGTTCGACGGCAGCGTCGGGCACCTGGTGATTCCGCAACGTCCGACGCACCAGCCGCACCGCGTCGCTCGCCCTCGCGAAGGCCTTCGACGGCGTCTGCTCCACCCTGATCACTTTGAATCTGGCCCGGACGAGATCCGGCATCGCCTTGACACTCGCCGCACCGTACGTGGCGATGCCCCAGGGCCGTTCCACCATCTGCATGCCGATGATCTAATCAGTCGTGCCCGGCGAGGAGCGGGCGTTTCGACGGCGGCGCCCGGACCTTCGCGACAATGGCACCGGGCGGCATGGCGGGCTCCGGCCCGGGCATGGTCGAATTCGTCCGGACGTCGGAGGGTTGAGCGATGAGCGGCGAAGGCGAGCAGCGGGACGGCGTGACGCTGACCAACCTGGACCAGCCCCTGTTCGAGGGCGCGGAGGCGACGAAGCGGGACCTGGTGGACTACCTCGACGCGGTCGCCGACCGGATCCTGCCGGCACTGCGCGGCCGGCCGCTGTCGGTGATCCGCGCGCTGCGCGGCCAGGAGCCGTTCATGCAGAAGAACCTGCCGCGCTACGCCCCGTCGTGGATCCCGAGCGTGCGGATGTGGGCGGAGGCCTCGCACCGGCAGGTGACGTACGCGCTGTGCGACGACCGCCGGACGCTACTGTGGTTCGCCAACCAGCGCGCCGTCGAGTACCACCCCACGCTCCTGCGCGGCGACCACGTGACCCACCTCGTCCTCGACATCGACCCCCCGGAGGCCGGGGCGTTCGACCGGGCCGTCCGCGCGGCCCGGCTGGTCCGCGAGGTGCTGGCGGACTCCGGCCTGACCGGCGCCGTCAAGACCAGCGGGGCCAAGGGCGTCCACGTCTTCGTCCCGATCGACGAGCAGGCGACGGTGGAGGAGGCCGCCGCGGCGACCCGGGCGATCGCGGCCCGCGCCGAACGCCTGGACCCCGTGCTCGCCACCACCGCCTTCATCCGGGAGGACCGCGGCGGCAAGGTCTTCATCGACTCGACCCGGGCCGGCGGGGCGACCGTCGTCGCCGCCTACAGCCCGCGCGTACGGCCCGGGGCGCCGGTCTCGTTCCCGGTCGCCTGGGACGACCTGGACGAGGTGACCCCGGCGGACTTCACGATGCGCACGGCGAGGGCCCTACTCGCCGACGGCGACCCCTGGGCGGAGCGGATGCCCGGCCCGCAGTCCCTCGATCCCGGCCTGGTCGCGGAGGGCCGCACGATCCCGGTCGCCCGCGTTCAGGCGATGCACGAAGGCAAGCGCCGCGCTCGCGCCCGCCGCACCGAGACCTGATCGACCGTACGGAACCTGATGTCCAACATCAGCGCGAGGCGCCCCCTCCCAGCCCGAACCTGACACGCGCTGCCGCCCCGCGCCCCAGACTGACCGCATGAGCCATGCCGACAATCCTTACGGTGACCCGTCCGACGGGGACAGCGGGACGCCACGCTCTCTCGACCGCGTCCTGGCGGACGTGGCCGCCGAACGCGCGGCCCAGGATGTGATGTGGGGCGTCCAGGACTTCCCCGACGGCACCGGGCCTGAGCACGCCACCGCGGCCGACGCCGCCAAGCGCGACTGCCGGGACGCCTGGCGCGGTGCCCGGCTGACCTGGCGGCACATCCTCGCCGAGGAGTTCCACGAGGCGCTGGCCGAGACCGACCCGCGAGCCTTGCGCACCGAGCTGGTCCAGACCGCCGCCGTCGCGGTCAAGTGGGTCCAGGCCCTCGACCGCCGCGACGGCGACCTGACGCACCACGCCAAGGCCGGTCCCGGACGGCTGGAGAAGCTCGTACGCGACCGAGTGCCCGAGCTCATCCGGGCCGCCGGCCGCGTCCCCGAGGTCCGGGTCGCCGGCGACGGCGAGTACCGCATGCTGCTGCACGCCAAGCTGTACGAGGAGGTCGGGGAGTTCGCCGAGTCGGGCGCGGTGGAGGAACTCGCCGACATCCTCGAAGTGGTCTACGCCCTCGCGGCCGCGAACGGCGTCGAGCCCGACGACCTCGACCGTCTCCGAGCCGCCAAGGCGGCCCGGAACGGATCCTTCGCACAGCGCCAGGTGCTGCGCCGCCCCGAGGACCAGTGAGCCCACCGCCACGCGGCTCGGACGGTTCTCCGGCGATCCGGAAGGTCACGGGATACGCCCGGCGGTCAGTCGTCCTCGCGCCGCGCGTCCGCGGCGAGTTCGTCGACCGCGACGGCGACGGCGAGGACCAGCGGGACGTCGGGGTGGTGGACCTCGACCCCGTACGTGTCGCGGAGCCGGAACCACTTGCGGGACGTCTGGGCGACGACGCCCTCATCGCCCTCGATCACGTAGTTCTTCTCGATGAGGTCGCCGCTCGCCGTCCACTCCCGCCCGTCGGCGAGCTCGATCAGCATCTTGTGCCGGAGCGGGCTGAACAGCTTCTTGTGCACCTTGGCCGCCGTCTCTCCGTCGCGTTCGACGACCATCGTGTCGCGGATGCTGACCATCTTCTTGCGGATGACGGCGAGCACCTCCCCCCCGGGCCCCTTGAGCTCGAAGGTCTGACGCAGCCGCAACGCCTTCCCGTCGACGAGGAAGACGCGCTCGCCCGCCTCGTCCTCGACCCAGAAATCCTCGCCGATGCCGAACACCCGCTCACGCAGCAGAAACTTCACGGCGCCTCCCTGACCGATCGTCCTCAACGGCAGAAGCGTCCCCGCGGCGCGGTCGATCACACCGGCGGCGGCGCCTCAGATCCCTCCCGAAGCCCAACGTCCGAAGGGCGCGTGGCGCCTCCCGTACGACGGCCGGCGGTCCGAAGAACGCGGCTTATCGTGAACCCGTGCTCGCTCTTGGAGTCGATCTCGCCGCGGAGGCGGCCAACACCGCGCTGGCATGGCTGGAGTGGGGCCCTGACGGCTGCTCGGTTCGCGAGGTCCACTGCGGCTGTGACGACGAAATGCTCGTCGACGCGCTCCTGTCGGCGGACAAGGCCGGCATCGACTGCCCGTTCGGGTGGCCGGTCCCGTTCGTCGAGTTCGTCGCGGCGCACCGGTCGGGGAACGTCGATGTGCCCGCGGCGACGCGCGGACGTGACTGGCGCCGGAACCTCGCGCTTCGGCTGACCGACCGGGTCGTCCACGACCGCACCGGCCTGACCCCGCTGAGCGTCTCCGCCGATCGGATCGGCCACGCGGCCATGCGCTGCGCCGCGCTGCTGGCCCGCCTCGCACGGGCGGGCAGCCCGGTGGACCGCTCCGGGAGCGGCGTCGTCGCCGAGGTCTACCCGGCCGCGTCCCTCAAGCTGTGGGGGCTGCCGCACCGCGGCTACAAGCGCCCGGGCGACCTCGCGGCCCTCGGACGGCTGGTCGACGCCCTGCGGGAAGCGGCACCCTGGCTGGATCTGGGCGCATGCGATGCACTCTGCCGCCGCTCCCACGACGCCACGGACGCGGTGATCGCGGCACTCACCGCGCGAGCGGCGTACCGCGGCCTCACCGCCGCGCCGGGACCGGGTGAGATCGAGGCGGCGACGTCCGAGGGATGGATCGCGCTGCCCACGAGTCCTCTGGCCGGCCTTCGGCCCAGAGCGTAAGCATCCCGTTTCATACTTTTTCCGGTTGCACGTGCCTGAGGCGATTTGGCACCGTAGGGCGGTTCCCCTCCCTCACCATCCCCTCGCGGAGAGAGTCCCGAGTGCTGATCCGACTCTTGCGCGCCCATCTGCGCCCCTATCGCCGGCCGCTGGCGCTCGTCGTCGCGCTGCAGTTCGTGCAGACGCTCGCCACGCTCTACCTGCCGACCCTGAACGCCGACATCATCGACAAGGGGGTGGTCAAGGGCGACACCGGCTACATCATGAGCACCGGTGGCGTCATGCTCGCCATCTCCCTCGTCCAGATCGTCTGCTCGGTGGGCGCCGTCTACTTCGGCGCCCGTACCTCGATGGCCGTCGGCCGCGACATACGGGCCGCCATCTTCACCCGCGTCCAGGCCTTCTCGGCCCGTGAGGTGGGCAGGTTCGGCACCCCGTCGCTGATCACGCGGACCACGAACGACGTGCAGCAGGTCCAGATGCTCGCCCTGATGACCTTCACCATGATGGTGGCGGCTCCGATCATGGGCGTCGGCGGCATCGTGCTGGCGCTGAACCAGAACGTGACGCTGTCCTCGCTGCTGCTCGTCATCGTCCCCATCCTCGGCCTGGTGATCGGGCTGATCATCACGCGGATGCGGTCACTGTTCCGGCTGATGCAGGAACGCATCGACACCATCAACCGGATCCTGCGCGAGCAGATCACCGGCGTCCGGGTCATCCGCGCCTTCGTCCGGGACGCCCCCGAGCAGCGGCGGTTCGGCACGTCCAACACCGAACTGCTCGACGTGTCACTGGCGACCGGCCGGCTGATGGCCTTCATGTTCCCGCTGGTGATGCTGGTGGTCAACGTCTCCAGCGTCGCCGTCCTGTGGTTCGGCGGTCACCTGATCAGCGACGGGTCCATGAAGGTCGGGGCGCTCACGGCGTTCCTGAGCTACCTCATGCAGATCCTGATGTCGGTCATGATGGCGACCTTCATGTTCATGATGGTGCCGCGCGCGGAGGTGTGCGCCGAGCGCATCCAGGAGGTCCTGGAGACCGAGTCGAGCGTCGTCCCGCCGGCCGACCCGGTGCGAACCCTGAACGTGCACGGCCATCTGGAGCTGCGGGACGTCGAGTTCCGGTTCCCGGGCGCCGAGGAGCCCGTACTGTCCGGTGTCGACCTGGTCGCGCGGCCCGGTGAGATCACCGCGATCATCGGCTCGACCGGCAGCGGCAAGACCACGCTGCTGAACCTCGTCCCGCGGCTCATGGACGCCACCGGCGGCACCGTGCTCGTCGACGGCGTCGACGTCCGCGAACTGGACCCGGTGACACTGTCGGACGCGGTCGCGCTGGTCCCGCAGAAGCCGTACCTCTTCTCCGGCACCGTCGCCTCCAACCTGCGGTACGGCGAACCGGACGCCACCGACGAGGACCTCTGGCACGCCCTGGAGATCGCCCAGGCCAAGGACTTCGTGGAACGCATGGAAGGCCGCCTGGACGCCAAGATCGACCAAGGCGGCACGAACGTCTCGGGCGGCCAGCGCCAGCGCCTGGCCATCGCCCGCGCGCTCGTCCGCCGGCCCGAGATCTACCTGTTCGACGACTCGTTCTCCGCCCTGGACTACGCGACCGACGCCGCCCTGCGCGCGGCACTGGCGGCCGAGACCGCCGACGCGACCGTCGTCATCGTGGCGCAGCGGGTCTCCACCATCCGGCACGCCGACCGCATCATCGTCCTCGACGAGGGCCGGGTCGTCGGCACCGGCACCCACCACGAGCTGATGGACACCAACGCCACCTACCGGGAGATCGTGCTGTCCCAGCTCACCGAGCAGGAGGCCGCGTGAGCGAGCCGCAGGGGCGCGACACGGTCCGGGCCGGGGAGCGCGACGACCGAAGTCATGGAAGGCGGCGTCTCGGGGCGCCGCGAAGGCGAGCGGGGGACACAGCATGAGCGAGCGTAGCGAGCGAATCGAAAGCACAGCGCGCCTGGTCACTCCTCCGACGAAGGAGGCCGTATGAGCGGAGGACAGAACGGGAGCGGGGGGCAGAACGGGAGCGGGCCCGCGCCCTCGGGTAACGGCGAACGGGCGGTGCCCCAGCGGGGGCCGGGACCGGCCGGCGGGGCGGGCATGGCCCGTGGGCCGGCGGCGTTCATGGCCGGGCGGTCGATGGAGAAGTCCCTGGACTTCGGCGGATCGAGCCGGCGGCTGCTGAGCATGCTGCGGCCCGAGCGGCCGCTGATCGTCGGCACGCTGCTCCTGGCCACGGCGAGCGTCGCGACGACGGTGGTCGGCCCGAAGATCCTCGGCCGCGCCACCGACCTGATCTTCGCCGGCGTCCTCGGCCGCCAACTGCCCGCCGGCCATTCCAAGGCCGAGGTGGTCGCGCATCTGCGGAGCACCGGCCAGGGCAGGCTCGCGGACATGCTGAGCTCGATGGACGTCGTGCCCGGGCACGGCATCGACTTCGGCAAGGTCGGGATGGTGCTGCTGGCCGCGCTGGCCCTGTTCGCGGTGGCCGCGGTCCTCGGCCTGATCCAGGGCCGGCTCACGACCACGATCGTGCAGCGGGCGATGTTCCGGCTGCGTGAGCAGGCGGAGACCAAGCTGGCCCGGCTGCCGTTGAGTTACTTCGACCGTCAGCCGCACGGTGAGGTGCTCAGCCGGGTCACCAACGACATCGACAACCTCGCCCAGACGCTGCAGCAGACCCTCAGCCAGATGCTGACCTCCCTGCTCACCATCGTCGGCGTGCTCACGATGATGATCCTCATCTCACCGCTGCTGGCCCTCATCGCGCTGGTGACCGTGCCGATCGCGATGGTGGTCGCCTCCCGGATCGGAAAGAAGGCGCAGCCTCAGTTCATCAAGCAGTGGGCCACCACGGGCCGGCTGAACGGGCACATCGAGGAGATGTACACGGGCCACTCGCTGGTCAAGGTGTTCGGGCGCCAGAAGGAGTCGGTGGAGACCTTCCGGAAGCACAACGACACGCTGTACGCGTCGAGTTTCAAGGCGCAGTTCATCTCCGGCCTGATCCAGCCCGCGATGATGTTCATCGGCAACATCAACTACGTCCTCGTCGCGGTCGTCGGCGGCCTGCGGGTCGCGTCGGGCGCGCTGTCGCTGGGCGACGTGCAGGCGTTCGTGCAGTACTCCCGGCAGTTCACCCAGCCCATCACCCAGGTCGCGAGCATGGCGAACCTGCTGCAGTCCGGGGTCGCCTCGGCCGAACGCGTCTTCGCGCTGCTGGACGCCGAGGAGCAGGAGCCCGACCCGGAGACGCCCATGCGGCCGGAGGAAGTGCGCGGGCGTGTCGTCTTCGAGCACGTGTCGTTCCGCTACAACCCGGACACGCCGCTGATCGAGGACCTGTCCCTGGCCGTCGAACCGGGCCAGACGGTGGCCATCGTCGGCCCGACCGGCGCGGGCAAGACCACCCTGGTCAACCTGCTCATGCGGTTCTACGAGGTCACCGGCGGCCGGATCACCCTGGACGGGGTGGACATCGCCGCCATGACCCGCGAGGACCTACGCGCCAGGACCGGAATGGTGCTCCAGGACGCCTGGCTGTTCGGCGGCACCATCGCCGACAACGTCGCCTACGGAGCCGCCGACGCCACCCACGAACAGGTCGTCGAAGCCGCACGCGCGACCTACGTCGACCGGTTCGTCCGCACACTGCCCGACGGGTACGAGTCCGTCATCGACGACGAAGGCACCAACGTCAGCGCCGGTGAGAAGCAGCTGATCACCATCGCCCGGGCGTTCCTCGCCCGGCCGACGATCCTCATCCTGGACGAGGCGACCAGCTCGGTCGACACCCGCACCGAGGTGCTGATCCAGCGTGCGATGAACTCGCTGCGCAAGGGACGGACAAGCTTCGTCATCGCCCACCGCCTGTCCACCATCCGCGACGCCGACCTCATCCTCGTCATGGAATCCGGCAGCATCGTGGAACAGGGCACCCACGACGAGCTCCTCAAGGCCGACGGCGCCTACGCCCGCCTCTACAAGGCGCAGTTCGCCCAGGCCGTCGCGGAGGTCGACTGACGTCATCCGGTGGCAGACTTCGCTCGTGGAATCCGACGACGCGATCGAGCGGGCCCTCACCCCGCTGCGCCCGATCACCTACGCGAAGATCCCGGTCGAGGGACGGTGGCGGAAGCCGCCGTTCCCCGACCACCTCCTCGACGGCAGGACGGTGGCCGTGGTCTGCGAGGATTCCGGGATCTCGCTGCTCGGCGTCGACCGGGACGGCGGCGAGGTCCTGATCGTCGGCGCGGACGAGGGACCGCGGCCGGTCAACCGGTCGGCGGCGCTGCTGGTCGCCTGTGCCGAGGTGTTCCGTAAGGCTCGCCGCGAGGCGAAGAGGGCCGAGGACGACGACGAGGAACTGGAGGCGATCGCCGCCCGTACCCTCGCCGCGTTCGCCGAGATCGACCCGCACGCGGTACGGGACGAGAACCAGGTGTGGTCCGTCGCCGCCGAGGAACTCGGCTACGGCCTGTAGAGGCGGCCGGCCCGGTGATCGGGCAGGATGCGATCATGACCGATTCCGCGAAGGGCCGTCCGCTCCTGCGCACGCCGGGTGAAGGCGAACTCATCGAGGTGGCCGGCGTCGACCATCTCTTCCGGCTCACCGGGACGCATACCGGAGGCCGGTTCGCCTTCGAGGAGTTCACGCTGGGCCCCGGCGTGCTGGGCGCACGGCCGCATGTCCACCACGGCCACGACGAGTACTTCTACGTCCTCGACG
Source organism: Actinoallomurus vinaceus (assembly GCF_039542055.1). NCBI lineage: Bacteria > Bacillati > Actinomycetota > Actinomycetes > Streptosporangiales > Thermomonosporaceae > Actinoallomurus > Actinoallomurus vinaceus. The sequence goes on from NZ_BAABHK010000003.1 coordinate 264,200, forward strand.
GCGAACTGACGCTGCACAACGGCGACGGTGAGATCACCGCAGGGCCCGGGCATCTGCTGGCCGCCGTACGCGGGACCCCGCACGGCTTCCGTAACGCCGGTGACGTGCCGGTGCGCGGCCTGTGCCTGTACACACCGGCGGGATACGAGGACTACTTCCGGCAGGTGCACGCGGAGGTGCAGGCCGGCGCGGAGGTCACCGACGAACTCCTCACCGAGTTCCGTGCGCGCTTCCAGACCACGCCCTATCCACCTCCCTGAAGCCGCACCGGCGGTGCCCGGCTTCCACGGTGCCTCGGCCGCCCGCGACGGCCGGGTCTGAGCCTGGCCGATCAGGCCGTGCGCGGCGGTCGTGGCGCGCACGGCCTCGCTCGGCACCTCACGGCTTGAGGACGATCTTGCCCCGGGTGTGGCGCTGCTCCAGCTCGCGGTAGGCGTCCTGGACCTGGTCGAGGGGGTAGGCGCGGGCGACCGGGATCTCCAGCTGCCCCTTGTCGATCAGCGCGGCCAGCTCGGCGAGTACGTCCGCACTCGCCGCGGCCGCGTTCCCCTCGATCTTGGCCCCGTGCTTCTCGGCGGCCGCCCAGTCGATGATGGTGTCGATCCGCTCGGGAGCCACTCCCAGGTCGATCGCGAGATCGACGTAGCCGGAACCGAAGGTGTCGATGAATGCGTCGACCTTCCCGTCGGGTGCGGCGGCGGCCCTGATCCGGTCGGCGACGCCGTCGCCGTACGCGACCGGGATCGCCCCGTTGTCCGCGAGCCATGCGTGGTTGGCCTCGCTCGCCAGGCCGATCACCCGGGCCCCCGCGTTGCGGGCGAGCTGGACCGCGAGCGTCCCCACCCCCCCGGCGGCGCCGGAGATCACGACCGTGTCGCCGGGTCCCGCCGCGACGGCGCGTACCGCCGCGTACGCCGTGGTCCCCGCGACGAACAGCGCCCCGGCCTGGTCCCAGGGGACGCCCGCCGGCCGGTGGATGAGGTTCTCGGCCTCGACGAGCACGAACTCCGCGTGGCTCGCCCGGTCGTCGGTGAAGCCGATCACCTCGTCACCGGCCGCGAACCCCGTGACGCCCTCGCCGGCCTCCTCGACGACCCCGGCCAGGTCGCTGCCCTGGCCCGAGGGGAACGTCGCCGGCCACCGCTCGTGCAGCGCCCCCTTCCGGATCATCGCCTCACCCGGGTTGATCGCCGCGGCCTTCACCCGTACGAGGACCTCTCCGGGCCCGGGAAGTGGCTGGTCCACATCGACCACCTGGAGAACATCGATCCCGCCGTACTCCTCGAACCTGACTGCTTTCGGCATCGCAATCTCCCTGATCTTGGCTTCTCCGGCCGGTGGAGGCCGGACACCGACCAGGCTGCCAAGCGTTCACGGCCGGGACGAGCGGACGGTTCTTCCTAGGATTCCGTGTCCTTGTTTGCCCGATCGGCCTCGACGATCAGGCTCTTCGGTGATCAGGTCACCCACGGATGGCTGGTGGCGCTGTTTTGTCGTAGGCACTTGTTGTAATCATCTCGTGCCTCGACGTGTTGATCCGGATGCTCACCGGGTGGTGATGCGCACCGCCCGGGTCGGCCTGCGCCTCACGCCCGCCCAGCGGCGGCGGTGCTTCGGATTGCTCGTGGCAGCCGGGGACGTGTGGGCTTGTGCGCTGGATATGAACCGGTGGCGGCGCCAGCGCGGCCTGCATGCGATCACGAACTTCCAGCAACTGTGCCGGGAACTCCACAAGGCTGGGCCTGGAGCGTTCGGGGAGTTGAACTCCACCTGTGCCGAAGGCGTGCTGCGCCGCTACAGCGAGGCGTGGTTCGCCACCGCCAAGCGCCGCCAGAGCGGTGATGCCACCGCGCGGTACCCGCGCCGTAAGCGTCGCCTGCTCCCGGTGCGGTTCCGCTATCGCTATTTCGCTTTCGACGGTCAGCGACTTCGGCTGGCGACCGCACGAGGGTGCCCGCCGCTGTGGGTCCGGCTGGATCGCCCTGTGCCCTACCCGGTGGAGCAGGTCCGGTCGGTCACTTTGCTCAACGAGGGTCGCCGGTTGTTCATGGAGGTGACCGCCGAGGTCCCGGTCGCTACCTATGAGCGGGGGTGTGGGCCGGATCCGGGTCGCGTGGCTGGGGTGGATCCGGGGGTGATCCATCCGTTCGCGGTGGCTGGACCGGGTGGGGAGGGCCTGGTGGTGTCGGGACGGGCGATCCGCGCCGAGAGCCACCTGCACCTCAAAGACACCAAATACCGCCGCCGCAAGATGGCCGCACGGGGCCCTAAGCCGGGGCAGGCGGGGTCGCGGCGGTGGCGGAAGTATCGGGCTCGCCAGCGGAAACTCGAGGCCCGGCACAAGCGGCGGGTGAGGCAGGCGCAGCATGAGGCCGCCAAGACCGTGATCGGCTGGGCGGTGCAGCGCCGGGTCGGGACGTTGGTGGTCGGTGACCCGCGCGGTGTGCTGGACCTCAAGGCCGGGCGGCGCCACAACCAGCGCGTCCGGGACTGGCGGGTCGGGTATCTAATCCGCTGTTTGAAGGACAAGGCCGAACAGGCCGGGATCCGCGTCGTGCTGGTCGATGAGCGTGGCACGTCTTCGACCTGCCCGGCCTGCGAGCGGCGGGTTCCCAAACCCACCGGCCGGATCTTCACCTGTTTGCATTGTGGTTTCAGCGGGCACCGCGACTTGGTCGGCGGCGCCAACATCGCCCGGCGTGGACCGGGCGGACCCATCACCACCAAGACCAAGTTTCCGGTGGTGATCACGCACCGTCGAGCCGGACGGCACCTCCCCGGTACCGGACCAGCCCGGCGTGACCCCAGACGACGCCCCCATCACGGCACCGTCAACGGGCCCATTGGCCGGCCGCGGCCCGCCCCACCACCCAGTGGGGAGTCGCTCGCCTTGCGAGGATCAACCAATGATGGTCAAACACGACCAACGAAGGTTGATGCGGCACTAGGATCGCGGATCCCTGGCTGAGCATCCGGAGCCGTGGACAACCTCGGCGATGATGGCGCTATGCAGATGGACCGCCGCGAGCTCGCCGATTTCCTCCGTCGCTCCAGGGAGCGACTGCGCCCCCAGGAGGTCGGCCTGCCGGCCGGACCGCGCCGCCGTACACCCGGGCTGCGGCGCGAGGAGGTCTCCCAGCTCGCCGGGATGTCCGCCGACTACTACATGCGCCTCGAGCAGGCCAGAAGCCCCCAGCCCTCGCCGCAGATCCTCAGCTCGCTGGCCCACGCGCTGCGCCTGACCGACGACGAGCGCGACCACCTCTACCTGCTGGCGGGGCACCGGCCGCCCGCAGGCCGGCTGGCGGGCGACCACGTACGGCCGAGCCTGCTGTACCTGCTCGACCAGCTCAAGGAGGCCCCGGCGCACATCACCAACGACCTCGGTGACCTCCTCGCCCGCAACACCATGGCCGAGGCGCTCCTCGGCTGCATCTGCTCGGTCCGCGAGCAGGACCGCAACTTCGTCTGGCGGTGGTTCACCGACCCGACGATCCGGCGGATCTACTCACCGGAGGAGCGCGAGCAGAACAGCCGCGCCAACGTCGCGGACCTGCGGGCCTCCGTCGCCCGGCGCGGCAACGACGCCGCCTCCACCCGCCTGGTCGCCCGGCTGCGCGAGGTCAGCGCCGAGTTCGCCGCCCTGTGGGAGCTGCACGAGGTCGCGGTGCGCCACGCCAGCCGGGTGCGCGTCGACCATCCGGCGATCGGGCCCATCGAGCTCGAGTGCGAGATGCTGCTGAGCCCGGCCGAGGACCAGCGGCTGACCATCTTCACACCGCCGCCGGGCACGTCCAACATCGACCACCTGAGCCTGCTGCGCGTCCTGGGCCACGACGACTTCACCCCCGCCGCCCCCGAACGCCGCTGACGACCGATATTTGAATCACAGCTCCAGATTGCTGTACGGTCGCCGACGTGGCACGCACCAAGGGATTCGACCCTGACGCAGCGGTGGACGCGGCGATGGAGGTGTTCTGGGCCAACGGCTACGCGAACACCACTCCACGGCGGCTCGGCGAGGCGCTGGGCATCGGCCAGGGCAGCCTGTACAACGCGTTCACCAGCAAGCACGCGCTGTACGAGCGGGCGCTGCGCCGCTATTACGAGCGCGAGACCGTCCGGCTGATCGAGGTCCTGGACGGGCCGGGATCGCCGCGGGCACGACTGCGGGCCGCCCTCGACCTGGTCGTCACCGCCGCCCTCGATGACCGGGAGCGGCGCGGATGCATGGCCGCCAACGCCGCGGTCGAGTTCGCCGGCAAGGACGACATCGTGCACCACCTGGTGTGCCGCATCTTCGATCGGCAGGAGGCGGCGTTCCGCAGCACGATCGAGGAGGGCCAGCGCGCCGGCGAGATCGACCGGGACCTCGACGCGACGGCCCTGGCCGCCTTCTTCCTCGCGACGATCAACGGCATCCGGGTGCTGGCCAAGGCGGACCCGAGCCCGAAGCGGCTCGCGACGATGGCCGAGACCGCGCTGCGCGCGCTCTGAGGCACCGCTCGGCGAGTGTCTCATCATGCCCAAATTTTGTAGCTGTAACTCAAGAATGGAGCGCTAATGGATCTGCAGCTGAACGGGAAGGTCGCCGTCGTCACCGGCGCGAGCAAGGGCATCGGGCTGGCCATCGTCCGGTCGCTCGTCGGCGAGGGCGTCCGGGTGATCGCCGCCGCCCGAACGGCAGGCCCGGAGCTGGCCGGGTTGGGCGACGCCGTGACCGCGATACCGGTGGACCTGGCCACCCCGGACGGCGCCGAGATCTTGGCGGCCCGGGTCGGCGAGGCCGACATCCTGGTCAACAACCTCGGCGGCGTGGTCGACGCGAGCATGCGGGCCGGAGGCTTCCTCGGCGTCCCCGACGACGCCTGGCAGCGGACGTACGAGCTCAACCTCTTCAGCACCGTACGGGTGACGCGGGCGCTACTGCCGGGCCTGCTGAGGCGCCGTGGAGTGGTCGTGAACATCTCCTCGATCGGGGCGCGGGCGGCGTTCCAGCCGGTCGACTACGGCACCGCCAAGGCGGCGATGACGAACCTGAGCAAGGCCCTCGCCGAGGAGTTCGGGCCGCAGGGGCTGCGCGCCCTGACGGTGAGCCCGGGACCGACCAGGACACAGAACTGGGGCGACCCGGACGGCTACGCCGGCGAACTCGCCCGCGAGGCCGGGATGGCCCTGGACGAGTTCCTCGCCGGAGTCCCCGAGCGGATGGGCATCACCACCGGCAGGCTCACCGAGCCGGAGGAGACGGCCGCGCTGGTCACCTTCCTCGTCTCCCCACAGGCCGGCAACCTCACCGGCGCCGACTACCTCGCGGACGGCGGCGTGATCAAGACCGTCTGACCGAGGCCGTCGCCTAACGAACGCCAGGCGGCCGAAATCGAGGGCGTACGGGCCGCGGAGCGGCGGGCGTACGCCCTCAGCGGACAGATCAGTAGGGTTTTGCCGGCCAGTAAGCGACCGTGCCGAGCGTCAGCGCGTCAGGCCAGGCATCCCGATCCGTCTCCTCTTTCCCGTTGAACGCGACCCGCAACGCATCGGCGGTCACAGCTCCGAGATCCAGATCGTTCCGGGCGTAATGCACTTCGACCCGCTTGTCCCCGACCTCGTACAGCGGAGCGGTTTCCTCTATCGTGCCCGCCACCCACACATCGGGCAGATGGAGGCTGAGCCTGGTCAGCAGCTTCGTCCCTTGTTCTTTGTCGGTATCCGAGGCGACGTCGCAACCGAAGAGCACGACGACGGCGTCATCGTCCAGCGCATAGCGGAGTTCCAGCAACTCTCCGGAGACGTCTTGCAGCCGTGTGTACTTCAAGTCGTATCTGCGGTCGTACTCCTCCCGCTGCAACCCGGTGGCAGGGTCGGTGTTCCCGGCGACTCCGAAGAGGCCGTGGGTCGCATGTCCACAGAAGGCCACGCAGCCGAACAGCGTGTCGCGTTCTCGCAGCTTCTTGACCGCATCGGCGATGCTGTAGACGCGAATGGCCTCCTGCGCGAATCTGCAGTTGGGAATGCTTTCACGGAAGTTGTGGATGTTCTTCCCTTTTAGAGGGATCGACGCATCGTAGATCAAAGCTCTTGGGCCAGCCGGAACTGGTACGTAGTCCTCAGCAGCGCCACCTTTCTTCTTTTTCTTCTTCTTCTTTTTCTTCTTGGCGGTCACCGGCGCCGTCGGGGTGGCGGCGTTTTCCTTCTCCATCGCTCTATCATGCGTGATGTCATTCTGGTCGCCGAGTGGCAGATCCTCACCGGCGGATTTGTCGTCGCGAAACGGCTCCATGACGGTCGTGCCCCGGTCAGCCCGCCGTGGCGGGGGGCTGGGCCGGCTTCTGGCCGTTGGATTCGACGGCGGTGAGCGCGGCGTGGTCGATCTGGTTGACGACCTGCGGGGTCGGGAACAGCGTGCGGTACAACTCGGCGCCCGCGGTGTCACCCTGATCGATCAGCCGTAGGGCCAGCCGCAGCCTTTCCGTTTCGGCCTGCTGCCGGTCGTTGTCGACCTGCCGTGCCCGTACCGCCTGTTCCTGGAGGCCGGTGGAGTAGTCGTCCAGCGCGTTCCCGTCGCCCAGGAAAGAGTCGACGGTGACGCCATCGGTGCGCAGTACGTACTGATCGGCCGAGACGACGATGCCGGGGACGATGTGCTCACGCCCGTCGGGACCGGTGTAGGACGAGGTGAAGTCCGGCGTGATCCGCACGGTGCCCGGCTGGTCTTTCTCGGCCGGAAGCGTCGTGATGAAGCCCGGCTGGGCCTGGCCGCGGTAGTCATTGATCGTCTGCAGCGCCTCGACGATGCCGGCCCGCACCTTGGCGATGCTCTCCGGCCGCATACAGTCACCGAGCAGCCGGTCCAGGTCGGTCAGGGGCACCTCATCGCGGGATTCGGCGTGCCCGTTGAAGAACGCCACCCGTACATCCACGAGATGCAACAGGGTGACGTACTCCTGGTTCATCTGCCGGAAGACGAAGTTGAGCGTGCGGCTGACGTTGATGTTCTCGAGCGTCCGCTCGACCGCCGTTTCCTCGCCCTGTTCCAGTTTGACGTCCATGCTGGTGTCGATCTGCACGTCGCGGCGGGAGGATGCGCGGGCGGTGTTCTGGCTGACGGCGTTGGTGAGGTTCTTGGTGAGTTCCTCGCGAGCGTTGTTGGAACTGCCGGACACGCCGCCGCTGACCTTGGCGCTGGCGCTGCCCCAGCCCCAGTTCGCCTGGCCCTCCGCCTCCGCCTCGGCGCGATATTCGAAGCTCTTGCCGACGTTCGACTGGTTGGACTGCTCGGAGTTGACCGTGCGGGCGAATTCGTTCTGGGTCTCACTGTTGGTGGCGTCCAGGATCGAGGCGCTGTTCTGCATGCTCTCGGCCGAACGCTTGTACGTGCTGATCCGGATGCTCGTCTCCTCACCGGGGAGCAGCGAGAAGGTCTTGATCGTACGGCCGGCGCCGTAGCGGGCCGGGAAGGACGTCAGCCGGTAGTACTCCACCAGCACGAGACCGGGACGGCAGTGCTCAGGGGCGGCCAGGAACCGGTAGGTGTATTCACCGGTGGGAGCGCGGCTGACGACCAGGCGGGCGCCGGCGAGAAATTGCTGCACCACCGTGGCCTCGTCCAGGCCGGAGATCGCCTGTAGCACCCCTGCACGGCCGGCCTGATCCTCGCTGCCCGCCACGTTGGGGAATATCACCGGATCGAAGTAGCCGGTGGACTTGGCGGTCTGCCATGCCGCGGCGATCCGCTCGCGGGTCAGCGCGATCGGCGGGAGCCGTGTTCCGATCGTCTCGACGCCGGTATCGGGATCCTCGTAGCCGTGCAGATAGATCAGCGGTGTCTTGGGCTCCGGCCGCAGGCGGTCCTGTTCCGCCAGGCTGGTGAAGGCCAGTGGCTGGTCGGTCAACCGGAAGTACAGGTGGCGCCCGGCGAGTGCCTGCACGACCGGCTGGCCGAAGTCGATCGGGACGACCACGTCCTTGACGTTGCCGCTACCGCGGTAGTTCAGGCGGAACGTGAGCGAGTTGCCGTGGACCTGGTCCGCCGTACCCCCGCCCTGTTGGTTCACCTTGAGCTGGATCGCCAGGATCTCGTGACCGCTGTCGGCCGTCACGACCCCGAGTGGAAGTCGCGTGCCGGACTCGTCGTAAGCGGCGCAGGTGAGGTCGAATCCCTCATCGGCGAGCAGGTAGATCTTGCACATTCCCTCCAGTCCGGGTTCGACGACCGGATCCAGCCAGTAACTGATCCCGGGGAAGGTCAGCCAGGCATCGGAGTCCACCGGCAGCGAAATGATGTGCTGTCCGCGGTAGCTGGTCGGCTCCGGAAGATCTTGACCGATCACCGCGGTCGCCGCCGGAACGATCTGTTCCACGCGCCCTCCTCAGGACATTGGATTGAGGGTCCAAGACTCAGCGCGTACCAGCGAACAAACCATCCGGAGAAACACTGACAAATACCCGCAAAGACGACTAAAAACAGATTCGCGCCGCCCCCCAGAAGCGACCGAAATCAACCTTTGCAGCCGCCCTCAATCGGCATTCCACATCGGATCTCGCCTCCGCGTCACCGGCGTGGAACGGTCCCGGGATGAGCCGATCAAGACGCGTCGGCGTCGTCCAGGCCGAACAGGGGCAGGCACGGGGCCAGACCGTCGACCGTGACGGGCACGGTCCGCCGGGCCTGCCAGCGAGCGCAATCGAGACGCAACCGGCGGCACACCACGGGGCGCCCGCGCACGACGTAGCGATCGATCCCGTTGTCCTCGTAGCCGAGCTTGCGGGAGACCGCGAAGGAGGCCGCGTTGTCGGCGAAGGCGGCGGAGACGGCGTGTTCCGCGCCCAACCCGGCGAACGCCAGATGCAGCACCGCGGCGCGCATCTCGGTGCCGATCCCCTGCCCCTGATATCGCCGTCCCAGCCACGACCCCGTCGACACCTCGCGCAGGACCGCGAAGTCCTTCCCGGTCATCCCCTGGGTCCCCACGATCGTGCCGTCGAACTCGACCACCAGGTTGAGCACCCACGCCGACGGTTTCCAGGCCGCCCACTGCGACCAGTGATACTGCAAGGTCCCGCGCGCCCGCTCGATCGGCGGGGCATCCGTCCACGGCATGGCGAACGGCTGCACGTCCGGGTCGTGGACGCCGTCGACCGCCACGTCGGCCAGCGCGTCCAGATCCTCCAGGGTCGGAACCCGGAGCCGCAGCCGCGGCGTGCTCAGCCGCAGATCGAAGAGTGGCCAGTGTGACGACACCATGTTCACGATTGTGGAAGACCACGCCCTTCGACCGCATCTGCTTTTCGCGCCTCCGCCGGGGTGGGGGCATATGGCCGAGGATCGTCGTCCCTTGGCCCCGACGATCCTCGGCGATCCCGGTCCGCGCGGTGGCGGCACGCGCATATCCGCGAAATGCTCACCTCAATGAATGGCGGCGACGAGGACGGCATGCGGTGGATCTGAATTACAGCCCGTACGATTTCGGCATTCACAATGACCCTTATCCGGTCTATGCGCGGCTGCGCGAGGAGGCGCCGGTCTTCCGCAACGAGCCGGACGACGTCTGGGTACTGTCCCGGCACGCCGACGTCCAGGCGGCGCTGCGCGACTCCGCGACGTTCTCCAGCGTCAACGGCCTGCGCATCGAGCCGGCGTTCTGGGGGCCGGACGCCGAGCGGTTCTTCTCGTTCGTCGCCATGGACCCGCCCAGGCACACGCGCGTGCGCGGCCTGGTGTCGCGGGCGTTCACCCATCGCCGCGTCCAGGAACTGGAGCCGCGGCTGCGGGAGCTCGCCCGCGCGTACCTCGACCCACTGCTGGACGGCGAGCCGTTCGACCTCATGACCGACTTCGCCGGGCCCTTCCTCGCGGACGTGATCTCCGAGCTGGTGGGCGTCCCGGAGGCCGATCGCGGTGAGGTACGCCGGCTGGGCGCCGCCATCATGTACCGCGACGAGGAGTCGACCGACCTGCCTCCCGAGGCGCTTCAGGCGATCGGCGCGCTGGTCGGCTACTACGCCGAGCTGACCAGGGAGCGCGCCCGCGGGCGCCGGGACGATCTGCTGTCCGGGCTCCTGGACGCGGCCGAAGGGGACGACCGGCTGACCCTCGAGGAGATCGTCGGTGTGGCGATCCTGCTCGTCGGCGCGGGCATCGAGACCTCCATGCTGACGCTCGGCAACGCCTGGTACGCCGCCTGGCGGCACCCGGATCAACGCGCCAGGGCCTTCGACGGCCGGGTGGCGGACTGGATCGAGGAGACCCTGCGGTACGACCCGCCGCCCCAGGCCCTCGCCCGTACGACGACCGCCGAGGTGGAACTGCACGGGACGACCCTCCCGGCGCAGTCCCGGGTCCTGCTGCTCATCGGCTCGGCCAACCGCGACCCACGCGTCTTCCCCGACCCGGACCGCTTCGACCTGGACCGGGACACCGGCTCGTCGCTGGCCTTCGGCAGCGGCCGCCACCACTGCCTGGGCGCCAACCTAGGCCGCCTCGAGACCCGGATCGCCCTGGAGGAGATCGTCAAGGTCGTCGCCGACTACGACATCGACACCGACGGCCTGCGGCGGATCCACTCCACCAACAACCGCGGCTTCGCCACCCTGCCGACCAACGTCACCGCCCGCCGCTGAGACCCACCCACCGAGTCCGCGCATGACACGGGGCGGTGCGGAAGCCTCTCCCGGGGGTGTGGCAGCGTGGATACCCGTCCCGGGATCACCCCGGCGTGATCCATCGCCATGCGCACACCAGGAGGACTCATGTCGAAGCCGCCGCTCCCTGAGGCCGAAGTCGCCATGCTGAGCAGGCCCAATCCCGCCGTCATCGCCACCCTCCGATCCGACGGACAGCCGGTGTCCACGGCCACCTGGTATCTCTGGGACGACGGCCGGGTGCTGATCAACATGGACGAGAGCCGCAAGCGGCTCGACCACCTGCGTAACGACTCCAGGGTCACGCTGACGGTCCTCGACGGCGATGACTGGTACTCCCACGTCACCCTGATCGGACACGTCGCCGAGATGCGGGACGACGAGGGCCTGGCCGACATCGACCGGCTGTCGCGGCACTACACGGGCCGGCCGTACCCTCAGCGGGAGCGCCGCCGGATCAGCGCCTGGATCGAGATCGACGTCTGGCACGGCTGGGGCACCTTCCGGGACAGCGACCAGCCGACCAGTTAGCGGCCGGCCGGGCCGGCATCGCGGACGGGAAGGCACGCTCTGCCCCGAGACAAGGCAGAGCCGGAGTGAGGAGAGGCGGAGCGGGTGGTCCCACGGCAGGCGGCGTACGACGTCGTGGTGGTCGGAGGCAGCGGCGTGGACACCGTCGTCCGTGTCGGCTCGCTGCCGGTCCCGCTCGCCGACTCGGTCTCTGTCGGCCCGATCCGGGAATGGCCCGGCCACACCGGCGGGAACGTCGCCCTCGGCGCCGGGGCGCTCGGCCTGACGGTCGCGCTGCTCGACTACATCGGCGACGACTGGATCGGCGCGCAGGTGCGCGAGCGGCTGGCCGAAGGCGAGGTCGAGTTCGCGCCGCTGATCTCCCCCGCCGGCACTCGCCGCGCCGTGAACCTGGTCGACGCGGCCGGCCGCCGGATGTCCTTCTACGACGGCCGCGACCCGGCCGGCCTGCGGATGCCGAGGGACCACTATCTGCCCTGGCTGCGCCGGACCCGCCACGTCCATCTGTCCATCATGAACTTCGCGCGCTTCCTGTACGACGACATCGAGGAGCTCGGCGTCCCCGTCTCCACGGACCTGCACGACTGGGACGGGCTGGCCGACCACCACCGGGAGTTCGCCCTCCGCTCCGACCTCGTCTTTCTCAGTGCCGCGGGCGCGGGCGAGCATACCCCCGCGCTGATGCGGGAGATCCTGCGCGAGGGCCGCGCGGAGACCGTGGTCGCGACGGCCGGCGCGGACGGCGCCTACCTCCTCACCCGGGACGGCGGCCCCACCCCGCAGCACGTCCCCGCCGCCGTACCGCCCGCACCGATCGTGGACTCCAACGGCGCGGGCGACGCGTTCGTCTGCGGTTTCCTGTACGGCAGGCTCGCCGGCCGGGACGTACGGGAGTGCGCGCGCCTGGGCGCGGTGGCGGGCGCCTACGCCTGTACGGCCCCGGGCTCGACCGCCCTCATCTCCGGCGAGGCCCTGCATGCGGCGGATCGCATCGGCGACGACGTGGCGTAGCGCGCTCCGAAAAAAATCTGCTCCCGGCGACCGATGAGTCCCCCGTCGCTCCGTCGTTCTACGTTCTGGTCGGCGCGACGGCACCGGCCGTGGACCCGATGAGAGGGTGACGTGATGAGCCACGCCGACGTGAACGGCCTGTCGCTGTACTTCGAGGAGCACGGCTCCGGGGAGCCGCTCGTACTGCTGCACGGCGGCCTCGGCGCGGGAGAGGCGTACGGCCCGACCCTTCCGGCGCTGGCCGAGCACCGGCGCGTCATCGCGGTCGACCTGCAGGCGCACGGTCGTACGGCCGACGTCGACCGGCCGCTGCGCCCCGAGACGATGGCCGACGACGTCGCCGCGCTCATCGCCCACCTGGGCCTGGCGAGCGCCGACGTGATGGGTTACTCCCTCGGCGCCAAGGTCGCCCTGCGCACGGCGATCCAACACCCCGAGGCCGTACGCCGCCTGGTCCTGGTCTCCATTCCCTGCAAGCGAGACGGGTGGTTCCCGGAGGTCAGGGCGACGATGGACCAGATGGGCCCGCACCTGGCGGAGCCGATGAAGCAGTCCCCCGTCTACGAGCTGTACGCCCGCCTCGCACCGCGGGTGGAGGACTGGCCGACCCTGATCGGCAAGACGAGTGAGTCCTTGAAGCGTGACTTCGACTGGTCGGCGGAGGTCGCGGCGCTCACCGCGCCCACCATGTTGGTCTTCGCCGACGCGGACTCCGTACGGCCCGCGCACATCATGGAGTTCTTCGCGCTGCTCGGCGGCGGCCTGCGCGACGCCGGCTGGGACGGTTCAGGTCGCCCCGCCGCACGGCTCGCGATCCTACCCGGCACCACCCACTACGACATCTCCACGTCCCCGGCGCTACCGGCCGCCGTGGTCCCGTTCCTTGACGCGCCGCTCCCGCAGCGGGCGTGAGTCCACCGGGGCGTCCGCGGACGCCCCGGCGGTCCGTCCTCGGCGATCGAGGTCGTCGTCGACGGCGCGGTGGTCGCCTGATCCGGTCCTCGCCGGGCGCCGAGAGCGGGACGTCCGTGCCCGCCGCGGGTTGGGTCGTAGGGCCCAGGGACGCGGCGTGCGACGGGACTTGCGGATCTAGCGACGCATCGAGAGGGACGGCCAGCATGGCGCTCCGGGATCTCTTGCCCCCGATCCCCCGGAAACAAGAGAGGCAGAGCCCATGACCACTCGAGGCAGGATGCTGCGCACGCTGACGGCGGGAGCCGTCGCCGCGACGGCACTCACCGTGGGAACCGCGCTTCCGGCAAGCGCCACGACATCGAACTTCTACGATTTCTTCTCTGGTGACTACTACGGCTTCAGCCGCGAGTATCACAAGACCACCAGCCCCAAGAACATTTGGCTTCGCGTCACGTACCTCAAGAAGCAGAAGCCCGGCGGCAACGCCTACGTTCGGGTGGTCAAGTGCAACGCCGCCCGCACGCCGCTCGGCAGCTGGAAGTACAACCTGAAGGTCGGCGGGAATTATCGTCTCACCACCAAGACGATCAAGAAGGGCACATGCTTCCAGATTGAGCTGGGCCAGGGATATGGCGGCACGATCAAGGGCAAGCTGAGCTACTGAATCGAATCCTGGCGCGCAGGTCCCCCGTCAGGGCGGGGACCTGCGCGATGGCCACGGACGGCGAAGGCTTCGGAGCCGCCCGGCCGCGCCGGGCACCGGGCAGGCGGACCGGAATGCTCGGTGAAAGTCTGCAGGAGACCTCGGATCGAGGCGCTCATCCCGTTATCCGACGGCGATCGCCGAGCGTTCGGTACGGCCGTCCGGTGAAGCCGGTACACGCGGCCCGCCACGATCCCATTGGCCGCGCCCCCGGCCGTAGTCGGCGGGCACCGTCGCCGCTCAGGGTCCGGTGTCGGCTCGGTGCAGACCATCAGTCAAGGACCAGCGGAAATCTTGACCCTCCGGGCGCACGGCTGTAGCTTTGCGAGCACTATGGAATAGCATTCCGCATCGCGGAAACCTGTCGAGCCCGGGGAGCGGCCGGTGCTGCGGATCGCGGAGGCGTCGGCGAAGGGACCCCCATGAAGAGAATCGCGCCGATACTCGCCCTGCTGCTCGTCGGTGCGGCCGCCTGTTCGTCAGGCGGCCGCACCGAGTCCTCCGGTCCCGTCGAGATCACGATCTGGCACGGGCAGGCCGACATCGCGGCCAAGTCGATCGAGGGGCTGGTCGCCAAGTTCAACAGCACGCACCCGAACATCAAGGTCAGGACGGACTCCGGGGGCGCCACCGCCGACGCCATGTTGCCGAAGGTCACCGCCGCCCTGGCCGCGGGCACGTACCCGGACATCGCATACCTCTACGGCTCCTGGGCGCCCAATGTCGCGCACAGTCCGAAGGCCGCCGACCTGAGCAAGGTCGTCCGCGACCCGAAGATCGGCTGGAACGACTTCTGGCCGAACACCCGGCAGGTCGCCACGGTCGGCCACAAGGTGATCGGATTCCCGGCCAACGTCGACGACCTGGCCGTCCTGTACAACAAGAAGCTGCTCGCCAAGGCCGGGCTGCGACCACCCGGACCCGACTGGACGTGGGACGACTTCCGGACCATGGCGCACAGGCTCACCGACGCCGCGACGCAGACGTACGGCACGACCTGGGCGGTCAGCGGTGGCGAGGAGACCACCTGGACCTACTGGCCGCTGGTCTGGCAGAACGGCGGTCAGATCCTGTCCCCCGACATGAAACGCACCGCCTTCGACAGCCCGGCCGGCGTTCAGGGTCTCACGCTGCTGCAGCAGATGGCCGTTCAGGACAAGTCGGTGTACATCGACTCGAGCCCGGCAGAGAAGGGACAGAAGCTGTTCGAGTCGGGCCGGCTCGGCCTGTTCCTGGCGGGCCCGTGGGTGCTCCCCGACGTCCAGGCCGCGAAGATCGACTATGGCATCGCCCCGTTGCCCGGCACGAACGGCGACCATCAGACGATCTCCGGCCCCGACGACTGGGCCGTCCTGGATCACGGGTCCCGGCGGGTCAAGGCCGCGACGGAGTTCCTGACCTGGCTGACCGCACCCGAACAGCAACTGGTCTGGATGAACGACACCGGCGCGCTGCCGACCCGGCAGTCGATCGCCAAGCTCCCCGGATACCAGGCGTACCTGCGGAAGTACCCCGGCGTCGATGTGGTCACCGCCAACCTGGCCAATGCCCGGCAGGTCCGTCCGGCGTCGACCAGGTACCCGCGCGTCTCCGCCTACGTGGCCGGCGCGATCACGTCGGTCCTGCTCGGCAGGTCCGATCCCAAGACCGCCCTGGACGACGCGGCCCGCAAGTCCGACGCCCTCCTCCGGGTGCCGGGCGCATGAGCGCACCGGCGGTGACCAGCGACACGAACGGCCGTCTTCAGGCCCACGGGCGCGAGCCCGCGCGGCGCCGAAGGCGCTCGCGCAACCGGCTCGGCGACCACCTTGCCGGTTGGGCGTTCGCCGGGCCGTCGACGCTGCTGGTGCTCGGCTTCTCGCTGCTGCCGATGGCCTGGGCGCTGCGGCTGTCCTTCACCGACTCCGACCTGGTGACGTCCGGTCATTCGGTCGGCCTGGCCAACTACCGCGCGCTCGCCGGCGACGAGGTGTTCTGGCAGTCGATCCGCAACACCCTGACGCTCATCGCGATCTACATCCCGGTCTCGCTGGTGCTCGGGCTGCTCGTGGCGCTGCTGCTGAACAAGCCGATCAGGGGAAGCGCGTTCTACCGCTCCTGCTTCCTGGTCCCGTTCGTGGCCTCCGCGGCGGCCGAGGGCCTGCTGATGAGCTTCGTGCTGGACAAGGACTTCGGGGCGGTCAACGGTCTGCTGACCCGCGTCGGCCTGCCCGCCCAGGGGTTCCTGGACAGCCCCGCCCAGGCGATGTACGTGATCGCCGGCATCTTCGTGTGGACCCAGTTCGGCTTCAACGTGGTCATCTACCTGGCCGCGCTGCAGGAACTGCCCGCCGAGGTGCTCGAGGCCGCGGCGATCGACGGGGCGGGCCGGTGGGCGACCTTCCGGCACATCATCGTTCCCTCGGTCCGTTCGATCTCGCTGTTCCTCACGGTCTGGGCTCTGATCGACAGCCTTCAGTTCTTCGACCTGATCCTGACCACGACCAAGGGCGGCCCGCTCAACTCGACGATCACGATCGTCTACTACGTCTGGCAGCTGGCGTTCCAGTACTTCACCGCGGGATACGGCGCCGCCGTCGCGTACGTGCTGTTCGCCGGGAGCCTGCTCGCGATCGTCGTCGGCCTGGCCTTCGGCCGCCGGAAGGGGTTCCTGTCGTGACCACCTCCACGCTCCCCGCGAGACGACGCCGCAGGCCGAGCGCGCGGCACCTCGTGCTCGCCCCCCTGTCCCTGCTGATGGTCGCGCCCTTCCTGCTCATGCTGGTCAGCTCGGTGATGACCAGGGCCGAGCTGAACCGCTTCCCGCCACCGCTGGTGCCCGGGAGGATCGACCTCACCGGTTACCGCGAGCTGCTGTCGAGTTCGCAGTTCCCGCGCTGGTTCCTCAACAGCCTCATCGTGTCGGGGGTCATCGTGGTCTCCCAGGTCGTGCTGTGCGGCATGGCCGGGTACGCCTTCGCCCGGATGCGGTTCGCGGGGCGGAGGGTCGCGCTGGCGCTGGTCATCTCGACCACGCTCATCCCGTTCCAGCTCACCGTCATCCCGACCTTCCTGATCTTCCACGAGATCCACTTGATCAACACGCTCGGCGCGCTCATCGTCCCGCAGCTCGCGTCGGCGCTCGGGGTCTACCTGATGACCTCGTTCTTCCAGAACTTCCCCCGGGAGCTGGAAGAGGCGGCCCGGATCGACGGCTGCTCGCGGTTCGGCGTGTACTTCCGGGTCGTGCTGCCGGTGGCCCGCCCCGCGCTGGCCGCCCTCGCCGTGATCACCTTCATCTACGCCTGGAACGACCTGTTCTGGCCGCTCATCGCCATCACGTCGAAGGAGAGGTACACGGTGCAGGTCGGCCTGACCACCTTCCAGGGCGCGCACCAGGCGGACTGGCCGCAGATCATGGCCGGCACCGTGCTCACCACCGTGCCGGTGCTGATCGTGTTCATCATCGGTCAGCGGCGCTTCGTGCAGGCGCTGGCCGGCGCGGTCAAGGGCTGACGGCCGATGCCCCGGCCCGCCGTGAGGGCGGGCCGGGGCATCGTCTCGCCGCTACCGCCGGATGCCGGCCGGCAGCGCGTCGCCGTGCGCCTCGATCATGTCGTCGACGAGGTCGTGGATCCGCGCGAGGGGCAGCGTCGCCGCGGTGTTCGGGTCGAGCATCGCGGCGTGGTAGACGTGGTCGCGGCGCCCCTCCAGCGCCGCCCGTACGGTCAGCTCACCGACGCCCAGGAAGGTCCGGTTCAGCGCGGCGAGCTGCGGCGGCAGGTCGCCGATCCTGGTCGGCGACACCCCGGACCGGTCGACGAGGCAGGGCACCTCCACGCAGGCGTCCTCGGGCAGGTTGGTGATCAGCCCGCCGTTGCGGACGTTGCCGTGTACGACGCGCCGGGCGCCGGTCTCGATCGAGTGGATGATCTCCGAGGCGAGCTCGGAGGCCGGTTCGATCTCCACGCCCTCGCCGGCCTCCAGCCGCCGTACGGTCTCGTGGTAGCTGTCGAGGTTCTCCCGCGACCATTCGAGGTACGCCCCGACCTGGATGCCGAAGTGCTCGACCTGGTCGTCGTGGCGGAGGAACCACGGCAGGTACTCCGAGCCGTGCACGCTCGACTCGGTCGGGAAGTACCCGAACCGCTTGAAGACCTCGGCGCGTACGGTGCGCCGCAGCGCGGGGTCGGCGTCGATGACCTCGGCGAGCCGCGGGTACAGGTCCTCCCCGTCCTTGCTGAACCGCAGCACGAACGCCTGGTGGTTGACGCCGGCGGTGACGAACCCGACCTCCTCGGCCGGCACGCCGACGAGCGAGGCGAGCCGGGCCTGGGTGTCGCGCACCGAGTGGCAGACCCCGACGACGTTGCGGAACGGCGTGCCCTCGTACACCGCCTTCGGGATCATCGACATCGGGTTGGTGTAGTTGAGCAGGAGGGCGTGCGGGGCGAGTTCGGCCAGGTCGTTGCCGAGCCCGACCATCACCGGGATCGTGCGCAGCGCGCGGAAGATCCCGCCGATCCCGAGGGTGTCGGCGATCGTCTGCCGCAGCCCGTACCGCGCGGGCACCTCAAAGTCGATCTTGGTGGCGGCGAACCCGCCGACCGCGATCTCGTTGATCACGTAGTCGGCGCCGTCGACCGCGCGCCGCCGGTCCGCGTGCGCCTCCACCTTGGCGGGCAGGCCGAGGTGGTGCACCATCCAGTTCGCCATGGCCTCGGCGGTGGCCAGCCGCTCGGGGTCGATGTCGGTGAGGACGAGGGTCGAGTCGCCGAGACCCGGCAGCGTGAGGATGTCGGACAGGATGTTCTTGGTGAACTCGACGCTGCCCGCGCCGACGAAGACGATGCGTGCCATGACCGGGGGTTCCTTACATGATCGCCAGCTGACCGCCGTCGACGACCAGCTCGGCTCCGTGGATGAAAGACGCGTCGTCGGACGCGAGGAAGGCGTACACCGCCGCGACCTCGTCGGCGCGGCCGGCTCGGCCGAGAGGGATGTGGTCCCGCTCGTACGCGGCGACGAACCCCTTGTCCGGCGTGATGGAAGCGTTCAGCGGCGTCCGGATGTAGCCGGGGCAGACCGCGTTGACCCGGATGCCGTGGACGCCGAGCTCGACCGCCATCGTCCTGGTCAGGAGGAGCACGCCGCCCTTGCTGGCGTTGTAGTGGGCGTACTCCGCCTCGCCGCCGATGCCGTTGGTCGAGGACATGTTGACGACCACGCCGCGGGTCCCCCGGGCGACCATCGCCCGGCTCACCGCCTGCGCGACGAGGAACATGCCGCGCAGGTTCACCGCGAGCAGCGCGTCCCAGTGCGCCGGCGTGATCTCCAGGAACGGCTCGCGCCAGGCGGTGCCCGCGTTGTTGATGAGCACCTCGACGGTACCGAGGAAGTCCGTCGCCTCGGCGACGATCCGCGCGACGTCGTCCTCCCGCGACACGTCGCCGGCGGTCCCGGCGATCTCGCCGAGCTCCGCCAGTTCCACGACGGTCTCGCCGACGCCGTCCAGCCCGCAGACGAAGACGCGTGCGCCCTCCTCGAGGAAGCGCCGGGCCGTCGCCCTGCCGATACCGCTGGTGCCGCCCGTGATGAGCACACCCTTGCCGTCGAGTCCCCGCATCAGCGCATCCGTCCTCGGGCGGTCATGGTCCCTCGCCGGGCAGGTAGAGGACGGCGTCGATCTCGACGAGGATGCCGAGCAGCCCGATCGCCACCGGCGTACGGGCCGGCACCGCGATGGCCTGTCGTGACATGTTCACACTCCCAGGACGATGGGCCGCCCCACCTTGGGGACGAGGTACTCCTGATCGGGGAACCGCCGGTCGAGCACGTCCACGAACGTGGTGATCGACTCGGAGTTCACCTCGAACAGGTCGTAGTGGCTGGGCAGCAGCCACCGGGCACCGGCGGCGCCCGCCAGGTGCGCGGCCTCCCCGATGGTCAGGTTCCCCACGATGCCCATCTCCTCGCGGATCCGGTCGCGGCCGTTGACCGGCAGCAGCGCCACGCGGGGCCGCAGCCTGGTCAGCGCGCGGTCGATCGACGGATGCGGGACCGTGTCGCCCGCGTGGTAGACGGTGACGCCCTCGTCGACCTCGACGACGTAGCCGAGGAAGCGATGTGCGCCGTCCTGGACCATGACGTCGTAGCAGTCCGGCCCGGTGTAGTCAGGGGCGTGCGCCGCCGGTACGGGGTGGATCCGCACGCCGTCGAGTTCCAGGTCGCGTCCTGCCAGGCCCGGCTGGAAGTCCGCGCCGAGCCGCTCCACGTCGGCCTCCAGCACCGGAGGGGCCACCACGGTGAAGCGGCGGCGTGCCAGCGCGGGCGCGAGCGTGTCGGGGTCGAAGTGGTCGGCGTGCTCGTGTGTGATCACGACGATGTCGGCGTCCAGGTCCGCCGGGGCGAACGGCGGAGGGAAACGCCGCGCCCACCGGCCGGGCGGCCCGAACTCGGAGTTCACGGCGAGCCGGTCGGACAGATAGGGGTCGATCGCCACCACGGTGCCGGCGGCGCCCTTGACCAGGAAGCCGGCCTGCCCGAGCGCGCAGATCGCCACCATCCCGGGCGGGACCCGCAGGTCGCGGAAGCCGTCACTGACGTTCATCGGTCGCTCCGTGGGGAGAGAAGGGCCTTGACCGGCTCGGCGCCGCCGTTCATCAGGCCGGTGAACACCGCGGCCCCGTCGGTGAGCGGGAAGGTGTCCACCCAGCCCGGGTCCCACTCCGCCGCCGCCTCGACCGCCTGGGCGAACTCCTCGCCGGTGTAGCCGAACGACCCGAGCACCCGCTTCTCGGTGCGGATGAGCTCGGTCGCGTCGAATCCGCCCTCCGGGCTGGCCAGGCCGACCCAGACGGCGGTACCGCCGGGGGCGAGCCGTGTGAGGGAGGCGGCGTGCGTGACGGGCAGCCCAACGGCGTCGACGATCACATCGAACTCGCCCTCCAACGCCGGTCCGGTACGGTCGGCGCCCTCCTCGCGCGCCACCGCACGGCGCTGTTCGGAGGTGTCGGCGGCGGCGATGAACGAAGCCCCCCACGCACGGGCGATCCGCATGCACAGCAGCCCGATCGACCCGCAGCCGATCACCCCGACCCGGGCGCCGTCGGGCCGGCCGGCGAGGTTCCAGACGTGCACGGCGTTGGCGACGGGCTCGACGAGGCCGGCGGCGGTCCAGGACATGCCGTCGGGCAGGTCGTGCAGTGCGGACCTGGGCACCGCGACGCGTTCGGCGAAGCCGCCCGGCCGGTGGACGCCCAGGATCGCCCGGTCGCGGCAGAGGTGTCCGCGCCCACGGACGCACAGGTCACAGCGGCCGCACGAGATGATGGGATTGACCGCGACGCGGCGGCCGTCGGAGGTGGTCCCGGCGAACTCATGGCCCATCACGAGCGGGGGCGTACGGAAGCCCGGGGTGCGCACCCCGTGGAGCTCGCTGCCGCAGATTCCGGCGGTGGCCACCTCGAGGACGATCTCGCCGGCGTCGGGGGAGGGTTCATCGACCGTGCAGAGCTCCACCACACTCGGTGCGGTGAAGACCAGTGCCTTCATCACGCCGCGAATGTAGCAGCAATCCGCAATACGGGCTAGGATTCCGCTATACGGAATCGAGGAGCCGAAGCGAATGACCGACAAACAGTCGCCCGTCGGCAGCGTCGACCGCGCGCTGCGCATCATCCAGCTGCTGTCCCACAGCGGGCAGGGCATGACCCTGGAGGATCTCGCGGTCCGCTCGGGCCTCCCCCGCAGCTCGCTGCACCGGCTGCTGGGCGCACTCAAGCACCGGGGGTTCGCGACCCAGCCCGAGCCCAACGGGCCCTACTTCCTCGGCAGCGAGCTCATGGCGGCGGCGTTCCGCTTCCACGACCGGCTCGACCTACGGGCGCTGGTCCAGCCGGTCCTGGTGCGGCTGCGCAAGGAGCTCAACGAGACGGTGCACATGGCGGTGCTGGACGAGGCCGAAGTCGTGTACGTCGACAAGGTCGAGGCGATCCACCCGATCACCATGTCCTCGGTTATCGGGGGACGTAACCCGGCCCACGTGACGGGGGTCGGCAAGGCGCTGCTCGCCTGGACCTACCCGACCGACGAGGCGATCCGGCTCTGGGCCAAGGCCAACGGGCCACTGGCCGCCAGGACCCGGCACTCGATCACCTCGGCGTCGGCGCTGGCGGAGGAGATGCGGCGCATCCGTGAGCAGGGGTACGCGCTCGACATGGAAGAGAGCGAAGAGGGCGTGCGCTGCGCCGCGATCCCGGTCTTCCTGGGGCGCACGGTCCCGGCGGCCGGGGTGAGCGTCACCGCGCCGAAGGACCGCTTCCCGCCGGCCCGGCTCACCCAGGCGGCCGAGCTGCTCCGGAAGGTCGTGACGGAGGAGATCGATCGCCACGTCGACTGACGAATGGAGCGGCGGTCGCCGCCGCGACGGCCCGCACCGACACCAACGGTCACTCGCCGTGACTGGATATTTTGGAAATGAATTCCGTATAGCGGAATACCTCTGCGCTCATTCTCGGCACTCCGCGCGCGGTCGTGCGCGTCAGCTCCCGGTCGCGCTGATCGCGTGTACGCCGCTGGCCACGACGGATGCCTGGCCCTGGGGCGGCACGTGGGTCGCGAACGTCCACAGCCACTCGCCCCTGAAGCGGTGGTAGTAGCGCTTCGGTCCCAGGCCGTAGAAGTCCGTAGGCGGCTTGTACCACACGTTCGGCTGGATCGCCGTGTAGACCAGCGCCTGGACCGAGGGGCTCAGGACCAGCGCGCCACCGTCGGTGGTCTTCAACGCGTAGACGGGCTGCGTCCGGGGCGCCCACTCGGAGCGGCCCCGCCACCGGTTGCCGCTGTTGATCTTGTAGACGTCCTTGGCCCAGCGCTGACCGAGCTTCGAGGTCAGCGGGCCGGGAGCGAACCCCTCCGGAGCCTTCTGACGGGCCGCGACGTACGACAGGTACGAGGAGAGCCGGGTGCCGACGTCGAGGGCCGGTCCGGTCGTCACGGCCGTCACCGAGCCGTCCGCGCCCCGCGCGATCGACGGGAACTGCTGCCCCTTCGCGAGCCAGGCGCCCATCGCCGCCTTGTACTTGCCGCCGCCGGTGTCGGCGAAGACGACATACTCCTTGTCACCGGTGGTCACCGGCGCGAGGACCGCGAACCAGGCCGGGCTCACGCCGTGCGGGATGAAGAACTGGGGGCTCTTGTAGTAGAACGGCTTGATCTTCGATTCCTGCTTGGCCCGGATGCGCTTGTTGCCGGCCAGGTCGACCTCGAGCATCGGCCCGGTCTCGTTCTGGCGCAGCAGCGCGTCCGAGACCTTGGAGTTCGCCTCGTTGTTCACCTTCTCGTAGCTGGCGAAGACGGCCCGCGCCTGCGCCTCGGTCAGGGTGGCGGCCGCGGGCGAGGCGCTCGGCGACGACGAGTGTGCGGTCTTCTGCTTGGTCCCGCCACCACCGCACCCGGCGACGAGCGAACCGACGGCGACGGCTGTGAGGACGATCCCGTATCGCACTAAAACTCCATAAAAGCGAGGCCGAAACACCGCGATCATACGGGGACGTCGCAGGTCGTCGCCTCGCCAGGTGTCCGTACGCCCGCCAGAAGCAGCCCGTCTTCACCGTGGACACGCATGGTTCACCCGGTCGGCGGATGTCGCGGCACTCACCCATGTGGCCAGTGCTCGGGCGATATGGTCACGCTGGTGGCGACCTCATCCGACGTGACCAGGACGATCGGAGGAGAGTGCCCGGTTCTCACTGATCTCATCCCCGGGAGTTGCCTGCGATGACTCGGACCACCCCGCCGCGTCCTGTCGAGGTGGAGGCTCTCTTTCCTGAGGTCGCAGCCTTCCGCCGTGATGCCCTCCGGCTCCATCCGCGGGTCGGGGCACCAGGGATGCGGGACAGTTCGGTCGGCGGGCCGATGCTCTGGCCGCAGTCTCAGCCCTGGCCCTACTGCAGTGACGATCACCCGCCCACCGCGTACGCCCCTCCACATGCGGGTCCGCAGCCTCTGGTGCCGGTGCTCCAGCTGTTCGCCGCGGACGTCCCCGACCTGCCCTTTCCCGCAGGAAAGGACGTGCTGCAGCTCCTGTGGTGCCCCTTCGACCACGAGGACGGCTACGTTCCCCGCCCGGAGCTGTTCTGGCAGGACAGCTCCATGCGCGGCCCGGTGCTCAGTACTCCGCCGCAGCCCGAAGGCGCCTGCGAGGAGTACCTCCCGGATCCGTGTGTGCTGCACCCGGAACAGGTCGTCGAATACCCCAACTGGGATCTCCCGAAGGAACTCGCCGAGGAGTTGGAAGAGCGGTTCGAGGAACTGGAGGACGACAGCGACTGGTCGTACTGGTCCCACCTGTCGGTGGCGCCCGGCATCAAGGTCGGTGGATACCCGAGCTGGACCCAGGAGCCGTTCTGGCCTAGTTGCACAAGTTGCGGTCGGCGCATGGACCACTTGCTCACCGTGAAGAGCGCGGAGTTCGACGGAGAGTCCTGGAAGACCTGGTTGCCCGTAGAGGACGCTCCCGCCTCGGGCACCGTCCTGGACCTCCCCTACGAAGAGCGGCGGCGGATCCAGCGTGCGCCAGGCGTGATGCTTGGCGACATGGGAGGCATTTACCTCTTTGTGTGCCGACAGTGTCCAGACCTGCCCTACGCCCACCACTCTGACTGTTCATGACCTCCCCCAGTGCATCCACCGCAGTCGAATCGATCGCCGCGTTTAATCCGACCGAAAAGGCATGAAAGCCTTCTTGACGCGCGATGTGGATCACATAGCACAGGCCCGACCAACCCGCTGGGTGAACGCAAGTAGCATTCGCCCCCCTCGGTCGGCAGCCGCATTGGGTCCGGCCGAAAGCGCGGTGTCCGTGGCGGCAGGGCGAACAGCGCTCACCGGCTCTTGATTCTGCTCCGTCCCGCCAGCTCCACCGGCTCACCGCCGAGCAGCAGGCCCTGTACGGTCAGGAACTCCGCGCATGCCAGCCCTACCGAGGCGTGCCCGGTCACGCCCTGTTCGAGCAGGGCGCGAGCCACCATGGCGGCGCCCCGATGTCGCGGCGGCCGCCACCCTCGGCCGCGTACCGTCCAGATGCCCGACCTGCCGAACACGCCCTTCTCCAGCGACCGCAGCCACGCCGGCAGGTCGGCCGGCGCGCAGGGCGTGTACAGCTGCGGGCACAGCAGCAGCGTGATCCTCTCCCGCAGCGAGTGGGCCGGGTGATCGGCTTCGACGAGCAGCTCGTCCGCCGTGACCTGCAAGGACGGTTCCGCGCCGACCGTCCTGGTCACGGCGAGACGGGTGTCGGGCGGTAGGCGGACGTCGCCTGGTATCGGCAGCGGCTCGGCCCATTGAATCGCCCACCGGCGGCCGAGTTCGACCATCAGCGTCTCGTACACGTGGGCGAGGTCGCCGAGCGAACGGAGCGGGAGCGGCGTCGTGTCCCGTGGATGGAACAGGCGGACCAGGTCGTCCACAAGCTGAACGGTCTCCCCACGGAGGCTGAGCGTCTCGTGTCCCCACCCGGTGACCCACAGCAAGTACTCGTCCGAGCGGACATGTCTCTTGATCTCGACCGGCTGGGGATACCGCGCACGCGCGCTTCCCGGGTCGTAGTCGGGCGGTTCCGTACCGAGTATCCCGGCGAGCGTGACGAGCACCCGGCGAAGATCGCGGTCGTCCCGCAGCGTTGCGGGCAGCGGCCAGTTCGACATGCGCGTGCCGGGCATGGTCACCTTGATCCAGTCGGTCTTGACGCGGTCGCGCGGGGTCGCCCACAGCCACCACGAATCCGGCGAGTGGACCGTAAAGCCCACCTCCAGCACGTTGTCGTCGGCGAGATCGGATACCAGGGCGTCGATCGTGCGGGGAGAGGTGTAGCTGATCTTCTGGTCGTAGTCGCAGCCGTTCGGCGGTCCGCCAAAGCGCGGTGTTTTCTCTCCGCCGCGCTGCACCGAGAATCCCTCGGGTGATGCGGCGAAGCGATCGAAGATCTCGGCCAGCCAATCCTCAAGGGCTCCGGCCCCTGCCCGCCAACTCAACCGGTCCACTCGGCATCCCACCTGTCCGCGATCATCGTACGTCCTGACGGTCGGAGCATTGGAGGTAACCACCCGCACCGGTCCGGTCACCGGCCTAACATCGATGCAGTGGCGGCTGCGCCAACGAATCGGCCACAAATACGAATCTTGGAAGGCCAGATGCGCACACCGGCATGGGCGCTCGCAAAGAGCATTCGATTGGATCTCGACGAGTTCGGCAGTGCGTTCGCGGATGCGTGGTCGCGGATCGAGTCACGCTTCCTGAAGCTCGAATGCCGGCAGGCGTACCGGGAACTCGAGGCAAGCGCGTCACAAGCGGCGTACGAGCGTGGCGATATCGAGGCCGCTTGTACGCTCCTGCGGCAGGAGGCGGAAGCCGACCGGCCGCTGTACGAGGACGTCCGCCGGCGAGGCATCGAGTACGCAAGGGTGCGCCTCGTGCAAGAACCGTTGACCGACTATCTCGCCTATGAGCTCCTGAGCTACCGCATCCGCGCCGACATGGGCGAGAGCATCGAAGTCGTCGTCTGTGATGCGGCTCTACGCCTTCCGGACGAGCACCACTTCGACTTCCTCCTGTTCAACCGGCACACCACCCTCATCCACGACTACGGCGTCCGCAAGGTCGGCCTGCAGACAGGTGGCTGGCTCACGCATGAACCGGAGGTCATCGCCACACTCGAACAGACGATTACGACGCTCCACCGATCAGCCGTCCCGCTACAGACCTATCTGGCATCGATCCGACCCGGTCGCTCTGAGCACGGCCCTCTGCCGATTTGATAGACGTCGCGAGCCCTCCCCGGCCGTCGGGGTCAGTGTGTCCGCCGTGGATCGTCGGGCTTCATCTCTTCGGCCGCCGGATCAGCCAGCAGATACGAGCGGAGTTCGTCGGCGGTCATCTCGTCGAACCGCGCCAGAGCCATGCCGAGGAAACGTAGTTGGTCGGTGTCGCCGGTCGCCACGCAGACCTGGCCGCCGGCCCACCGCCACAGCGGGAGCCCGCCCGTGTCCGACGCGTCGGATAGGTGAGCGAAGACGTTGGCATACCCGGCGCGAACAACGCCGACTCAAAGCCCGCCCGGAGGGAGTTGTGACGGGCTCCCACGGCGCCCTCATTGACCAGGCTTCTCCCTGACACCTGGCGGAGTTCGGACCTGGCCCCGGAATACGTGTCTTCACCGGCGTCCGCAGTGGAGTGCTCCCCCGCGCGAACAGAAAGACGGCGTGACAGGGGTTTCGCGCAGAGTTGTCGATTGATGACCGTAAGCCACCTGCAGGGCAGCGAAGCGAGCCTGCACGCCGACCCGCCAGTGCGTCTGTTACGGCGCTTGTCGGTGCGACCTCGTAGGCTCGCGGCCACGTTGACGAAGGGATTGCCGTGGAAGACCTGACGGGCATCGCAGCGCTGACCAAGATCCTGCCTTCAGATCTCGGTGCGGACGAGGAAATCGATTGGTCGGCAGCAGAGGTGCGATGGGGCACGCGGTTCCCACGCGACTACATGGCCTTCATGTCCATCTATGGCGCTGGCTCGTTCGACGCCGCCGACAGGCGTGGCGGGGGCGTCATCCTCATGCCGTTGCCCAAGGAGAGCATCTACCTGGACGATGAGACCTTCGAGGAGGAGACGCAAAACGCCCGTGACATCTGGGAGATGCTGGGCGGTCAGGAAGGCCTCGACATCGACCCGGACCACATCCTCGCCTGGGGCGTCACCTCAGGCCCCGACATCCTGTGCTGGCTGACCACTGATCCCGACCCCGACCAGTGGCCGGTCCTGGTCTGCGGCCGACACACTGACGAGGACTTCACACTCTTCCCCTGCGGCATGGTCGAGTTCCTCCGCAGACTGCTCCTGGACGAGCACGACCCCTACCCCCTCAGCATCGACCTACGGGACGTTTCGCTGCGCTACGTGCACAGGCTTGAAAGACAAAAGCGTTAGCCGCGTGGTGGGCGGATTAGCAAGCCTGAGCACTGCGCGCCGACCGGTCCGCGGTACTCGTTCGCGCGAGGAGCCTGCCGCGTGTATCCGATTAATCGCTTGCCGCGCGGCTATCTGCTCAAGCACCAGGAATCTACCGGCCCTTCCTGTCGCCGCCCGTACGACGCGGTCCGCGTTTCGTATCGGCGGCCGCCAGATCAGCCAGCAGATACGAGTGGAGTTCGTCAGCGGTCATCTCGTCGAACCGCGCCAGAGCCACGCCGAGGAAACGTAGTTGGTCGGTGTCGCCGGTCGCCACGCAGACCGGGCCGTCGGCCCACCGCCGCAGCGGGAGCCCGCCCGTGTCCGGCACCGGTGACCATTCGGGGAGCGTGGGCAGGTCGGCTTGGGCCCGTTGCCGGCGTTGCAGGCTCATCTAGGCGGCGGCCGGCCAAGGCGGCGCGGACTGTGTCGAGGTAGCCGCACTGTCCCACACGATCAGCACACGGGACACCCGCTCGACAGGCGACGCGTAGACGACCGTCTGCTCGAATGCTGGCAGGCCTACCAGGAACGGGAAGCAAGCGAGTCGCAAGGTCTGCTCCTTCGTGTCGACGAGCAGGTGCTAAGGATGAATTGTCAAATCCTGTGGATTGACCGGACAGTCCAATGACCGGTCGATCAAGCAAGCGGCTTGCGGTACCGGACGTACTCGTTCTGCCGTCGGAACCCCGCACTCTCGTATAGATCGTAGGACCTGTGCGGATTTGTCGCGCCGGTGAACAGCCGGGCGGTCGTTGCACCCTGCTCGCGAAGGCTTCGCAGCCCGTCTAGCAGCAGGGCCCGGCCGATTCCGAGGCGTCGCTGGTCCGCCCGGACACTCAGCTCTTCGACCTCGCCCACGGTGTGGTCGTGGCGGCGGATGGAGCAGAGGGCGACGCCGACCATGTCCTGCCCGTTCCAGGCGGCCCTCCAGCATGCCGGGTCGGCGGTGTCGACGAAGTCCTGGAAAGGCCATTTCTGAGTGAAACCGCTGTCCGCATACGAATCGACGACCGTCCGCCAGGCTGCACGGTAGTGGCTTGTCCCGATCGGTCCCGTCCGTATCCCGGCTGGCAGTCCGCTGCCCCGCTCGGGAAACTGCTGTAGATTGCCCAGCTCCAGCTCGACCAGGCTGAAGACACGTCGGTAGCCGGCTGCGAGCAGTAGCGCGGTGGCGTCCTGCTCGGAGGCCATGGCGTTCGCGCCGATTACTGCCGTCCGTGCCGTTCCATGCTGTTCGACGAGTTGGCGGATCCGCTCTTCGGCCCAGCTCAGCATGGCTGAGCCGATGCCCTGGCGGCGATGCTCGGGCAAGAGGTAGCCGCGGTGCAGATATAGCCACGTGTCGTCCCGCTCTTGCCACCACCGGATCGTCGAGTAGCCGACGACGCTCCCGTCGTGCACCACCAGGATCTGGTTCTTGGACGGCTCCGGCAGCTTGGCAGAGGCTTCGGCGATCTCGGCCGCTGTCGGGAGCCCTTCCACGACCGAATGGGCATCGACCCGGTCCCGTTCAGCACAACCCAGCCGCACCACGGCCATGGCGCCGTGGTCTTCGTCGCCGCGGTACGGCCGGAACCCGAAGCCGACCGGAAGGCCCTGTCCTGGCGCGCCATCCGACATGCCCGGATGATCTCGAACTGCGAGGCAGGTCCGCCACCCTATTCATGCCGCGGTTGTCTGCGGCCGTTCAACGAGCTGGCCGCGTTCGAAGCGGGCCCCGGCGCGGACGAGGGCGACGGGGTTGTGAACCCAGCACCTCTGATGGCGGGCCTCGGGGAAGACCTCGGCCAGAGCCTTCCAGAAACCGAGCGCGCCGTCACCGACCGCGAGGACGGGAGCGCGCATCCCGCGCCGTCGGCAGTCGCGCAGCAGGTCGGCTCAGGAAGCGGCTGACTCGCGGTAGCCGTCACTCATGGCGATCAGCTCCTTGGTGCCGTCCGCGCGCACACCCATCAGCATGAGCACGCACGACTTCGCCTCCTCGAGGCGTATGCGCAGGTGGATGCCGTCGGCCCATACGTAGACGTAGTCGGTGCCGGACAGATCGCGCTCGCCGGCAGAACTTCCTCACCGGCTTGTTCACAGGGTCGGCCAGGCCGACGTAGGTGCGATCGCTGGGGTCCTGGCGAAGGGGCCATGTATCGGTGGCTTTCGTGGCCGCTATCTGCCGCCACGGTCCGTTGTGCGGCAACGGTTGCGGCGGTTGTAATGGACGCGCAGGCCGACAGGGGGAGCCCAATGATCGCCAGTGCGGACAGCGTATTCCGTTTCCGTTCCGACTCCCCGGCGGCCTTCGGGCGCAGGCTGGCCGCGCTCGGCCGCGAACATCCGATCATTTTCGACGAATTCATGGGCGCACCGCTCGTATTACGCCATGGCGACGTCACGGCCACTCTCCGGGATACGGCCACGTTCAGCACCCGGCCTTATGGCATGGGCCCGATGAGCTCCGCCATGATCGCCCATGATGGGGCGGAGCACCGACGACAGCGCCGCATCCACAATCGTTTCTTCAGCGCGGTGGCCAGCGCCAGGTACGCGGAGATCGTGGCGCCGATCGCCGAGCGCGTATTCGGCTCGCTGGCCGCCAAGTCGAAGGTGGACCTCGTCCACGAGGTGATCGCCCGGTACCCAATGGAGGTCTTCCTCGCGCTGCTCGGCATCTCCGACGAACTCGGCGATCAAGGGTTGCGGTGGGTGCGCGCCACCGTGACCTGGCTGGGCTCGCCGATGCGCGAGGAACTCGCCGGTCCTGGACAAGAGGCCTTCTCGGCGCTAAGTGCCTACACGAGGCGACTCGTCGAACAGGAGCGGGAGGACCCCGGGGACAACCTGCTGGGCGAGGTGATCCGGGCGTACCTGAGCGAGGACGCGTACACGCCGGAGACGGTCACGGTCGCCGTGGTGAGTCTGCTGCTCGGCGGGTTCGAGACGACCATCCAGATGCTGTCGTCCTCCCTCGCGTCGCTGCTGCTCAACCCGGAGTCGCTCGCGCGCGTCCGCGCCGACGTCAGCCTTATCGACGCCGCGGTCGACGAGGCGTTCCGCTGGGCCAACCCGTCGGCCGGGTTCTACCGGCTCGTACAGAAGGACACGCGGATCGCGGGAACCGATCTGCGCGCGGGAAGTATGGTCTATCTCTGTGCCGCCGGCGCACATTTCGACCGCGAGGCCTTCGCCGACCCCGAGCGGTTCGACCTGGATCGGCGCGGCGGTCATCTCGGGTTCGGCCTGGGACCGCACTACTGTGTGGGCGCCCCGCTGGCCCGGATCGAGGCGCGCGCCGCACTGACCGCACTGCTCGCCGCTTGCCCGGACGTGCGCCTGGACCCTGACTCGCCGCCGAGCTTCTACTACGGGGCGCGCGGATTCGTGCAGCACGGCACCGATGCCCTCCCCGTCCTGCTGGGACCTTAGGTTTCTCCATCACCGCCCGTGCGGTACGGCTCGCCTTCGATCCCGCTCGTGGCCGGTCCGCACAACAGGTAGCCGTGGAGCTCTTCGGCGGTCATCTCGTCGAACCGTGCCAGGGCCACCTCGAGGAACCGGAGCTGGTCGGTGTCTGTGGTCGCCACGCAGACCTGGCCGCTGGCCCACCTCCAGAGCGGCAGCCCGCCCGTGTCCAACGCTGGCCACCATCCCGGCGGCGCTTGCAGATCCGTGTGGGTCCGCAGTCGGCGCTGCAGGCTCATCCGTGCGGCGGCCGGATACTTCCGGACCAGGAAGTCGAGCTGAAGCAGTTCCCGCGCCTCCGACGGTGATCGCGTCGCCAAGGAATCGACGAGTGCGCGGAGCGCCGGAAGCGACTGCATAAGCCGTTGTTCGGGAGTCACCGTCACATCCCACTTCGTCGCAGCGGAACGCAGACAACCTTGCTGATCGACCGGATCAGCTCCTGGATGTCGTCGACGCTAAGGAGCTGGGACGAGTCGTTGAGGCGGCCGATCGGCACTCCCCACGACCAGTGCCACCGGAGATGGCCCTGGTCGTCCAGCTTACAGATGATTCTCTCGCTGAGGTGGTTACTCGCTCCATGTATGAAGATCTCGGCGCCGTACTCCTCGGCACTCAGCCCCGCGGCCAGACATTCCTGGGTCAACCACTTCGCATATGCACGAATGTCTTCCGATGTGTACCGATTCATCCGCGACTCCCGTCGATGTGCCGTTCGGATTCCAGTGACCACAATCACAGGATCGGTTACGGTGAGCTACGAACCGCCAATCCCCCATACGGCACCCATGACAGGAATCATGATCGGTGGGTGCGGAAACCAGGAGACGTCCAATGCCGACTCAGCGCGACCAAGACCCACTGCTCGAGACCTTCGCCGATGAGTTGCGCTTTCGGCGCGAAGAGGCTGGCCTTTCCCGCAACAAGCTCGCCGAGGCTCTCGGCTGCACTCCGCAATGGATCGGAAAGGTCGAGTCCTGCGAGAAGCCTCCCTCTGAGGCGTTCGCGCAAGATCTCGATACGTATTTCGCGGCGAACGGGATGTTTCACCGGCACTGGGAGAAGATCCGAAAGCACCGCCGCACCCGGGTTCTCCTGCCAGGTTTTCCCAAGTTCATCGAGTTGGAGGCACAGGCCACCCTCGTCCGCGCGTTCGCCCCACAGATCGTTCCTGGCCTGCTACAAACGGCTGACTACACGCGAGCGCTTACGAGAACAGGCCAGAGTCCTGCCACGATCGACGAGAGGGTGTCTGCTCGTATGGAGCGCCAGGCCGCAGTATTCGATCGCGAGACACCTGCACACGGGTGGTTCGTCCTAGACGAGGCGGTCTTGCACCGTGCGGTCGGCGGCCCCGAGGTCATGCGGGCACAGCTGGCCAGACTCTGCGATCTGATCAGCTCACCCAACATCCACGTGCGGGTACTTCCGTTCGAATCCATCATCGGAGCCGGCCTCGACGGGATGTTCATCATCTTGACCCTCGGCGACGATACGGAGATCGCTTACCATGAGGGACCGGGCGTCAATCAACTCTCGCAGGATCCGACTACGGTGAACGAGTACCGCATGCGGTTCGACCTCGTCATGGGTGAGTCCTATCCCCGGAGTGAGTCCATCAAAATGATCACGAAGATGTTGGAGAACCTGAGATGACGATGTCAGGCGGCTTCATCGCTACCCAATGGCGCAAGAGCACCCGCAGCGCTCAGGGCGGTGCAGACTGCGTCGAGGTGGCCAAGCTATCGAGCGCGCGCCATGATCTGGCTACAATCGATCACGCCGTTGCTCGACCTGAAACGAACGATATTTCTGACGCCGGATAAGCCGGATCACTATCCCAAGGCCCGCGACCGCCAGGCCGATGGCGAGAGGATTCCACCGGCGGTCCCGAGCGTTGTTGTGTAGTTCCCCAGGCTCAGGAGGTGGCATCGCTGGCGTATTGAGCAAGCGCCGATATTCCTCGTCAATTATCTCATGGAAACGTCGATTTAGCTTGCTCTCGGACGTGTCCAAACGGGCACGGCGCGCAAGAGTCCAGAAGTCTCTTCCAATGGTTCCGGAGAGAAATTCCGCAGCGAGCAGCCTGAGGTGGTCATCCGTCAGCGTACGCGTCGCGTAGGACATCTCCCATTGAGAGACGATCATGTTTGCATACATGCTCTGACGCTGCTGAACGAACGGATCAGAGAGTCCAGATGGTCCCCAAACTTTGTTCAGTTCTGGGTCGTTCATCGCCATCTCCAGCAGACGCGTATGAGATTCGCGAATCGCCTGCAGCCGGATAGACCTGGAGTCGCGCGCCTGGAGAACCAGCGTCACGGCGACACCGATCACGGCCAGCACTGAAAGGACCGCCGACGCGGCACCGTAAGTCTGGCCGATTGAGCTCAGGCGATTCCAGTGGCTCGCCGAACCGTGGAAGACGTCGAGCGCAAGCGGGGAAACGCCTATCAGGCCAACGCTCAGCACCACAATGAGCAGC
Source organism: Actinoallomurus vinaceus (assembly GCF_039542055.1). Lineage (NCBI taxonomy): Bacteria > Bacillati > Actinomycetota > Actinomycetes > Streptosporangiales > Thermomonosporaceae > Actinoallomurus > Actinoallomurus vinaceus. The sequence continues at coordinate 297,925 of NZ_BAABHK010000003.1, forward strand.
AGGGTAACAACCAGCGAGATCCTGGTGGACCTCGGCGCGCCGCGCCGCATACCGATGACTTCCCTCGTCAGGGGGTCGGCGGAGGAAGCGGTGCGATCTCTCGCGCAAAGTAGTCGAGCAATGGTTCGGCAGTGGTGTACAGGTCAGCGACTTCCCTGCCGGCCTCTGCGATGACCTCCGGAGCGTCGATACGGCGAGCGCCGGACGCCGTCCCCTCCGCGTCATACAGGACTTCGAACAGGACGCGGTCCCCGAGGATCACGATCTCCGGCAACGGACGGTCGGCTTCCAGATGCTGGACCCGGGATGCATCGACCACCCGGAGATCCTCGCCCGCCTCAGCCAGTAGCCGAAAGTACTGCATCTCCCACTGAAGGTACGGCGTGACCGGATGCTCCACGACCCGAAGCCTTCGCGACTCGACTCCGAGGCGGTCGTCATCCGCTACCTTCGCTCTCACGGTGTCACGTTCGCGCTCATTGAGTTCGAGAGCACGCTCCCAGTTACCCGCCGCGAAGGCCTCCCAGCTCGGAAAGCCCGGCTCTCGGAAGATCTGACGCCGCTCCAGCTTCCAAAAAGTGATCTGCTTGTACGCCTCGTCATAGGCATCCGAATAGGAAGCCAGGTCCAACTCGGGACCGGGCAGGCCGACTATCTGATCAAGCATCAGGAAGTTCCGGTTTGGCCGAAACGGCCATATTACGCGGGATCACGACCAAGCGCTCATTGACTCCGACGGATACATCGCTAGGTAGACGATCTGCGAAGGCCTCTGTCATATCTGTTCCGACTACGGCGATGTCGCCGTTACTCAGCTCCCATATGTCAGGGCAGGTCTTGCCCTGACTAATGTTTCCCAACTCTTCCGCAGATTTTCCCAGTCGCCGCACGAACGTTGCGTCGGGATCTACGCTCCACCGAGTCATCGCCGCCCCCTGGCCTCTGCTATCCGAAGGATCCCACTGGATGCGAAGACAAGCAAGGCGAACAGTTCGCGATATCGGGGTCGGCGCGGATGCAGCCGCGACCATCATCCCCTATCCCAGCTCAGGAGGTCTTCCGGGGGTGCTTCCGAAACCACTGGGCAGAAGCGACGACTAGGTATATCCTGCAACGTTCTCCGCAACTCCCGGAGTGACTGAGGGTCATGACGCAACCGATCGATGAGCTGGCGGCACGGTCGCGGAACTTCGGCTTCCTGCTGCAGCATGAGCCACTGGTGGTGATGGACGGGGCCGCCGCCGAGTCGTACCTGTACAGCGATCCCGATACCGCCATGGCAAAGGCTAGGCGATTCACCGAGACTCTGGCGAAATTGCTGGTCAGCCGCACACAGACGCCGGTACAGCGGAATACGCAGGATGCCCGGATCCGCGCGCTCGCCAACGCCGGGGTCCTGGTCCCAAAGGTCCGTCAGACATTCGGCCATGTCCGTATTTCAGGTAATCGGGCCGTCCATTCCCACTGGGGTGACGTGCGCGCAGCCGATTACGCCCGGGTGCGCCGGCTAAGCGACGAGTATCTGGCGCGCAATCCGCGTTCGCTCGGCTGATTCGGCGCTCAGGCAGGTTGCGTCGACTCATGCTGGGACCGGAACGCGACGAGCCGCTCGATCGCCGCCGGGCTGACCGAGCCACTCCGCAACGGATCGGTGACCGCTTCCCGCTCCTCGTCAGGCAGCGGCTCGACCTTGATACGCAGTCCCAGGGCCGCGGCCACGTCGACGAGGGTTCCCAGTGTCGGATTGGGGTTGGTGTTGCCCGCCGCGAACAAGCGACGAACAACCGCGGGCTCCGCTCCGATGGCCCTGGCCACCTCGGCCTTGGACAGGCCCTCGGCAAGCCGCGCCTGGTCCAGCGCATTCATGATCGCATCCACGGTCGCGATGCGGACCGACTCGCGAACGTACTCCCGGAGGAACTCCGGATCCTCCAGGTCGGTCGCCAGATCCTTCCAGAACAGGCTGGTCATCGCACTCACCCCCAAGAATGAGCGTAACATCTATGGTACGCCTCGTCAGGCTGTCATTGGAAGCGAGGTCTCCGCAGGCGAAACCGTCGCGGGCCATCAGTCGCCCCGCATGAACTGATCCACCGCACCACGACTGTGACCGTCGGCGGCTGTCCGACATCGCCGTCCATCGCCGTCTTCGGCCGCATGATGTCCTGGTAATGGTTGCGCGGCGACAGTCGAGAATCGTGGGAGATGCGATGGCGTTCGAGTGGACCACGTTGATCGCGACGGGCAGCGGCGCGGTCATCGCACTCACCGGCACTCTTCTGAACGACCACCTGCGCGACCGCCGCGAGACCCGGCGCGGCCGCCAGACCCGGGCCCGGGACCTGTACGTCGAGTTCATCGTGGCGGCCGGGATCTGCCACACCCGGCTGCGCCGGCTCGCGCAGAACCCCGGCAGCCGGCCCGACCTGGACACGGCCACCCGGGACGCGCTCGTCGAAGCGGGCATCCATGAGATCCGGGAACGTCTCTTCATCGACGCCAGCGAGAACGTGGCCGCCGCGGGCCAGACCCTGTACGAGCGGCTCCGTGACCTACGACGAGCCGTCGCCGGCGGCGCCTCCTGGTCGTCTCGCGACTTCCACGACGTCTACCACCCCTACCTGGACGCCGCGTGGGCATATCGGGCGGCGGTGCGAAAGGAGCTGGGCTCGGTTCCCTTCGCGCCCTCTGTCTTCGGCTGGGTGACTCTCAACGGCACGGCGACGTGCCCCGTCTGCCTCAGCATTGCGACCTAGCCGTAGCGGGTGAGCCGTCAGGCGGATCGAGGCCAGTCGTCCATGGTCTGGTGGTCGCGCACCGCCTCTTCCAGCGCCCGTATCCCGAGGTCGATGAGCGGGTTCCGCCGGCTGCCCCGGCGCACGCAGGTGAGGATCCGCCGCGTCGGCATGTTCTCGCTCGACACCGGCACCCGCACGACCGCCTGGCCCGCCGGGCCCTCGGCCAGCCGCGGGACCAGCGAGACGCCCAGCCCGTTCCCGACCAGCGCCCAGATCGCCGGCCAGTGGGCGGCGGCGTGCACGATCCGCGGCGAGAACCCGGCCGCCGCGCACAGCACCCGCACCCGCTGGGCGTGGTCGCAGGTGCCCGGGTCGGCGACGATCCAGTCCTCGGCCGCCGCGTCCTCCAGCCGCACCGACACCGCCCGCGCCAGCGGGTGGTCGGCGGGCACCAGCATGATGTACGGCTCCTCCAGCAGGGGGCTCTGCTCGAACCGCGCGTCATCCGGCGACGGCCCGCCCTCGATGGGCTCCACGACCGCGAGATCCACCTCGCCCGCCACCAGCAGGTCCAGACTCTCCGCGGTGTCGCACTCGCGCACCTGCACCAGGAGGTCGGGATGGCTGTGCCGCAGCCGCCCGGCCGCAGGGGCGATCAGGCCGCTGATCGCGGTGGTGAAGCCCGCGATGCGCAGCGGTCCGGTCATGCCCGCCCGGTACGACTCCAGCGCCGCCTGCGTCTCCTCCCACCGGGCCAGCAGCGCGTCGGCGTGGTCGATGAGCAGGCGCCCGGCCGGGGTCAGCCGGATGCCGCGGCCCTGCGGCTCCAGGAGCGGGACCTTGAGCTCGCGCGCGAGCTCGCGCATGTGGTGGGAGACCGCCGACGGGGTGAGGTGCAGGGCCTCGGCGGCCGCGGTGACCGTGCCCTGCTGGTGCACCACGCGGAGCATGTGAAGCCGGCGCAGGTCAATCATGAAACCATTCTGCACATATAACCCGCAAAACGTGCAATAGACCGCAACGGTCGTCCGGGGTCATGCTGCTGCCATGAACACCAACACGAACACCATCGTTTCCCGGCACACCACCAGCGAGGGCGTCGTGGTCTGGAGCCGCTGCGCCTGCGGACGGCTTCAGATGGTCCTGGTTCCCTACGGCATCGACGGCAAGGGACTCACCGCGGGCGGACACGACATCCAGTGCCCCCACTGCGCCAGAACGAACGGCATGGCGCCGGGGCGGAATGCGGTCAGCGGGTCCTACCATCCCAAGGCATGACCAGCCGTACGACGCCCACGCCGCCGAGGCCGATCGCGGCCGGCGACATCGTCGCCGCCTTCTCCGACGCTCTCGGTGCGTGGACGGCCGCCCAGATCACGAGCCTCGACCCCGCGTCGAAGACGGCGACCGTGCTCGAGCTGGACTGGTCAGGCCCGGAGCCCGCGTCAACGGCCGGCCTCGGTGACGTCGCGCCTCTCCGGCTCACCCACCACAGCTGGGACGGCCAACTGTCGCACTGCAACTACGAATGGCTCCTCCCGCGCGGCTGCAAGGTGATCGGTTCACTCCCCCTGTTGGGTGCCGAGCGCGCCAACGCCTACTCCTCCGGATGGCCGCTCGGTGAGCAGCTCGCCCGTCAACGGCGCTGGGATGGCGGCGATCGAGGGGACTGGTCCGATCCACATGCGATGAGCGGCACCGGAGCCGAGATCAGCCAGGCCCTGAGCGAGCCGGCTGAGCCTCGCCGCCACATCCGGAGCCTGTCCGTGACACGGATAACGTCCCTCGACTGCGCCCGGCTCGTCGAGCACTTCCCCGACCTGACGCGCCTCCGCCTGCACGGGGACATGGGCCTGCTCTCCAACGCGTCGCACCTCAACGAGCTGACGTCGCTGAAGAGCATTCTCATCAGCGACCTCTTCGGCATGGACGTGTCGGACCGCCTGCTGCCCCTACGCGTGCCCGCCCTGGAGTCGCTGCATCTGCACAGCGTCCCGGCCGTGTACGCCACCGCGATGCGCTCGACCTGGCGCCCTCAGATCCGTCACGGCACCCAGGTCCGCATCACCGCCGCACGCCGGCCCGAATGGATCGCCGAGAACCAGGCCAACCCGCTGCGCGACTGGGACGGCCGCGAGCACATCGGCAAGGCCTGTTACAAGAAGGCGCTGACGATGTACAAGTCGATCCGACGAGAGGTCATGACGGCGCTCGCCGAAAGTGATACCGACGATCGAGCGTCGCGGCTGTTCGAGATCGGGCGCCGTTATGGCGAAGGCTTCAACGCGCTGGACGCCCGCACGCCGTTCATCGAGACGGTGGAGCGTGAAGAGCTCTTCGCGGCCCTCGACTTCATCATGACCGAGGCCGAACACACCCTCGGAAGGGACCTGCCGTGGGCCCGAGAGAGCCTTCTGTCCGGCGTGGACTCCGTACGCGACTGGTGACCCCGGTGCAGGAGCTCCCGGGCATGGATAAGTACCTGGATGGGGTGTCGTGAGCGGGCTGTTGACTCAACTTCCGCCCGGGTTCTGGGTTGTCCGGTATGTCGGAGCCCGGTATCCGGGATCGCAGGCGGTGGCCGAGCATCCCGGCATCGCTGATGGCGCCAACTGCCAGTTGTTCGCGTATGAGGTGCTCAGGCACTTCGGGCTTGAGGTGCCCGCGTTGCGATCAAGCGAGTTGTGGGCCGACACGGGGGCGACGACACGGGTCTCGGCCGCCCGACCGCTGGATCTGATTCTCTTCAACGCCACGAGCGACGCTTGGGGTGCTCATGTCGGTGTCTGGGTCGGTGATGATCAGGTTCTTCATCTCAGTTCTGAGGTCGGATGTCCGGCCGTGTGGCGCATGAACGATTTTGCCGCGCGAGACCGGTATCGAAGCGTGATAGGGATCAAGCGCGTCGTACGTCAGGTTCGGCCGGCGTAGGTGCCGGCTCAGCGAGTGACGGATGAACCACTTACGCCCGTTGATTGACGGAGGCCAAGGGCAGCACTCTCGGCGGCGAGATCTCCCGCGCGGAGGTCATCAGCCGGGCGAAGTACTGGTACGACAACCGGGACAGCATTCCGTACGACTGGGCGAGTTCCTACCGGGACCCGGACAGCGCGGACCACACGTACCGGCAGGACTGCTCGGGCTACGTGTCGATGGCCCTGCACCTCACCAGCAGCCTGTCCAGGGTGACGCTGCCGGGCGTCGGAACGCAGGTCTCCCGGACCGCCATGCGGCCCGGTGACTACACCGGCATTCTCAGCTCGGGCACGGCGGGCGCCGCCGGTCACGTCCGCCTCTTCGAGAAGTGGGCGGACCAGCGCGCGGGCACCTACTGGGCCTACGACTTCGGCGCGACCCCGGTTGCGCACCAGATCTACCAGCTCAGCACGGACCAGCCGCGGAACGGAATCGGCTGGACCGCCTACCGCTACAACCACATCCTCTGACCGCCCCGTACAGACGGCCCCGGCGGATGCCGGGGCCGTCGCCCCTGGAAATTGCGCAGCGCTCGCCGAGGGCTGTCGGGCCTATGACCCCGACTAGTCTCGGCGAAAGAGGGCGCCGGCCGAGCCTTGGTCGGTCCAGCTCCGATGGCTGCGCACGGGCATGGCCCACATTGCCGTCGTCGTTGTCACATTGACGCCGCTGCGGACCCTGTCCGGTCCCAATTGTGCTGTTCGCGCCGTCACTATTGACGGCAAGGACGGGTCGGATCGGTCGCGCCGGCCTGGCGACAGCGCAGGTACGCCGCCGCGTCATGTTCGCTCGGTCACTTGGCCGGGCTGTCCCAATAGATCTTTATCTTCCATGAGCGCTTGCGGCTCTCTTTGCAGGCGTAGCGGTTCTCCCCCGCGGCGATCCGGCTCAGGCGCAGAGGCTTGATGTCGGCGGTCAGTGTCTCGTTGTGTGCGCTGCCGCCCTGTGGTTCCACCCGTACCTTGACGTCGTAGGTCCCACGAGTTCTCCGGTGGCCGTCGTCCACGTCCAGGACGGTGGCGGTGCATGACTTCGCCTCGGCCAGTTCCTTGCCGGTCCATCGGATGGCGGACACCGCCGCCGCCAAGAAGGCCACGAAGGACAGAAGAGTGCACCCCAGAGCAGTCAGCGCGGCCAGGCGAAGCTTGCGGGCGACGAGAACGGCCGTCGTGATGAGGTACGCGACGCTCGCAACGAGGAGCACCAGGAACCAGCTGTGGAGAATGAGGAAGACGACGAGAAGTGTGCTGACGTAAGCCCCGATGACCGGCCCGATCCTGGCCAGGTACGCGCGCACGCCATGGTCCCGCTCTCGCATCTGTGTCCCATCCCATCGTCCGGCTGGTGGCACCTGCCCTGAAGCAGGGCTCGGCCTGCCCCTGGGGCATCCGCGATTCGCGGCATCCACCGGCGTGATCAAATAGATGGACTCGTGGCCTGGGTGGTTCCCAGAAGGCGCACCGATGTCTGGACATGGAGAGGACCGCCCACCCTCCGGGTCGGAGAGGCGGGCGGTCCGCGGTCAGGGCTGACTCAGCTCTGGGCGCTGAAGGTGACGCGGCCGGAGCCGGCCTCGTACACGGTGTGGCCGTCGCGTACGCCCAGGGAGCGGGCGTCGCCGGTCGCCCAAACCTTGCCGGTGGTGGGCAGGTCGATCTCGGCCTTCACGTTGACGGGAACGTCGACGGACAGGGTCAGGCGGCCGCCCGACCGGTGCCAGGACACCCGGACGTCGCCGCGCTGGGTGGGAACCGTGCCGGACGCCGAGGCGAGGCCGGACGCCGGCGGGCGTACGCGGATCTGGGCCGCGCCCGGGGCGGTGACGGTGACGCCGAGCAGGGTCTGCTGAACGTCGATCACCGGGGACGCGCCCCAGCCGTGCGACATGCTGGCCCCTGTGTCCGAGGCCTCCCATGACTCCCAGGTGAACGTGCCGCCCGAGGCCAGGATCTTGGCCCAGCCGATGCTGTTCGGGTCGGTGAGGCGGGTGACGAAGTCGTCCGGGCGGGTGGCCAGGGCGGTCATCAGCCAGTGGACGGTCATCGGGCTCATCTGCAGGCCCAGGCTCGCCACGTAGTCGACCACCGCGGCGTCCGAGGTGAGGCCGTACGCGACGGCGAAGGCGTTGGCGAGCTGGGAGGCGTGGGTGCTCTGTGAGCCGTCGGCCTCCAGGCCGTCGATGTAGACGCCGTCGGCGCGGCGCAGCTTGCCGTTGATCGCGCTGCTCAAACGGACGGCGTCGCGCTGGAACGCGCTGGGGTCCTTGCCGAGGGTCTGGGCGGCGCGGGCGGTGGCGTTCAGGACGTCGACCGCGAGGACGTTGACGGCGGTCCGGGCCACCGTGTCGGTGTCGTAGCCGTAGCGGTTCGGCCAGTCGATGATGCCGTACTGGTACGCGCCCGACCCGCCGGCGAGCTTGGTGACCAGGCCGGTCGCCGGGTCGATGTAGCGGCGGACGTAGTCGGCGACGGCCGTCATGACCGGGTAGGCGTCGTTCAGGGTGGTCGCGTCGCCGGACTGCAGGTAGTACTCCCACACCCAGCCCGGGAACATCTCGGTGTAGTCGGGGATGTCGCGCTTTCCGTCGCCGTTCGGGTAGACGGCGTTGAGCCGCCCGTCCGGCCAGTAGCGCGCCTGGGAGGCGATGAACTCGCGGATCGCCTTGCGGGTGAGGCGGCGCTCGCCCCAGCCGGACATGGTGGCCAGGGACACGTCGACCGAGTCGCCGAGGAACTGGCCCTTCTCCCGGGTCGGCGTGTCGAGGAACTGCTCCTGCGAGTCGTACAGCGCCGAGCGCTGCATCAGGTCGTACGCGGCGTCGACGCCGGAGTTCGAGGTGCGCAGCCGGGCCCGGGACGGGACCTCGGTGTGCTGGACGACCGCGGCGATGTCGTCGGCGGGAGCGCTGAGCTGCAGATAGCGGAAGCCCTCGTACGTGAAGGCGCGGAAGGTCTGGTCGCCGTCCCGCTCGGTGTAGCGGTAGGTGAGGTCGGTCTCCTGGTTGTCGTGCTTGGAGTTGGACACCGTGCCGTCGGTGTTCAGCACGTACCCGGCGGTCATGGTCAGCGCCGTGCCCTTCGTCCCGTTCCGGAACCGGAGGAGCGGCACCGCGGGGATGATCTTGCCGAAGTCGGCGACGACCGCGCCGGAGGACAGCTTGGTCACCTTGACCGGGCGTACGGTCTCGTAAGCGAGCGCGGACTCCTGGCCCTGGAGGTGGGTGAAGACGCCCGCCGGGTGGGCGCCGACCACCTGCGGCGCGGTCCAGGACGCGTCATCGAAGCCGGGACGGTCCCAGCCGAGCGGTTCGGCGGTGCCGTCGACGTCCTCGATGTAGTCGCGGCCGTCGCCGTTGCGGTACGACGTGGTCTTCCACTGCGCGCGGCCGACCTTCCAGGAGCCGTCGGTGACGACGACCTGGCGGGTGCCGTCGGCGTGGTCGACGACGACGCGCATCAGCAGGCCGGGTTCGCCCGACGGGCGTCCCTGGCCGGGGCCGTACCAGTGGTAGAGCGCGCCGACGGCGGCCGTCCCGCCCGGCTTGAGCAGGCGCGTGACGTCGACCGTCCTGTAGTAACCCTCGCCGGGGTAGGAGAACGCCGCGCCCCGGTCGACGAGCCGGCCGCCCACGTACAGGTCGTACTGCTGGCTCGCGGCGACGTAGACGCGGGCGCGGACGACCGGGCTGCGGCCGACCGCGAACTCCTTGCGGGCGTAGGTGTAGTCGTCCTTCTCCCCCGTCGTACGGCGGATCCAGCTCGCCTGCCAGTCGGCGTCCGCGATGCCGGTGTCGAAGGCGGCCGCCCTGGCCCACGGCGACGTCCTGCCCGCGCGGTCCCAGGTGCGGACGGTCCACGTGAAGCTCGTGCCGTGCGCCAGGTTGTCCGGCCCGGCCACGTACGACTCCTGGGACGAGGCGACCTTCCCGCTGTCCCAGACCGTCTTCCGGCCGTCGGAGATCCTGATCTGGTACGCGGTCTGGACCTCGCCCGGGTCGACGTCGCGGGGCAGCCAGCCGAAGGCCGGACGGCCCTCGACGTTCAGCGGCCGGGTCTGGTCGCCGACGGTCAGGCCCGACGGCGCGAGGGGGGCGTGGTCCACCCCCGCCCACGCCGGGGCGGTCCCCGGCGCGGTCAGCGCGGCCACCAGGGTGGCCGCGGCTCCTGCGGCCGTCAAGGCCGCGGGGAGACGGTTCTTCATCCTCACTCCTTCTCTGAAATCACGGCCGGGTCGGCCGCCGTGCTCTCCCACCCGGCGCCGCGTGCTCCCGCCCCCGGTGAGGCGGGAGCACGCGCCGGTCACTTCGACCGGAACGTCCACGTCCCGGAGCCGACCTGGCGCACCTCGCCGGAGCCGGGGACGTGCACCTCGGCGGCGCTGCCCGGCGGCACGGTGACCTTCAGCCGGATGCCGTCGTCCGTCTTGGTCCAGGCCGTACGGGCCTCGCCGTACGGCGTGCGGTAGGTGGCCGAAGCCTGGGTCAGGTCGCCGACGACGGCCGGGGCGATGAGCAGCCTGCGGTAGCCGACCGAGCCGGGGGCCTGCTGGATGCCGGCGAGCCGCCCGGTGAACCACGAGTCGATCGAGCCGAGCATGAAGTGGTCCTGCGACTGGCCGCTGCCGCCGTCCCAGCCCTCGCCGAGCGTGGTGTTGCCGTGCACGACCTGGTAGCCATAGCTGGGGCTGTCGGTCCGCGTCGCGATCTTGTAGATGACGTCGTCGGGCAGCACCCGGAACGCGCTGGGCAGTGAGATCTCGCCGAGCTGCAGGTGGTACCCGGCCGCCTCGACGCTGCCCACCAGGTGGTCGAGCAGGCGCTGCCGCTGGTCGGCCGGGACGGCGCCCATGTCGAGGGCGATCGCCTCGGCGCCCTGGCCGCCGCCGGCGAACGTGCCGCTCGCCGCGTCGTAGTACTTCTCGGACAGGGCCTTCGCGCTGGCGTCCGCCCTGGCCCGGTACGACGCTGCCTCGTCCGTCTTCCCGAGCGCACCGGCGATCTTGGACATGGTGTCGAGGACCCGCCAGTAGCCGTACGTCCCGGAGACGAACTTCGGGAACGTCCGGTCCGGTGTGATCCAGTCGCCGAGGCTGTAGTCGGTCAGCCCGTTCACCGCCCGGGCCTCCAGGTAGGAGGCGTACTTCCGCATCGCCGGGTAGTAGGCGCGCATGGTGTCGGCGTCGCCGTAGGTGAGGTACAGGTCCCACGGCACGACCACGAACGCGCCGCCCCAGTTCGGATCGTCGCGGTACGCCCCGGCCAGCACCGTGTAGTCCGGCACCGTGGACGGGATCAGACCGGTGTCGGTCTGCGCCTCGGCCATGTCCCGGACGACCTTGCGGAGCTGGGCCGCCATGTCGTAGTTGAAGGCCAGGCCGCCGAAGACGAGGTGGTCCTGTTCGAGCCAGCCGAGCTTCTCCCGGCTCGGGCAGTCGGTGAGGATGCTCTGCATGTTGTTCTCGACCGCCCGGCGGATCAGGGTGTGGATCCCGTCGAGGAGGTCGTTGGACGAGGAGAACGAACCGGCCGAGGGGTTGTCGGCGTGTAGCGCCAGGCCGCGGACGGAGACGGTCGCGCCGGCGGGCAGGCCGCGGACCTCGACGTAGCGGAGGGCGTGGTAGGCGAAGTGCGGGTGCCAGGTCTCGGCGCCGTCGGTCCGCGTCGTGTACTGATCCCAGATCGGCGCGCCGACGTTGCTGGTCAGCTGGTAGGCCCGGCCGTTATTGAGGCTCTCGGCCGGGTACATCCGCACGGTCGTCCCGGCGGGGGCCGTGATCGTCAGCTCGGGCCAGCCGGCGATGTTCCGGCCGAGGTCGAAGACCTGGTAGCCGTCGCCGGAGCCGACCTGCGTGCCCTGGAGGGTGTCCTGGACGCGGACCGGCTCCTCGAGGCGGCCCGCGAGGAGGGGGCGGGCCCCCGTTAGGGGGCTGGAATCAGCACGCCTGCCGCCAGGGCCGGGAACCGCGGTCGCCGACCCCCAGCCCGGCCGCTTCGCGCCGGGGCGGTCCCAGCCGGGCGGCTCACGGCGCGCGTCGAAGTCCTCTCCGCCGTACCAGTTGGAGAAGGTGGTGCCGCCGAGCGTGGTCTGCCAGTCGGCGCCGCTGACGATCCGGCGCACGCTGCCGTCGGCAAGGGTGACCTCGAGCTGGGCGATGAGCTCGGGGTCGCTCTGCGTGCCGCTGAACTTGCGGTACCGGTCGGCGGTGGAGATGACGTTGGCGGTGCCGTTGCCGAGCCGGACGCCGATCGCGTTCCGCCCGGACCGTAGCAGCCGCGTGACGTCGTACGTCGCGTACGGCACCTGGTCGGTGACGTCGGTGTTGCCCGGTTCGAGCACGGCGTCGCCGAGTCTGCGGCCGTTCACCCCGGCCTCGTAGACGCCGACGCCGCTGACGTACAGGCGGGCGGAGCGGATCCTGGACGGCAGCGCGAAGTCCTTGGCGAAGATCGGCATCGCCTCCGGGACCGGTGACGCCGGGGGCTCCTGGCCGGTCACGGTCTGCCGCGTCGTGAACGGCCCGGCGGCGGCGTCGGCCGTCGAGACGGAGTAGTCGACGGGCGCGTACGGGACCTTGTCGCCGGCCGCCGGGACGTCGGTGCGCGGGAACAGCAGCACCTGGTCGAACGCCTTGGCGGACTTCAGGTCGACGGTGAGCGTGATCGGCTTGGCGGAGACGTCGTCGGATGGGTACGCCGAGCTGGACCAGCCGGCGAGCTCCTGGTTCGTCGTCTCGGTCCCATCGGTCAGGTACCGCGGGAGCCACTTGTGGTTGACCTGGTTGCCGGTGTCGGAGCTGGTCACGGTGGTGTTGGCGGCCAGGTTCGTCCCGGAGGAGTCGCGGACCTCGATCTCGGCGAGCTGCAGCCGCCAGGTCTTGTCCGGGAGGTTCTCCACGAGCGGCAGGCCGAGCCTCGTCACGTTGAGCCGGGCGTACCGGGCGGTCGTCTCGGGCAGCTTCACCGCGATCGGGGTGGGCTGCTTCTCCTTGAACCGCCAGTCCGGATGGGTGATCCACTGACCGGACCAGTCGGACGCCAACGTCAGGCCGGTCTCGAACCAGGCCGGGTCGCTCCACTCCGACGCGCCGCCGGAGCCCGTCCACACGCGCACCCGCCAGTAGACGCGGGTGCGGCTGCCGAGCGCCTTCCCGGCGTAGTCGACGCGCTGGTCGGCGGCGGCGACCCGGCCGGTGTCCCACAGGTCGGGCCGGCCGAACCCGTTCGGGCTCGTCGCGGCCTGGATCTGGTACGCCGTCTGGGCGACGTTCTGCCCGGCATCACGAAGCCGCCAGGTCAGCGGCGGGGTCGTGTCCTCAACGCCGAGCGGTTCGGTCAGGTCGGCGGCGCGCAGGCCGGTGACGCCGGGGCGTTCACCGGCGTGCGCGGGCGCGGCGGTGCCGAACACCACGGCGAGCGCGGCGATCGGCGCGGCGAGCCGTCGTAGCGGACTCATGCGTTCCGTCCCTGGGCGTGCAGGGCCGCGACGTCGGCGGCGGTGAGGGCGTGGTTGTAGACGCGGAAGTCGTCGACCTGGCCGTGGAGGTAGGGGTGGGTGGGGTTCTGGGATCGGCCGAGGTAGTTCTGCGTGGTCGCGCCGAGCAGCAGCGGGCTCATGACGAGCGCGTCGTTGCGGCCGGACTCGGCGCCGTCGACGTACAGCACGCCCTTGCCGTCGGCGATGGTCACCGCGACGTGGCTCCAGGTGCCCGCCGGGATCGGGCCGGCGGCGTCGATGAAGTCCTCCCCGTCCATTCCGGCGATCTTCATGGCGAAGCGCGCCTTGCCCGTGCCGGTCCGTACGGCCAGGAACAGGTAGGTCATCTTGTGGAAGCCCAGGTCGAAGACGCGGGCGGAGTTGGCGAGCTCCTCTGGCCGCACCCAGGCGGCGATGGTCAGGGCGTCCAGGCCGCTGATCAAGCCGGGCGGCAGGGCGACGTGACCGTCCTTGCCGTCGAGCGCGACGGCGCCGTCGCCGGTCCAGGTCGCGCCGCCGGCGAGCGTCGCGGCGGGCCACATCCTGGTCGCGTCCGCCGCCGTCGTGCCGGTCCCCTCCCCGAAGGAGTAGCGGGCGATCAGGCGCGGCCGGGACCGGTCCGGCGGGGTCGCCCAGTACACCGTGTATCGCTGGTGCTGGATCTCCGAGAACGGCATGAGCGTGACGTCCGTGCCGTCCGCCGTCGCGGTGAAGCGCAGGGAATCCTCGGCTGCGCGCACGGAGCGCGGCTCGATCGCCGGGATCGTCTTCAGCGTCTGGCCGCCGTACCCGCCGGCCAGCACGACCGGGCCGTAGCTGACCGCCTGGACGTTCGGGTTGTCCGGGGCCTTCCGCCAGGTCAGCGCCATGGGCAGGGTGACCTCGACGGTGTCGCCGTCGCGCCAGCGCCGCTCGATCGTCACGTACGTGCCGGGCCGGGCCCGGCCCGCCTCGTGGCCGTTGATCCGGACGCGGGGATGGCGGGTCCAGCCGGGGATGCGGATCTTCATGGTGAACCGCGCGTCGCCGCGCACGGTCAGCCGTGTCGTGTCCTCCTGCGGGTAGCGGGTCTCCTGTCGGACGTGGATCCCGCGCTCCGCCCAGGTCACCTCCGAGGGGATGAACAGGTTGACGTACAGCGTGTGCCCGGTCTGGAAGTAGATGGAGTCGGCGAACTTCGTGTGCGTCTCCATGCCCGTGCCGTGGTCGCAGGAGAAGTTGGTGTAGTCGCTGCTGTAGCTGCCCGGGTCGGCGCCGAGACCGCCCTTGACCTGCCGCTGCGTGCCCGGCCACAGGCCGGTGTAGTACGTGCAGAACCCGTGGGCGGAGTCGGGGTCCTGCTCGCCGAGCAGCTGGTTGTACAGGGTCCACTCGTAATAGTCCATGTACGCCGGGCTCGGGCGGTGGAAGAACAGCAGCCGCGACAGCTTCAGCATGTTGTAGCTGTTGCAGTTCTCGCAGGTGTTCTCGCCGAGCTGGGAGACGATCTGGTCCGGCGGGCAGAACATCTCCGCGTTGCTGTTGCCGCCGATGGCATAGGTGTGGTGGCGGACGACGGTCTCCCAGAAGAACGCCGCGATGTCGAGGTAGCGCGGATCCCCGGTGGCCTCGTACTCCCGGACCGCACCCACGATCTTGGGGATCTGGGTGTTGGCGTGCAGGCCGGCCAGCTGGTCCTGCCGGTCGGCGAGCGGGCCGAAGACCGCCTCCTGGTCGAAGCGGCGGGCGGTGCGCAGGTGCGCGGGGTCGCGGGTCTGCAGGTAGAGGGCGGCGAGCACGTCGTTCATGCCGCCGAACTCCACGCCCAGCAGCGACTGCATCTGCTCGCTCGTCAGCTTGGACGTGCGCGCGTCGGCCCAGGCGGCCATGCCGAGCAGCACGTCGAGGGCCTGGCGGTTCCCGCTGAGCTGGTACTGGTCGAGCAGCCCCGCCATGATCTTGTGGAGGGTGTAGTACGGCGCCCACGGCCGACCGCCCGCCTCGAGCTGGTCGAAAACCTTTTCCTCGAAGGCCGACAGATAACCGGTCGTGTAGCCCGCTCCCGGCGCCGCGGCCTGGCACTTGGCCAGCTCGCCGACGATGTAGCGCGCCTTGGCCGCGTACGCGTCGTCGCCGGTGTTCGCGTGCGCCTGGGCGAGGGCGGACAGCAGGTGCCCGGTGGAGTGGCCGCGCAGCTGGACGTTCGGGGCCTCCCAGCCCCCGCAGGGCTGCACCGCCGACGACAGCCCGACGTTGAGCCGGAACGTGTGCAGCAGCCGGTCCGGGTCCACGAACGTCAGGTAGGAGCAGGTCCGCGCCATGTTGTCGCGGAACCTGCTCTCCAGCAGGGTGACGCCGCGCAGCGGGAACGGCGCCACGGCCGGACCCCCGCCGGTCGCGGCGACGGCCGCCCGCCCCGGCAGATCCAACAGGCCGGCGGCGGCCACCGCGCCGCCCGCGACGCCGAGGAACCCGCGTCGGCTGAACGATGTGCTCATCGCTCCCCCACTCGCTCGCTCGTGATCGTGTAGTGGCCCGCGCGCAGGCCCTCGAGGTAGACGTAGTCGCCGTCGGCGTGCGCGCCGTACGCCGTGGCACGCGTGCCGGTCCAGGCGAGCCGCCCGTTGACGAAGACCCGGACCTTGCCGCCGAAGGTCGGCACGCCCGCCCGGCCGGTCGTCCCGTGCGGCGCGGTCAGCCGCGCCCGGAACGCTCCGTGGTCGACGCGCCAGGAGGCGTCGACCGGCCCGTACTCGGTGGTGATTCGGCCCTCGGTGAAGGTCAGGTCCGCCGGGTGCGGGACGAAGTGGAAGGTACGGCCGCCCGGCGAGTCGGGTGCGACGCCGAGGACGTAGAAGCTCAGCGCCGGTGTCGGGCCGGTCGCCCAGCCGTGCGCGAGGCTGACGTACGTGCTGCAGAACACGCACGACTCCCCCGCCCGGTAGGACTCCCAGAAGGTGCTCTGCGTGCCGTGCGGGCTGGTCAGCATGTAGCCCCACTGACGCCGGATCAGGTCCACGCCGGCCTGGTCGGCGGCCGGGCCGCCGGCCGCGAAGTGCGCGTTGACCTCCATGGATCCGGAGAAGACGCCCGGGTTGCCCTTGTTCTCCGGCGCGGTGGAGCCGACGTC
The DNA here is from genome assembly GCF_039542055.1 of Actinoallomurus vinaceus. Taxonomy (NCBI): domain Bacteria; kingdom Bacillati; phylum Actinomycetota; class Actinomycetes; order Streptosporangiales; family Thermomonosporaceae; genus Actinoallomurus; species Actinoallomurus vinaceus. Next base: position 314,220 of record NZ_BAABHK010000003.1, read on the forward strand.
GTTCCAGTTGCCCTTGAGCGACGCGCTGATCCGGCGGGCCTTGTCCTGGCCGGCCAGGCCGTACCAGACCGCGAGGGCGTTGCCGTCCTGCGGGTGGATGGTCGAGTTCGGGTAGAACTTGTACGCCCCGGCGGCGTCGTCCCAGAAGTTCGCGTCGATGGCGGTGCGCAGCGCGGCCGCCCGGCTCGCGTACGACGCGGCGAGGGCCGTGTCCCCGCGCACGGTGGCCAGCTCCGCGCCAGTGCTGAGCACGCGCCACAGCAGGACGTTGGCGATGAGGTTCTCGCCCTTGGCGAGGATGCGCACCGAGTCGCCGGTACCGGTGATCGACAGCAGCCCGTTCGCGTCGACCTTCGCGGTGCTGTAGTCGACGCCGTGCTTGAAAGCGTCCCACACGCTCGCCAGCCACGCCGTGTCGCCGGTGTAGCGGTAGTAGTCGTAGGTCGCCGACAGGGTCCACAGGTGGTAGGTGTCGGAGCCGTACTTGTTCATCATCGGCCCGGAGTACGGCAGCTCACCGGTGTCCTTCTGGTGCTGGTACACCGTGGTGAGCGCGTTGCGCGCCGACACCGTGTCGCCGAAGGCGGCGTACGCGGCGGGGATCTCGATGCCCAGGTCGCCGGGCCACACGGTCCGGTCGCGCTTGGCGCCGTCCACGAGGATCGTGTCGCCCACTCCGACGTCGCCGGTGTTGTTCCAGAGCTCCGCGGGTGGCTCCCAGACCCGGCCGGTCTTGGGATCGATCGTGTTGAGCTGCATCGTGTACGCGCCCGCGTACCAGATGCGGTTGAGCAGCGGGTCGCTGGAGTAGAAGTGGTTCGCGTAGTCGGCCGGGTGCTTCATCGTCGGCGCGGGCGTGAAGTGCAGGGACACCCGGTCGAGGTCGACGCTCCCGGCGGACTCCAGGAAGACGGTCAGGTAGCGGAAGCCGCCGCGCAGGTACTGGGCGGGCATCGTGTAGGTCGTCGCGCCGTTCACGTCGACGTCGAGCACGCCGTCGCGGCTGCGGGGGCCGCCGGTCGAGGTGTCGGAGTTGGTCCCGACGTAGTCCGGGGACTCGTTGAACGCCAGGCCGACCCGCTGCGCCCCGTCGGAGGCGGCGAAGCGCAGCGTGACCAGTCCACTGACGTCCTTGCCGAAGTCGAGCGTGACGTACGAGCCGACACCGGTCAGGCGGGTGCGCCGGCCGGTGAGCACGGCGGACGGGTCGGTCACGGTGCCGTTCGTGTTGTAGACGGCGACGGGCCGTACGGTGCGGGTCCGGGGCGAGAGGTTGTAGGCGTCCCACGGCCGGGCCGCGGACCGGGACGGCGCGGGATTCGCGGTGGCGGGCGGGATGGACAGGACCGGCGCCACGAGGGCGGCGAGTCCTACGGCGGTGAGAGGGAGACGGTGACGTCGCTTCCAGGAGCTCATGCGACCTCGCATCAGAACAGGACAGGGCGGATAGAGGGACAGGACGTGGGTGGAGAACCGGACCGGCGCGGGGAGACGGAGGATCCCCGCGCCGGCCCGGCGGGTCAGCCGGCGATCGCCGCCTGCACGTACGGCACGAGGCGCACGGGGCCGAGCAGTCCGTACGCCTGGCGGGGCGCGCCGCCGTAGACCGAGGGGTCGGAGACGCGCAGCCGGTTGTTCAGGGTCGTCGCGACCTCCACCTCGATCGTGTTGGTGCCGTGCCGCAGGTACGGCCCGGCGTCGACGACCGGGTTGATCTGGTCGACCGCCGGCAGCCGCCGCCCGTTGATCGTGACCCGGCAGGTGTCGAAGACCTGGCCCAGCTGCAGGTACGCGCCGTGGGCGCGGGTCCAGGAGGCGGGCAGGTCGACCGTCGTGGTGTACCGGCCGATGCCCGAGACGTCCGCAAGCTCCGGGATGTCGGGCCAGGCCTTGAGCGCGTCGAGGGTCAGCCGGTGGGTCACCGTGGCCGTCTCGGTGGCGGACGCGCCCGGCTCCCGGCTCTCGACCTCCAGCTGCCACGTCCCCGGGACGATCGGCGCGGGGACGTCCGCGACCGTCGTCCGCACCGTCCGGCCGGTGGACAGCGTCGTGGCGTACGTCCCGGCCGCGATCGCGCGGATCACCAGGTCGCCGTCGGCGAACCGGGCCTCGGCGGCCTCGGTGCTCGTGACGTGCGCCCGCCCGCCGCCCGTGCCGAACCGGCCCGGCCGGGCCAGCGCGACGACGGTCGTCTCCCCCGGCTGGAGCGCCACGCGGACGGTGACCCGGTCGCCGTCCTCGGTGTAGGTCGCGATCCGCTCGGCCTCACCGGTCCACGGGTCGAGCGCGTACGGCACCGCGTCCTTCGCCGTGCGCGTGAACGACACGGCGTGGTCGATCGCGGCCACCGGCGGCTTCACCGTCTCGGCGTGCCGCCCGTTGCACAGGTAGTAGTAGTCGACGCCGTCGTCGTACCGGTGGGCGTTCAGCAGCGTGGAGCTCTGCGCGTACGTCACGTCCGGGGCGACACCGAGGTCGGCGAGCGCGGCGGGCACGTTCGCCTTGTCCGCGACGACCCGGACCTTCGGTTGCTTCACGAGCTCGGCGACCACCCCGCGCAGGCGTCCGTTCTCTGTTTCCACCCCCGTGGCTGCGCCCCACCACCCCCCTGCGTCGGAGCCGAGGCCCGGCACGGTCGGCGCGGACCAGTCGCCCAGCAGGACGATCGGCAGGCCCGCCTTCGCGTACCGCAGCAGCCGCTCGGCGGCGAAGACGGTGAGCGTGCACTCCGAGCCCGCGAAGAAGTCGCCCTCGACGAAGATCGCCTTGTAGCGCGGCCCGTCCGGGGCGAGGCGGCCGCCGGAGACGGTGGCGTTCGGCAGGGTCAGCAGCGGCTCGCTGATGAACTGGTGACTCCAGCCGAGCGGGACGCCGCTCGCGGTGAACCAGGACGCGCCGATGCCGGTCGCCGTGTATCCGGTCTGCCGGAAGATCGCGACGTCGGCGCGGGCCGTGCCGGACTGCAGCACCTGGTGGACGCGGCTCAGGTAGCCGGAGATGTCCTCGGCGTGCCGCCAGGTGGGCTGGCGCGGCCCCCAGGACTCGCTGTAGCCGATGGTGCCGTTGTACGGGGTGAAGGCGGCGAAGCCGGGCCACTTCACGCCCGGGGCGGTGGCATAGGAGAAGCCGTGGATGACCGCGCGGTTCAGCCCGGCGGCGTACGCCCCGCCGACCGTCAGCAGAAAGCGCTTCCACGTCGTGTTGTAGGCGCCCCCGTTGTACGCGCCGATCTCCCCGGACAGCACGGTCGTCCCGGCCATGTCCCGGCCGCCCGCGAGGCAGCGCCAGTCGTCGAGGTTCTTGAACCCGATCGACTCGCCCTCGGGGACGTCGAGGATCGCCGCGGATGCGATCGCGTCGGTCTGCAGGCCGTACGGCTGGGCGCGCAGGTCCAGGCCGATGGAGTGCGCCCACTTCTTCAGCGCGGTGACGTGGTGCTCGTTGAACAGCTGGGACACGACGTCCCAGAAGTCGTGGCGGACGTGCCGGGTCAGCGCGGCCTCGTAGGCGAAGACCTGGTTGCCGCTCTTCTGGACGATCGCCGGCAGGTACGGCAGCAGCGCGTAGCCCTTGCGCCGGGCGAACTCCGCGGGCAGGTCCGGCGTCCACGGCAGCGCCTTGGTCTCGATCTCGATGGAGTCCTCGAACAGCGTCGCGCCCGCCCGGCGGAGCAGGCGACGCACGTCCTGGGTGAGGATGTGGGACTCCCAGTAGTCGGTCACCGCCCGGGTGCCGGCCGCGCTGAAGTGGTCGACGACGTACGCCGCCGGGGCCGTGTGCGGGCCGGACTCGGGGGTCTGGCCGGAGCCGCGCTCCCAGTGGGCGATGACCACCCAGGAGCCGTCGGATGGAGCGGTCCAGCTCAGCCGCCCGTCGGCGACCGTGGCGGTCAGCTCCTGCACGGACGCGAGGTCCAGGCCGGTCTCCTTGCGCGTGGAGTTGGCGGTGTTGATCCGTGCGGCCTGCACGAGCAGGAGTCTCTGGGCGGTCACCGCCGCGGCGGGCGCGATCGCGGGCGCGGGCACCGGGCCGTCGTACGTCGCGCCGGCGGCGACGGTCGCCGAGCCGTACGCCAGTTCCTTGACCGCCGCCGGGCTGTCCGGCGTGATGGTCGGGACGGCGGCGGGCCAGGCCGGGCCGATCGTCAGGTCGATGGTCACGCCGCGCCGGCGGGCCTGGTCGAGCGCGGCCTCCACGGCGTCGACCCACGCGGGGCTGCCCCAGCCGTGGCCGGCGGCGTCCAGCACCGACTTGTCGGCGATGCTGTGGTGCACGGCGGCGATCTCCGCGCCGCCGAAGCCGGCGTCGGCGATCTGGTCGACCTCGCGCCGGATCTCGGCGGGGTCGACGTTGCCGTCAGGCCACCACCAGCGGAATTTCGGTGCCACGGCCGCGTCGGGCAGGGCGAACCGGCCGGCCGTGCCGGCACGGGCGACGGCCCCGAAGGGCGTACCCGAGACGACCGCCGCTCCCGCCGCGGCCGTCCCGGCCGTCAACAGGAAGCCGCGGCGCGTGAAGCCCGCTCCGCCCACGGCGTCGCTGGTGTCGCTGACTGGCATCGTTCCTCGCATTCAGGGGATCCGGTGGGGAGGGCGGACGCCGCCCTCCCCACCGGCAACCGGCGGGTTACCGGTTGTCGATCTTCACGGTGGTGCGGAGCGGGAGCTCGGCCGACGACGGCCCGGCCCACACGGCCCGGGCGCCGGTGCCGAGGCTCCAGCGGTGGTGGGTGGTGTCCCAGTACTGCAGCTGACGTTCACCGACGTGGATCCGGACCTGACGGGACTCGCCGGGACGCAGGGTGACCGTCGTGTAGCCGGCCAGCGCCCGGGCCGCCTGCGGCGCGGTGACGTCCGGGCTCGCGCCCAGGTAGACCTGTGGCACCGCGGTGCCCGCCCGGTGGCCGGTGTTGCGCACGGTCACGGTGACGTCGAGGCCGCCGTGGACGCGGTGGGCGGTGAGCCCGCCGTAGCCGAACGTCGTGTAGGACAGGCCGTACCCGAAGGGGAACAGCGGCTTGACGCCCTCCTTGTCGTACCAGCGGTAGCCGACCTCGACGCCCTCGGAGTACTGCTGCTCGCCGTTCACGCCGGGGAAGCGCTCCGGATGCCCGGCGACCGGGGTGTGGTCCTCGTCGGCCGGGAAGGTCTGGGTGAGCCTCCCGGTCGGGGCGGCGTCACCGAACAGCAGGGCCGTCGTGGCGGCGGCGCCCTCCTGGCCCGGGTACCACATGTCGAGGACGGCCCGGGTGCCGGACAGCCACGGCATCTTCACCGCGGAGCCGGTGTTGAGGACGACGATCGTGTTCGGGTTGGCCTTCGCGACCTCGGTGATCAGGTCGTTCTGGTAGCCGGGCAGGGCGAGGGAGGCGCGGTCGGCGCCCTCGGTGCCGTCGTCGTAGGCGAACACGACGGCGGTCTTCGCCTTCTTCGCCGCCGCGACCGCCGGCGGGATGAGCGCCCTGGCCTTGTCCGGGGTCACCCAGTCGACGCCCAGGTGCAGGTCCTTTCCGGCGTCGGCCTGGCCGAAGAGGGTGAAGGGGACGGTGCCGGCGGTCAGGTGGACCCACACGCCGCTCTGCCCGAAGAGGTTCCCGGAGAAGAGCGTCTGCCCGGCGACCTGGCCGAACGCCAGGCCGTTGTCCGCGGTGAGCGTGAGCCGGTAGTCGCCGGTGGAGGGCACGGTGAGCTTGCCGGAGTAGGAGGTGGTCTTGCCGGCCGGGACCGTCGCCGGCGGAGCCGGGGAGAACGCCGAGGCGGGGACCGGCGTTCCCGTCAGGTCGCCGCCGGACGCGTACGTCACCGTGGCGTCCTTGCCGGCGCGAGCGCGGATCGTGTCGATCGGCGCGGCCGCGTGGTCCGGGGTGACGTGGGAACTGCCGCCACCGGTCACCTTGGGGGTCTGGGCGGTCGGGCCGATCACGGCGACGTCCTTGGCCGCGCTCCCCGAAAGCGGCAGCGCGTTCCCGGTGTTGCGCAGCAGTACCGCGCCGCGCTCGGCGACGGACCGCGCGACCTGAGCCGCGCCGGCCGCGTCCCGCGACGGGCGGGACGGCGGGTGCTTGCGGAGCAGTCCGAAGCGCTCCATCTGGCCGAGGATCCGCTTGACCGCGCCGTCGAGCGCCGACTCGGGGATGGTGCCCTTCTGGATCGCCGTCTTCAGCGCGTCACCGAGGTAGGTGCCGCTCGGCATCTCCTGGTCGAGCCCCTTGGTGATGGCGTCGGTGCTGTGGGTGGCGCCCCAGTCGGACATCACCCAGCCGCCGAAGCCCCACTGCTCCTTGAGGATGGTGTTGAGCAGCTCGGCGTTCCCGCAGGCGGGGTCGCCGTTCACCTTGTTGTAGGAGCACATGACCGCGCCGGCGCCCGCGTCGACGGCCGCCTGGAAGCCGGGCAGCTCGATCTGGCGCATCGTCTGCTCGTCGACCTTGACGTCGACGGTCTGCCGGTCGGTCTCCTGGTTGTTCTCCGCGTAGTGCTTCACCGTCGCGATCAGGCCCTGCGACTGGATGCCGCGGACCTCGGCGGCGACGGTGCGGGAGGACACGAGCGGGTCCTCGCTGAACGTCTCGAAGTTACGGCCGCCGTACGGGACACGGATCGTGTTGACCATCGGTGACAGCAGGACGTCCTGGCCGAGCGCCCGCCCGTCGCGGCCGATGACCGCGCCGTACCGCAGGGCGAGCGCCGGGTCGAACGCCGACGCCAGCGCGACCGGCGCGGGCATCGCGGTGGCGTGCTCGCGCACCCGCACGCCGGCGGGCCCGTCGGTCAGGCGAAGCTCCGGGATGCCGAGCCTCGGGACCCCGGGGATGTAGCCGGCCTCGCCCAGGTCCTTCGGGTCGGTCGCGCCGTGCACGAACGAGAGCTTCTCGTCGAGCGTCATCTTGGCGATGAGCCCGTCCACGTGCGACCGCGGCGCGGTCGTCGCCGCCGCGGTGCCGCCCGCGGCGACCGCGGGCAGCAGGGCGAAGACCGCCGCCGCCACGACGGCGCGGCCTCTGCCGAATCTCCTCATGCGTGCCTCCTTCGTGCCGAGCCGGGGACCGCGAAAAGCGCGGTATCCGCGGCTCGATCACCCGGTTACTGGGGTCGTCCTAGTCGCCGACGACGCAGGTCATCGGCGACATCGAACGCGCGGTCGACAGTACGGGGCGATTTCACCGAAAAGAAGAGGGAATGGCTACATTTCCAGGAAGTGGACAATAAGGCGGATATTTGAAGTTATTAGTCATGATTTTTGTCCTTTCGCTGAATTAAATGCCCGCGGCCGCTGGAGCTCAGGAGGCGTAGCCCTCGAGCTCGATCACCCGGCTGTACTTGTGGTCGTTCGAGTCGCGGACGACGACGCGCAGCGCGGAGGCCTGGACCGGATCGAAGGTGCGCTCGACTATCCCGGCGACGCTGCCGCGCACGCTGGACACCGTCTGCCAGGTGTCGCCGACGCGCGCCTCGATGTCGAAGTCCCGGATTCCGGTCTTCGCGGCGGACGACTTGCTGCTGTTCAGCGTGAAGACGCGTATCCGGCCGAGCGTGACCGGCGCGTCCCAGGTCGCGGTGAGCGTGTCGGGCCACTCGGCGGCGGTGTCGTCGTTCCAGCCGCCGACGCCGTTCAGCCAGACCTCCGAGTCCGTCCCGCCGTCATTGGTCCAGGCCGGGTCGGAGCCGCTGTGGGTGCTGGAGGCCGTCATCGTGGCGAGGCGGACGAGGTTCCCGGTCACCGCGACCGGCGCGGACGCGCTGTCGTCGCCGACGGCGAGCGTCACCGTCCCCGACGTGGCGTTCGCGTCCTCCTGCTTCAGCGCGACCGGGATCTCGGCCGAGCCGTGCGCCGGGACGCGTACCGGCGCGCCGGACACCGTCGCCGCGAAGCCGGACGACGCCGTGGCCCGCGGCCGTACGGTGACCGCGTCGTCCTCCAGGTTGGTCATCCGGAACCGCGCGGACGCCGGGTGACCGGCCACGACCGGGACGTTCACGCCGAAGGACGGCTCGACGGCCAGCTGCGTCCGGTCGGGGGCGGCGGCGGACGCGGTGGTCACCGTGAACGACCAGTGACCGGAGCCGACCTCGTAGACGCCGTAGCCGTTCTGCGCGCCGATCGACGTCGCGCCGGCGGGCGCGGCCACCCGGTCGCCACCGAGCAGCGGCACCTCGACGCGCGCCGGGGCGCCCGGCGGGACCGTCACGTCGAGCCGCAGCGTGCGGCCGTCGCGCCGCCAGGAGCTGGCGACCTCGCCGCGCGGCGTCTCGTACGTGCCGCTCGCGTGGGTCAGGTCGCCGACGACCGCCGGGCGGATCACCAGGTTCGTGTAGCCGGCTCCGCCGTCGGCCTGCCGGATTCCGGCGAGGCCGGCGTTGAACCACTCGTCGATCGCGCCGAGCATGAAGTGGTCCTGGGAGCCGTAGCCGGTCGGGCCGTCCCAGTACTCCGTCAGCGTGGTCGCGCCGTGCACGACCTGGTATCCGTAACTGGGCGCGGTGACCTGCTGCGCGACCTTGAGCAGTACGTCGTCCCGGCCCGCCGCCGACAGCACCCGGAACACCGACGGCAGCGCGATCTCCCCGACGGTGAGGTGGTAGCCCTTCGCCTCGATGCCCTTGACGAGATGGTCGGTGACGGCCTGCCGCTGGTCGGCGGGCACGACGCCCAAGTCCAGGGCGAACGCGTCGCTCGCCTGGCTGCCCGAGCCGTACTTGCCGTCCTTGAGGTACTTCGCGTTGAACGCCGCGCCGATCTTCTGCGCCGCGCTCTCGTACCCGGAGGCGTCCTCGCCGAGCAGTTTGGCGATCTTCGCGAGGGCGACGGCGTCCCGGTAGTAGCCGTAGCTCGCCGCGAGCCCGACGGGCGTGGAGGAGTCGGTGGTGGCCCAGTCGCCGTAGCCGTAGTCGAGCAGGTTCCCGCTCGCCTTCGACGTCAGGTAGTCGAAGTACCTCCGCATAGCAGGGAAGTAGGTGCGCAGCGTCTCGGCGTCGCCGTACGACTGGTAGTGCTGCCAGGCCGACAGGATGATGGCGCTGCCCCAGTTCGGGTCGTCGCGGGCCGCTCCGCTGAACACGACGTACTCGGGGGCGATGTCGGGCACGTGCCCGTCCGGCAGCTGTGCCTCGGCGACGTTCTGCAGGAAGTCGCGGTAGTACGCCTCGACGTCGAAGTCACGGGCGACGGAGCCCTGCACCAGGTGGGTCTGCTCGAGCCAGCCGAGCTTCTCCCGGTCCGGGCAGTCGGTGAGGATGCTGAACATGTTGCCCGCGATCGACGCCTGAACGATCCGGTGGATGTCGTTCAGCAGCAGGTCGGAGCTCGCGAACGTGCCCGCCGTCGCGTTGCCGGCCCGCAGCACGATCGCCTCGGCCGTGTCCTTGTCCGGCGCCGACGGCAGGCCGGTCACCTGGAGGTACCGGAATCCGTGGTAGACGAACCGCGGATGCCAGGTCTCGTCGCCGTTCCCGGAGAAGGTGTAGTGGTCCTCGACCGGCGGCTGCCGGCTGCCGCCGGCGATCATGGTGCCCTGGTCGACGAGGCCGTCGTCACCGAGCCGCTCCCCCGGCTTGACGGTGATGGTCGTGCCGCGCGGGCCGCTGAGGTGCAGCACCGGCCAGCCGGAGACGTTCGAGCCCAGATCGAAGACGTACGTGCCGGACTCCGGCCGGGTGATCCGCACGGTGTGCTCGCGGCCGACCGGGACGATCGGCGGGGACATCCGCGCGGCGACGGCGATGCCCGGGTCGGCGGTCTCCGCAGCGGTCTTCCAGCCGCTCAGGTCCGCGCCGGGCCGGTCCCAGCCCGGCTGGTCGCGCCGTGCGTCCTCGTCCTCGCCGCCGTACCACTGCGAGAACGTCGTCGGGCCCAGGTCGGTGCGCCAGGAGCCGTCGGTGGCGATCCGCCGCGTCGTGCCGTCCTTCAGCGTGACCTCGAGCTGGGCGAGCAGACGCGGCGGGCCCTGCGCGCCGACGTACTTGGTGTACCGGTCGGCGGTGGGGGCGACGTTGTAGGTGCCGTTGCCGAGCCGGACGCCGATGGCGTTGCCGCCCTTGCGAAGCAGCCTCGTGACGTCGTAGGTGGAGTAGACGACGCGCTTGCGGTAGTCGGTGTTCGGCGGCTCGAGCACCGCGGCGCTGACCGGCCGGCCGTTGACGGTGGCGTCGTAGATGCCGAGCGCGGTGACGTAGAGGCGGGCGCTGCGCACGCCGTTCTCCAGGTCGAACTGCCGGGCCAGCAGCGGCAGCGGCGGGAAGTCCGTGTGGTACGCGGGCGGCGGCTCCTGGCCGGTGACCGTCGCGGCGGTGGCGAGGTTCGCGGCGTCGTTCCCGGTCTGCACGGTGAAGTCGACGGGGAAGTTCGGGGTCTTCTCGTCGTCGGTCATCACGTCGGTGCGCGGGTAGAGCACGACCTGGTCGAAGTGCCGGCTCTGCCCGAGGTCCAGCTGCAGCCAGATGTGGTGACCCGGGTCCTGGGACTTGTACGAGGGGCTGGTGTAGCCGTACGGCGCCTGCTCTGTCGTGAGCGACCCGTCGGTGACGTACGCCGGTTGCCACTTGCCGGGGTAGTTGCCGATCTCGGAGGCGGTGACGGCGGCGCCCTTGGCCACGTCCTCGTCCGGGTGTGCGGAGTCGGCGACGACGATCTCGGCGAGCTGCAGCCGGGAGACGAGCGAACTCCCCTCGGTGATGGGCAGCCCGAGCTTCGTCACGTCGACCCGGACGTAGCGGGCGTCCTGCGCCGGGACCTTGACCGTGACCGGAGTGGGCTTGTGGTTCACCCACCGGTCGTCGCCGATCCACTTCGCCGACCAGTCGGCCGTGGCGAGCAGGCCCATCTCCCACCAGGCGGCGCGGCTCCACGAGGACGCGTGACCCGCGCCGTCCCAGACCCGCACGCGCCACCAGACCCGTTGCCGGGACTTCAGCGCCGTGCCCTTGTAGACGGCGCTGACCGCCGTCGAGGCGACTCTGCCGGAGTCCCACAGATCGGGGTGGTCCAGCCGGTCCGGGTCGGAGGCGGCCTGCACCTGGTAGGTGGCCTGCGCCTCGTTCGGGCCGGTCGCGGTGGGCTTCCAGCTCAGCGTGGGCGTGGTGTCGTCGATGCCCAGCGCCGTGTCCAGCGCGTCGGTGCGCAGGCCGGTGACGCCCAGCCGGCCGGTGTCCGCGTGTGCGGGCAGGCCCGGGGTCAGGGCCAGCGCGACCGCGGTCGCGCAGGCCGGGATGAACCTCATGGGGCTCCTCGTCTCCTGGTGCTGTCAGCGCTCGACGGAGGTGTGGAACTTCAGGTCCCGGGCGGGTTCGGGGGCGAAGTCCACGCCGCCGTCGGTGCTGGTGGCGGAGGCACCGCCGGAGTAGGGGTTCTGGTCGTTGAAAGCGACGCCGTAGCAGCCGGTGGCGGCCGACGTGCCGAGGCGAAGGGCGTACTCGGCGCCGCGCCGCACCCGGACGCCCGGTTTCAGGGTCAGGTCGCGGGCGGACCAGCCGACCGTGCTCGCCGGCACCGACGCCGACCACACCGTCGTGCCGGTGCGCCGGTCGACGAGCCGCACGTCGAGCGGGTCGGACGGCGGCGTCCGGAGGACCCGGCCGGTCTCGGTGCCGTCCTTGAAGACGGTCACGGCGAGCGAGGTGAGCCGGCCGGTGCGCCCGGCCGTGAAGCCCTGCTCACGCCGGGTGGACCCGGCGATGTCGCAGGTGGTGCGGAAGCCCGTCACGCCGCTGGTCTGGTCGAGCGCCCGGATCGGCCGCTGCCGCCCGAGGTGCCCCGGATCGAGGTGGATCCGCGAGTTCGCGCAGGTCAGCGGATTGATCGCGCCATCCGCACCGAACGAGAGCGGCTGCCAGTAGTAGTTGGCCAGCGCCTCGTTGGTGTGGAAGTCCCACAGGTCACTGAAGTACAGGTAGGTCGGGGCGCCGTGGCGGGAGGGCAGCGTCGCGACCTGCGCGGGCTGGCCTCCGCAGGAGTTGTCACTGATCTTGATGCCGCTGGTGGGGACGACCCACCGGGAGAAGTCGCCGGAGAAGTCGTCCGACAGCAGCGTCCGGCCGTCCGCCGAGGTGACCGTGGCGTTGTCGAATCGGGCGGACTCGAGGTTGGCGCCGTTCCACTCGCGGAAGCCGACCTTGCCGGTGGCGTACGTGGTGTCGGTGTAGGTGTCCACCTGCACGCCGTCGATCGATGTGGTCAGCGTCGAACCGGCCGCCGTCACGGAGACGTGGTGCCACTCCCCCGCGACGATCGGCTTGTTCAGCGTCACGGCGTGGCTCGCCGTGGTGGCCCCGGCCCGGCGCAGCACGCTCAGCTTCCCGTTCGCCGTCCCGGAACCGGTCAACAGGAACAGGTAGCCGTAGTCGTCGCGGTTCATCCGCACCGAGAACCCGGCCTGCGCCGACGTGCCCGAGGTGGTGGGCAGCGGCGCGACGTCGAAGGAGAAGGTGTAGTCGCTCCAGTCCTCGCCCTGCTGGGACAGCCCGTACAGCCCGCCGCGCACGGTCAGCGCGCCGTCCTCGGCCGTCCACGCGTCCCGCCCGCGCCACGGGCCGAGCGGGCTCTTCGCGGTCAGGTAGGCGGTGCCGGTGCCGGTGCAGTACCCGCAGTTCGGGTCCGACATCGTCAGGTAGTACGTGCCGTCCCGCTTGAAGATCGACGGCGCCTCCACGCGGGTGACGCCGGTGATGTCGTACGGTCCGGCGGCGCGCAGGTAGTCGGCGGTCAGCTGGATGACCGCGATGTGCCAGCCGGCGTTGCTGCAGGTGAGGTAGCCCGTCCCGTCGTCGTCGACGAACACGGCGAGGTCGGCGGTGCAGTGCGTCTGGTCCGGCAGGTCGGGCACGGGCTGCTCGGTGAAGGGCCCGGTAGGCGTGCGGCTCGTGTAGACCCGGAACTTGTCGGCGGCGTCCTGGTCGTTGACCCACATGACGTACCTGCGGGTCGCCCTGTTGTAGACGACGTGCGGGCGGAAGCAGTACCGGCACGAGCGGGGCGCCACGACGTGCCCGCGGTCGGTCCAGTGCGCCAGGTCGGGCGACGAGTAGACCTTGAAACCGCAGAACGTGTCGTTGTTCTGCCACTGGTAGCCGCAGTCGTAGCTGGTGCCGTACAGGTAGTACGTGCCGCCGAACCGCTCGATCGCGCCGTCGTGCGCGTCCACCGCGTTGCCGTCGGTGTCGAACCGCACCACCTGGTTCCCGGCCGCGTCGAAACTGGTCAGGTCCGTGTCGACCGCGGCCCCGGCGGGCGCCGTGAGGATCAGCAGCCCGCCCACGGCCATGGTCAGCGCGAGCACGAGGCGAATCGCGCGCATGCCGAAGAAACTCGCCACACCGTCTCCTATGCGTGAGTCCCCCGACCCGAAAAAGAACTGCCTAGGCGCGTACGTCGATCAGTTCCACCTCCAGGAGGTCCGCGAGGGCGCGCAGGTCGGCGATCCGGTGGCCGGTGCCGAGGGCCCAGTGGTGGGAGATGCCCGTGGCGCTCCAGGCGTCGGTCCACTCCCCCGGGTCGCAGCCGAAGTCGACGCGCGAGGTGGTGTTGCCGATCTGCAGCAGCGGCCCGTCGACGACCTCGCCCTCGGAGGCGACGAACGCGAACCGTCCGTCCCGTCCCTGGCGGATGCCGAACGCCGTGACCGGGCCGTGCTTGACGTCGAACTCGACCGACACGCCCCAGCCGCGCTTGCCGTGGTAGACGCCCAGGCCGCGCAGCAGCGGCTTGGAATCGCTGATGGCCAGGTGCGCCGGGCCGTCGTGGCCCATCTCGACGTGGCCCCGCTGGAAGTCCAGCGCCTGCAGCTCGGTGAAGGAGCCGCCCGCGCCGAGCCGGTCCATGATCAGCATGGCGAGGGAGGTCCGCAGCTCGTACTCGCCCGCGGCCGGAACGCCGCGCGCGGTCAGCAGCGACGCCCCGAGGATCATGCCCGCGCCGAGGCGTTCGTGGATCTCGCCGTCCAGGCCCCGGTGGTAGTAGGCGAGGCTGTCCAGCTCGAAGTCCTCGACGAGCCGGTCGAGGCCGACCGCGACGCGCGCGGCCCAGGAGAAGTCCTCGTCGTTGACCGAATCGGCCAGCTCGAAGATCTCCGCGGCCTCCTTCTTCTTGGCCTCGGCCTCGGCGTCGGTGACCTTCTCCACGCGGACCCGCAGGTCGTCGAACTCCAGCACCTCCATGTGGCCGCCGAAGTTGGCCGGCACCAGGGTCAGGTCGGTGGAGACGTCGAGCATGCCCGGGTACAGGTGGCCCATGAGGCCGTGCCGTCCCCGGCGCAGCGCCGCCCGTACGCCCGCGGCCCGCACCCAGCGGCCGATCTTCGCCCAGGCCCGCTCGTCCTCGACGTAGCCCGACACCGAGCGGAACGGGATGCCGCAGCGCTGGAACGCGTTGGCCATCTCGGGCAGCGGGCAGGCGCCGCAGTAGGCCAGCCACTGGCCGGTGTCGAAGGTCGCGTGGTCCATCGACTCGGTCGGCTGCAGGTTGATCAGCAGCACGGGGGCGCCGCTGCGCTGGGCGATCGGCACCAGCATCGTCGCGGTCATGTACGTCGTCAGGAACCCCACGATGAGGTCGCAGCCCGCGACGCGCAGCTTCTCCGCGGCGGCGGCGCCCTCCTGGGCGTCGGAGATGAAGCCGACGTCCACGACGTCCGCCCCGAGTTCGCGCATCCGCTCGGACACACGTTCGGCGGACCGCTTGAGCTGCGGCAGCAGGTCGGGGAACTGCGGCCAGTACGCGCCGAGCCCGCCCGCGACGAGGCCTACGCGGACCTTCGTGTCGGTCATCTCATCCTCCATGCGATCTGGTGACGGCGGGCCCGCGGCGGCCGGTGCCGCGAGCCCGCCGTCGGTCTCTCAGGCTCGGGTGCTGAAGTGCCAGCGGCCCGAGCCGACGGTGAACACGGCGTTGCCGTCCTGCATGCGCACGAACCGTGCGCCGTCCTGGGTGACCTGATTCGCGCTTCCGGCCGGCACCCACACCTCCGCGGTCGTGTTGACCGGGACGGTGGCGTCGAGGGTGAACCGGTCTCCGGAGACCGACCAGCGGCTCACGATCTCGCCGTAGTCGGACCGGTAGGTCGCCGACGCCCTGGTCAGGGATCCGCCGGGCCTCGGGTGGATGACGACGCTCCGGTAACCGGGCGACGCCGGGGCGATGCCGGCGATGTTCTGGTAGATCCAGTCGCCGACCGAGCCGAGCCCGTAGTGGTTGAAGGAGTTCATGCCGGGGTCGTTGAACGTGCCGTCCGGCTTGATGCCGTCCCAGCGCTCCCAGATGGTGGTCGCGCCCTTGTCGATCTCGTAGCCCCACGACGGGAACGTCTTCTGCTCCAGCAGCCGGTACGCCACGTCGGTGTGCCCGGTACGGGTCAGCGTCGGCAGCAGCTCACCGGTGCCGAGGAACCCGGTCGTGAGGTGCCCGCCGTGGGCGTCGATGTTCGCGACCAGCTTGTCGGCGGCGGGCTTGACCTGGCCGTCCGGCAGAAGGTTGCCGGCGAGTGCCAGGACGTAGGCGGTCTGGCTGCCGCCGCCGACGGTGCCGTCGGACTTGACGTACTTCGCGTCGAACGCGTCCCGGATCTGCCCCCACAGCGTGCGGTAGGAGGCCGCGGCGGCGTGGTCGCCGATCGCGTCCGCCATCTGCGCGACCAGGTCGGTCGAGTGCGCGAAGTACGCGGTGCCGATCAGGTCGAGCGGGGTGTCGTCGCCGACGTTGAGCCAGTCGCCGTACCCCTGGGCGGGCCGGATCAACCCGGTGCTGTGCGCCTTCAGGTAGTCGATCCACTTCGTCATCGCCGGGTAGCGATCGCGCACGACCTGCAGGTCGCCGTAGCGCTGCCAGAGGGTGAACGGAATGATCACGCCCGCGTCGCCCCAGCCCGCCGTGCCCGAGCCCCCCGCGACGGCCGGGGCCACGTCGGTGAACGCGCCGTCGGCGGTCTGGCCGTCGGCCAGGTCGGTGGTGAACTTGGCGAGGAAGCCGTCGGCGTCCATGTTGAACGTCGAAGTCGGCGCGAACGCGGCGATGTCGCCCGTCCAGCCGAGCCGCTCGTCGCGCTGCGGGCAGTCGGTCGGGACGCTGAAGAAGTTGCCCTTCTGACCCCACACGATGTTGTGCTGGATCTGGTTCACCAGCGGGTCGGAGGTGGTCAGCGTGCCGTTGGCGGGAGCGTCGGCGTGCGCGACGACGCCGGCGACGGCGTCCAGGCTCGGCGTGCCCGGATAGCCCGTGACCTCGACGTACTGGTAGCCGCGATAGGTGAAGCGCGGCTCGTACGTCTCGGTGCCGTTGCCCTTGAGCGTGTAGCGGTCGGTGTCGACGGCGCCGCGCAGGTTCGCGGTGTAGAGCGTGCCGTCCGGGTTCAGCACCTCGCCGTTCCGCAGGGTCACGGTCGTACCGGCCGAGCCGGAGACCGTCAGGCGGTTCCAGCCGACCATGTTCTGGCCGAGGTCGAAGATGAACACGCCCGGCTTGGGCTCGGTCCGCTTCACCGGGTGCAGCACCGTGTCCTGCCGCACCGGAGGACCGGCCTGGGCGACGAGGTTCGGCCGTACGGTGGTGTTGACCTTGACCGGCTGCCAGGCGTGGTCGTCGAATCCGGCGCTGTCCCAGCCGTCCTGCTCGTTCCGGGCGTCATAGGTCTCGCCGGCGTAGATGTCGGACGAGGCCAGCGGACTGGCGGCCGCCTTCCAGGAGTCGTCGGTCCCGATGGTCTGCGAGGTGCCGTCGGTGAAGTCCACGCGGAGCTGGGCGAGGAACCACGGCTGCTGCCCGTAGATGTGCGAACCGGCGAAGCCAATGTTCCCGGAGTACCAGCCGGGCGCAAGCAGCGCCCCGATCGCGTTGTTCCCGCGGTGCAGCATCGTGGTCACGTCGTAGGCCTGGTACTGGACGCGCTTGTTGTAGTCCGTCCAGCCCGGGGTGAAGTCGTCGTCGCCGACCCGGCGGCCGTTGAGGTGCGCCTCGTACAGACCGAGCGAGGTGACGTACAGGCGGGCCGCCGCGACCGGCTTGGCGAGCTGGAACCCGTGCCGTAGGTATGGTACCGGCGGCGACGGCTGGACGACCTGGCTCCCCCACGGGCCCGAGCCGTACGCGGCGGCGTCCTTGGCCGCGGGCCAGGAGGAGTCGTCGAAGCCCGGCTTCTCCCAGCCGTCCGGCACGGTCTGCGCGGCCTTGAACGAGCCGTCGGTGACGACGTCGATCGGGTCCGCGCCGGAGCGTTCGACGTGCAGCCGCCCGACGATGCCCGCGGGGCTCACCGAGGTGTTCACCGCCTGGATCGCGATGGTGTTGGCGCCCGGATGCAGGACGGAGGTGAGGTCCGCGAGCTGTCCCTGCTTCCAGCTGTCCGTGACCTGCGGCGACGACGCGACACGCGCGCCGTTGACGTACAGGGTGAAGCCGTCGTCCGCGGTCAGGGTGAGCAACGCCTTGCTGATCGACGCGGAGCCCAGGTCGACGGTGCGGCGGAAGTACCGGGTCGAGGCGGGCTCGCTGGACGCCGGGTCGCCCTCCGGGTACCAGATCCAGCGGGCGCCGGTCAGGCTCGGCGTCGTGTCCGGACTGCCGATCCAGTTGGCCGTCCAGTCCTGCTGGGCCAGGCCGGTCTCGAAGAGCGACGTCCTGCTCCAGCCCGAGGGCCTGCCCTGGGCGTCCCAGACGCGGACCTGCCAGTAGTACCGGTGGCCGGACCGCAGCGCGGGGCCGCCGTAGGACACGTCCACGGACTGGCCGCTCGCGACGCGGCCGCTGTCCCAGACGTCGGCCGCGCGTGCCTTGGTGCCGACGGCCACCTCGTACGCGGTCTGGGACTGGCCGCGCGCGGTGGAGTCCAGCCGCCAGCCGAGGCGGGGCTTGGCGGCGTCGATGCCGATCGGGTTCGTCTCGCGTTCGGTCGTCGTCGCCGTCACCCGTACGGGCGAGGACGCCCCTCGGGCGAAGGCGGGCACGGCACCGACGACGGTCGTGGTCATGAGGGTCGCGGTGAGGGCGGACAGGATGGACAGTGGTCGTCGGCGGAACCTTGGTACGCGTCGCATTCTCGGGCTCCCTTTCTGGGATCCAGCGGAAGGACAACCCCGATGTGGCGGGCGGCCGGGGCCGCCGCCCGCCGTGGTCTGCTCAGCCGCGGGCCTCCCCCGTCACCGGGCCGTCACCTGGACCGTGTGCGAGCCGGCGCGGACACCGTGCAGCGTGATGTGGCCGCCGTCGCTCGTCGCCTGGTAGGCGAGCGCGGCGCCGCCGTCCCAGGCGACCTTGCCGTCGACGCGCACGGTGACCCGCTTGCCGCCGGTCGGCACCGCGATGTCGCCGGACGTGCCGGCCGGGGCGGTGACGGCCAGGGTCAGGACGGCGCCGTGTCCCTGGGTCCAGGTCACCCGCAGCGCGCCGTGCGGGGTGGGCAGCTCGCCGCGGGCCCAGGTCACCGAGCCCGGGTTCGGCCGTACGGCCCAGGTGCTGAAGCCGGGACCGGTCGGCACGGCGCCGAGCAGGTCGTTGCTGAGCGCCGGCACGACGCCCGTCGACCAGCCGTGCGCCATCGAGGTGTAGGCGCCCTCGTACAGGGAGCCGTTCTCGCCGATGCCCTCCCAGTCGGTGATGCCGGGGTCGTGGTTCGTCATCCAGCCGTAGAGCCGCTTGATCTCCTCGATGGCGGAGTCGGCCTGGCCGGAGAGGAAGCGCGCCTGGATCTCCGGGTAGGAGGTGAAGGCGTAGACCCGTTTGCTGCCGTCCGAGACGAGCGTGTCGTTGTCCATGAAGGCGTTGCCGTACGGCTGGGCCGTCGCCTTGGCGAGGTGGGCGAGCGCCGAGCCGGCCTGGTCCGGGGAGGCGACTCCGGCGACGATCGCGATGCCGTTGCCGTCCTGCCCGTGGCGGACCTCGCCGGTGCCGGAGTCCAGGTAGGCGCCGGTCTTGGCGTCCCACAGGTAGGTGTTGATCGCCTTCGCGACGGTCTGCGCGCGCTGCTGCCAGCGGTCCGCGTCGGCGCCGTGGCCGAGGGCGCGGGCCAGGCCGGCCGCGTCGTTCAGCGCCTGGACGTAGAGGGCGTTGTAGTAGGTGACCTCGCCGGTGCGGGGCAGGAACGCGTAGTCGCCGTAGCCGCCGGTGCCGTTCAGGCCCTTCGACAGCAGCCCGTGGGAGTCGGTGACCGACGGGTACCAGGAATCGAGGGTCTTGATCAGGTTCGGGTAGTACTTCGCCGCGTACGCGGTGTCGCCCGTGTAGAGCACGTAGTCCGAGCTGGAGGTCACCCACCACAGCGGGTAGTCGAACAGCGGGAGCGTGTAGTTGCCGATCGACGCGGGCGGGATCCAGCCGTCGGCGCGCTGGTGGTCGGCCAGGTCGGCGAGGACGTTGCGGGCGGCCTCGGGCACCGCGTGGGTGAGGTAGTCGGTGCGGCCAGACACGGCGACGTCGCCGACGTACGGGTCACGGTCGCGCTTGGCGCCGTCGTGCAGGACCAGCTTGCCGTCCAGGCTCGGGCTGTCGGCGTTCCGCGGCTCGACGTCGGTCGGCCGGAACGTGTCGGTGACCAGCTCGTTCGTGTAGGACGCGTTGTACCAGTACTGGTTGAGGGCCCGGTCCGAGGACTCGAACCAGCCCTTGTAGGTGCCCGCCGCTCCCGGGAGCGCGGTCGACTCCAGGGCGACGTCCTCGATCTTCACCGTGCCGTACGGCCGCGCGGCGGGGGCGTCGCTGTCGAGGGCGTCCAGGCTGATCTTCAGGTACCGGAAGCCGTGCAGGCCGTCCGCGCAGACCTTCGTACCGCTCTGGCAGCCCTTCGTGTCGGTCCAGGTGGTGGACGTCTCCGGCGGGGCGTACTGGTCGGTGCCCGGGCCGCCGGAGAAGTCGGAGCGGGTGAAGTCGGAGCGGTCGGTGAGGTACTGCAGGGTCTCGGAGAACGCCAGCCGCACGCCGGGATGGTCGGCCGAGGCACCACCGAATCGGATCTTCGGGTAGCCGACGACGACCTTGCCGAAGTCCAGGGTGACGCTCGACTGCGCCGGATCGGTGACGACGCCGGGATAGATCTCGTTGATCCGGGTGAAGTCCCCCCGGGAGCTGGGCTGGTCCTTGGTGACCGTGATGCGCACCTGGCCGGTCGTGACCTCCTGCGGGAACGTCACGGCGCGCTGCACGTCGGTGTTGCCGGTCACCGTCGCCTGGGTGACCCAGTCCGAGCCGTTCCACGTGGCGACGGTGAAGTCCATCGGGACACCGTCGCTGTTGGACAGCACGGTGATCCCCGGCAGCTTCACCGGGGTGGGACTGGTGATCTGCAGCCAGGCCGGATACGTGTCGGGGTTCTCGTCGTTCCAGAACGTCTTGGGATCCCCGTCGACGGCGTTGCCCGGCCCGTACGAGGTGGGCGTGCCGTCGTTGCCGCCGTTCGGCGCGTGGAAGGAGGAGGCCGTGGCCGCGGTGCCGGACGGCCAGGCCGGCTTGGGCTTCGGCGCCTCGCGGTGCAGGGTGGTCGTCCCCGCGCCGACCAGGCCCTTGGGGTCGGTCACGTCGCCGGCGGTGGAGGCGACCCGGACCGGCGACACCTCGCGGTGGGAGGTCCCCTGGACGTAGTGGCGCCAGTTCGGCGCGGGCAGGTGGGCGAGCGCGTTCGCGGCCCGCGTGTCCGCGCCGGCCCGCGCGGGCGAGGTGGCCACGAGCGTGGTCGTCGCGCCGAGCGCGAGGCAGGCGAGGACGTGGAAGGGTCTTCGTCGAAGGTTCGAAGCCAGTCGCATCCCTGGGCTCTCCCTCTCTGGGATCCGGCGGATTGAGCAACCCCGATGTGCGGCCGTGGGGGCGGCGCGTGGCGGCGCGCCGCCCCACGGTGGTTCAGCGGAGGAAGGCGGCTGCCACCCCCGCGTCCACCGGGACGTGCAGCCCGGTGGTGTGGGTCAGATCCCCGCCGGTGAGGGCGAAGACGGCGTTCGCGACGTGCTCGGGCAGCACCTCGCGCTTGAGCAGGGTCCGCTGGGCGTAGTACTCGCCGAGCTTGTCCTCCGGCACGCCGTACACGGCGGCGCGCTTGGCGCCCCACCCGCCGGCGAAGATGCCGGAGCCGCGGACGACGCCGTCGGGGTTGACGCCGTTGACGCGGATGCCGTGCTCGCCGAGCTCGGCGGCCAGCAGGCGCACCTGGTGCGCCTGGTCGGCCTTTGCCGCGCTGTAGGCGATGTTGTTCGGGCCGGCGAAGATGGAGTTCTTCGAGGCGATGTAGACGATGTCGCCGCCGAGGGCCTGCTCGACCATGACGCGGGCCGCCTCGCGGGAGACGAGGAACGAGCCGCGGGCCATGACGTCGTGCTGCAGGTCCCAGTCGGCGACGGTGGTGTCCAGCAGCGGCTTGGACAGCGACAGGCCGGCGTTGTTGACGACCAGGTCGACGCCGCCGAAGGCCAGCACCGCCTCGCGCAGCGCAGCCGCGATCTGCTCCTCGTCGGTGACGTCCACGGCCACCGCGGCCGCGACGTCGGAAGCCCGCAGCGCGGAGGCGCCGATCTCGGCCGCGATCTTCTCCGCCGCGCCGGCGTCCCGGTCGGCGACGACCACGCAGGCGCCCTCGGCGGCCAGCCGGCGTGCCGTGGCCGCGCCGATGCCGGAGCCGCCGCCGGTCACGAACGCGACGCGGGTGGCGAGGGGCTTGGGCTTCGGCATGCGCCGCAGCTTGGCCTCCTCCAGCTCCCAGTACTCGATGCGGAACTTCTCCGACTCCGCGATCGGCGCATAGGAGGACAGGGCCTCGGCGCCGCGCATCACGTTGATGGCGTTGACGTAGAACTCGCCGGCGACCCGGGCGGTCTGCTTGTCCTTGCCGAAGCTGAACATCCCGACACCGGGCACGAGCACGATTGCGGGGTCCGCGCCGCGCATCGCCGGGGAGTCCTCGGTGGCGTACCGCTCGTAGTAGGCGCGGTACTCCTCCCGGTAGGCCTCGTGCAGCTCGCGCAGCCGGGCCTTGACGTCCTCCAGGGGCGCGGTCGGCGGCAGGTCGAGCACGAGCGGGCTGACCTTGGTGCGCAGGAAGTGGTCCGGGCAGGAGGTGCCAAGCGCCGCGAGCCGCGGGTGCTCGGCCCGCGCCACGAAGTCCAGGACCTCCGGGGAGTCGGTGTAGTGGCCGACCTGCGGCCGGTCGGTCGAGGCGAGCCCGCGGATCAGCGGGAACAGCGCGGCGGCCCGCTCGCGCCGCTCGGCCTCCGGCAGCGTCTCGTGGATCACCGCGCCGAACGGGTCGGGCCGGCCGTGCTCGGCGATGTACGCCTCGGCGGTGCGGATGATCTCCAGCGCGTTGGCCTGGCACTCCTCGCTCGTGTCGCCCCACGCGGTGATGCCGTGGCCGCCGAGGATGACGCCGATGGCCTGCGGGTTGGCCTTCTTGATCGCCGCGATGTCGAGGCCGAGCTGGAAGCCGGGACGCCGCCAGGGCACCCACACGACCCGGTCGCCGAAGATCCGGCGGGTGAGCTCCTCGCCGTCGGCGGCGGTCGCGATCGCGATGCCGGAGTCCGGGTGCAGGTGGTCGACGTGGACCGCGTCCACCAGGCCGTGCATGGCCGTGTCGATCGACGGCGCCGCGCCGCCCTTGCCGAAGGCGCAGTGGTCGAACGCCGCGACCATCTCGTCCTCGCGCTCGACGCCCGGGTAGACGTTCACCAGCGCGCGCAGCCGGTCCAGGCGGAGCACCGCCAGGCCCGACTCCTTGAGCGTGCCGAGGTCGCCGCCCGAGCCCTTCACCCACATCAGCTCGACGTCGCCGCCGGTCACCGGGTCCTGCGTGACGCCCTTGGCGGAGGCGTTGCCGCCGGCGTAGTTCGTGTTGCGCGGGTCGGAGCCGAGCGCGTGCGAACGCTCGAGCAGCTGGTCCACCTCGGGCGGGTTGCCCGTCATCAGGTCACTCCTTGAATCTTCGTGGGGTCGCTCGGGAAACGGCCGGTGGTCACCGGCGTGCGCCGATCCGGAAGTCGATGACCCGGACGGCCGAGGGGGTCGTCCCGGTCGATTTCTGCTGGTACATGAAGGACAGGAGGCCCTGGGAGCGGAGCCGGGAGGCGTCGACGTCGACCTCGCCGAACGCGTTCAGCGTCTTGGCGTCGTACAGGACCTTCCAGTCCGTCCAGCCGCTCGCCCTGCTCGCGGCGACGACCCGGCCGAACGGCATGATCACGTAGGCGTTGTCGTCCCGGTCGAAGACGATCTTCGACCGGCCGGTGGCGTTCAGCGGTACCGGGATCTGCGTCTTGTGCCAGGTCCCGGAGGAGTCCCGCCACAGGTGGTAGTCCCGCCCGTAGGCCGTACGGTCGGCGACGTAGTTCGTCACGCAGGACTTGGCCTCCGCCGGCACGTAGCTCTCGATCACGTGCGGGTCGCCGGCGGAGTCGACGGCCTGGCCCTCCTGGTTGATGAGTCCGCGGTCGACGCCGATCGGGTCGACCGTGAGCCCCGGCGCGTCGATCGACACCGGCGCGGTGCCCGTGGCGCCGACGGCCTGACCGGCGCTGTTGCGCCAGGTACGGCCCCGGTCGTCGCTGTAGACGTAGCCGATGTCGTGGTTGTCCAGCCCGCCGGGGGCGCACAGGACGCCCTGGTTGCCCTCCCGCCAGGTGAACGCGACGGACAGGCGGCCGTCCGGGCCGTAGTCCAGGCCGTGGACGTACATGTTGCGGGTCGTGCTGGTCACGCCGTTCGCGGTGTAGTTCCCGGTCGCGCTCGACCATGTGCCGACCTGCCGCCACGTCCCGCCGTCGTACTCGGCGAGCCGGTTGACGCCGTTGCCGGAGCCCTGGCCGGTCCGGTACACGAACTGCAGCTTCTTCTCGGGCGTGACGATGAACTGCGGGTAGGTGATGTTGCCGAGGTCGAGGCCGTCGAGGGTCTGCTGCACCGGTCCGAAGTCGCTCGCGTCCCACGTGGCGGGGTGGTTCGCCAGCCCGGCCACGGACTTGACGTAGAAGACGGGCGTGTTGTGGGTGTCCATCGCGATGTGGATGCGGCCGTCGCGCGGCGAGATCCCCATCGAGATGACGTTGTGGGAGTCGTCGGTCGTCAGCTGGTGCGGCAGCGTGATGGTCTGCCACGCGCCCTCCGGCGCGCGCCGCCGGGCGATCTTGACGTAGCGGTCCGCGTGGTACCAGGCGACGTACTGGTAGCCGCCGTAGGTGAGGATGCCGCTCATCTGGAACGGGTTCTGGTTCACCAGCCCGTCGTAGGAGACGAAGTAGATGCCCGACGGGTCCAGCAGCGTGTCGCGCACCACCCGCGCCGAGGGCCCCGGCCGGGTGGCCGACACCGCCGGCGCGGCGTCGACCAGGCCGCCGGCCAGCGCCGCGCAGGCGGCCACCGCCAGTGCTCTGCGGAGCATCGACGTCACGCTCCCCAGCCGGCCGCCTGGCCGTCCTTGCGTCCGTCGCGGATCTTCTCGAAGTAACCGGACCGGGCGTACGCCGCCATCGGGTCCGGGGCCAGGCCCATCTCCGCGCGCAGTTCGGCGAGCAGTGGCCGGACGTCGGTGTTGTAGGCGTCCATGAACACGGCGTTCGCGCCGAGCACGTCGCCCGCCTTCTGGGCCGCCCGCAGCGCCTCGACGTCGACCAGGAGCGCCTTGGCGGTGGCCTCCTGCACGTTCATCACCGAGCGGATCTGGCCGGGGATCTTCGGCTCGATGTTGTGGCACTGGTCGAGCATGAACGCGATCTCGTCGGTGTACCCGCCGCCCTGGATCACCTCGTGCATGATCCGGAACAGCTGGAACGGGTCGGCGGCGCCGACCATCAGGTCGTCGTCGGCGTAGAAGCGGGAGTTGAAGTCGAAGCCGCCGAGCTTCCCCTCGCGCAGCAGGAACGCCACGATGAACTCGATGTTCGTGCCCGGCGCGTGGTGCCCGGTGTCGACCACCACCTGCGCCTTCGGGCCGAGCTTGAGGCAGTGCGCGTACGACGTGCCCCAGTCCGGCAGGTCGGTGGTGTAGAACGCCGGCTCGAACAGCTTGTACTCCAGCAGGAACCGCTGGTCGTCGCCGAGCCGCTCGTAGACGGCGGCCAAGGCCTCGGCGAGGCGGTCCTGCCGGGCGCGAATGTCGTCCTGGCCCGGGTAGTTCGTGCCGTCGGAGAACCACAGCTTCAGGTCGCGCGAGCCCGTCACGTCCATGATGTCGACGCACTCGAGCAGGTGGTTCAGCGCCTTCTTGCGCACCGCCGGGTCGGGGTTGGTGACGCTGCCCAGCATGTAGTCGTCGTCCTGGAAGACGTTCGTATTGATCGTGCCGACCTGGACGCCCCGCTCGCGGGCGTGCTCCGCCAGCGCGGCGTAGTCGTCCACCTTGTCCCAGGGGATGTGCAGCGCGACGCTCGGCGCGATGCCGGTGTACCGGTGCACCTGCGCCGCGTCGTCGATCTTCTCCTGCGGCGTGCGCGGCACGCCCTGCTGGGCGAAGACCTTGAACCGGGTGCCGGAGTTGCCGTACGCCCACGACGGCGTCTCGATGCGCTGCGTCCGCAGTGCCGCCTTGGCCTGGGCTGTGTCCGTTGTCATCGTTCGTGATCCCCGATCGTCAGTCGAGATGGAAGACTTCGTCGAGCCGCAGCAGGCCCTCGTCCGGGCGCTGTCCTTCGAGGTCCTCGAAGAACGGCGCCATCTCCGCCTGCCAGCGGGCGTTCACCTCGGTGCGCTCCATGGCCGCGCGCGCCGCGTCGAAGTCGTCGGTCTCCAGGTAGCCGACGAGCAGCCCGTCGTCGCGCAGGAAGAGGCTGTAGTTGCGCCAGCCGGCCGCGCGCAGGGCGGTGAGCATGTCCGGCCACACCGCCTGATGCCGTTCGCGGTACTCATCCAGCCGGTCCTGCCTGACCTTCAGCAGGAAACAGACGCGCTGCACGAGGGCTCCTCCCGCGACGTGGCGGGGCCGCGCCCGGCGGCCCCGCCACCGGTCGCCTAGAAGTTGTACTGGTCGATGTTGCTGCTGTCGAAGACCGTCGGCGGGCCGAGGATGACCTCGCCGTCCTTGCCGATGGTGCGCTCGCCGAGCTTGCCGGCCTTGAACTTCTCGCCCTCCGCGCCGGTGATCTGGCCGGAGGCGAGGGCGGCGGCGGCGTACGACGCGAGGTAGCCGAGGTTCTTCGGGTCCCACAGCTCGAACTTCTTGACCGTGCCGTCCTTGACGAACTTGCGCATCTGGTTCGGCGTGCCGAGACCGGAGACGGCGACCTTGCCCTTGTACTTCGAGCCGGAGATGTAGCGGGCCGCGGCGGCGATGCCGACCGTGGTCGGGGCGATGATGCCCTTCAGGTCCGGGTACGCCTGCAGCAGACCCTGCGTCTGCTGGAAGGACTTCTGGTCGTCGTCGTCACCGTAGGCGACCTTGACCAGCTGGATGCCGGAGTACTCCGGCTTCTTCAGCTCGTCCTTCATGAAGCCGATCCAGGTGTTCTGGTTCGTGGCGTTCGCGGTCGCCGACAGGATCGCGATCTTGCCCTTGCCGCCGACCAGCTCGGACATGAGCTTGATCTCGCTGCGGCCGATCTCCTCGGAGCTGGCCTGGTTGATGAAGACGTCGCGACAGTCCTTGGACGCGTCGGAGTCGTACGACACGACCTTGATCTTGCGGGTCATCGCCTGCTTGAGCGGGCCACAGACGGCGTTCGGGTCGTTGGCCGCGATGAGGATCGCGTCCATCCGCTGCTGGATCAGCGTGTTGATGTAGGAGATCTGCGAGGAGGCGGACGCGTCGGACGGGCCGACCTCCTTCGCGTCGCCCCCGTACTCCTTGGCCCCGGCGATGCCCGCGTTGTCGACGATCGTCTCGTACGGGTTGTTGACCTGCTTGGGGAGGAAGGCGACCTTAAGGCCCTTCTTGAGGGGCGCGTTCGGGTCCGCCTTGCCGCCGGTGCTCGCCGCGGCACCCTTGTCGTCGCCGGACGAGGAGTTCTTCGTCGTTCCGCCGCAGGCGGCGGCACCGACGGCGAGGGCGGTGGCGATGGCCACGGCCGCCAGGGGGCGCTTGATCATGGGGGTTCCTTTTCTTCGGGCGCTGATTCAGGAGGAGGCGGCGGAGGTGCTGCGGTGATGTCGTCGGGCCTCGCGTACCGATGCCGCGATCCGCGGCGTGAGGACGGAGACGATGAGGAGGAGACCCGTGACGATCGACTGGATCTCGGTCGCGACGTCACGGAGCATGAGGAGGTTGCGGAGCAGGCCGATGAGCAGCACGCCGGCGACGACGCCGCCGAGCGTGCCCTTGCCGCCGTCGAAGTCGACGCCGCCGAGCAGCACCGAGGCGATGACGGCCAGTTCCAGGCCGAGGCCGTTGTCGGCGCGGGCGCTGCCGTACCGCAGCGTGTAGACGGCGCCGGCGAACGCCGACACGATCCCGGAGACCACGAACAGCAGCAGCTTGATGCGCTTGACCCGGATCCCGGCGAAGAACGCCGCCTCCTCCTGCGCGCCGATCGCGAACAGCGCGCGGCCGAGGCCGGTGGCGTGCAGCACGATCGCGGTCACGACGGCGAGCAGGATGAACAGCGCGAAGGGGTACGGGATCGGCGTTCCGGGCACGGTCTTGGTGGCCAGGTCGGCGTAGTTCTGCGGGAACTGCGCGACCGCCTTGGTGCCGAGCACGACGTACGCGAGACCCCGGTAGAGGGTCAGTGTGCCGATCGTGACGGCCAGCGACGGGAGTCCCAGCCGGGTGACGAGCACGCCGTTGACCAGGCCGGCCACCGCACCGACGACCAGGAGCAGCGGGATGATCATCTCGATCGCCCACCCGGCGTCCCACAGCGCGCCGAACAGCGCGCTGCACAGGCCCAGCACCGAGGCCACGGACAGGTCGACCTCGGCGGCCACGACCAGCAGTGTCATCGGCAGCGCGATGAGCGCGATCTCGCTGAGGTCGTCCAGGGCGAAGGACAGGTTGTCGCTCGTGGCGAAGTCCGAGGTGCCGAGCGCGCCGCCGGCGAACACGACGATCAGCAGGGCCGTGACGATGACGTCCCAGCGGATGAACCGGGTCAGCGGGCGGGGGGCCTCGGCGCGCGCCGGCACGGGGCGGGCCTCGGCGGCGGGGGCTTCAGGCGCCATGGCGGGCGTTCCTCCTTCGCAGGGCGCGGGTGACGCGCAGGCCGAGCAGGCGGTCGACGCTGATCGCGAGGAGCAGCAGCAGACCGGCGATGGCGTCCTGCCAGAAGGAGTTCACCTTCAGCACCACCAGGACGCTGCCGATCGTGGTCAGCAGGAGCGCGCCGAGCGCGGCGCCGTACACGCTGCCGAGTCCGCCGACGATGGCCACGCCGCCGACGACGACGGCGGCGACCACCCGCAGCTCCCAGCCGTGCGCGGCGTCCGCGACGACCGTGCCGAACCGGGCTAGCCACAGCACCCCGGCGAGTCCGGCGAGGACGCCGCTCACGAGGTAGGCCGTGAGGATCCGCTTGCGGATCGCGATGCCGGCGAGCCGCGCGGCGTCCGGGTTGGAGCCGATCGCGTAGAACTCGCGGCCCGACGGGTAGGCCCGCAGGTAGTGCCCGACCGCGAGCATCACGACCACGGTGATGAGCGGCAGGTACGGGATGCCGAGCACGCTGCCGTTGCCGAGGTCGAGCAGCGACGAGGGCACGTCGGCGGCGTTGATCTGCTGCCCGTGCGCCCAGTAGTAGTCCAGGCCCTGGATGACGTACAGCGTGCCGAGCGTCACCACGAGCGCCGGGACCTTGAAGAAGCTGACGAGCACGCCGTTGACCAGTCCGCAGACCGCGCCGATGGCCATCCCGAGGAGGAGGACCAGCAGCACGTTGCGGTCGTGCCCGGCGACGAACTTCCCGGACGCGAACGCCACCAGGCCGACCACCGACCCGACGGACAGGTCGATGTTGCGGGTGACGACCACCATCGTCTGCCCGACGGCCAGCAGGGCGAGGATCGAGGCGTTGAGGAAGATGTCCTTGATGCCCTGCGACGACAGGAACGAGGAGTTCACCGCCGTCGTCACGGCGACGAGGACGATCAGGGCGGCGAGGATGCTCAGCTCCCGCGCCCGCAGGACGGTGTCGACGAGCCGGCGCCCGCCGGCGTCTGCCGTTACGGCAGCCATTTACGCGGCCTCCTGTCGGGTACGGCCGGTGGCGGCGGCCATGACGGTCTCCTCGGTGGCCTCTTCCCGGGAGATCTCGGCGGCGAGCCGGCCCTCGTGCATCACCAGCACGCGGTCGGCCATGCCGAGCACCTCCGGCAGGTCGGAGGAGATCATCAGAACGGCGAGGCCCTGCCCGGCCAGCTCCGACAGCAGGCGGTGCACCTCGGCCTTGGTGCCGACGTCGATGCCGCGCGTGGGCTCGTCGACGATCAGCACGGACGGCTCGGTCGACAGCCACTTGGCGAGGACGACCTTCTGCTGGTTGCCGCCGGACAGCACGCCGACGGCGTCGCTGAGCCGCGCGTACTTCAGCTGCAGCCGGATCGCCCAGTCGGCGGCCCGGTCGCGTTCGACCTTCCGGGAGATGATCGGGCCGCGGCGCAGGGAGCGCAGCTGGGTCAGGCCGATGTTCCGCTCGATCGAGCCCTCCATGACCAGGCCCTGCTGGCGCCGATCCTCGGGGACCAGGGCGATCCCGGCGGACATCGCGGCGGTGGGACTGCCGGCCCGCAGCCGAGTCGTCCCGACCTGAACGTTGCCCGCGTCGTAGCGGTCGACCCCGAAGATCGCGCGGGCGACCTCGCTGCGCCCGGCGCCGACGAGGCCGGCCAGTGCGACGATCTCCCCGGCGCGTACCTCGAAGGACACGTCGGTGAAGACGCCCTCGCGGGTCAGCCGGGACACCGTCAGCACGGTCTCGCCGGGTGTCGTCTCCTGCTTGGGATAGAGCGCGTCCAGCTCGCGGCCGACCATCCGCTGCACGAGGTCGTCGGGGGTGAGCTCGTCGAGCGTCTCAGTGGAGATGTAGCGGCCGTCGCGCAGCGTCGTCACCCGCTGGCAGAGGTCGAAGATCTCCTCCAGCCGGTGGGAGATGAACAGCAGCGCGCAGCCCTGCTCCTGGAGGGTGCGGGCGACGGCGAACAGCCGCGCGACCTCGTTGCCGGACAGCGCCGCGGTCGGCTCGTCCATGATCAGTACGCGGGCGTCGCGGGAGATCGCCTTGGCGATCTCCACGATCTGCTGGTCGGCGATGGACAGGCCGCGCGCGGGCCGGTCCGGGTCGAGCGCGACGCCCAGCCGCTCGAACAGCTTCGCGGTCTCGGCCCGGAGGGCGCGGCGGTCGATGCGGCCGAAGCGGGCGCGCGGCTGGCGGCCCATGAAGATGTTCTCCGCGACCGACAGGTCGGGGAAGAGCGTGGGCTCCTGGTAGATCACGGCGACGCCCGCGTGCTGCGCGTCGCCGGGACCGTGGAACTCGTTCGGGCGGCCGTCCAGCAGCACCTGCCCCTCGTCGGGCCGGTGCACCCCCGCCAGGATCTTGACGAGGGTGGACTTGCCCGCCCCGTTCTCGCCGGCGAGCGCGTGGATCTCTCCGCCCCACAGCTCCAGGGAGACGTCCTGCAGAGCCCGCACCGCGCCGAACGCCTTGCTGACGCTCGCCAGGGCGAGGATCGGAGGCGACTCAGTCACGCGGCCTCCTTCGTCGGAGGAGTGACCAGGCGCACTGTGCTTTCGATTCGCTCGCTCCGCTCGCTCATGGTCCCTCCGGAAGTGAACGGAATAAAAACGTTTTAACGCGATTGACCCGGGACGCTAAGTCTGTGAGCGCGGTCACGTCAAGGGTGAGTTTCGAGCGGGCCCTCGTTCGCGGCCAGCTACCTGCACGATGACCTGCGGATATATAGCCGAGATAACGACCAGGTCACCGCCGGGTCTCGTCGAACGACCTCCGCGGGGCCTGTTGACACGTTTTAATTCAGTCGTCACAGTGAACGCCATCACATTCGGAGAAGAGGTACCGGCGTTGGGGACCGTGGGGATCAGGGAGGTCGCGCAGCGCGCGGGCGTGTCGCCGGGCACGGTGTCGAACGTGCTCAACCGGCCCGAACGCGTCGCCGCGGCGACGCGCGCCCGCGTCGAGCAGGCCATCCGCGAGCTGGGCTTCGTCCGCAACGGCTCGGCCGCGACCCTGCGGGCCGGGCAGAGCCGGGCGATCGGCCTGGTCGTGCTCGACGTCGGCAACCCCTTCTTCGTCGCGGTCGCGCGCGGCGTCGAGGACGTCGTCAGCGACCGGGACCACGCGGTCATCCTGTGCAACTCCGGCGAGTCACCCGAGCGGGAGGCCCGTAACCTGCGGGTCCTGGCCGAGCAGCGGGTCCGCGGCGTCCTGATCACGCCGACCGACGAGGACCTCTCCCGCCTGGACCTGCTGCGTCAGCGCGGAGTCGCGGTCGTCCTGGTCGACCACCCGGCGACCGGGGACGTGTGCTCGGTGTCCGTCGACGACGTCGCCGGCGGGGACCTGGCCGTCGCCCACCTCCTCGCCCGGGGCGCGGAGCGGCTCGCGTACGTCACCGGCCCCCTGGCGATCCGGCAGTGCACGGACCGGCGCAAGGGCGCCCGGCGCGCGCTGCGCGCGGCGGGGCTGCCCGCCCGCGCTCTTGAGGACGTGGTCGTGCCGGAGATGAACGCGAGCGGCGGCGCGCTCGCCGCCGAGAAGCTCCTGTCCGGCGAGCTCCCGGACGCGATCTTCTGCGCGAACGACCTGCTCGCGCTGGGCGTGCTGCGCGCGCTGTCCCAGGCGGGGGTGCGGGTGCCGGACGACGTCTCCCTCATCGGCTACGACGACATCGAGTTCTCCTCGGCGGCGGCGGTGCCGCTCAGCTCGATCCGCCAGCCGACCTACCAGCTCGGCAAGATCGCCACCGAGCTGCTGCTGGACGAGTGCGACTCCCCGACGGGCCACGCGCACCAGCAGATCATGTTCCAGCCCGAACTCGTCGTCCGCGAATCGAGCCGCTGACATGCGCGTCGCCCTGTTCGTCACCTGCTTCAACGACACGCTGTACCCCGGCACCGGCAAGGCGGTCGTGACGCTGCTCGAGCGGCTGGGGCACGAGGTGGTCTTCCCCGCCGAGCAGACCTGCTGCGGCCAGATGCACTACAACACCGGGTACGACCGGGAGTGCGGGCCACTGGTCAGAGATTTCGTTAAAACGTTCCAACCGTACGACGTGGTCGTCGTTCCGTCGGCGTCCTGCGCGGGGATGATCCGCGAGAACCACGCGCGGGTGGCCCGCACCGTCGGCGACGACGCGCTGGCCGAGGAGGCTCTTCGGACCGCGCCGCGCGTCCACGAGCTGTCCGAGCTGCTCGTCGACGTGCTCGGCGTCGAGGACGTCGGCGCGTACTTCCCGCACCGCGTCACCTACCACCCGACCTGCCACTCCCTGCGCGCCCTCGGCCTCGGGGACCGGCCGCTGCGGCTGCTGCGCGCGGTGCGCGGCATCGACCTCGTCGAGCTGCCCGACGCGGCCGAGTGCTGCGGCTTCGGCGGCACCTTCGCGCTGAAGAACCCCGACGTGTCGGCGGCGATGGGCGCGGACAAGGTCGCCCGGATCCGGCAGACCGGCGCCGAGGTGGTGTGCGCGGCGGACAACTCCTGCCTCGCCCACATCGGCGGCCTGCTGTCCCGGCTCCGGACCGGCGTACGGACCCTGCACCTGGCCGAGATCCTGGCGGCCACCGAATGAACGACCGGATCGGCGAACGAGGACCGACCATGCCCACGCACGACGGGGCCCGGATGCCGACGTACGTCGGGATGCCCGCCTTCCCGGACGCGGCGCGAGAGGCCGTACGCGACACGCAGCTGCGCCGGAACCTCGCGCACGCCACCACCACGATCCGCGCCAAGCGGGCCGCCGCCGTGGCCGAACTGCCGGACTGGGCAGAACTACGGGAGGCGGGCAAACGCATCAAGGACCACACGATCGAGCACCTCGGCCACTACCTGCGGCTCCTGGAGGAGCAGGTGACGGCCCGGGGCGGCACGGTGCACTGGGCTCGGGACGCCGCCGAGGCGAACCGGATCATCACCGACCTGATCAAGGCCACCGGCGAGACCGACGTCGTCAAGGTCAAGTCGATGGCCACCCAGGAGATCGGCCTGAACGAGGCGCTCGCCGCCGAGGGCATCCGCGCGCACGAGACGGACCTGGCCGAGCTGATCGTCCAGCTCGGGAACGACCGCCCGTCCCACATCCTCGTCCCGGCGATCCACCGCAACCGCGCGGAGATCCGCGAGATCTTCCGCCGGGAGATGCCCGGCGTACCCGGTGACCTCACCGACGAGCCCGCCCGGCTCGCCGGAGCCGCCCGCGCCCACCTGCGGGAGCGGTTCCTGGCGGCGAAGGTGGCCGTGTCGGGGGCGAACTTCGCGGTCGCCGAGACCGGCTCGCTCGTCGTGGTCGAGTCCGAGGGCAACGGGCGGATGTGCCTGACGCTCCCCGAGACGCTGATCTCGGTGATGGGCATCGAGAAGGTGGTGCCCGCCTGGCGGGACCTGGAGGTGTTCCTCCAGCTGCTGCCGCGTTCGTCGACCGCCGAGCGGATGAACCCCTACACCTCGATCTGGTCCGGCGCGACCGAGGGCCAGACGTTCCACCTGGTGCTGGTCGACAACGGCCGGACGGCCACGCGCGACGACGAGGTCGGCCGGCAGGCGCTCCGGTGCATCCGCTGCTCGGCCTGCCTCAACGTGTGTCCCGTCTACCAGCGGGCGGGCGGGCACGCGTACGGGTCGCCGTACCCCGGGCCGATCGGCGCGATCCTGTCGCCGCAGCTGCGCGGCGGCGGCTCGCCGGTGGACGACTCGCTGCCGTACGCCTCGACACTGTGCGGCGCCTGCTACGAGGTCTGCCCGGTCGCGATCGACATCCCCGAGGTGCTCGTCCACCTGCGGTCGCGCGCCGTGCACGGCCGTGCCGAGCGGGCGGCCATGCGGTTCGCCGCCTGGACGCTGCGCTCCCCCGCCCGGCTCGCCTTCGGGCAGCGTCTGGCGGGCACGGCCGGGCGGGCCCTCGGCCGCAAGGGCGGCATCCGGCGGCTGCCGGGTCCGCTCGCGCGCTGGACCGACACCCGTGACGCGCCCGTCCCCGCGAAAGAGACCTTCCGCGACTGGTGGGAGAGACGATCGTGAACGCCCGCGAGGAGATCCTGGGCCGGCTCGGCGACGCACCGATGGACGCCGCGGCGTACGACGCGATCCCCCGGCCGTACCTCCGCCGCCACCACGACGGCGACGTCGTCGGCCTGTTCGCCGAGCGCGCCGCCGACTACCGCGCTGAGGTCCGCCGGATCGGCCGCGCCGACCTGCCGGGCGTGCTCGGCGCGCTGCGCGGCCGCTACCTCGCGCCGAACGGCCTGCCCGAGGCATGGACGGCAGGACTCGACTCCGTACGGGACGACGCGCAGGCCGCGACCGGCGGCCTCGACGTCGTACGGGACGACCCGTCGGCCCCGACCGACGGCCTCGACGCCGAACGAGGCGGCCCCCGGGCCTCGACGGGCGGGCTGGACGTCGTGCGGGACGACCCGCCGGTGTCGGTCGCCGAGCTGGACGCCCTGGACGGTGTGATCACCGGCTGCGCGGTCGCGATCGCCGAGACCGGCACGGTCGTGCTCGACCACGGCGCCGGCCAGGGCCGCCGCGCGGTCACGCTCGTCCCCGACCACCACGTCGTCGTGGTCGAGGCGGCGCGGATCGCGGCGGACGTGCCCGAGGCCCTCGAACGCCTCTCCCCCGACCGGCCGCTGACGTTCGTGTCCGGCCCCTCGGCCACCAGCGACATCGAGCTGTCCCGCGTCGAAGGTGTCCACGGGCCGCGCCGGCTCACCATCGTGATCATCGACTGAGGAGGAGCAGCCATGCCCCCGCGTTCGTTCGCCGCCGTGGACCTGGGCGCCTCCAGCGGGCGCGTCATGATCGCCCGCGTCGGGGACGACGAGCTGACGCTGCGTCAGGCGCACCGATTCGCGAACCGCCCGGTCCGCACGGCGGGCACCCTCTACTGGGACGTCCTCGGGCTGTACGGGGAGGTCCTCGAGGGGCTGCGGGGCGCCGACGGCGTCACCTCGGTCGGCGTGGACTCCTGGGCCGTCGACTACGGCCTGCTCGACCCGGCCGGCGCGCTCATCGGCAACCCCGTCCACTACCGGGACGGCCGCACCGACGGCGTCATGGACAAGCTGATCGACGAGGTGGGCGCGCAGACGCTGTACGACATCGGCGGGCTGCAGTTCCTCCCGTTCAACACGGTGTACCAGCTGCTGTCGGCGCCGGTCCCGGAGGCGGCGCGCACGCTGCTGATGATCCCCGACCTGCTGGCGTACTGGCTGACCGGCGAGGTCGGCGCGGAGCAGACCAACGCCTCGACGACCGGGCTGTACGACGTGCGGACGGGCGACTGGGCGTACGCCTTCATCGAGCGCCTCGGGCTGCCGACGGGGATCTTCCCGCCGCTGCGCCGGCCGGGCGACGTCATCGGCACGCTGCGGCCGGACGTCGCGGCCGAGACCGGGCTGCCGGAGTCCCTGCCGGTCACCGCGGTCGGCTCGCACGACACCGCCTCCGCCGTCCTGGCCGTGCCCGCCGAGCACGACCGGTTCGGCTACGTGTCCTGCGGCACCTGGTCGCTGGCGGGCGTCGAGCTCGACGCGCCGGTGCTGACCGAGGAGAGCCGGGCCGCCGGGTTCACCAACGAGGTCGGCGTCGGTGGCACCATCCGCTACCTGCGCAACGTCATGGGACTGTGGCTGCTGCAGGAGTCGCTGCGGACCTGGCGGGCCGAGGCGTCGCTGCCCGAGCTGCTGGCCGCGGCCACGGACGCCCCGCCGTTCGCCGCGCTGGTCGACCCGGGCGACCAGGCGTTCATCCCGCCGGGCGACATGCCCGCGCGGATCTCCGCGTACTGCGCGCGGACCGGCCAGCGGCCTCCGGAGGGACGGGCCGAGATCGTCCGCTGCATCCTGGAGAGCCTCGCCCTCGGGCACCGCGCCGCGATCCGGGACGCCGCGCGCCTGTCCGGGCGGTCCGTCGAGGTCGTGCACATCGTCGGAGGCGGCGCGCGCAACGCGCTGCTGTGCCAGTTGACCGCCGACGCCTGCGGCCTGCCGGTCGTCGCCGGACCGGTGGAGGCGACCGCGATCGGCAACGCGCTGGCGCAGGCCCGCGCGCACGGGCTGGCCGCCGACCCGCGCGAGCTCGTGCGCCGGACGCAGGAGCTGACGGTCTACCGGCCGCGCGGCGACGACGCCGCCTGGGACCGCGCCGCGCGACGGATCGGTCTCTCGTAAGTCCCCGGATTCGCGGGTTCGCGGCGCTGCCGCGGGCCCGGTTCTCGTCGCCGTTCCAGGCGGCTTAATTCGATCTCAAACGCGATCACGAGGACCCTTCCCGGCGAATTTCGATCACCTACCCCGATCACGTATCCGCAGGTAGAGGGCTAGGTAGATCTTTGCCTGATCCTTTTGGAGAAACGCCATATGTCCACTTACAGTCTCCTTCATGCGTTTCGCCGCCCCCATAGTTGCATTTGCGCTATTTCTGGTTAGTCTCGCTTCTCCCGCCTCCGCGATCACCAATGGATCTCCGGACGGAAACGACCACCCGTCGGTCGGCGCCCTCATCGCCGACAAGCCGTACCCCGACGGCACCTGGGCGTACTGCACCGGCACGCTCATCTCCCCGACGGTCCTCCTGACCGCCGCGCACTGCGGTCACCGGAACCAGCGGACCGCGCGCGTCACCTTCGCCAGCCACTACCAGCAGGGCGAGACCGTCTACAGCGGCCGCTACATCCCGGACGAGCGCTACAACCCCAAGGGCGATCTCCACGACATCGCCGTCGTGGTGTTCGGCTCGCCGATCGCCGGCATCAAGCCGGCCAAGCTGCCCTCGGCGGGCCTGCTGTCCCGGATGCGCGCCGACGGGTCGCTGCGGGACGCCAAGTTCACGCCGGTCGGGTACGGGTCGATCAACCAGACGAAGGCGTCGCGCAAGGCCAAGCTGGTCTACACCGACACGCGCAGCCGGACGTCGATCTCCTATGACGACCTCACCCGCGTGTGGCTCAAGCTCGACCTGAAGCCGGGCGACGGAGGCACCTGCTACGGCGACTCCGGCGGCCCCAACTTCCTCGGCAACTCCGACCTGCTGGTGGCCACGACGATCAGCGGGGACGACGACGCCTGCAAGGCGACCAACTACGACTACCGCCTGGACGCCGGCCCCGCCCGCGACTTCCTCGCCCGGTTCGTCACCCTCCCCTAGTACCGTCGTCCGACCCGACGGCCTCACGGCAAAGGGCGGTTCAGGCGCTACAGGCCGCTCGGCGGCCTGTAGCGCCCTTGATCGTCAGGCGGTCAGCAGCGTCGCACGTTCGGCCGCGAAGAACTCGGCGATCGACGTGGGCCGGTGACCGGTGAGCCGTTCGGCCGCGTGGGTCAGGACGTCGAACCAGCCCTCCCGGCGCGTGACACCGGCTTCGGTCCACGCCTCGGCGAGTGGTGCCGGCATCCCCAGTTCGGTGAGACGCATCGGCATCTCCTCGTCCGTCGCCGGCATGAGCCGCACGCGACGGCCGGACGCCTCGGTCAGCGCCTCCGCGATGTCCGTGTCCCTGACGGCCTCCGGCCCGGTGACCTCCAGGAACTGCCCCTCGCAGCCGCCGTCGGCCAGCGCCGCGGCGGCGACGGCGGCGCTGTCGTCCCGGGTGAGGTAACCGACCCGCCCGTCACCGGCGTTGCTGGGCAGCCGCCCACCGGCCACCGCCCGCTGCGCGACCCCGAGGTAGGTCAGCATCTCGGGCCACACATTGAAGCGCAGTGCGGTGAACGCCGGCCCGGACGAGGCCAGCAGACGTTCGGTGTCCCGATGATCCGGGACGACCCGCACCGGGTTCCCCGGTTCGCCCGCGCGTGCCACCGACGTGTAGACGACGTGGCCGACACCGGCCTTCGCCGCCGCGTCGATCGCGTTGGCGTGCTTCGGCACCCGGCCCGTGATGGCGTCAAGACTGATGATCAGCAGCCGTTCGACCCCGTCGAACGCCCGTACGAGCCCGTCGGGGTCGGAGAAATCGGCGACGCGGGTCTCCACCCCCACCGCGGGGACCCGGTCCGGCGTACGGGAGAGGGCGACCACCCGAGAGGCGTCGACGCGCTCCACGAGGTGCTTCAGAGTGCGGCCGCCCAGGTTTCCGGAGGCTCCGCAGACAGCGATCACGGCAATGGCTCCTTGGTTCCGATCACTTACGTACGCTGATCTTGTGTCGATCGGACCGGCCGCGAAAGAAGGCACTTTCATGTCCACTGGTGACGCCGCCGTCGCCCTGTCCACACCGGTGACGGTCGAAGAGCACGAGACCTGCCCGGCGACCGGGGTGCTACGCCGGGTCGGCGAGAAGTGGGGCGTTCTGGTGCTGTCGCTCCTGGACGCGCGGCCGTACGGCTTCAACGAGTTGGACCGGGCGATCCAGGGACTCAGCCGCCGCGTGCTCACCCGCACCCTGCGCACGCTCGAACGCGACGGCCTGATCAGCCGGACCGTCCACCCTGGCCGGCCGCCGAGAGTGGAGTACGCCCTCACCGACCTCGGACGATCCTTCCGCGAACCGTTGCTCATGCTGGGCCGGTGGGCCGTCGACCACGAGACCGAGATCCGGGCCGCTCGCGCCCGCTTCGATGGTGGGGTCTAGGGTCCGGTGAAGGTGCAGGGCAGGCGCTTGTAGCCGTTGATGAAGCCGGACAGCAGGCGGTCGGGTTCGCCGTCGGCGCGGATGTCCGGCAACGCCGTCCTCGCTGCTCCGGCACGGTGACCGGGCTCCGCGCGTTGTCACTGGCCGTCGGTAGCGTGACCGATCCGAAGTTTTCTCATGCCGGTGTCGAAAACGCGGCCCCCCGTTCGAAGACCGGGTGTCAGGGCTGCCGAGCCCGATCACTTCATCATGGGAGGACTGCCATGCGCAGGATCATCGCTTCGACCTACACGACGCTCGACGGCTACATCGACAACCCGCACGAGTGGTCGCTCCAGTACAACGACGAGGGAGCTCAGAAGTACGCTTTCGAGCTCACCCTCGGTGCCGACGCGCTGCTGCTCGGCCGTGTCACCTACGAAGGCATGGCTCAGGCGTGGCCGAACATGGGCGGCAATCCCTACGCCGACCACGTCAACTCGATCGCCAAGTACGTCGTGGCCTCCGAGCCGGTCGACATCGCCGCGTGGGGACCGTCAACCGTGGTCCCCGGGGGCAAGTTGGTCGAGACAGTAGGCCAGCTCAAGCAGCAGGACGGCGCCGATATTCTCATCTGGGGCAGCGGTCGCCTCACCGATGATCTCGCCGCGGCCGGCCTGCTCGACGAGTACCGCACCTGGCTCTACCCCGTGATCAAGGGCCACGGCCAGCCGCTCTTCCGGCCGGAGAGCACCGGTCCGGTCAAGCTGGTCGACACGGTCACCTTCGACTCGGGCGTCGTCGTGCTCACCTATCGCCCGGCCGCGGCATGACAGGCGCGACGAGACGAGCGTCGGATCGAACACTTGAGGACCGGATGAACGACGACGTAACGGCCTACATCGAGAAGACGAAGCCCTGGCAGGCTCAGGTGTGTACGAGGCTGCGGGAGATGATGCACCGGACCATTCCCGGGGTCGAGGAAGCGTTCCAGTATGGAAAGCCCCACTTCCTTCGCGATGGCCGTCACTCGGCGGTGATCCACGTCGCGCGGGACAAGGTCTCGTTCATGGTGTTCGACGCGGTCGGCGTCGAGGCCGTGCCGGGATTTCTTCGGCCGCTCGGCAACGGTGAGCGGAAGGCCGTCGACATCCGTGAAGGCGACGAGGTCGGCTACGACCTCCTCGCCGACATCCTGCGCCGTACCGGCGGCGCGCGCTGACCGACAAGGAAGGAAACCGCATCGTGCGCGTCATGGTGATGACGAAGGGGACCGGCGCTGATGAGGGCCAAGGCCAGCCGTCCCAGGAGATGTTCGAGAAGATGCAGGCCTACAACGAACAACTCGTCAAAGCCGGCATCCTGCTCGCCGGGGAAGGTCTGAAGCCCAGCGACGCCGGGGCCCAGGTGGTCTTTACGGCGGGAGAGACCTCGGTGGTCGACGGGCCGTTCACGGAGTCGAAGGAGATCATCGCCGGGTACTGGATCTGGGAGGTCAGCTCGCTCGCGGAGGCCGTGGAGTGGGCCAGGCGGTGCCCCTTCGACCCTCGATACGGCGCAACGCAGGTGCTTGAGATCCGGCCGTTCTTCGACATGGCGGACTTCGCGGAGGTCGTCGACTCCCAGACGCTTGCGAAGGGCCAGGAGCTCATCGAGCGGGGCGATGCCTGATCATGGATGTCCGCCAGTCGATCGGGGCGGTGTGGCGGATCGAGTCGCCACAGATCATCGCCACGCTCGCCCGGCAGATCGGAGATGTCGCGATAGCGGAGGACCTCGCCTCCGAGGCGTTCGTGGCCGCCCTCGAACAGTGGCCCCGCGACGGCATCCCGCTGCGGCCGGGAGCGTGGCTGATGTCCACCGCCCGGCACAAGGCGATCGACCGTGCCCGACGCGAGGAGGCCGGCCGGTGCAAGGCGGCGCTGCTCGCGGCCGACCTGGACGACCGGACACCGGACGCCGCCGAGCAAGCGCTCGACCCGATTCCCGACGACTTGCTCACGCTCATCTTCATCGCCTGCCACCCGGTACTCTCGCCCGAGTCGCGGGTGGCGCTCACTCTGCGCCTGGTCGCTGGTCTGACCACCGAGGAGATCGCCCACGCCTTCCTCGTCCCTTCCGCCACGCTCGGCCAACGCATCTCGCGGGCGAAGCGCACACTGTCCGAAGCGCGCGTTCCCTTCGAATCCCCGCAGGCCGGGGAACTGCCGGCGCGGGTCAGCGCGGTGCTCGAAGTCGTCTACCTCGTCTTCAACGAGGGCTACACGGCGACGTCCGGCGAGAGGTGGGTACGACGAGACCTGGCCTTGGAAGCGATGCGGCTCGGACGGGTACTCGCCGGGCTGCTGCCGCGTGAACCCGAGGTTTTCGGGCTGGTCGCGCTTATGGAACTGCAGGCCTCGCGGTTCCCCACCCGTACCGATGCGGACGGCGCACCGGTGCTGCTCGAACACCAGGACCGGACCCGCTGGGACCGTACGCTCATCACCCACGGTCTCGCCATGCTCGACCGGGCGACCGGTCTGCGCCGCCCACTCGGGCCCTACACACTCCAGGCCGCCATCGCCGCGTACCACGCCCGGGCAGCCACCTTCGTCGACACCGACTGGGCCGCCATCGTCGCGCTCTACGACGCCCTCGCCCAGCTGACCCCGTCTCCCGTGATCGAGCTCAACCGGGCGGTGGCGCTGCTCTACACCGATGGGCCAGAGGCCGCGCTGGCGGCGGCCGACTCCCTCCGAGAGGATCGAAGGCTCGCCCGGTACCACCTGCTCGGTGCGGTCCGGGGCGACATCCTTCTCCGCCTCGGCCGGAACACCGAGGCGGCCGAAGAACTGGAGCGCGCCGCCCAACTCGCGCCCACCTGGCGTGAGCGCAGGCTCCTGCTCGAACGAATGGCTCAAGCACTCGCCGATCGTCCCGCAGATCGCTGACTCCGCACACTCAGCTCAGTCCGCGGATATCACGAGAATGCGGAGCCTGCTCAAGAGCATGGGACCAGAATGAAGGAGCCGTTGCCATGCTCGCTGTCTGCGGGGCCTCCGGAAACCTGGGCGGCCGCGCTCTGAAGTACCTCGTGGAGCGTGTGCGCCCGTTTCGATGGCGGCGTCTAGGGTCCGGTGAAGGTGCAGGGCAGGCGCTTGTAGCCGTTGATGAAGCCGGACAGCAGGCGGTCGGGTTCGCCGTCGGCGCGGATGTCCGGCAGGCGGGTGAACAGCTCCCGGAGCATGACGGTGATCTCCCGGCGGGCCAGGTTCGCACCGAGGCAGAAGTGGGGACCCGGGCCGCCGAAGCCGACGTGCGGGTTGGAATCCCGGGTGATGTCGAAGACGTCCGGGTGGTCGAACACCGTCTCGTCGCGGTTGGCGGAGTTGTAGAACAGCAGCACCTTGTCGCCGGCCTTGTAGGTGTGGCCGTTCATCTCGTGGTCGCGGGTGAGGTTGCGCCGCATGAAGATCACCGGCGTGGAGTAGCGCACGATCTCCTCGACGGCGCCGCCAATCCGGCCCTCGAAGTCCTCCAGCAGCACGGCCCGCTGGTCGGGGAAGTCGGTGAACAGCTTCAGCGCGTGGCTGAGGGCCGTCCGCGTCGTCTCGTTGCCCGCGACGACGAGCAGCAGGAAGAAGGACCCGAGTTCGCGGGTCGTCAGGTGCTCGCCGTCGACGTTGGCGGTCACCAGGGCCGAGGTCAGGTCACCGGTCGGGTTCTTCATGCGCTCGCGCCCGAGGCGGGCGGCGAGCCGGTGCAGGTCGCGGGCCGCCCACATGATCTTGAGCAGCGCGCGGCCGGCGGCGACCCGGCTCATCTCTGCTCCCGGCGTGACGCCGGTGTACTCCGGGTCGGAGTTGCCGAGGATCACGTTGGTCCGCCGGACCACCCGGGCGTGGTAGTGCTCGGGGATGCCGAGCATGTCGCAGATGACCTCGACCGGCAGGCGGACGGCGACCTTGGAGACGAAGTCGCCCGGACCGGTCTCGACCAGCTCGTCGACGATCCGCGCGGCGCGTCGCCGGATGTCGTCCTCGGTCTTGGCGAGCATCTTCGGCGTGAAGGCGCGCGACACGATGCGGCGGATCTTGGCGTGCCGCGGGTCGTCCAAGTTGATCAGCGAGCCGAAGAACCGTTCCATGTACGCGGGGAAGTCCGGGATGCTGGTCGCGCTCGGCTCACTGCTGAAGACGTCCGGGTGGCGGCTCGCCTCGCTGACGTCCGCGTGCCGGACCAGCGCGTAGAAGCCCTTGCCCGGCCGTACGAACGGGACGGGGATCTCGCTGAAGAACGCCGGGTGCTCCCGCGCCCGCAAGGCCGCGAACGTGGCCTCCCGCTCCTCGACGGGCAACGCCCAGAACTCCAACGCGGACAGAGGGAGCTCCGATGGGGCCGGGCCGGACCGGATCGTCATCACGCCACCGCCTTCCGGATCGACCTCCATGCTCAGGTAAGTGAGCGGTTACGGTCAAGAGGCGAAGCGATCCCGGTCACGGCGCTTGGGAGCAGCCGAGGTGCCCGGCCGGGAGACCTGGCATGAAGCGCCCGCCGCTCTCGTAGACCGCGTCGATGTCGCCGCCGCACTCGTGCCGGCGGTCTGAACCGCGAGTGGCCATCAGGACGACCGTGTCGGCCTTGATCAGCTCGATCAGACGAGGCGAACGACCGGGGCCGAAGCAGAACCACCTCTGGTCCCCCGACCGCGGGTCGCGGACCACGGCTGTACGACGGCCGCCACGACCGCCGCTGCCCGGCCGAAGCCGGGCGACGGGACCGGCACCGCTTCGAGTGCTCGGGGGGTCGCTCGCCTGAGCACCTGGGCCCAGTCCTGGCCGCCCATCCCAACCGACACGACGTACTTCGGAACGGAAAGGCCGGAAGGCGCGGGCGCCGTGGTCTCGGAGGAGACTGTGGCCGCCATCGCCGCCACGACCACGCCCGAAACGAGCCACACGCGTGCCGTACGCCCGAATCGCCGTGCGGCCCCGCCCATCCGCCGTCCCCTCTCAAGATCGCGAAGGGGGTCAGCTTACAGGCGGGGCGTCAGTCGTGAATTGCGCCGTCAGACTGGCGGCCTCCTGGGAGGTCAGCGGCGCCACCTCGACGCACGCCTCGTCGTTGACCGCAGTGCTGACTGAGCTTTTGCGCCATTGCGCCCATCCGCTGATCTCCAATCGCCGTTCGATCAGGACGCGCGGCATCCTCGGACGCCGTGAGCTTCGCTGGCACAGGCCGCGCCGGTCAGCGGCCGTTGTCGTCGGCCGTGGGTTGCGCCGTCAAGTCGACGGCCTCCTGCCAGGTAACCGGCGCGACCTCGACGCATGCCTCGTCGTTGACGCCTCCGCTGTGGGAGCTCTTCCGCCACTGCATCGCCACTCGATGGCCTCCAATCGCCGCTCGATCAGGGCGCGTGAGGCGTCGTCGGACGCTGCCTTCTGCCCAATCAGGTCGAAGTCCAGCCGGAACTCTTCGACCTCGCCGCACATCTCAATGAGCCGACCGCCTCGCGCTGCTCCAGCGTAGGCAATATCCCGGGTGATGATGCGGAACGGACCATCCTTTCCGATATGGGCACCCGCCGAGCGCGGGATGATGCGGATGGAGATGTGCGGCCGCTGTATCAGTTCGAGCAGATGCCGGAGTTGTGCCTGCATGACCTCGGCGCCGCCGATGCAGTCATCCAGGATGTCCTCGTCTAGCAGCGCCCAAACGTAGGGCGGATCGGGCCTGTCCAGAATCGCGGCCTGCCGGTCCATCCTTGCCTGGAGTGTCCCCTCGAGATCCCCGACGTTGCTTCTGGCCAGCAGCAGGGCTCGCGCGTAGTCCTCGGTCTGGAACGGGGGAGGAATGTACTGACCCTGATAGATCCTGATCAGTCGGGCGATGACCTCGTACGCGGTGACCGACTGGGCCCAGTCGGGGTT
Source organism: Actinoallomurus vinaceus (assembly GCF_039542055.1). Lineage (NCBI taxonomy): Bacteria > Bacillati > Actinomycetota > Actinomycetes > Streptosporangiales > Thermomonosporaceae > Actinoallomurus > Actinoallomurus vinaceus. The sequence continues at coordinate 358,739 of NZ_BAABHK010000003.1, forward strand.
GTGGCCGTTTTGGGCGTACCAGAGCAGGAGCTCGAAGAGGCCGCCGGTCCGGAAGTGACGATCGATGATCTTCGCTTGCCTCTCATCGATCTTTCTACGTCCCGCTTCGACGTTGGAGACCGTCTTCCCGGAAAGACCCCAGGTGTCAACGGCCTGATCAACCAGATTACGAACGAGATAGACGTTCTCCGCGTAAGCGAACATCTTAAGATCGAACCTGCGGGGAATCTCGTACGCTCGGGTGAGGTCCATGCTGGTCACGCCCTTCGGATCGGCCTGCCGAAAGACTGATCCGATGCACCGATGCTCACCACGATTCCGCAGGCTCTGAAAAGTACGAGCGTTCCTATGGCGGGTCGACGAGAGGGATGCGAGCGCGCCGTCGCCGAATAGGCCAACCGGCGACCTGCGGCGCCGATGGACTCGTGGCGATATGTCCCGGCAGCGGATCAGCCGGTCGTACGGCGATCGGCGGCGGGGCTTTTCAACGACGGAAACAGGCACTCTAAAGGGCTTGACCGTTGCCCTCAGAGTGTCCAGACGGGTTCAATCGGTCGGTCAGGAAGGCGAGGATCTCGTCCCTGGCCTTCAACGTGGGATGACCGTCCTCGTCGATGAGGTGGGCGGTGACGACGCTGTGGGGAGTCTCGACCACATCGCGAAAGAACGGGGGCGGGTCGATGTTGGCAGAACCGCCCGCGAGGACGCGACCGTCGAAGGCGTCGCCGAGGAGTGCCTGGTAGGCGGCGAAGCGCTGGCCGGTGCACCAGCGGTCGTCGTCAAAGCGGTAGGCGAGAACCTTCAGTCCATCGCGCGCGACCCGCTCTTGGACCGCTCGCGCGTCCTCGTCGCTGATCTCCAGTCCGGCGGGGTCGTCCAGCGGCAATGACGGGTGGTTGACCACTGGCGCGATGACGGCCGGCTCAAGCGCCATGGTGAGGGCGAAGTTGCCGGTGAAGCACAGTCCGATCGCGCCGACTCCCGGACCGCCGTGTTCGGCGTGGGCTTGGCGCGCGAGTCCGCGCAGCCACGCTGTGACAGGGCTGGTGCCGCCCCCGGCGAACGCCCGGAACTCGGCGCTGACACACGCACGGCGGACGACCTCCTTGCCGCCCTCGGCCGTCGGATAGGCGCCGTCGACCCCGAAGAGCGAGGGGACATAGACGGCGAAGCCCGCGTCCCGCACCCACCGCGCCAGCCGAAGGACGTCAGGGCTGATGCCAGGCATCTCCGGCATCAGCACGACGGCCGGCCCGCTACCCGCGGCGTAGACCGTCTTCACCACCCCGTCCACTTCCACAAGCCGACGGGAGAAGTCCGTGATCGCGTCGTCAAGGCGTTCGTTCTCAGCACTCATGGTGACAGCGTGGACTGATGCGCGCGCACAAGGCGATAGGCCAGATCGCCATGTACAGGGGTAATCTCGCCAGAGGCATGGCGGCGAGGAGGCGGGCGTGAGCGCACTGCGGGTTGGCGTCCTGGCCTATCCGGGCTGCTTCGCGTCCGAGGTGTTCGGCGTGCCCGATCTGTTGACGATGGCCACGCGCGTGGCCGGCCCGGACCGCGCCGGTTACGAGGTGTCGATCGTTTCACCTCGTCGTCGCGTCGCCGCATCGGGCGGTGCGGCGCTGGCCGTCCGCCCGCCGCGCGAGGTCGACGTCCTTGTCGTGCCCGGCTTCGAGCTCGCGCCGGGCCTCGACGTGGACGCCAAGCTCGCCGCCCTCGCCCCTGAAGTCGCCGTGATCCGCTCACACGCGGCCACGGGCAACGTCGTCGTCTCGATCTGTGTCGGTGCGTTCCTGCTCGCCGAGGCCGGACTGCTCAACCGGCGCCAGGCCACCACGGCATGGCTTTTCGCGGACGAATTGGCTCGACGCTGCCCGGACGCCGATGTCCGACCCGAACGTCTGGTCGTCACCGACAAGGGCGTCACGACGACGGCGGCCTTCAGCGCCATGTACGACTTCGCGCTGGAACTGATCCGCGAGCACAGCGGCGCCGGCGTGGCACGGACGACCGCGCGGCTGGCCCTCGTCGACGACGCGCGGTCATCCCAGACTCCCTACGTCGACGCGCGACTTCTTCCGCCGCCCGGAAACGAGTTCTCCCGCAGGGTCATGCGCCGGCTCGACCAGAACCTCGCCGCCCGATACGACCTCGCCGCGTTGTCGGAAACGTTCAATGTCAGCACCCGGACGCTGCTGCGGCGCTTCGCGGACGAGACCGGCCAGAGCCCGCTGGAGTACCTGCAGTCGTCGCGGATCCGTCGCGCCCGCCACCTCCTTGAGACCACGGACCGAACCGTCGCCGGCATCTGCGCCGCAGTCGGGTACAAAGACGCCGGAACCTTCGCCGCTCTCTTCGCGAAGCACACCGGACGACGCCCAAGGGACTACCGCGCGAGCTTCCGGCGTGACACCGACCGATGACGGCCTTCCCCTGATGAGAGGCGTCTGCGCCTCACTCCCATTCGCCCAGAAGCAGGCCCTGGGCGGACGAGGTGTCGGGGCGGGCGTCGTACGTGGCGCGGGCCGCGTCGATGTGTGCCAGGTGCGACAGCAGCTGGTTCAGTAGCTGACTGGTCCCACACAGATGTCTCGCTCTTCGTCCCCCTCGGCGTCGTCCTGGTCGAGGTCCACCTCGACACCCGCGGGTTCGAGCGCTTGGCGTATGCGCTGCCGGAGGGGCTCGCTGAGGTAGTTGTAGTGCAGGTCCAGCTTCTTGAGGTGGGTCAGCGGCCGGCCGCCGAGGAGGGCGGCGGCGCCCTCGTCGCTCAGGGTGCCCAGGGACAGGTCGAGCACCTCGAGCCGGGCGACCACCGGAGCGGACGCCACGGCGGCGGCGACCTCGTCCTGGATCTCACTGTTGCGCAGGGCCAGGTGCCGCAGCCGCGGCAACCGGGCACCGGACAGAATCGCCTCCAGATCGGCCACCTCACAGTCCGCACCGTAATCGGAGCCGCCCAGCCACAGTTCGAGGTGCTCCAGCGCGGGCAGTTCGCTCGCCCCCACACCACGCAAGACGTCACCCGGCAGACCACTGCTTTGCACGGTCAGCCTGCGCAGCGCGTCGTGGCGCAGGGCGGGGAACTCCAGCCTCAGGGTTTCTCCCATGCTGATGCCTTCTCCCGCGCGCACGCCGAATTCCTCCAGTGCGGGGAAGCCGGCCAGCAGCGGTGTGACGTCGGTCTGAGCGATCCGGGAGAGGTGGCACTCCTGGTCCGTGATGTCCCCAAGGAACACCGACCGCAGGGCGGGCAGCCGGTCACGCGCGGCCAACAGCGGTTCGATGACCTCGGAGGGATCGGTGTCTTCCGGGTCGCCCCAGATGCCGACGATCAGAGCGCGGACCCGCGCGATGTCGACTTCGGCGCAGAAACGGCCGAAGTCCTTCTCCCACACCTCCGGGGATGCCCACCTCGGGTGGCCGATCCGCCAGGCCACGGCGTCGGGCTCAGGCAGCCTTGTCGTCTCGCCGGGCTTGGGAAATGTGAAGGCGGGGAGACCGTACAGCTCCTCAAGATGGTGGTCCTGCGTTCTCATTCGGGCTGCTCCTGCCATACGACGTGTCCAGGGCGATGCACGCAGCAGTTCTACCGATGGCGACTGACAGCGCACCGGTAAGACCGGTGGCGGTCCTGCGCGCAGGAGTGCTCCAGTTGTCAGGTGTCGAAGCGGCGGCGAGCGGTCTCGATGTGGCCAAGGTATCGGTGGGTCCAGACGCACATTCCATCGACCGTCGCCCGGAGGGCTCGCCCTGGCTCGGTGAGGGTGTACTCGACCCGCGGCGGCACAGTGGGGTGCACTGTCCGCTCGACCAGCCCGTTGCGCTCCAGCATGCGCAGGTTCTGGGTGAGCATCTTGTGGCTGATTCCCTCGACCTCGTTCCGCAACTCGCTGAAGCGCAGGGTGCCTTCACCGAGCATCTCAATGATCAGGAACGCCCACTTGTTGGCGACGTCCGAGAAGATCTCCCGCGCCAGGGAGTCGGCGCGCCTCAGATCGGCGTCGTCGGCCGAGGCGCCCTTGAGCTGTGTGGTCACCATCAGGTTCCCCAGTCACTGAAAAGTGCGTTCTTCCATGTCAGCAACCACTCTCTTATGGTTTCTGAGTAACCACAAGAGATCACAAGGAGGCAGGCAGCATGGCCATCACTCTGGTGAACCCCGGCGGATTGCCCAAGATCGATGTCTACCGGCAGGTGTCGATCGCATCCGGCTCCAAGCTGGTCTTCATCGCCGGACAGGTCGCCTGGGATGCCGAGGGGGTCACGGTCGGCAAAGGCGACCTCACCTCCCAGGTCGAGCAGTGCTACCTCAACGTCGCCACCGCCCTCGCCGAGGTCGGCGGATCCTTCGACGACGTTGCGAAACTGACCTTCTATGTCGTCGATTGGACCCCCGACAAGATGCCCGCCCTCCTGGAGGGGATCTCCCGGGCGGCCGCGCGGCTGGAGGTCACCCCGGTGCCGCCGACCACACTTCTGGGTGTTGCGGCACTCGACGTTCCTGACCATCTCGTCGAGATCGAAGCCACCGCGATCCTCGACTGAACTGGTGCCTCTCGTCCACTGATCACAGCGTGACCACGATCTTGCCGTGGACGTGGCGTCCGGACTGCAGCGTGACGGCGTCGCGGATCTTCTCGATCGGGAAGGTCGCGGCGATGGGCACGGTGAGCTTACCCGCGAGGATCGCGTCGGTGATCCGCTCCACGGCGTCCGGCCCGGCGTCGAAGCCGCCGGTGGCGCACACGCCGCCGGGAGGGTTGGGGCCTGCGGCGATCGTGGAGATCCGCTCGGGCGGTACGCCGAGCGCCAGCGCGGTCTCGGCCGTCTCCGTGCCGTACAGGTCGGTCGCCGCGGTCACTCCGTCGGGAGCCAATGCCCGTACCCGGTCCGCCAGTCCGGGGCCGTACGCCACGGGCTCGACACCGAACTGTCGCAGGAACTCGAAGGTGCCCTCCGAGGCCGTGCCGAGCACGGTGGCGCCGGCGAGCTTCGCGAGTTGTACGGCGAACACGCCCACGCCGCCGGCGGCGCCGCCGATCAGGACGGTGTCGCCGGACCGCAGGTCGATCGCCGCCAGAGCGGCGGCGGCGGTGAGGCCGGCCACCGGCAGCGTGCTCGCCACCTCGTCGCCGATGCCATCCGGCGTATGAAAGAGCGCCTCGGACGCCGAGGTAGGCGTCTTCACCACCACGAAGTCGGCGACGGCTCTGCCCAGCGCGCCGCCGTAGACGCGGTCGCCCACGGCGAAACCCGTGGCGCCGTCGCCGACCTCGTCGACGACGCCGGCGAAGTCGTATCCGAAGCCGGACGGCACGGTGATGCCGAACTGCTCCGCCGCCTCGGGCCGCGAGGCGAGGATCCAGTCCATGGGATTCAGCCCGGCGGCCGCCACGCGGACGCGGACCTCGCCCGGGCCGGCGTGCGGCTCCGGAACCTCTCGCAACTCCAGGACCTCGGGACCTCCGAACGTCTCATAGATGACGGCTCGGCTCATGGGGGACCTCCAGCAGACAGGTGATGGGACTTGGTCCTATCACCATACACGAGTGACGGGACCAAGTGCCGTACACTCTTCTCATGGCTCGCTGGCAACCGAACGCATCAGAGCGGCTGGCCCTGGCCGCGCTCGAACTGTTCGCGGAGCGGGGCTACGAGAACACGACGGTGATCGACATCGCGCAGCGCGCGGGGCTGACGAAGAGCACCTTCTTCCGACACTTCTCGGACAAGCGGGAAGTGCTCTTCGGCGGCGACAGGATGACCGGGCTGCTCGGCGAGGCGGTAGTCGCAGCGCCGGCGACCGCCACCCCGCTTGAAACGGTGGCTCATGCCCTGGACGCGGTCGGGAGGGAAGTCTTCACCCCCGCTCGCCGCGAGTTCAGCGCCCAGAGGCGGACAGTGATCGCCGCCAGCCCGGAACTGCGAGAGCGCGAAGCGCTGAAGGGCCTCGCTCTCACCGCGTCGATGACCGACGCGCTCAAGCGGCGCGGCGTTCCCGACCTCGCGTCATGCGTGGCCGCGGAGCTGGGCGCGCTCGCCTTTAAGATCGCCTATGAGCGCTGGAGCGACACGGCCAACGACGACGACTTCAGCGAAGTCATGCGGCGAGCGCTCGGCGAAGTGCAAGCAGCCAGTGCCTCGTGCTGACGCGAACGCGGCACGCCCTCCTCGACGCCTGGGGTGCGTGAGGAGGGCGGACCCACCTGGTCAGTCGAAGGGCTGCGGCTGTGGCACGGCGACGGTGTCGATCACCGGTGCCGGGCCGTCGTCGTTCGAGAAGCGCAGGACGTTACCGTCGCTCCCCGGCTTGAGACGCACGCGGGCGACCGCGACGTTGGTCGCGTTGGTCCCGGTGGTGGGGAAGGCCAGCTTGATCGGTGCGTCGTCGTTGACCGTCAGGTAGGCGTACCGGTTGGCCGGGTCCGAGTCGACATAGGTGATTTTGAGCGTGTAGTCCCCGGGCCGGGGCGCGACGACGTGGTCGATCCGCAGTACGCCGGCGGGAGGCGGAGCGTTCCCGCTGGGCAGGTCGATGGCATCGACGACCACCGTCGCCGCGGTGGAGGCCGCGTTCTTCTGGCCGGTGACGACGATCTTCAGCGTGTGGTCCCCGTCGCTGAGGCCGGACTTGGCGTACAGGGCCTGCTGGAAGCTCTTGCCGCCGGCGACGTAGGTGTCCACCGTGGCGACCTTCGCGTCGTCGAGGTAGACGTCGGCGATACCGCCGTTGGTGTTCTTCGGGCCGATCCACCGCACCGCCGTGCCCTTGAATCCGACCGTGACGGTGTCGCCGGCCTGGACGCTGAAGGACTCGTTGTTGCCGTAGTCGCCGTCGGTCCACCCTTGGTTGGCGGCGTGGGTCCACGCGCCGCTGTAGTGCAGTGCCGGGTCGACGTCGTCGTAGGTGTAGGAGGTCTGGCCGCCGCCGACGCCGATTCCGCCCACCGCCGTACCGCCCGAGCAGGCCGAGCAGGTGACCACCTGGGCTCCGTTGGAGAAGGTGCCGTCGGAGGCGGCGTCATGGACGGTGTCCGTACGCTGGGGTTCCCAGGTGCCGTCGGCGACGTCGAGCCGCCAGGAGGACTGCCAGTTCAGCGACGCCTTCCCGGCACCGATCGACATCGGCAGCCAGATCGGCGCCGAGTCGTGGAGATGGCTGGCGTACCAGCGGTCGCCCATGAAGACGTAGATGGTGCCGTGCCGTCCGGTGACCGGCAGGACGAAGCTGGTCTGCGAGTTGAACGTCTTGCTGCCGACCGGCGCGAACGGCTTCCAGTCGGACCACGGCCCGTTCGGCGAGGCTGCCGTGGCGTAGTCGTTGTCGTTGGTGTTCCACCCGGTCAGCTTCGAACCGAACAGGTAGTACGTGCCGTCGACCTTCACCATGGCCGGCGACTCCCGGTCGGGCAGCACGGCCGCCGGTGACTCCACCGACAGGTAGTCGGCGGACAGCTTGTCGACGCGCAGGCCGTTGTTGCGGTCCTCCGACAGCAGGTAGGCGGTGCCGTCGTCGTCCTGGAACAGGCCGAGGTCCCGGCTGAGCTGGCCGAGCGGCCGGGAGCTCCCCCGGTAGTCGTACGGCCCGCACGGGGTGGCGCTCGTCGCCACGCCGGCCCGGGCGTCGCCGTAGTTGGGCGAGTCGATGTGCATGTACATCACGTACTGGTGCGTGGTGGCGTTGTAGATGACCTTCGGCCGCTCGACCACGCGGTTCGGGCCCAGGTCGCCGCTCGCCTGCCGGGACAGCGCGTCGGCGTGCCGGGTCCAGGACACCAGGTCGGTGGAGGAGTAACAGGCCACGGCGGTGAACGCGCTGCCCGCCACCTTGTCCTCGCCGAACGCGTAGTAGGTGTGGCCGACCTTGAGGATGCCGGCGCCGTGCAGCTGCGCCAGCTCGCCGTTCTGGTCGTTCCAGGCGGCGCCGGGCACGATGTCGACCGTGCCCGGTCCCGCCGGCCGGCCGGGCGGGTCGTCGCCCTTCTCGGCGGACGCGCCGGCCGCGCCGGCCAGCGTGGTCGTCATGGCGAGCAGCACCGCCACGACGCGGGGGATGAGTCCGCGCATGTCACTCCTTCAGGGGTCCCCGTCCAGGGGGAGGATCCGGTCCGGGCCGGGGCACCCGGGCCGGTGTCGCGTATGCCGCTCAGCCGGGGCGGGGCGTCAGCGGCGTTCGAAGCGGATGGCCTGCCCGCCCGACGGCGCGAGGTCGAGCCGCAGCGTGTCGCCGGCTCGGACGGTGCGTTCCGACAGCACCACCGGTGTGCCGTGGGGAGCGCTCGCGGCCGCGCCGTCGGCGTACACGTGCGCCTGCCACTCGCCGTGTTCCAGGAAGTCGGTGCCGACCTCGATGGTGCGGGCCTGTTCGTTCGTCATCGCACCGAGGAACCAGGTGTCACCGTTCCGGCGGGCGATGGCGACGTGCTCTCCGATGTCGCCGCTGAGGGTCCGGCTCTCCTGCCAGGTGGTGGGGATCGCGTCGAACCACGACAGCTCCGGGTACCCGGTGGCGAACTGGCCCGGCTTGGCGTACCAGTAGATCCATTCCAGCGCGCTGTAGTAGACGGCGGCCATGGCGAGCTGGTGGGCTCCGGTGGTCTGGTCCCGGGACTGGGCGTAACAGATCGTGTAGTCCATCGGGCCGGCCACGTTCCGGGTGAACGGCAGTGTCACGTTGTGGGTGGCGGTCGGGAAGTGCTCGTTGCCGCGGACGCCTTCCATCGTGATGTAGTTGGGCAGCGTGCGCTCCAGCCCCGCCGGCCGCAGGTCGTCGTGGGTGTTGACCAGCAGCCGGTGCTCGCCGAACGTCCGGATCGAATTGAAGATCCAGTCGTTCTGCTCCTGCGTGCCCTCCCGGAGGAACCCGAACTTCACACCGGCCACGCCCCACTGCTGGTAGAGCGGCGCGATCTGGTCGAGCTGGCGCTCGGCGGCGATGCGGTTGACGTAGAGGATCACGCCGATGCCCTGGCCACGGCCGTACGCGATGATCTGCTGGAGGTCGAGGGCCGGGATCGGCTGCGTCGCGTCCGAGCTGGGGTTGCTCTCCGGGCCGTACCAGCCGGCGTCGAACTCGACGTACTGCAGTCCGCGTTTCGCGGCGAAGTCCACGGCCGCCAGCCCTTCGGCCGTCGTCAGGTTGGAGCGGAACGCCTTGCCGGGTTTGATCCAGGACGTGTCGGTCAGCAGGCTGGGCCGCGCCAGAGTGGTCACCAGGTCACCGCGGTCGACCAGGTCGGCGGCGCTGCCGCCCACGATGAGGGTGCGCCAGGGCGAGGCGAACGGCGTGGCGACCGAGAACGTCGACTGGATCGGCCCGCCGCCGCGCTGCGCGGAGGTGGCCAGGTACGACACCACGGCGCCGGCGTCGTCCGGCACCGAGGCGAGCAGCAGGCGTGGGTAGTGCTCGCGCGCCGACTCGGCGATGCACGCGGCGCCGCCGTCGGCCAGCCGCACCGTGACAGGGATGTCGGCGAGGGGGCCGTTGTCGCCGGCTCCGTTGCTCGAGACCGGTATCGCGCCCGGGGACACCGCGCTGTAGTCCGACTCGTCGCGGCTCGCCCACAGCGCGGCTCCGGCGGGAAAGCGGAACCGGGTCTGTTCGCCGGCGATGGTGACGGTGCCTCCGGGAGCGTCCCGCAGGAGATAGCGCAGCGCGACGCCGTCGTCATAGGCGCGCAGGATGACGCTGAACGCCGTGTTCGTCGCCGGATCGACCAGGTCGACCCGGAGTTCGGCAGATTCCTCGGTGAGCCGGTCCCGCCGCCCGTACGCCGGCGTCCAGTCCCCGTGGATCCGGTGACGGCGGAACCCGGTGAGCCTCGCGCCGGGCCCGAGCACGGCGCCCGAATCCAGCCGCAGCCCGAGCGCCGACGGCAGCAGTACGGGCCGGTCGCGCAGGCTCACCGCCCAGGTCAGGCCGGCGGGTCCCCATCCGAGCCGGGCGTGCAGCCGCCCGCGCGGTGAGATCACGGCCCAGGTCCTCTCGGGGGCGCGGGAGTCCGCCTCTTCGGCCGTCGCCGTCCTCGCCGTCGCGACTCCGGCGACTCCGGCTCCCGTGGCGATCGCACCGGCCAGCAGCGCGCGTCTCGTGATCCCGGCACCGGGCATGGTCGAGCCCGTATCTGAGTCCGCCCTCATGACGCCAACTCCCTGGTCACGCCTGCCGCTCCCGGAGGCACCCGGTTCAGATGGCGATAATTAAGGCCCGAATACACTCAAACTGTCAATAAGGCAGACATCCGAACATAATTCACACATTTTCCAACACGGCTTTCGTCCGGGTCAGGCCCCCTCGCGCGGCTTCACCACGGTGAGGAGGATCGCCGAGTCCTCGAGCGCCTCGAGACTGTGCCGGCCGTCGGGCACGGCGATCAGGTCCCCGGTCCGCCCCTCCCAGGAGTCGCCGTCGGCGAGGAGCCGGACGCGCCCGCGCAGGACGTGCACGGTCCCCTCCCCCGGGCTGACGTGCTCGTCCATCGTCGAACCGGCCTTGAGCGCGACGACGGTCTGCCTCAGCGCGCGCTCATGGCCTCCGTACACGGTCGTGGCGCTCCGGCCGGCCGACCCTGCGACGGCACGTTCGAGCTGCTCTCGGCTCACCGCGTCCAATGAGAGTTTCCGCATGTCCTCCATCTACCGCAGCGGCGGCGAAAGATTCATCGGCCCTCGAACACGCCACTCCCGGTCCGCAGCCCGTCGAGGAACAGGCCGATGTAGTAGTCGCCCACCGTGGTCGCGTCGAGCGGCCCGTCGGGGTGCCACCACGTGCTGATCTGGTGGACCGCGCCGAAGAAGAAATTGACGGCCAGGTCCGCCGGGACCCCGGCCTGGAAGGTCCCCTCCCGCTGGCCCTCCTCGACCAGCGCGCGGAAACACTCGTGGTAGCGGCGCCGCTCGGCGCGTACCGCCTTCTGCTTCTCGGCCGGCAGCAGGTGCATCGAGCGGAAGAAGACGGTCACCTCGTCCAGGTGGGCGAGGCTCGTCTCGATCACGTCGACGGCGGCGGCGCGCAGCCGCTCCTCGGCCGGACCCTGACCGCTCGCGAACCGCCGCAACCGCTCCGTCTGCAGCGCCAGCAGCCGGTGGTAGATCTCGTACAGGAGATCGTCCTTGGCGGCGAAGTAGTGGTACATCGCCCCCTTGGTCACGCCGGCGGCCGCGACGATCTCCTGCACGGAGGTGCCTTCGTAGCCGCTCTCGGCGAACAGCCGGGTGGCCACCGCCAGCAGCCGCTCCGGCAGCGGGCGGTCGTCCCCGGAGGCCATCATCTCCCCCGGTAGGGGGCCAGCTCGCGGCGGGCGATCGACCGCTTGTGCACTTCGTCGGGCCCGTCCGCCAGGTGCAGGGTGCGCACGCCGGCCCACAGGTCCGCGAGCGGGTAGTCCTGTGAGACGCCGGCCCCGCCGTGCGCCTGGATCGCCCGGTCGATCACCCAGCTCGCCATCTCCGGCACCGCCGCCTTGATCGCCGAGATCTCCACGCGGGCGCCCTTGTTGCCGACGGTGTCCATCAGCCAGGCGGTCTTGAGGACCAGCAGGCGCGCCTGCTCGATCCGGATGCGCGCCTCGGCGATCCAGTCCTGCACGACGCCCTGGTCGGCGATCGGGCCGCCGAAGGCGGCCCGGGACACGACCCGCTCGCACATGAGCTCGAGCGCCCGCTCGGCCATGCCGATGGCGCGCATGCAGTGGTGGATCCGCCCGGGGCCCAGGCGCTCCTGCGCGATGCGGAATCCCTCGCCCTCGCCGAGCAGGACGCCGGCCGCGGGGACGCGGACGTCCTCGAAGTCGATCTCGGCGTGGCCGCCGTGGGTGCCGTCGTCGTACCCGAAGACGGTCAGGCCGCGCTTGACCGTGACGCCGGGTGTGTCCTTCGGCACGAGCACCATGCTCTGCCGGCGGTACGGCGGGGCGTCCGGGTCGGTCACGCCCATCACGATGAGGATCTCGCAGGCCGGGCTCATGGCGCCCGACGACCACCACTTGCGGCCGTTCAGGACGTACGTGTCGCCCTCCCGCTCGATGCGCAGGGAGATGTTGGTCGCGTCGGAGGACGCGACGGCCGGCTCGGTCATGCAGAACGCCGAGCGGATCGCGCCGTCCAGCAGCGGCTCCAGCCACCGCTCCTTCTGCTCCGGGGTGCCGAACAGGGAGAGGATCTCCATGTTCCCGGTGTCGGGCGCCGCGCAGTTCAGGGCGATCGGCGCGATGTGCGGGGACCGGCCGGTGATCTCGGCGAGCGGGGCGTACTGCAGATTGGTCAGCCCGGCGCCGTACTCCTTGTGCGGCAGGAAGAGGTTCCACAGGCCGCGTTCGCGCGCCTCGGCCTTGAGCCCCTCGATGACCGGCGGCGTGGACCAGGTGCCGGCGAGCTCGGCGGCCTGCGCGGCGAAGACGGGCTCGGCGGGACGGACGTGGGAGTCCATGAATTCGAGAAGCCGGTCGCGGTACTCGATGGTCGTCTGGTCGAACGCGAAGTCCATCGCCGTCCCTTCGCCAAGGCGGCCGGTACGGCCGCGGATGCCCGATCGTCAGCATACCGACCGGTCGGTATGACGACCGTAAGCAGAGCGCGCGGGGGACGTCAACGCCCGCCGGGAAAGAGGCCGGGCCCCCGCGATGACGGAGGCCCGGTGCCGGTCACTGGTGGAGGTCGTGCCCGGTCTCCTCGTCGCCGCGGTCCACGTCGAGCCCGACGATCGAGGCGCACCGGCAGCAGACCCATTCGGCGACGACCGACTCGGAGTCCATGTCGCGCGTACGGTAGGGCTTGGCGATCTTTCTGCGGCGCATTCCGTGACCACACGTCGAATGCACCAAAAGCCCACAATTCGGGCAAGGCCAGACATCATCGCCTGGGCGTTCGCAACCAGGACAAACTGGGCCGTCTTGATCGACATGAACGGCGATCGACGCGAGTTCGGTGCGCCAGTCTCGCTCGAGATCAAGATATTCGTCGGCCGGCCAAGAATGATCGGCCAGCCAGGCGAGGTATTCCTCGTCGCCCGGGGGCAGGACGGCGGTCATCGACTCGGGGTACCCGTCTTCCGGCTCAGGGGCGGGCGCCGCGGACCGGCGGCGGCCCCGGACGGCGAGTACCAGGGACACGAGGGCTAGCAGGGTGATCCATAGGAAGATGTTCACATTCCCACATCCGCGGAGGCACTCATGGCAGCGATCACGCGGCAGGGCGGCAATGCGAGGGGAAGCACTGCGGTACCCAAGGGTGGCGTCCTTTCATGAGTCGCTGTCGGGGGGCGCAAGCGATCATGCATGCGGGCCATAAAACGGTAGAACAGTACCGAATCCTGCTCGGCCATGGAAATCGATCAAACAATTTTTGATCGTTACCGAGACGATGTTCAAATAATGAATCTTCCGTCTCGTTCCCCGGTCGACGCGGTGCGGGTCGGCGCGCCGTCACCTCGCCGGGGCTCGCCGACCGGCGAGCCGCAGCGCGTGCTCGACGATCGAGACCAGGACCAGCTTGGCCGACTCGCGGCGCCGTACGTCGCACAGGATGATCGGCACGTCGGGGTCGACGTCGAGGGCCGTACGGACCCGGTGCACGTCGTACCGCGGAGCGCTGTCGAAGCAGTTGACGGCCACGACGAACGGCAGCCCGCGCTGCTCGAAGTAGTCGATCGCCGCGAAGCTGTCGGCGAGCCGCCGGGTGTCGGCGAGGACCACCGCGCCGGCCGCGCCCTTGGCGAGCTCGTCCCACATGAACCAGAAGCGCTGCTGACCGGGGGTGCCGAACAGGTACAGCGCCACGTTGCTCCGGAACGTGATGCGCCCGAAGTCCATGGCGACCGTCGTGGTCTCCTTGCCCTCGACCCCGACGATGTCGTCGACGCCGACCCCCGCGCTCGTGAGGGGGGCTTCGGTGCGCAGCGGCCGGATCTCGCTGACCGTGCCGACCAGTGTGGTCTTGCCCGCTCCGAACCCTCCGGCGATGAGGAGCTTGATGGCCACCTGCGACTCCGGCTCGGCGACGGCCGGATCAAAGTGTGTATAGCTCATTGAGCACTATCCTGAGTATCCGTTCGTCGTGCGCGTACACATGCGTCTGCGGAGGCCGCACGCTGATCAGGCCCCAGTAGTGAAGATCTCCCAGCAGAACGCGGATGACGCCGAGGGGCAGTCCGAGTTCGGAGGCCAGATCGGCGACCGTCACCGGCCGCCGGCACAGGCCGAGCAGCCGCAGGTGCTCCGGATCCAGCCACCGCCGGTCCTCCCACGCCGGCGCCCTGCCGACGATGACCGCCAGCAGGTCCAGCGTCTCCCCATACTCCCGGGTCCGTCCCCGGCTCACCGCGTAGGGACGGACGATCGGGCCCGCCGCGTCGTCGAACCACCGCCGCTTGGGCGCGGTCAACGGGGATCACGCTCCACCCGGTATTCCGTCCGGTCTGCCGGCCGCCGACCGCGCGGAGGTGGCCAGGTGACGCCGGACCCGCTTGACCAGCCGCGCCATCTCGTACGCGATCAGCCCGATGTTCGCGTCGCCCTCGCTGACGACGGCCAGGCACGTGCCGTCGCCCGCCGCGACCACGAACAGGAACGCCTTCTCCAGTTCGATGACCGTCTGGCGGATGTTCCCGCCCTCGACGCGCTCGCTGACCGTGCGCGCCAGCCCGTGGAACCCGGCCGCCAGCGCGGCGAACCGCTCGGCCTCCGCGGCGTCCAGTCCCTGGGACATGCCCATGGGCAGCCCGTCACCGGTGAGGATCATCGCCTGCCGCACACGCGCGACGCGTCCCACCAGGTCGTCGAGCAGCCAGTTCAGCTCACCCGTGGTATCGAGCATTCGCCTCTCCCGCTTCGCCGGTCAATCGTCCAGGTCCGGAGCCTGGCGGCCGCGCTGCCACCCCTCCTGCAGCGATGACATCAGCGACCGGGTCTCCTCCGGCGGACGGGTCGTGGCGGCGTCGCGGGCGGGCGGCTCCGACCAGGTCGACTCGTCGCGTAGCTGGGGTGCCATGTTGGCCTGGCGGACGCGCCTCGGCAGCTCGGGCGCGTCGTCGTCGGTCCAGCCCTCGTACGGCGTCTGGATGTCCTCATCCGCCCAGTCGGACGCGGCCCAGTCCGGGCGCTCCCAGGCGCCCCCGTCGGACCACACGGGGCCGTCCGCCCAGTGGTCGACCGCGGCGGCGAGCTCACGAGGCGCGGTCAGCGAGGGCAGCGGCGGCTCGGCGGGCGCCTCGACCTGCACGACGGAATGCCAGGCCGCCTCGACGGGCGACTCGTCGGCCCAGGTGTGCTCGTAGTCGACGCCGTCGTCACCGGCCACCAGCTCCGGCGGGATCAGCGCGACCGCCCGGACGCCCCCGTACGGGGACCGGCCGAGGGTGACGCGGATCCCGTGCCGCGCGGCGAGCCGGCCGATGATGAACAGGCCGAGCCGGTCGCTGTCGAGCAGGTCGAACTCCGGAGGATTCGACAGGCGCTCGTTGGCCTCGGCGAGCTCCTCGTCGTCCAGGCCGATGCCGCGGTCCTCGATCTCGACGGCGTAGCCGTGGGCGACGAGCTCACCCCGGACCTGCACCTGCGTCGTGGGCGGGGAGAACGCCGTGGCGTTCTCCAGCAGCTCGGCCAGCAGGTGCGTCACGTCGGCGACGATGGCTCCGTCGAGCGCGGCCGGCGTGGCGGCCTCGACCTCGACCCGCGTGTAGTCCTCGACCTCGGCGACCGCCGCCCGGAGGATGTCGCGGATCCCCACGGGGTTGTGCCAGCCGCGGGCGGGCGCCGCACCGGACAGGATCGCCAGGCCTTCGGCGTGGCGCCGCATCCGGGTGGTGAGGTGGTCAAGGGCGAACAGGTCGTCGAGGACGTCCGGGTCGCGCGCCTGCTTCTCCATCGTGTCGAGCATGGCGAGCTGACGGTGGAGCAGCGACTGGTTCCGCCACGCCAGGTTGAGGAAGACCTGGTTGATCCCCTTCCGCAGGCGCGCCTCGCCCACGGCCGCCTCGACGGCGGTCCGCTGCAGGGCGCTCAGGGCGTCCGCGACCCGGGAGACCTCCTTGCTGCTGCCGACCTCCACCGGCGGGCTCTCGGCCTCGACGTCCACGTCCTCGCCGCGGCGCAGCCGCTTGATGACCTTCGGCAGGCGTTCCTCGGCGAGGTCCAGGGCCGCGCGCTGCAGACCGGACATCTCCCGGGTGAGCGCGCGGCCGAAGAGCACGGACACCACGATCGAGATCGCCATGGCGAAGAGACCGATGCCCGCGGCGAGGTAGAGGAGGCGGATGATCCGGTCACCGATCGGCTTGGCCTCGTTGGTCAGCGCGGTACCGGCGTCGATGGTCGCCTTCGCCCACATGGTCATCAGCGGGGTCACCGTGGGCTGCCACTCCCCGATCGCCTGCCCCGGCAGCCGCGAGCCGGGGCGCGAGTCGATGATCGCCTGCTCCAGCGCGCGGAACGTCGTGAAGGACTCGGCGCCGGCTACCTCGTCCCACGGGGCCCGCAGCGAGGGCTTCAGCTGCGCACGCGCCGCATCGAACAGGTAGCGCTCGTTGTACGCGCTCTGCGTGAACATGGCGTACGCGGCGGCGGTGAGCTTGTGCCTGCCGACGAGCACCGAGGTCACGATGGCGTCCTCGCGCATCACCAGCTCACGCGCCATGGTCGAGGAGACCAGCGCCGTGCCCTGCTGGTAGATCTCGGAGTCGTTGATGACGATCATGGTGCTGAACACCCGGATCACGGACTCGATCAGGGTGTTGTAGTCACCGATCATCCGCAGGGAGTCCAGCGACCCCGAGTCGACCTGCGCGCGCAGGTTGGTCAGCCCGTCGAGCTGCAGCCACAGGTCGCTGAGCCGCTGTTTCGTCGTGGGGCTGATGGAGCGCCGGGCGCTGCCCGAAAGCGTCGACTTGCGGAATGTCGCCTCCGCGGCGTCGGCGGCGGCCCGGCCCTGGGCGACCTCATCACGCCCCTGCCGGCCGTGGGAGCTCAGCAGGACGGCGGAGGCCACGCGCTCACGCTGCAGCATGGCCGACAGCGCGGCGCCGGGCAGCGCGACCTCGTTGTACGCGGTCGACGCCTCGTACTTGTTAAGGGCGTCGCGCGAGGTGAGGAACGCGGCGAACGCCCACAGCCCGGCCAGACAGACGAGGGGCACGAGGACCATCACCAGCAGCCTCGTCCGCAGGGACCACCTGCCGGAACGCTTGGGGGAACGCATGAAGGGCCTCACCGGTCATCGCAGGCATTACGTGAAACAGATTCAAGATCCCTAACCGGGTCAAATGCCACCACAGATCGCGCGTTCGTGGCAATAGCCCCCCTGGGCCATCCCGGTACCCACTCATTCGTCACCGTGAGTGGTTAATGAGGCGAATGACCGTTTCTGCGGACCCCTGGAAAATTCGCGGCAACCTTCTCAGTCCCCCGGGCGACTGGAAGGGCGGAACGTGTCCGCCGAGGTCGCCGCCCGGCCCGGCGGCCGCGCTCCGTCGCCGCCCGCCCCTGGCCCTCGCGGGGGCGGGTGGCCCTTTTGTGCGATATCTCGGGATTCCGGCCGACACGGCCGCTAGGGTCCCTCAAGATCAAAAACGGTCTCTCGGGGGCATCCGCTGAGGAGGAAACGCATGACACGCGCGTTGCGCCGCGACGGCATCGTCGCGCTCGCGGCCCTGGCCGCACTCGCGACGTCCTGTTCGTCCGGTCATCCGGCAGGCGCGACCGCCGAGCACGACGGGGCCGCCGGAGGGGTCGCGGCCGCGGCCGCCGGGAACCCGGTCACGGCGACCAAGGGCTTCTACGTCGACCCGGGCTCCAACCCCGCCACCTGGGTCAAGAACCACCGCGGAGATGCACGGGCGAAGCGCATCAACGCCTCCATCGCCACGAAGCCGATGGCGCGCTGGTTCGGCAACTGGAGCGGCGACATCACCAAGGCCGTCTCCGGTTACACGGCGGCGGCCAAGGCCAAGAAGAAGCTGCCGATCCTCGTCGCCTACAACATCCCTGGCCGGGACTGCGGCGGCGCCTCCTCGGGCGGCGCCGGGAGCGCCGCGGCGTACCGGACATGGATCGCGAAGTTCGCCGCGGGCATCGGCAGCCGGCCCGCCGTCGTCGTCATCGAACCGGACGCCGTCGCGCAGCTGGACTGCCTGCCGAACGACGGCGAGCGCAAGACCCGCCTGTCGCTGCTGAGCTACGCGGCCGCCCAGTTCAAGGCCAAGGCACCGGGCGCCTGGGCCTATCTCGACGCCGGAAACGCCAAGTGGATCCCGGCCGCCACGATGGCGCAGCGGCTGCGGTCCGCAGGCGTCGGCAGCGTCCGCGGCTTCGCCGTCAACGTCTCGAACTACTACACGACCGCCCAGTCGGTCTCGTACTCCAAGGCCGTCAACGCGGCGCTCAAGTCGAAGTACGGCTACACGCGCCACTTCGTCGTCGACACCAGCCGGAACGGCAAGGGTTCCAAGAACGGCGAGTGGTGCAACCCGGCGGGCCGCAAGCTCGGTACGCCGTCCCGCACCGGCGGCGGCGCGGAGATGCTGCTGTGGGTCAAGGTCCCCGGCGACTCCGACGGGCCCTGCGGGGTCGGCAAGGGCATCCCGGCCGGCCAGTTCAGCCCGGACCTCGCCACGCGGCTCATCAACGGCGGCTGAGCGACCGTACGGCTCCGGCGACCGGCCGTGGCGCATGCCCACCGCCGGTCGCCGACCCGCACCCGGCCTGATCGACGACGAGGACGCCGACGCGATCCCGGACGCGGGGACACCGGCCCGATCGCGGCCGAAGCGCCCGCGCGGCGCCCCCGTACGGGCCCGATCGGAGGCGACCCGATCGCGGGCGCGAGGACAGCGGCCCGATCGCGGCTGGGCGCGATCGGCGCGGGACGGAGAAGAGGGGCATCAGCTCGATCACGGGACATGACGGCGATCCGTGAGGAAGACTTCACGCAGAGCAGGATCGGCCGGGTCATCCCGGTCGCGTCCGTTCCCCCCGTCGATGCCCCCGGCCCGCGCCGGTCGCGGGCGCGAGCCGTCAGGAGGCCGTTCATGACCACCCGCCCCCCGCAGCCGTCCGGCCGGAGCCTCTTCGGGCGCGGCGCCGTCCTCGTCGCCGTCACCGTCTTAGGCGTCGCGCTGCCGGGGTCGTCCTCCGCGCTCGCCGCCCCGGGCGACGGCTACCTCCGGCTCGCACACCTGTCACCGGACACGCCCGCCGTCGACGTCTACCTGTACGAAGAGGGACGGACCACGCCGCGTCTGGTCCTGAAACACGTGGGCTACGGCGACCTCTCGCCGTACCAGCGGCTCAGCGGCGGCGCCTACACCGTCGCGATGCGGCCCGCCGACGCGGCGGCGTCCAGCCCGCCGGTCCTGTCGGCCCGCGTCCGCGTCCGCGCGCGGGAGGCCTACACCGTCGCCGGCCTCGGCCCGTACAAGGGAATCACGCTCAGGGTCCTGGACGACGCGCTCGCCGTGCCGCCCGGACGCTCGGCGCTGCGCGTCATCGAGGCGTCGCTCAAGCGGCCGGCGGTGACCGTCACCGCCGACGACCGGCCGCTCGCCGACGGCCTCCGGTTCCCCGCCGTCACCGCGTACCGCCCGATGCGGGCGGGCACGACGACCGTTCGCGTCGCGAGCGGGTCCGGGACTCCGCTGACGGCACGGCTGTCGCTGCGCCCCGGTTCCATCCACACGCTCGTGGTTCTCGACGGGCCGTCGGCGCCCCGGCTGCTCGACCTGCGCGACGCCACGGCGCCGCGCCGGACGCCGCGCGGGAGCGTCGAAACGGGCCTCGGCGGCCTCGCCGGGCCGGTCGCACCGCCGTCGTGGGCGACCTCCGCCCGGCTGATCCCGCTGCCCGGCGGTCCGCCGGCCGAAGCCCAGTCGCCCGGAGCCCCTTCGCCCGCCGCGCCGCGGGCCGAGACTCCGCCGGCCGCCGTCAGGCCGACCGCCGGGAAGCCGCCCGCGGACCTCTCCCCCATCGTCCCTCCGACCGGCGGCCGGACGGGCGCGTACGCCGAGCCGGTCATGCTGCGGATTCCCGCCCTC
The DNA here is from genome assembly GCF_039542055.1 of Actinoallomurus vinaceus. NCBI lineage: Bacteria > Bacillati > Actinomycetota > Actinomycetes > Streptosporangiales > Thermomonosporaceae > Actinoallomurus > Actinoallomurus vinaceus. Next base: position 378,765 of record NZ_BAABHK010000003.1, read on the forward strand.
GGTGTGCGGACCCTGCTGGAGCGGTTGTCGACGGACCCGCAGGGCCGCCTCCGGCCGCCTCGGGACCCCGCGCGCGCCGGGTGGTTCGGGGACGGCATCCGTCCGGGCGCTCCCGGGCCCGCCGTGATCGCGGGGCACGTCGACTCCCGTACCGGCGCGGCCGTCTTCACCGGGCTGGGGTCTCTGCGGCCGGGCGACCGGATTCAGGTCACCGACGCGAGGGGCCGGGTCGCGGCCTTCACGGTCGACCACGTGCGGTCGTACCCGAAGACGGACTTCCCGACGGAGGACGTCTACGGGGCGACCCCCGACCCGCAGTTGCGCCTCATCACCTGCGGCGGCGCCTTCGACCCGGCGTCGGGACACTACCGGCGCGACGTGGTCGTGTACGCGAGCCTCGCCCCGTGAGGCCCGACCGCCGGCCGTCGCCGCTGCGGCGGCCGGCGGCCCTCCGGGGAAGACGGGCCCAAAGCCCCTATCTCCCAGGCCTCGGCGACGGTTATCGTCCTGACATGCCGGAAGGCCGAGGGCGGCTGATCGCCGGGCAGTACCGTCTCATCGAGCAGGTCGGCCGTGGCGGCTTCGCGGTGGTGTGGCGGGCGCGTGACGAACGCCTGGACCGCGACGTCGCCGCCAAACGGCTGTTCCTCCCCTCGTACTTCACCGAGGAGCAGCGCACGGAGCAGCGCCGGCGCACACTCCAGGAGGCCCGCTCGGCGGCCCGGCTCGACCACCCCGGCGTCGTCACCATCCACGACGTCGTCGAGGACGGCGACGATCCGTGGATCATCATGGAGTTCGTCGACGGGCGGTCACTCGGGGAACTGGTCCGGGCGGACGGCCCGCTCCCTCCGGAGCGGGTCGCCGACATCGGGCTGCAGTTAGTCGACGCCCTGCGCGCCGCGCATCGGGCCGGCGTCCTGCACCGCGATGTCAAGCCCGGCAACGTCCTCGTCGCGGAGCGCCGGGTGGTGCTCGGGGACTTCGGGCTGGCGACCGTGGAGGGCGACCCCGGGCTCACCCAGTCGGGCGTCGTCATGGGCGCCCCCGCCTACCTGGCGCCCGAGCGGGCCCGCGGCGAGCCCGCCGTCCCCGCGTCGGACCTGTGGTCGCTCGGCGCCACGCTGTTCTACGCCGTGGAGGGGCACCGGCCGTTCACCGGGCCGAACACCAACGCGGTGCTGCACTCCATCGTCACCGACGAGCCGGCGCCCGCGCCGCACGCGGGCCCGCTCGCCCCGATCCTGGACGGCCTGCTCCGCAAGGACGTCTCCGACCGCCTCGGCGCGGCCGCGGCGGCGGAGCTCCTGGCGGCGATCGCCGGTCCCACGCGGCCCCTCCTCGGCGGGGCGCACGCCGAGGGGCCGGACCCGGGCACCCTGCCGGCCGCGGGTCACCGCGGGCACGTCGCGCGGTCCCGCCACCGGTCCTGGGCGTCCCTCCCCGAGACGACCCGTCCGCAGCGTTCCCTGCATGGTGCGCGCACGTGGCACGGACGCCATCTCGCGCTGCTGGTGGCCGCGCCGGCGGCCGTCCTGGCACTCACCCTGCTGACCGTGCCCGACCAGCCGCACGACGTCGCACGGCGTTCCCGGCCGCTCCGGCGTCCGGCGAGCACGGCTCCGCGGCTCGCCGCCGCAATGACGGCGGGCTCGGGCGAGATCTACACCGTGGCGTTCAGCCCGGACGGGCACACCCTCGCCGCCGGCGGCGCGGACCACTCCGTACGGCTGTGGAGCCTGCCCGACCGGCGGCTGACGGCGACCCTCACCGGCCACGCGTACGCCGTGTTCACCGCGGCGTTCAGCCCGGACGGACGCACCCTGGCCACCGCGGGGTACGACGGCAAGGTGCTCCTGTGGAGCGGCGACGGGCGCACGCGCCTCGCGACCCTGGACACGCACGGCAACAGCGTCAGCGCGCTGACCTTCAGCCCGGACGGCGGGGTCCTCGCGAGCGCGGGCGACGCCGTCCGTCTCTGGAGCGTCCCGGACCACCGCTCGGCCGGCGCGCTGCCCACCCGGGGCGAGAGCCTGTTCACCGCCGCCTTCGCCCCGCACGGGAGCACCCTGGCCACCGCCGGGACCTGGGCCATCCGGCTGTGGGACACGGCGCGGCCCGGCAGCCCCGTCATCGTGACCCGGCTGACGTCACTCGTCGTCGGGATGGCGTTCAGCCCCGACGGCCGGCTCCTCGCGGCCGGCGGCTACGACGGCCGCGTCCGCCTGTGGGACGTCGTGACCCACCGGCTCGTCGCGTCCCTGCCCGGACTGCCCGGTCGCGTCAACGGCGTGGCCTTCAGCCACGACGGCCGGCTCCTCGCCTGCGCGGGCGGCGACAGCGTCCTGCTGTGGAACGCCCTGACCCGGACCCCCGTCGCCACGCTGACCCCGCGGTCGGGCGTCGTCGACGCCGTCGCCTTCTCCCCCGACGGCAGGACGCTCGCGACGGCCGGCGACGACGCGACCGTGCGCCTCTGGAACCTCGGCTAGGTCCAAAACCGCGGGACGGGGATTTCGAGACAGGCCCTGGACACAGGTGCGCCCGGAGGCCTTCGCGGAAGGGGACTCCGGGCGCACGATGATCCGGTGGTCGCCGCTCACGGCGTGCGGCCGGACCGGGACTCGAGGCCGAGCCCGGGAAGGACGATACCTCCGGGCTGCGGCGCGACGTGAACACCAGGTCGGAGCTCAGCGTGAGCACCAGGTCGGGACTCAGCGTGAACACCTGGTCGGGGCTCAGCGTGAACACCGGGCCGGGACTCAGCGTGAACACCTGGTCGGGGCCCAGCGTGAACACCGGGCCGCCGCTCGACGCGGTCGGCCCGGTGTCCGCGGGGTCAGTGGGCTGACAACGAGTAGACCGTCGAGGTGCGGTACGTCTGGCCGGGGCGCAGGACGGTGGACGGGAAGTTCGCGTGGTTCGGCGAGTCGGGGAAGTGCTGGGTCTCCAGCGCGAAGCCGTCTCCCTGCCGGTACTGCCGGCCGCTCGTGCCGTACAGCGTGCCGTCGAGGAAGTTGCCCGAGTAGAACTGGATGCCCGGCTGGTCGGTGTACATCTTCAGCACCCGGCCGCTGGTCGGCTCGCTGACCTCCGCGGCGAGGCGGAAGCCCGAGCCGCCCAGCACCCAGTTGTGGTCGTAGCCCTGGCCGTACGCGAGCTGCTGGAAGTTGTTCCGGATGCGCGCGCCGATGGGCGTCGGCTTCGTGAAGTCCATCGGCGTGCCGGCGACCGGGGCGAGCTGCCCGGTCGGGATGAGGGTGGAGTCGACCGGCGTGTAGCGGTTCGCGTTGAGCAGCAGCCGGTGGTCGTAGATGCCGCCGGACCCCTCACCCGCCAGGTTGAAGTACGAGTGGTTGGTCAGGTTGACGATCGTGGCCTTGTCGGTGGTGGCCCGGTAGTCGATGCGCAGGTTGTGCCCGCTGAGGGTGTACGTCGCGCTGGCCTTGAGCGTGCCCGGGTAGTTCATCTCGCCGTCCGGGCTGGTGTAGTCGAGCCGCAGCGAGACGGAGTCCTTGCCCTTGCCCGGCGTGGCGGTCCAGACCTTGGTGTCGAAGCCCTTCGGACCGCCGTGCAGGCTGTTGCCGTTGTTGTTCAGCGGCAGGTGGTAGGTCGTGCCGTCGAGCGTGAAGGTGCCCTTGGCGATGCGGTTGGCGTACCGCCCGATCAGCGCCCCGAAGTACGGTCCCGGGTTGTTCTTGGCGACGTAGTCGTCGAGCTTGGCAAAGCCGAGGACGACGTTGGTGCGGTGTCCGTGCCGGTCGGGGGCGTCGAGCCGCTGGACGATCCCGCCGTACGTGATGATCTTGACGCTGATGGCGTTGCTGCTGAGGGTGTAGCGCCAGACCTTCGTGCCGTCGGAGAGAGTGCCGAACAGGTCCTTGGAGATGGTCGGCTTCGACGCCGCCTCGACGTTGGCCGCCGGGAGGACACCGGTCACCAGCGCGGCCAGCGCGGCCAGCGCGGCCATGCCGATGAGGCGGGATTTCGTTGGGCGGAGGGGCACGAGTGCTCCTTTCTTCGGCCCTGGGGCCGGAATGCGCATCCGCCGCCCGCCCCCGATCAGGCGGTCTTCGATGTGCCGTTGTCATGGAGGCTGCGAGAAGGCCGCCGGCCTGCCCCGCACGCAGACCGTCCCACCCTGTTCGATATTTCGAACGTTGTCCGAGGCCTGCGGGCAGACGCTAAATTCCGCCGCGATGCGCTGTCAAGAACACGGCACTAAGCTGTTCGGCATTTCGTACGGGGTCCGAAAGGTGGCGGGGATGGGACGTGCGGTACCGGCGGTGACTCGCGCCCTGGACATCCTCGAGCTGTTCCTCGAACGCCCCACCCTGTCCGCACCGGAGATCACCGAGCGCCTCGGGCTCCCCCGCACGACGGTCCACGAGCTGGTCACCACGCTCGCCGACCGTGCGTACCTCATCCCGGTGTCCGGCCAGCCGACGCGCTACCGGCTCGGCATGCGGCTGTTCCAGCTCGGCAGCGTCTTCGCCGACCAGCTGGACCTGGCCCATGAGGCCCGGGAGGGCGCCCAGCGGGTCGCCGCCGAATGCGACGAGACGGTCCACGTCGCGGTCCTCGACGGCACCGACGTCGTCTACATCGCCAAGGTCGACAGCACCCACCCCGTCCGGATGGTCTCGGCCGTGGGACGCCGCCTGCCCGCGCACTGCACCGGCGTCGGCAAGATGCTGCTGTCCGGCCTGCCGCCCGAGCGCCTGGACGCCATCTGCCCGCTCGACGGGGAGCTGGCCGGCATGACCGCCCGCAGCATCACCTCGCCCGTACGGCTGCGAGCGCACCTGGAGGAGATCCGGCGCGACGGGCTCTCCTACGACGAGTGCGAGTCGAACGACGCGGTGTTCTGCGTCGCCGCCCCCGTCTACGACCACACGGGCGACATGGTCGCCGGGATGAGCATCTCGGTGCCCAGCATCCGCTGGGACGACCGGCGGCGCGAGGAGTGGAGCGGCCTGGTCCGCCACGGTGCGGCCACGCTCTCACAGCGGCTCGGTCACCGCCCTCCGCCGAGCCGGGACTCCGGCGCGGCGACCTGACGGCCCGCGGCCAGAGCGCCGAAGCGGTCCCCCGCCGCCCTGCGATCCCACCCGACCATCCCTTGCGAATGCCAGATCTTGACGGCGTTCGGGCGACCTGCGAGCATGCGCATGTTTACGTAAACATTCGTTCTGTCGCCGGTCGTGCGGATGACCGCTCCCGGTGCGAGGAGTGCAGGTGGTCAACAACCCATCGCCCCGGTGGCTGCGGTGGCCCGTCGGCGTCCGTCCCGGGCTCGCCTTCGGCGCCGACTACAACCCCGAGCAGTGGCCCCGGGAGGTCTGGCGGGAGGACGCACGGGCGATGAACGCCGCCGGCGTGACCGTCGTAGCGCTGGCGATCTTCTCGTGGGCACGTCTCCAGCCCGCCGAGGATCGATGGGACTTCGGCTGGCTCGACGAGGTCATGGACCTGCTGCACGAGCACGGCATCGCGGTGAACCTGGCCACCGCCACGGCCTCGCCGCCGCCGTGGCTGACCACCGCCCACCCCGAGATCCTCCCGGTCGACCAGGAGGGGCGCACCCGGTGGCCGGGGGCGCGTCAGCACTGGCGGCCGACGTCCCCGGTCTTCCGCGAGCACGCGCTCGGCCTCGTCCGGGCGATGGCGGACCGGTACAAGGACCACCCGGCCCTGGCCGCCTGGCACGTGTCGAACGAGCTGGGCTGCCACAACATCTACGACTACTCCAATGACGCGGCGCGGGCCTTCCGTACGTGGCTGCGGCAGCGGTACGCCACGGTCGACGCGCTGAACGCCGCCTGGGCGACGAGCTTCTGGTCGCAGCACTACGGCGACTGGGAGCAGGTCCTCCCACCCCGCCTGGCGGCCCCGTCATCCTTCCCCAACCCGGCCCAGCAGCTCGATTTCAAGCGGTTCTCCTCCGACGCGCTGAAGGAGTACCTGCGCGCGGAGCGCGACCTCCTGCGCGAGGTCACGCCCGACGTTCCGGTGACGACCAACTTCATGGTCATGGACGGCATCACCGGCATGAACTACGCCGACTGGGCCGCCGAGCTCGACTTCGTGTCGAACGACCACTACGTGATGCCCGGGCCGCAGGGGCAGGACGAGCTGTCGTTCTCGGCCAACCTCACCGGCAACCTGACGCCGGGCCGCCCCTGGTACCTGATGGAGCACTCCACCAGCGCGGTGAACTGGCAGCCCGTCAACCGCGCCAAGCCGGACGGGGCGATGGCGCGCGACTCCCTCACGCACGTCGCCCACGGCGCCGACGCGGTCTGCTTCTTCCAGTGGCGGCAGTCCGCGGCCGGGGCGGAGAAGTACCACTCGGCGATGCTGCCGCACGCCGGGGAGGACAGCGCGGTGTTCCGCGCGGTCTGCGACCTGGGCGCCGCGCTGCGGGACCTGGCTCCCGTGGCCGGGGCGCCGCGCAAGCCGGCGCGCGCGGCGATCCTGTTCGACTGGCAGTCCTGGTGGACCGCCGAGCTGGACTCCCATCCGTCGTCGCTGCTGCGCTACCGCCAGGAGGCGCTGGACTGGTACTCGGCGTTCCTCGCCGAAGGGGTACGCGCCGACGTCGTCCCGGCGGGACACCCGCTCGACGGCTATGACCTGGTGGTGGCCCCGATCCTGCACGTGGTGCCCGCTCCCCTGGCGGAGCGGTTGCGCGCGTACGTGACGGGCGGCGGGCACCTGGTGACCACCTATTTCTCCGGCATCGTCGACGAGAACGACCGGGTGTGGCTGGGCGGCCATCCGGGTGCGCTGCGCGACCTGCTGGGCATCCGGATCGAGGAGTTCGGGCCGCTGCCGGACGGCGAGAGTGCCGACCTCGACAACGGGGGCGTCGGCACGCTGTGGACCGACCGGATCGACCTGACCGACTCGGCCGTCGAGGTCCTCGCCTCGTACAAGTCCGGTGAGCAGGCGGGCCGTCCCGCCGTCACGCTCCGGCGTACGGGCGCGGGCTCGGCGGCGTACGTGTCGACCAGGCTCGGGCCCGAGGGGTTGCGGCCGGTGCTCGCCGACCTGCTGGAGGTCGCCGGCGTGCGCGGCGAGCTGCCCGCGCCGCTCCGCGGACGGGTCGAGCTGGCGGTGCGCGCCACCGACGACGCCGAGTTCTGGTTCCTCATCAACCGGACCACCGGCTCCGTCGACCTCGAGGACGTCGACGGACAGGTGCTGTACGGCGGTGACGGCCCGGCGCTCGGACCCCGTGGGGTCCGCGTCCTGCGTCGTCCCCGATGACCGGTGGCCCCGTATCCGCCGGCTCTCGGCGGATACGGGGCCAGATCACGGTCGGCCGACCGGCCGGGTCACTTCATCGTGAAGCCCTGCTGCTTCCCATACTCGACCGACTTCTCCTGCCACGCCTTCAGGCCGTCCTGGAGGGTCGTGCCGCTGATGTAGGCCTTGCCGGCGGTGTCGTTGAAGATGCTGTTGGCGTAGACCTGGAAGGGCAGGTACGACCAGCCGGGGGCGACGTTCTTGGCGGACTGCGCCAGGACCTCGTTGATCTTCTGGCCACCGAAGTAGTCCGAGGTGGTGTTCAGGAAGTCCGGGGACTGCAGGGTGGCGGTCGTGGCGGGGAAGGCCCCGGCGTCCACTCGCAGCTTCACGCCGTCGTCGATGTTCGCGAACTTCAGGAAGCCGTAGGCCAGCTTCTTCTGCTGGCTGGCGGCGGTGACGGTCAGCGAGCTGCCGCCGTTCTCGGCGGTGACGTTGCCGCCGGCCTGCCACTGCGGCATGGGGGCGACCCGCCACTTGCCCTTGCCGGCCTTGACGCCGGTCTCCATGTTCGCGGGCATCCAGGCGCCGATGACCAGGCTGGCGATGCTGCCGTCGCCCATGCCCTTGAACCACGCGTCGCTCCAGGACTCGACCGGGGCGACCAGCTTCTTGCTGATGAGCTGCTGCCAGGCCGTGGTGTACTTCTGCGTTCCCGCGTCGCCGAAGTTCACCGAGACGTTGGTGCCGTCGACCTTGTACGGCCGGCCGCCGGCCTGCCAGATCATGCTGGTGGTGAACCCGGCGTCGCCGACGTCGTTGGTGAGGTACTTCTTGGGATCGGCCGCGTGCAGCTTCTCCGCCGCCTGGATGTACTCGTCCCAGGTGGTGGGCACGTTGATCTTGTACTTGTCGAAGACGTCCTTGTTGTAGAACAGCGCCATGGGCCCGGAGTCCATCGGCAGGCCGTAGATGGCCTTGCCCTGGTGCACGGAGTTCCACGGGCCGGGTGAGAACGTCCCGCTCAGCTTGTCCGCGCCGAAGCCGGTGAGGTCGTCCAGGGACTTGCCGAGCGCGAACTGCGGCAGAGCGAAGTACTCGATCTGCGCGACGTCGGGGATGCCGGACTTGGCGCTGATGGCGTTCTGCAGGGCCTTGTACGCGTCGTTGCTGGTGCCGGGGTTGACCAGCTTGACCTTTACCTTCGGGTACTTGGTCTGGAACGCGGTCACGACCTGCTTGAGCGTCGGCTCCCACGCCCACACCGTGATGGAGCCGCCGGCGCTCAGCGCGGCCTGGACGTCGGCGTCGGAGACAGCGCCGGACTTGCCAGATGAATCGGACTTGGAATCGCTTCCGGAGGAGCCGCAGCCTGACGCACCGAGCGCCAGACTGGCGGCCATCGCGATTCCTGACAGGAGCAGACGACGGCGACCGAATGTCATGGAGGGGGTCCTTTCACTGAGAGGCGAGGAGAGGAATCGTGGCGGTCGGTCAGCCCTTGACGCTGCCCGCCGCAAGACCGGACTGCCAGTACCGCTGGAGCAGCAGGAACGCCGCGATCAGCGGCAGGATCATGAGCAGCGAACCCGTGATGACCAGGTTGAAGACGGCCTGCGCGCCGGCGGTGTGGGCCTGCGCGGCCCACCGGTTCAGGCCGAGGGTGAGCGGATACCAGTCGGGGTTCTTGAGCATGATCAGCGGCAGGAAGTAGTTGTTCCAGGTCGCGACCACGTTGAACAGCAGGACGGTGACGATCCCCGGGCCCAGCAGCGGCAGGCCGATGCGGAAGAACGTGCGGAACTCGCCGGCGCCGTCCACCCGCGCCGACTCCAGCAGCTCACGCGGGATCGCCTCAGTCGCGAACGTCCACATCAGGTACAGGCCGAACGGCGAGACCAGCGACGGGATGATGATCGACCACGGTGTGTCGGTCAGGCCCATCCTGGCGAACATCAGGAAGGTCGGCACCGCCAGCGCCGTGCTGGGCACGGCGACCGCGCCGAGCACGAGGACGAACACCAGGCGCTTGCCGGGGAAGAAGAACTTGGCCAGGCCGTAGCCGCCCAGCGCGGCCAGGACGGTCGCGCCTCCGGCGCCCACCACCACGTACAGCAAGGTGTTGAGCAGCCACCGGGTGAAGATCCCTCCGTTGTAGGTGAAGGTCTCCCGGACGTTGCTCCACAGCGAGAAGTCGCCGGCGAACCACAGGCCGAACGAATGGAACAGGCCCTCCTGGCTCTTGGTCGCGTTGATCACCAGCCAGAGGAGCGGGACCAGGCTGTAGAGCAGCACGATCGAGGTCAGCGCGGTGAGCAGGGGACTGCGTCTGCCGCGGGGCGAGGTCCGGTGCCGGACGATCAGTGGCTTCCGGCGGGATCCTTCGTGCCGGGCCCGGGGAGCCGTCGGAGTCGTGGTTCCGGTGGTGGCCATCGGTCAGACCGCCTTCCGCATGCCGCGCACCTGCACCAGGTAGGCGATGACCACGGTGATGACGCCCATCACGATGGCCACGGTCGCCGAGTAGTTCTGCTGCTGCCCCGAGAACGACAGCGAATAGGCGTAGAAGTTGGGGGTGTAGTACGTCGTGATCACGTTCGGCGCCAGGTGCTTGAGGATCGCCGGCTCGTTGAACAGCTGGAAGGTGCCGATGATCGAGAAGATGGTGGCGATCAGCAGCGCGCCCCGCAGTGCGGGGATCTTGATGGCCCACACGATCCGCACCTGCCCGGCCCCGTCGATCTCGGCCGCCTCATAGAGCGAGGCCGGTACGACCTTGAGCGCCGAGTAGAAGATCAGCATGTTGTAGCCCACGAACTCCCAGGTCACGATGTTGCCGATCGACGCCAGGAGCAGATGGGCGGACAGCGGGTTCGGCAGCGAGAGACCGAAGGCGTCGTTGATGTCGCTGACCAGCCCGAACTCGGAGCCGTACATGTAGCTCCACATCAGCGTGGCGACGACGGCGGGCACGGCGTAGGGCAGGAACACCGAGACCCGGAAGAACGCCTTGCCGTACAGGCGTCCGCTGTCGATGGCCAGGGCGACGAGCAGGGCGATGAACAACATGATCGGCACCTGCACGACCAGGAACAGCGCCATCCGGCCGAACGAGGACCAGAACTGCGGATCCGACAGAGCGGTCCGGTAGTTGTCGATCCCGACGAACGTGGTCCCCCCGATCAGCCTCGTCTGGAAGAGGCTCAGGTAGATCGAGTACCCGAGCGGAGCCAGGAAGACCAGGGTGAACATGGCCATGAAAGGCCCGACGAACTGCCATCCGCGCCAGGAGCGACGGCCACCGGGTCGCCGGACCCGGGTCGTCACCACTGCCTGTGCTTCCGCCATGGTGAACCTCCTGCGCCGGGTCCCGCCCGCCCGGATGTTACCGGTAACATCCCCTTGCCACCTGCGATCTCGGCGGTGGACGTGACAGCGAAAGGGTGACGACGAAGAAACGATGTTTACGTAAACTTATCGCGGTATCGTGGCACCCGTCACAGCGGTCGTCAAGGGTCCGAGAGGGCCGTCCCGACCCCGCACCCTCGGCTTCGGCGCTGCCGAAACGGTTCAGAAGGAGCAGCCGCCGATGAGTTCGTCGACTCCCGACGCCGGTGAGTCCCGGCACGACGACCCTCCCACCGCGCCGGTCGGACGGCGACGCAAGCAGCGCGTGTCCATGGCCGACGTGGCCCGCCTCGCGGGTGTCTCCTCCCAGACGGTCTCCCGGGTCGCCAACGGCCATTCGAGCGTCGTCGAATCGACGCGGGACCAGGTCCTCGAGGCCATGCGCACGCTGGGTTACCGGCCCAACAGCGCGGCGCGGGCGTTGAAGTACGGCGAGTTCCGCACGATCGGCGTGATCCTCTTCAGCCTCAGTTCGACCGGTAACTCCAGGACCCTCGAGGCCATCGCCACGCACGCGGCCGCGGAGGGCTACGCGATCACGTTGATCCCCGTCGCCGCCCGGACCCAGGACCACGTCCAGGGGGCCTTCACCCGTCTGGGCGAGCTCGCCGTCGACGCGGTGATCGTCATCATGGAGGCGCACCTGCTCGACACCGTGTCGTTCACCCTCCCGCCCGACGTCCACGTCGTCATGGTCGACTCCGACGCCGGCGACCGGTACAGCGTGGTCGACACCGACCAGGCCGACGGCGCCCGCCAGGCGGTCCAGCACCTGCTGAACCTCGGGCACCGTACGGTGTGGCACGTCGCCGGCCCGGCGGAGTCGTTCGCCGCCGAGCGCCGCACCGCGGCCTGGCGGAAGGTCCTGGAGTCCGCCGGGAGGGAAGTGCCCCCCGTACGGCGCGGCGACTGGTCGTCGGAGTCGGGATACCGGATCGGGCTGGAACTCGCCGACGAACCGTCCTGCACCGCGGTGTTCGCCGCCAACGACCAGATGGCCGTCGGCCTGCTGCGCGCCTTCGGCGAGAAGGGACGGCGCGTGCCCGCCGACGTCAGCGTGGTGGGCTTCGACGACGTCCCCGGCACCGCCGCCTGGTTCGTCCCGCCGCTGACCACGGTGCACCAGGACTTCGCCGAGGTCGGCCGCCGCTGCGTCCAGGGCGCCCTCGACCAGATCCGGGGCGGCCGGCATCCGGCCCCCGGCACGACCCTGGTCCCCACCCGCCTGGTCGTCCGTCAGAGCACCGCCCCGCCTCCGACCGGCAGCGAGTGAGGCGGCAGGGCCGGCGACCGCGGCACGCCGACAGCACGCTCGGTAAAGGCCGAGGTCTCGGTGGTCGCTCGCAGCTATTGTCCTTTTCGCGGCCACGACTACTGGGCATTCGGTACGTGACTTGCGTCATTTATCGCGAATGACAGGGAAGTCGCAATAGTGTTTGATATTGTATATCCGATCATAAAACCAGCCTTACATTTTTCGCCAAACCGGCCCCTGGCCTGGGAATAGGCCGAATCCCTGGGTAATTCATGAAGGCGTGGCGACGCCGGTAGCAAGCCGCCGGCCTGCCAAAACTCACATTCAGGGGGAAATATGAGGCTTAAGAAAATGGCTCTTGCCGGCACCGTGCTGGCGACCGTGACCATCGGAGTCGCAGCGCCCGCCTTCGCGGCGACACAGGCTGCTCCGCAGGCGGCCCAACCGCAACCGCCGCGGCCACGTAAGGTCGAAACTGCTCAGCAGGCGGCTCAACCGCAAGCGCCCCGGCCGCGTAAGGTCGAGGCTGCGCGGCAGACGGCTCAACCGCGACCGCCCCGGCGGCGTGAGGCGAACGCCACCCAGGAGGCGCAGCAGAGTCGCTCTGCCAGCGCCACGAGACCGACGGACGACGAGCTCCCTCAGAACGCCGCCTCGCAGATACAGGGAAACCGCCAGGTCCCGGCGTTGAGGGCGCCGGAGGACGACGAGTTCCTTCAGAATTTCGCCTCACAGATCCAGGGAAGCGAATCCACCCCCGCCCTCGTGGGGGACCAGGACTGACGAGCAGACGCTTCCGGGGCGGTCCGAGCATGCACGCGCCACTCGGCGCCAAGGGCACTGACGGTGTCGCTCCCGCCGGCCCCGGGGCCTGCCCGTCACGCGACGGGCTGCAGTGCTTCCCGGTTGAGGTCCTCGAGGGTGGGGTAGCCGTCGACGGCCATGATCAGGTCGGCTTCGGCCAGGAGTGAGCGCAACACGTGGACGATGCCGTCGGTGCCGCCGAGGGCGAGGCCGTAGGCGTAGGGGCGGCCGATGCCGACGGCGGTGGCGCCCAGAGCGAGGGCCTTGATGATGTCGGCTCCGCTGCGGATGCCGGAATCGAACAGGACGGGCAGCCCGCCGGCGGCCTCGACCACGGCGGGGAGCAGGTCGAGGGCGGGCAGTCCGCCGTTGGCCTGCCGGCCGCCGTGGTTGGAGCAGTAGATGCCGTCCACGCCGTTGTCCTTGGCGCGGCGGGCGTCGTCGGGGTGGCAGATGCCCTTGACGATCAGCGGCAGGTCGGTCAGGGAACGCAGCCAGGGCAGGTCCGCCCAGGTGAGGGGGTTGCCGAAGAGCTGCGCCCACGTGAGGACGGCGGCTCGGGGGTCTTCCTCGGGGGGGCGCTGCAGGCGGGAGCGGAAGACGGGGTCGGAGGTGTAGTTGGCCAGGCAGTGGCCGCGCAGCTGGGGGAAGTTGCCGGTCGACAGGTCGCGCGGGCGCCAGCCGGTGATCCAGGTGTCCAGGGTGACCACGATGCCCTTGAAGCCCGCCGCCACGGCGCGGTGGACCAGGCTCGCGGCCAGGTCGCGGTCGGTAGGGGTGTAGAGCTGGAAGAAACCCGGGGTGCCGCCGAACTCCATGGCCACCTGCTCCATCGGGTCCACCGAGAGCGTTGAAGCGACCATGGGCACGCCGGTGCGGGCTGCGGCCCGGGCCGTGGCCAGGTCGCCGTACCCGTCCTGCGCGCACAGGCCGATCACACCGACCGGCGCCATGAACACCGGGGAGGGCAGCCTCATCCCGAACAGCTCGACGGACAGGTCGCGCTCGGCCGCGCCGACGAACATCCGGGGAAGCAGCCCCCAGCGTTCGAACGCCGCGACGTTGGCCCGCTGGGTCCGCTCGTCGCCGGCGCCTCCGGCGACGTAGGACCACACCGACGGCGCGAGTGCCTGCTGCGCGCGGGCCTCCAGTTCCGCGTAGGTCATCGGGAAGCGCGGCATCACGCCGCCGAGCCCGTTTGCGTAGATCTCGTCCTGGTAGGAGCCGAACGCCGTCTGGTCGTTCTGGTCCTGGTGAGAGCCGAACGTCATCGTCTTCGCCGTTTCGCTCGCGGGCGCTGCCGTCTGCCGCGCCCCTGCACCACCAGAGTGCGAGACTGTCCAGCAAGGGCCCCAAAAACGCAGCAAACTCGCAAAAGGGTGGGCTGAGGTGCAGAATGACGTCAGAATGCTGAGCGAGGACGATCTCGTCCTGATCAACGCCCTGCAGCTCAACCCGCGGGCCTCCTGGAGCGTGCTCGGCGCCGCGCTCGGGGTGGACGCGGTGACTGTGGCCAGGCGCTGGAGCCGCCTGTTCGACCGCGGGGAGGCCTGGGTGGGCTTCTCACCCGGCCGGCAACTGCTCGACCAGGTGTGCGTCGCCTTCGTCGAGATCGACTGCGCCCACGGCGACACCGCCGATGTCGTCCGTACCCTTGGCGGCCATCCGCACGTGGTCACCATCGAGCGCACCGCCAGCGGGTACGACCTGCTCGCCACCGTGGCCACCGCCGACCTGGCCGCCATGTCCCGCCACACCCTCGACGTCCTGCCCACGATCCAGGGCGTGAGAGCGGTCCGGGCCCGGATCGTCACGCACATGTTCACCGAAGGAGGCCGCTGGCGGATCGCCGCGCTCGCCCCCGGCGAACGCGCCCAGCTCACCGCGACCACCGCACCCCCGCCCGACGACCAGGGTCCGCGCCAGATCACCCCCACCGACCGGGCGATCCTGGCCCACCTGGCCCGCGACGGCAGAGCCTCCTACCGCTCCCTGGCCGCCGCCCTGGACACCAGCGCCTCCACCGTGAAACGGCGCATCGACCAACTCACCAGACTCGGCCTGCTACGCCTACGCTGCGACTTCGCCCGCCCGCTCGGCGGCTGGGCCGTCGCCGCGACCTTCTGGGCCAAGGCGCCACCGGCCGACCTGCCGGAGATCGGCCACGCCCTGATACGGCTGCCCCAGACCAGGAACTGCGCGGCGGTCAGCGGCCCGAACAACCTCGTGGTGCAGGCGAGCCTGCACTCGCTGGCAGACGTGCCCCGCTTCGAGACCCAGCTCGCATCCGTGCACCCCGCGGTGGACATCACCGAGCGGGTGATCACCCTGCGGCACGAGAAACTCCTGGGCCATCTTCTGGACCCGTACGGCCGCTCAACCGGCGTCGTCCCACCTGACGTCTGGTCCGACCCCGCCAATCCAGTCGTCGCCGAGGTCCTGCGATCCTGAGCCAGGTCGGTGGTCCCGGTCGGAGTGACCCGGGACCGCTGCCCGATGTCCGTCCGGAGAGGCGGCGCCGGGTGACGGCGCCGGGGTGGTGAAGAGGCTTGATCATGGATGTCCCGAACGTGGTTCAGCTGCGCGCGGCGGGTACCGCCGTGGTCGTGGAGCTGACCGGCACCGTCCCCAGGGTGCTGCACTGGGGCGAGGACCTCGGTGAGCTGTCCGACGACGGGTGCGCGGCGCTTCTTCTCAGCGCCGAGGCCTCGGTCCTGAACAACGCGCCCGACGTACCACGGCGCTTCTCCGTCTGGCCGACGGAGGCGGAGGGCTGGTCGGGCACGCCCGCGCACGAGGGACATGTCGACGGCACCGCGACCTCTCCCCGGCCGCGCCTCACCGGCGCACGGCACCGGACGCTCCCGGGAGGCGGCGCGGAACTCGTCGTCGACCTCGCCGACGACGTCTCCGGTCTCGACATCGTGCTCACCTACCGGCTCGACGCGTCCGGCGTGCTGGCCGTCGACGCGGCGCTGACCCGTACGGCCGGGGGCGCGGGGCGCTACCAGGTTGCGGGCGTCTCGACCTTCCTGCCCCTGCCCGGGCGGGCGGCCGAGCTGCTCGACTTCACCGGGAAGTGGTGCCGGGAACGCGCACCGCAACGCCGGCCGCTGGACTTCGGCGGCTACGCCCGGGAGATCCGCCGGGGCAAGCCGGGCCCGGACTCGCCGTACCTGCTGGTCGCCGGCGTGCCGGGATTCCGGTTCCGGACCGGGGAGGTGTGGGGCGTGCATGTGGCGTGGAGCGGCAACCAGCGGTACCTGGTCGAGCGGCCGCCGGAGGGCGCCGGGGTCCACGCGTCCGCGCTGGGCGGTGGAGAGCTGCTCAGACCGGGTGAGATCGCCCTCGGCCCGGGTGAGACGTACCGTACGCCGGTCTGCTACTTCGCCTGGTCCGACGGTGGTCTGGACGGGCTCGCCGGTCGCTTCCACGACCTGCTGCGGGCTCGCCCGCAGCACCCGGCCAGGCCGCGCCCCCTGACGCTCAACACGTGGGAGGCCGTCTACTTCGACCACGATCTGGAGCGGCTCCTCGCGCTCGCGGACCGCGCGGCCGAGGTCGGGGTCGAGCGCGTGGTGCTCGACGACGGCTGGTTCCGCGGGCGGCGGGACGACACGGCCGGTCTGGGCGACTGGTTCGTGGACGAGAACGTGTGGCCGAACGGGCTGGCGCCGCTGGCCGACCACGTCCACGGCCTGGGCATGGAGTTCGGGCTGTGGGTGGAGCCGGAGATGGTCAACCTCGGCTCCGAGCTCGCCCGTGCCCACCCGGACTGGGTCCTCGGGCCGGCGTCGGGGCTCGGCCTCGGCTTCCGGCACCAGTACGTGCTGAACATCGCCGCCGAGGAGGCGTGGGCGTATCTGCTGGACCGCCTGGACACGCTCGTCGGCCGGTACTCGATCGACTACCTGAAGTGGGATCACAACCGTGATCTCCTCGAGGCCGTGTTCGGTGACGCCGGAGGCGCAAACCGTCCCGCCGTGCACGCGCAGACGACCGCGCTGTACCGGCTGCTCGACACGCTCAAGACGCGGCACCCGGCCCTGGAGATCGAGACGTGCGCCGCCGGCGGCGGGCGGATCGATCTGGGGATCCTGGCCAGAACGGACCGCGTGTGGGCCTCCGACTGCAACGATCCGGTCGAGCGCCAGGCGATCCAGCGCTGGACGGGCCAGCTGATCCCGCCCGAGCTCATCGGCTCGCACGTCGGGGCGGAACAGGCGCACACCACGGGGAGACTGACCAGCGCGTCGTTCCGCCTGGCCACCGCGCTGTTCGGGCACGCGGGCATCGAGCAGGACCTCACCCGCTGCTCCGCGGAGGAGCTCGGCCGGATGGCCGCCTGGGCGGCGATGTACCGCGAGTTTCGCCCGCTCCTGCACCAGGGCCGGGTGGTCCGCGCCGACACCGAGGACGAGGCGACCCTGCTGCACGGTGTCGTGTCGCGTGACGGGACCGACGCGCTGTACTGCTGGGCCCGGACGGTCACGTCCGCCGCGGGCCAGTCCGGCCGGGTACGCCTCCCCGGTCTGGCGCCGGACCGCGACCACGTTGTGCGGATCAGGACCGACCTGGGGCCCCCGTCGATGCACCACATCGCCGCTCCCGCGTGGGCCGACCGGGCGATGCGCGACTGGGTCCCCTTCCCCGGCGCCGTCCTTGCGCGCGCGGGACTGCCCATGCCGACTCTCGACCCGCAGCAGGCCATGCTCATCGAGGTACGACCGGCCGATCCGCGTTAGCGGGCACCGGGCGTGTCATTCGCGGTAGGCGCTCTGCAGGCGCGATCGTGACGACTCGAGGTGGTCGCGCATGGCCGCCTTCGCCGCCTCTGGATCCTTCCGCTCGATGGCGGCGAGCACCACCCGGTGCTCCTCGATGGCTGGACCGGCGATCCCATGGCGGAAGTAGAGCCGGTAGCTGTGGGTGTGCGCGCGGAACCTGCGCAGCGTGTCGGCGATGAGGGGACTGCGACTGGCCTGCGCGATCGCGTTGTGGAACTCGGCGTCCAGCTCCGCGAACCCGCGGTACGCCTCGTAGGTGTCGCCGTGCAGCGTCGGCGCCATCTCTTCGACGGTGCGGCGCATCTCGGCCACCTCGTCCGGGGTCGCGTGCCGGGCGGCGCGGGCGGCGGCCGCCGGCTCGAGCAGGAGGCGGACGTCGTAGAGGTCGTCCAGGCCCTCCTGGTCGAGGAGGGGCGCGACGAGGTATCCGGCGTTCGGCCGGCGTACGACGAGCCCCTCCGACTCACAGCGTGCGAGGGCCTCACGGACGGGGGTCTGGGACACCTCGAGCCGGCGTGCGAGCCCGTCGATGGACAGCCGCGCGCCGGGCTCCAGATCGTGGTCCATCAGCAGCGTCTTCAACGCCTGGAACACCGATTCACGGACGCTGACCTTGGCCGGCTCGGCCGCGCCCGGGTCGGCTCCGCCGTCAGCGTGTCCGGACGGCGCCGGCTCACTCATCATGCCTCCCACCTCGACGATGTCCGAGATCGCGCAGCGGGCACCGATTCGCCGGTACGGCGCGGCCACCGCTGCGAAATCCTCGCGGCCACTGGTTGACATGTGGCGGAACGGACCTGCATCCTCATCAAATCGTATCGTATCCGATTTCGGGAGCCCTCCCCCTGGACGCAGAGGACGACCTCGTGACTCTTCCGGAATGGTTCAGCCAAGCGGGCTTCGGGCTGTTCGTCCACTGGGACCACGCGAGCAGGCAGGGCCTGGAGATCGGGTGGCCGCTCGTCGGCAAGTCGATCCTCCCCGGCCGGACGGAGCCGGAGGCCGACGTCACGGTCGCGGAGTACCAGTCGAGCGCGGCGGAGTTCGACCCCCGGCGCTGGGACCCGCGGGCGGTCGCCCGGCTGGCCCGCGACGCGGGCGCCCGCTACGTCGTCTTCACCGTCCGCCATCACGCCGGCTACTCGATGTACCACACGCGGCACTCGGAGTTCTCCGTCGAGGCGTCACCGTACGGGCGCGACATCACCCGCGAGTTCTTCGACGCGTTGCGGGCCGAGGGTCTCCGCGTCGGCGTCTACTACTCCCTGCTCGACTGGAACCACCCGGACTACCCCGCGTTCACCGACGCCGACCGCCCCTACCCGTACGAGCGGTACCGCCGGCCCTCGCCGGAACAGTGGGCGCGGTACATCGACTACGTCAAGGGACAGCTGACCGAGCTGCTCACCGAGTACGGCCCGATCGACCTGCTGTGGTTCGACGGCGAGTGGGAACGCACCGCCGAGGAGTGGCACGCCGCGGAGCTGCGCGAGCTGATCAAGTCGCTTCAGCCGGACGTGATCATCAACGACCGGCTGCCGGGCCAGGGCGACTACGCCACCCCCGAGCAGGGCATGCCGCGCCGGCCGCCGGCCGGCCCGTGGGAGCTGTGCCTCACCATGAGCGAGAGCTGGGCGTACCGGCCCGACGACCTGGACTACAAGAGCCCGCGGATGCTCGCCGGCTACCTGAGCGAGGTCGTGTCCCGCGGCGGCAACCTCCTGCTCAACATCGGACCGCGAGGCGACGGGTCGCTCGTGCCCACCGAGGTCGCCACGCTCAAGGCCCTCGGCGCCTGGCTGGCAGGTGCCGGCGAGAGCATCATCGGCGCCGGGCCGGCGCCCGAGCGCCTCGACTTCCACGGCCCGGCCACCCGGCGGGGTGACCAGATCTATCTGCACCTTCTGCTCCGCCCGCAGGACGACGTCCTCATCGTCCGCAACGTCCCGATCGGTTCGGTCACCGGCGTGCGCCTGCTCGGCACCGAACAGCCGCTGCCGTACGCCGTGAACGAGGAGGTGCACAAGGCGAACGGCGCCGACGACGAACCGCTCGGCGAGCTGTTCATCACCGTGCCACCGCCGACCGGCGCGCTCATCGACGTCATCGCGATCGAACTGTCCCCCTCCCCCAAGGACGAGTCACGTGCGAATCACTAGAACCCCCAGGGCGACCCGGTACACCGCGGTCGCCGGTGTCCTGCTCGCGGCCGCCGCCCTGCTCCCGGCGTGTGGCACCGGTCCCGGCGCCTCGTCCGGCGATGGGAAGTCGCTCCGGGTGCAGATCCCGACCGGACCGATGGCCTCCGCCATGCAGCAGGTCGGCAAGGACTTCGAGAAGGCCAACCCCGGCACCAAGGTGACGTTCGAAGGGGTCGACTCCAACAGTTCGCGCGGCCCGAACGTCGCGCTGCTCAGCTCGACCGCCACCCCGGACATCGGTTATCTGCAGCGCAGCACCGGCGTCTGGTCGGCGCTGCTGAAGAATCACCAGCTGACCCAGATCGACGACGTCTGGACGGCCGCCGGCCTCGCGAGCAAGTATTCCAAGAGCCAGACCGCCTACTACACGACCGACGGGCACCACTACGGCGTCCTCTACGAGGAACTGCTGATCGCCCCCGTCTACTACAACAAGGCGGCCTTCGCGAAGGCGGGCATCCCGGACCCCGCCGACCACCAGATCGCGTCCGTCGCCGACTTCGAGGCCATGGTGGGCCGGCTCAAGACCGCCGGCTACCAGGGCTTCGGCGTGGGCGGTTCGAGCCCGTACGACCTGGGCCACACGCTCGACGCGCTGCTGCCCACCGCGGTGACGCCCGAGCAGTACGCCGCCATGCTCACGAACTTCAAGCCGGGCTCCCCCACGGACGTCAAGTACACCGATCCGGGCTTCGTGAAGGTCCTGCAGACGATCCAGGACTGGCAGCGCAAGGGCATCTACCAGAAGGGGATGCTCGGCATGGACACCACGCAGGCCCAGGCGCTGTTCACCAGCGGCAAGCTCGCGATGCTGCAGGGCGGCAACTACTCCTACGCGGATCTGAAGGCGGCCAAGCCGTCGTTCGACATGGGCTGGTTCCTGCTGCCCTCGCTCACCCCGGGCCGCAAGACGCCGTTCAACGCCTTCAACGGCGACACCCTGGTGATCCCGGCGAAGGCCGCGAACCCGGCCCTGGCCAAGAAGTTCCTCCAGTTCTTCATGACCGACAAGTACCAGGTCAGCGTCGTCGCCGGCGGCGGCTCGCTGCCCGTGTTCACCTCGATCCGGCCCTCGAGCCTGTCGAACCTCGGCGACCTGGTGCAGCAGCAGTTCGAGCTGTCGCAGTCCGTCGGACTGGTCAACATCTGGGACTCCACCGTGCCGTCCACGCTCGGGCAGGCGTTCGCGGTGCCGGTGCTGCAGAAGCTCGCGGCCGGCAAACTGAGCCCGCAGCAGGCGGCGCAGCAGTTCCAGACGGCGCTGGAGAGCCTCCAGTCCGGCAAGGTGTCGGGGGCCTCGGACTGATGGCCGCCCACGGAGTGACCCCCGCCGCCCTCCGGCGCCCGCGCCGAAGGCCACGGACCTTCCCGCTCTTCATGATCGCGCCGGCCATGCTGCTGCTGGCCCTGTTCATCGCCTATCCGATCGCCGAGTCCGTGCACATCAGCCTCGGGTCCTGGGACGGCATCGGCTCGGTCGCCTACCGCGGCCTGGCCAACTACCGGCGCCTCGCCCACGATGCGCTGGTCCGGCAGTCCGTCGTGACCAGCCTGGCCTTCTTCCTTGGGACCGTGGTGTTCACGGTGACGATCGGATGCCTGCTCGCGAACGCGATCAGCCGGGAGGTCCCCGGCGCGCGGATCTTCAAGGTCGTCTGGTTCCTGCCGGTGATCATCCCGGTCAGCGTCGCGGGCATCTTCTGGTCGAACGCCTTCCAGCCGACGACCGGCGTGGCGAACTCCGTGCTCGGCTCCGTCGGCCTCGGCGACGGGCACGCCTGGCTCGCCTCGTCGTCGACCGCGCCGTACGCGACGATCTTCGTCGCGGTGTGGACGCAGACCGGGTACGCGATGCTGATCCTGCTGGGCGCGATGGACACCATCTCGCCGGAGGTCCACGAGGCGGCCACGCTCGACGGGGTCGGAGCGGCCGGCCGGCTGTTCCGCATCACCCTGCCGAACATCCTGCCGATGCTGGGCACGATCACCACGTTGATGTCGGTGTTCTCGTTCAACGCCTTCGGCGTCATCTACGCGATGACCCGGGGCGGCCCCGGGAACTCCACGAGCATCCTGCCGGTGCTCGTCTACAAGCAGTCCTTCCTCGACCAGGACTACGGCTACGGCTCGGCCACCGCGGTCGTGACGACACTGATCGTGGGGGCCATCGGCATCCTGGTGTTGCAGGTGTTCCGCCAGCGGTCCCTGGACGCGCGATGACGGCCTCGATGACGCGGGCCCGGCCCGCCGACCCGGCCGCGCGGACGATCGCGAGGCGGCGCGTACGGCGACCGGCCTGGCGGCGCGGCCCCCTCTGGTACCTCGGTTACCTGCTCCTGCTGGCCTGGACGGCGATCACCGTGATCCCGTTCCTCTCGATGCTGCTGCTCTCGCTGCACCCGACGAGCGACATCTACGCCCATCCGCTGGGGCTGGGCGGCCGGTGGCAGCTGTCGAACTACACGGCCGCCTGGCGGGGCGTGGTCGGCGGCGCGCCGCTGTCGACGTACATCGTCAACAGCCTGCTCGTGGCGCTCTGCAGCCTCGCGATCGGAGTGACCTGCGGCAGCCTCGCCGGTTACGGGCTGGCCCGCGCGAGCAGGGGCCTGTCGGCCGCGGTCAGCCGGCTCATGGTGCTCGCGCTGAGCGTCCCCCTGGTGGTCGCGCTGATCCCGACGTTCGAACTGCTCGGCAGGTACCGGTTGCTCAACAGCGTGCTGGGGGTCTCGCTGGTCTACGCGGCGTTCATGACGCCCACGATCGCGCTGATCATGCGATCGGTGTTCGCCGCGGTCCCGCGGGAACTGCTCGAGGCCGCCAAGATCGACGGATACGGAGAGCTGGCCGCGCTGCTGCGCGTCGTCCTGCCGATCAGCAAGGGCGGCTTCATCTCGGTGTCGTTGCTCGGGCTCATCTTCGTCTGGAGCGAGGTGCAGTTCGCGGTCGTGCTGCTGACCCGCCCGCAGAACCGCACGCTCTCGGTCGGTCTGCTCTCCTTCCAGGGCCAGTTCGTCAGCGACCAGGGAGCCTTCTTCGCCGGTCTCGTGATCGCGACGTTCCCCATCGTCCTGCTCTTCCTCTTCTTCCAGCGGTACGTCACGAGCGGCATCACGCTGGGCGCGATCAAGTGAGCGGCGACCGACCTCCGGCGCAGAGAGCACAGGACATGACGCGTATCGAACGAATCGACGTCCACCTGGTGGACCTGGAACCGGCGACCGTCCGCGTCGACGCGATGCAGTCGTTCGTCAAACAGGAGACGGTGCTCGTCACCGTCCACACGTCCGACGGACTGTCCGGCACCGGATACTCCTACACGATCGGAACCGGTGGGCGGGCCGTCGTGTCGCTCATCCGCGACCACCTGGCCCCGGCCCTGCTGGGGCACGACGCCCGTCCGGTCGAGGCACTGTGGCGGCTCATGCTCGACCAGACGCGGGCGACGACCGTCGGAGCGATCACGTCGCTGGCGTTCGCCGCCGTCGACATCGCCCTGTGGGACCTGCGCGGGCACCGCACCGGTGAGTCGCTGTGGCGGATGGCCGGTGGCGCCCACGAACGACTGCCCGTCTACGACACCGAGGGCGGCTGGCTGCACCTGCCGATCGATGAGGTGGTGGCCGGTGCGAAGCGATCCGCCGAGGCCGGCCTGCGCGGGGTGAAGGTCAAGGTCGGCAGGCCGTCGGTCGCCGAGGACGCCGAGCGGCTGACGGCGGTCCGCGAGGCGGTGGGCCCGGACTTCGAGGTCATGGTCGACGCGAACCAGGCCTTCACCGCCGCGGAGGCGATCCGCCGCGCCCGGACGTACGAGCCGCTCGGGATCGCCTGGTTCGAGGAACCCTTGCCCGCCGACGACCTGCACGGACACCGCCGGCTGGCCGCCTCGACCAGCGTGCCGGTGGCGGTCGGCGAGTCCCTGTACTCCGTCCAGCGCTTCGGCGACTACCTGGCCGCCGGAGCGGTCGGGATCGTCCAGGTGGACGTGGCCCGCGTCGGCGGGATCACCCCGTGGCTGAAGGTGGCCCACGCCGCCGAGGCGTTCAACATCGAGGTGAGCCCCCACTTCCTCATGGAGCTGCATGTCAGCCTCGCCGCCGCCGTGCCGAACGGGATCTACGTCGAGCACATCCCGCAGTTGCAGGCGATCACACACGGTTCGCTGGACATCGTGGACGGCTGCGTCGCTCCCCCGGATGTACCCGGCATCGGGATCGACTGGGACCCTGACGCCATCGACGACCACCGCGTGGCCTGAACGAGGAGTACCGATGAGGCGAGTCGCCACCGTCATCCGGCTTCGGCCGGAGAAGGAAGAGGAGTACCGGGCGCTGCACGCCGAGGTGTGGCCGGACGTGCTGGCCGCGCTGCACCGCGCGCACATAAGCAACTATTCGATCTTCCTCCGCGACGGCCTGCTGTTCGGCTACTACGAGTACGGCGGCGACGACCTGGCCGCGGACCTCGCGCGGCTCGCCGAGGACGAGGTGACACGTCGCTGGTGGCAGCTGACCGATCCGTGCCAGCAGCCGGTCGCGTCGGCGACCGAAGGAGAGTGGTGGGCGCCGATGGAGGAGGTCTTCCACCACGACGGACCAGGCCGTCACGGATCAGCCGGCTGACTCCACCGGAAAAGCGAAAACCCTCCGCGCCCACAAGGGCCGGAGGGTTTTAGTGTCCTGAGACATCACGTGGTCGGGACGGCGGGATTTGAACCCACGATCTTCTGACCCCCAGTCAGACGCCTTACCAAGCTAGGCCACGTCCCGATGCCCGCCGCAGCGAGCGAGTCAACTCTAGCGTAGACGGAGACCTCTTCGCGCATCGTACGGAGCCGACCGGCGATCACGGCCTTCGTCCGATCAGACGTTCCCAGGAAACGGTCCCGTCAGGCGCTGTTCGCCATCGCCTCCCGCCTTGGTCGATTCGCGTTGTTCGACTGGCGCACCGGACACGGCCGCGTGTCCGAGGACGGTCGCGAGGAGAGCCGATGGCGGCAGCCGACTCAGCAGCTTCCGGGGAGCATCCGCGCCGACTGCGCGGAGGTCATGGCGCCGGCGATCGCCTGTTCGCCGTGGTCGTGCGCTCGGCGGGCGCCACCGTGTTCGTCGTCATGGGCCTGATCGGCCTCTTCCTCTTCATGCGCGGATCACAGGCGCTGCGCGAGGCGGGGACCGCCTTCTTCACCGAGTCGCAGTGGGTGCCCGACGCCCACCGGTTCGGGATCGCGGCGGTGCTCCTCGGCACCGTGCTCATCGGCATGGTCGCGCTCGCCGTGGCGTTCCCGATCTCGCTCGGCGCGGCGCTGTACATCTCCGAGTACGCCGCGCAGCGGTGGCGCCGCCCGCTGATCTCGCTGGTCGACCTGATGGCGGCGGTGCCGAGCATCATCTACGGCGTGTGGGGCTTCTTCCTGCTGCAGCCCAACGTGCTCGGCCTGTCCCGCTGGCTGTCCGACTGGCTGGGTTTCATCCCCTTCTTCACGGTGAGATCCGCCCACGACGAGCCGTCGACGTACGCCGGGACGACCTTCATCGCCGGTCTGGTCGTGGCCGTGATGGTGGTGCCGATCTGCACGTCCGTCATGCGGGAGGTCTTCTCCCAGGCGCCGTCGTACGAGCGGGAGGCCGCCTACGCGCTCGGCGCGACGCGCTGGGGGATGATCCGCGCCGTGGTGCTGCCCTTCGGCCGGGGCGGCATCATCGGCGGCACCATGCTGGCCCTCGGCCGCGCGCTCGGCGAGACGGTCGCGGTGTTCCTCGTGCTGTCGTTCCTCCTCAACGTGCGGATCCGCATCCTCGACGACGGCGGCAGCTCGATCTCGTCGCTGATCGCCCTGAAGTACGGCGAGTCCAGCCCGCTGCAGCTGTCCGGCCTCATGGCCGCCGGCCTGGTCCTGTTCCTGCTGACGCTCGCGGTCAACATGCTCGCGTCGTACGTCGTCGCCCGCTCCCGGTCGGGTGCGGCGACCGAGATCTGACCGAGCTCCGCCCGCCACGACGACGAGGAGACCGATGACGACCACGACAGACCCTCCGGCACCCGGTGTCTCCGCACCGGAACGGGCCGCGGAGGACCCACCGGACCGGCCGCGCCGGTTGCGGCGCCGGGAGCTCGACGACGTCATGTCCGTGATCGGCGCGGCGATGGGCGCCGTGGGATTCGTCTGGCTGATCTACGAGCGGATGCTCCCGCTCAAGGGAAGACTCGGCTTTGTCGTCTGCTGGTACATCGCCTTCCTCGCGCTGTACGCGCTGATCGTGGGCCAGCGGCGGGGCCGCGTCGTGGTCGTCGACCGGGTCGTGTCGGTGGCCGTGCACACCGCCGGGTTCCTCGTCGTCGGTGTCCTGGCGGTCGTCATCGGGTTCACCGCGGAGCGGGGCTGGGGCGCCGTCAGGCACGTGCGGTTCTTCACCACCGACCTGTCGGTCACCGGTCCCAACGACCCCCTGACCAAAGGCGGGATCCTGCACGGGATGGTCGGCACGCTCGAGCAGATCGGCATCGCGATCACCATCACCGTGCCGCTCGGGATCGCCGCCGCCGTGTTCCTCAGCGAGGTCGGCGGCCGGATGGCCCGGGTGGTCCGGACTCTCGTCGAGGCGATGACCGCGATCCCCTCGATCGTCGCGGGCCTGTTCGTCTACGCGGGGCTCATCGTCACGCTCGGCCTCGGCCAGTCCGGGATGTCCGCCGCCTGCGCCGTCTCGGTGATGATGCTGCCGATCGTGATCCGTGCCTCCGAGGTGGTGCTGCGGCTCATCCCCGGCGGTCTCCGTGAGGCGGCGCTGGCCCTGGGCGCGCCCCGGTGGCGCATGGTCTGGAGCGCGGTGCTGCCCACCGCGCGGTCCGGGCTGGCCACCGCGGTCGTGCTGGCGATGGCCCGCGGACTCGGCGAGACCGCGCCGGTGCTGCTGACCGCCGGCTACACGCAGAACTTCAACGCCGACCCGTTCAACGGCCCGCAGGTCCCGCTGCCGCTGGTCGCCTTCAACCTGGTGCGCAAGCCCGAACCGGAGGCGATCGCCCGCGGGTTCGGGGCCGCGCTGGCGCTGCTCGCCATGGTGCTCGTGCTGTTCGTCACCGCGCGCGTCCTGGGCGGGCGGCCACCGGGCGAGCTGAGCCGCCGGCAGCGGCGGCGGTCGCGCGCCGTCCCGACGACCGACTCCGAACAGGGGTAATCGATGAAGCGCAGCAGTCTCCTGTGGCCGGCGCGGCTGATCCGGGCCGCGGCCGCGCTCGCACTGGCCACGATGTGGACGTTCGGCACGTCCGCCCCGGCGCTGGCGGGCGAGCCCATCAACGGGTCCGGCTCCACCTGGTCCGCGAACGCGATCGAGCGCTGGATCTCGAACGTCAAGTCGTACGGCCTCGTCGTCAACTACTCGTCGATCGGTTCCAGCGCGGGCCGGGCGCAGTTCAAGTCGGGCGTGACCGACTTCGGCGTCTCGGAGATCCCGTTCGGCGTCACGCCCGGCGAGAATCCGCCGACGCGGTCGTACGCGTACATGCCCGTCGTGGCCGGCGGCACCTCGTTCCACTACCACATCGAGGTCGGCGGCCGGAAGTTCACGAACCTGAAGCTCAGCGGCGAGACGATCGCGAAGATCTTCACCGGGAAGATCACCAACTGGAACGATCCGGCGATCACCCACGACAACGGCACGGCCCTGCCCAGCAAGAAGATCATCCCAGTCGTACGGTCCGACGGCTCCGGCACCTCGGCGCAGTTCACACTCTGGATGGCGAACCAGTACGCGAGCATCTGGAATCCGTTCTGCCAGCGGTATCTCGGCGGCCAGTTCTGCGGATTCACGTCCAACTACCCGCAGTTCCCCGGCGCCAAGGCGCTCGCCGGATCGGACGGCCTGTCGAACTTCATCCACGCCAGCTACGGCGACGGCGCCATCGGGTACGTCGAGTACTCCTACGCGCTGGAGAAGGGCGACCCCGTCGCCAAGGTGCTCAACCACGGCGGTTACTACGTGCTGCCGACCGCGTCCAACGTCGCGGTCGCGCTCACCCAGGCGCGCATCAACAGCGACCTGACCCAGAATCTGGGCGGCGTCTACACCTACTCGGACCCGCGGGCCTATCCGCTGTCCAGCTACTCCTACTTCCTGCTGCCCGTCGGGTCGAATTCCGGGATCAGCACGGGCAAGGGCAACACGCTGTCGAGGTTCGGCGGCTACTTCCTCTGCCAGGGGCAGTCGTACGTGTCCAACATCGGCTACTCCCCCCTCACGAAGAACCTCGTCGAGGCCGGGTTCACCCAGATCCGCCGGATCCCGGGCGCCGACGTGTCCAACATCAACCTGGCGACGTGCGGCAATCCCACCATGCAGAACGGGCACAACGTCCTGCTGGAGCACGCCCCCTGCCCACCGCCGGAGGACGGTACGCCGGGCGCCCACTGCGGCGGCCAGGCCGCCCGGCCGAACCAGCCCGGCACCGGCGGCGGTGGCGGCGCTGGATCCGGGGCCGGAGGGGGCACCGGCGCGGGAGCCGGCAACGGGACGGGGGCCGGAGCGGGGCCGAACGCGCAGACGTCCGCGAACGCCACCGGCATCGACCCGGAGACCGGCCAGCCGTACGGGACCAAGGGCACCGGGACGGACGTCGCGGGCCGGCCGGTGTCGCTGGACTCCTCCTTCCTCGGCGGCGGCGCGATGACCGTCGTGCTCGGCGCGATCGCCGTGGTCTCCCTGCTGTGCGCCGTGATCGGTCCTCCGGCCCTGTCCCGCATCATGCGTCGAGGCGGCACGGGCTGAGCCTTCCCTCCGGGCGCTGCCCCCTCGAATAGGGGACGAAAGACGTCCGGCCACCCTGAAATACGTTCGAATCCGGGCGTGTGCGGCGGGATATCCGCCGCACACGCCCGGTCGTGTTATTCGGAACATCCGATAATTTGATGGTTACTGGCTAACCACCTGGACATTTGTTGTTGCCGTATTCAGATCACCGCGTTAATTTCGGCCGGACATTTTGCTGGTGGGCGAATTCCGCAGCCCGGAGAGGACCATCCGGAACCTCTCTCGTGAGTCCGACTGAAAGGGGACCCGAAAATGCGGATCAGTCACAAGGCGGCCGTGATCATCGGTGCCGTGGCGATGGGCCTGACCTTCGCCGCGTCGCCGGCCTTCGCCGACCCGCCGTCCGCCCCGGCCACCGGCGACATCGTCGGCACCGGCTCCGACACGACCCAGGACGTGCTGAACGGGCTGTCCGCCGCGTACGACGCGACCGGCCCGGCCGCCAAGCTCTACTCCTGGGACGCCACGCCCCAGCCCTCGACGATCACCCCGAAGTCGGGCTGCGCGAGCATCAACCGGCCCGACGGGTCGGGCGCGGGCATCGCGGCGCTGAACAACGACACCGCGGGCTGCCTGGACTTCGCCCGGTCGTCGCGGCCGTCCAACGCCAGTGAGACCAACCTGAAGTTCATCCCGTTCGCGAAGGACGCGGTGACCTACGCCGGCACCTCGACCACCACCTCGCACGTCGTGAACGGGCTGAGCATCGGCGACCTGAAGGACATCTACCTCTGCAACAAGACGAACTGGAACCAGTTCGGCGGCGCGGACGCTCCGATCGTCCCGATCCTTCCCAACCCCAACTCCGGCACCCGGGCGTTCTTCCTGCAGCAGCTCGGCGGCGGCACGGCGATCAGCCCCGGGGCGTGTGTGATCAACGGCTTCCGCTCGGGAACGACCACGATCATCCAGGAGAACGACGCGCGGGAGCTCACGCTGGCGCTCGGCTCGGGCCAGAGCGCGGACGACGCGGTGCTCCCGTTCTCGGTGGCCAAGTTCATCTGGTACGGCCGGCAGACGCCGGTCGCGGACCAGCGGGGCACGGCGGCGGCCCACAGTGTCAAGGACTCCGGCGGGACCGTCGTCAACCCGATCAACGGCACCGTTCCCAACGAGTCCCTCAACACCGGCTTCACCTCCACCACGCTGACGCGGAACGTCTTCAACGTCGTCAAGCTCGTGGGCGGCGCCGTGCCGTCGAAGTTCGCTCCGATCTTCAACCGGACCGGCTACGTCTGCAGCACGGCGGGGCAGAACGTCGTCGCGAACTACGGGTTCGGGAAACTTCCGACCCTGCAGTGCGGCTACTGATCGGTGCGGCCATTAGTGGCCAGTGCTGAATCGTCTCGCTGACCTGTGGCGGGCCGTCTTTCAGGCGGCCCGCCACAGTTTTCTTATCCGGATTCCCGGATCATTTCCAGCACTGCGCTGCGACGTTCCTCGTACGGCGAATGATCAGCCTTTGGACATCTAACACGCATGTCATTGATTCCGCGACTCGGTGATCACCGGGATCACCGTTCACAGAAAGGACGCTCATGTTGAAGCGCGTTTCGACGGCGGCCGCGATCGCCTGCGCGGCGGCCGCACTGGCGCTGCCGGCCACACCGGCGGTGGCCGATCCGGCGGCGGGCCCGGCGACCAACGACATCGTGGGCGTGGGCGACGCCCACGACCAGAGTGCGCTGACCGCGCTGGCCGGCACCTACAACGGTCAGGCCACGACCCCGGCGGACAAGCTCGCGTCGTGGGACGCGACCGGTTCCACCACCATCACCCCGAAGGCCGGCTGCGCGCCGATCGAACGACCGCGTACCTCTTCGGAGGGCATCGCGGCCCTGCAGGCCGACGCCTCCGGGTGTGTCGACTTCGCCCGCTCGGTCCGCCCGGCCGCCGGGGGCGAGGAGTCGCTCGCGTTCATGCCGTACGCCTACGACGGCGTGTCCTGGCTGGCCGGCTCCGTCTCCAACGCGCCGGCCGGGCTGAGCACCGCGGACCTGGCCGCCATCTACACCTGCACCGCGCGGACGTGGCAGAAGGTCGGCGGCACGTCCACCGCGAAGATCGTCCCGCTGCTCCCGCCGAGCGGATCGGAGCTGCGCGACTTCTTCCTGTCCGCGATCGGCGTCACCAAGCCGGGCTCCTGTGTCGGCACCGGCAGGGACGGCACGTCCTTCGGCACGCTCGCGCGCAACGTGATCACACCGGCGTCCGTCCCGGCGTTCATCCGGCTCGGGCGGTCCTGCCCGGAACTGCGCAAGTACCTGCGCCTGGGCGGGATCAAGACCGACGACGGGTCCGTCGTGGCTCCGGTCAAGACCGATCCGGCCGGGCAGGAGGTCTTCAACACCGGGTTCCCGCTGGAGTACCAGCGGCCGGTGTACGCGGTGGCCAAGCGGGACAACGGCGTCCTTCCGGCACGCCTGGCGAGCGTCTTCGGCCCGCAGGGCTTCACCTGCTCGGCGGCGGGCCAGGCCGCGGTGGTCGGGCAGGGCTTCGGCTCCCTGTCCCGCGGTGACGGCTGCGGCAACCCCTGACCCGCGCCGGACCACGGGTGCCCCTGAGGGCGGTCCCCGCCCCGCCCTCAGCGGCCGCGACGGTGTGCCGCGTGCCTCCCCCGGTGGTTCAGCCGGCCCTGGGTCAGCAGCAGTGACAGGCTGACGAGTAGCACGATGAGCCACGCCACCTGCGCGCAGACCAGCCGGTACACGGTGGGCCCGAGGCCGAGAGGCGACGCCTCGGCGCGCAGTGTCATCGGCGCGGCGGACGCCGTCCGCCGCGGGACGATCGGCGCCGGGGCGACCAGCGGCAGCCGGGGCTGACCCGCGGCGATCAGCGGCAGGACGTTCGAGGCGGTCCCCGGCGCGGAGAACCCGGAGGGAAGTCCCGCGCCGGCCGCCCCGCCGGCTCCGGGGCCGATCACGGTGATCTCCTGGGATGACGTCCGCACCCCCGCGCGGTCGGCTCTGACGGATGCCGTCACCGTGACCGACCCCGCACCGTGGCCGCCGGAGATCCGCACGGAACCCGAGACCGACCGCCCCGCCGAGCCCAGGTCGCCCAGGCCTCCGGGACCCGCGACGCTCGCGCCCGGCGCCGAGAGGGTCACGGCCGCATGGCGTGCGACGGCTCCGTGAGCGCTCACCCACACCGTGGCCGTCACCGATTCTCCGGGTGCGGCACTGCCCGCGGACAACGACAACCGGATCGACAGTGACGGCGACGCGCCGCCCGAGGGCAGGGAGGGGTGCGGGCCGGCCGTCACAGTGCCGTTCGACGGAGTCGACGGCGAGGTGGCAGGCGGCGTGGCAGGCGGGGTCTTCGTCGGCGGAGTGGCCGGCGGCGTCTCGGCAGGGGGTGTGGGCGGCCGGCTCGGATCGGGCGTGGGATCCGAATCCGTGGCGGGCGCGGCCTCCGCGGCCGCTCCTGCCGGGGGGAGCGCCGCCGCCCCCACCGAGAAAATCGCCGCCGCGCCCAAGCCCACACAAATCGGTTTCGCTCTCGAGCCGAACAGCACGCCAAAACCTCCGTCGAGTGACCGTGGCCCGGACCAAAATCGCGCCGGGTGCGCATCCGATGCGACCACGTAAGGAGACGCCGCATCAAGCCGGGTTCGCTACGCTGTCAGCAGCCGCGCATTGCTCCTTTACCCGCCGTTGGCTGAATGGACGAACCCCGGCGACGGCGGCGGATCCTCCTCGCGTTTCGGCTGCCCACAAAAGCGCTCAGTTACATCGGCGATCCGTAACGTGTCCCCGCCACTCCGAGCGAAACCCCTCAGTTGGTATTAACCTGCCCCAAGCAGGCGCTTTACCGCTTGTTTCCGTATGATACGTTTCCAGTACGCCCTCTTATCGCGGCGATGCCATTATTTCCCGCGAGCCGCCTATTACGATCTTGCTGTCAAAACCCCGAAATACAAGCGACACCATGCGCCTCCCCCTCGGCGGGTATCGCGAATCATTCAATTGCCCGGAGGTCTCCGTGTCCACGTTGCCGCCTCGCGGCCCGAGGCCGAGGCCGAGCGCCCGCCGGCGGGCGATGGCGCTCGTGCTCGCCCTGCTCGGTCTGGTGTCGATCGGCCTGGGCGTTCAGACGCTGGCGGCTCCGTTGCCCCCGGCGACGGCGGCGTCGTCGGCCGTGACGGTTCCCTGGAAGCTGGGCTCGGTCGACGGCAGCATCACGGTGAGCCAGACGCGAGACCTCGTCTACCAGACGCTCGACGTGTCGTGGAAAGGGAATTTCCCGCAGACGAGCCCTCAGCCGGAGGCGAAAGACACGCTCAACGCCATGGTGGTCATGCAGTGCCGGGGCACCGAGCCGAGCCGCGACGACTGTTACTTCTTCAACCGCGAGTACTGGTCCATCGACCAGGACGGCAACCTCCAAAGCGGTCACTCCGACTTTCGGGACGCCAAGGGCAACCCTCTCGTGGTCTATCAGCTCAACCCCTCATCGAATGAGGTCTACGGCATCACGGGTGCCGATGGCGGCGGGCGCGCGACCATGGAGATCCGCACGGCTACGCAGTTGCCGGAATTGGGCTGCACCCGTAAGACCGATGCGAAGGGCACGGAGGTGCCCGCCTGCTCCCTCGTCATCGTGCCCACATTGGGCTACCTGGACGGCTCTTTCAACGACGATCCGGGATCGGACGCCTTCAGCTCGTACAACTGGGACCACAAGGTGGTCGTGCCGCTGTCATTCGCCCCTACGCCGTCCATGTGCTCGCTGCGCAATCCCGACACCACCGTCGAGGGCGGGACGGCGGCCCAGCGCGTGATGGAGGCCTGGCAGCCGAAGCTGTGCAGCCAGAAGAACCGGGTCGACGTGGCCTACAACCGGAACGGTGAGCCGCAGGCCCGTGATCTGTTCAAGAACGGCGCGGCCGACGCCGCGCTGACGATACGGCCCCTGGGCGGCGACGTGACCCGGGCGCACACGTACGCGCCCCTCGCGATCTCGGGCTTCGGCATCGGGTTCCTCCTCGACGACGCGAACGGGCATCAGGTCACCGGGCTGAACCTCAACGCGCGACTGCTGGCCAAGGTCCTCACCCAGTCCTACGGCGTACGGAGCAACAATCCGGCGACGACGGGCAACCCGACGAACTTCGGATCGGATCCGGAGCTGCGCGCGCTGAACCCGGGACTGCCGGAACGGGCCGGCAACCTCGGCAACCCCATCCTGCTCGGCGGGGGCACCGACCTGCTCTGGGACCTGACCCGCTGGATCGGCTCCGACGCTGACGCGCGCGCGTTCCTCGACGGCAGGCCCGACCCGTGGGACATGCACGTGAGCACGTACTACAAGGGGATCACCCTGCCCGAGGACACGCTCGAACTACGCGACGGCCTGACGGACAAGGTCGGCACCTGCACGTACGCTCCCGTCCAGGACAAGTACCCGACCGCGTCGTCGGTGGGAGCCGTCGCCCAGGCGCTGATCGGCCGCCTCCCGCTGACCCGTCTCGGCCCGGCGACCGACCCGAGCACCGGGGCCTGCACCCAGGGTGCGGACACCGCGCAGTCGATCGGCGGACGCTTCCTGCTCGGGCTCCTGGACACCAGTGAGGCCGTCCCGCTGAACATCCCTATGGCCAAGGTGAAGAACCCCCGCGGCGCCTTCGTCGCTCCGACGCCCGCCGCGATGACCTCGGCGGTCGGCGCGATGGTGACCGGCAGCGACAAGATCACCAAGAGCGTCGACTTCGGCCGGCTGCCCGCCGACGCCTACCCGCTGACCAACGTCACCTATTCCGCCGTGCCGACGTCGGGGCTGACCTCGGCCAAGGCGAACGCGCTCGGCACCTTCCTCGACCACGCCGCGGGCGCGGGCCAGGTGCCGGGCACCCAGCTCGGTGACCTGCCCGCCGGCTACCTCCCGCTGTCCTCCGCCATGAAGGCGCAGACCAGGGCGGCGGCGGCCGCGGTACGGAAGGCCGTGGCCAAGGCGCCCAAGCCCAGCCCCAGCCACAGCCATCACTCCGGCTCCGGCTCCGGTTCGGGTTCGGGCGCTGGCGGCGGCTCCGGGCCCCTGACCGCCGGCTCGGCGACGCCCACGACGACATCCGCGACGACGGCCTCCCCGACGGGGGCCGCGCAGCATCCCGGGCCTTCGATCACACCGGCGCGGTACTCCCTCGCCCGGCGCGGACGGCCCACCGTCGCCTCGTCGCTGCGGTTCGCGCTGCCGGTCCTCCTCGGCCTCGGCCTGCTGGCCGGGGCGGCGAGTCTGGTCGTCCGCGACCTCCGGCGGCCCGGGAGCCTGCTGAGGGCCGCCCTGGCGCGGGTTCCGGGGCGCTCGTGACCACCCTCGTCGCGTCGCAGCACGGTCCCGAGGGCTCCGGCGAGAAGGCGCCGGAGCCCGTCGCGCCCGGGCCCGAGCAGGCCCCTCGGGAGGCGCCGAGCCAGCCGGCGCGGCACGACGTCGCGGTCTCCGCCCTGGGACTGCTGTCGCTGCTGTTCCTCGGGTTCGTGGTCTACCTGCTCGCCTTCTCCGGCATCTCACAGAGCCGCGCGCAGAGCGTCATGTACAAGAACTTCCGCCACCGGCTCGCCCAGGCCACGGCGCCGGTCGGGCCGGTCACCCGGACCGGGGGGCGGCTGCCTTCCGGCACCCCCATCGCCGTGCTCGACATCCCGGGCCTGAGGCTTCGCCAGGTCGTCGTCGAGGGCACCGCGTCCGGCGACCTGATGAACGGTCCGGGCCACCGCCCGGCGACCGCCTTTCCCGGCCAGCCGGGAGTCGCGGTGATCACGGGCCGGCGCGCCGCGTACGGCGGGCCGTTCCGGACCATCGACGCCCTGCGCCCCGGCGATCCGCTCACCGTCTACACCGGTCAGGGCATGGTGCCCTACCGGGTCGAGCGGGTCCGCCACGACACCGATCCGCTGCCGCAGCCGGTCGGTGCCGGCGGGGCGCGGCTCATCCTGGCCACCGCCGACGACCCGCTGTGGCCCACGAAGGCGATCTACGTCGACGCCTGGCAGACCAGCCCGGTACAGCAGACGGCCGGGTCGCCGTCGGTGGAGGCCGACGCGGACAAGACCATGGCGAGTGACCCGGCGGCGCTGCTGCCGCTGGTGCTGTGGTCGCAGGCTCTCGCCCTACTGGCGCCGGCCATCACCTGGTCGCGCGTCCGGTGGGGGCGATGGCAGACCCACCTGGCCGCGATCCCGCTCCTCGCGGCCGTGGTGTGGAACGTCTATGAGAACACCGCCCGACTGCTGCCGAATGTGCTGTGAGGACATGGGCTGATCCTCGACCCTCTCACGGGATTTCTTTTGCGGCGGCGACCGGCGCGGGTAGCGAATTCATTGAGGGAGACGTAAGTGGCGGGGTTTCACATTCGCGCGGGAAGAGACGGTCGATATCGATGGAGATTACTGAGCAGCAACAATCGGGTGCTCGCCATCTCGCCGAAGACCTTCGACAACCACGCCGACTGCTCCATTCACCTCGAATGGGTGCGCGCGGTCGTCAAGGAACGCGCGCCGACGGTCACGCGGCAGCCGACGGGCCGCTGGATCTGGGCGCTGGAGGCGGGCGACGGGGAGGTGGTGGCGCGGTGTTACGCGCCGTACCTGCGTCACATCGACTGCATCGCCGCCGTCCGCCGGTTCGTCGCCCTCTCCGGCGGCCGGCTCGGCACGGCCGCGAAGCCGCGGACGGCACCCGCCCCCGACCCTGACTTACACCTGACCACGAATACCGAGGTGGGACCGTGAATCCCTCGACCACGACTCCGTCCGACACGGCGACAGCGCACGCGGACGCCGGTGCCGGGCCGCCGGAGGGCTCCTCCGCCGGCTCGGCGCTGGAGGCGCGTGACATCTCGGCCTGGTTCGGTGACAACAAGGTGCTGGAACGCGTCTCGCTCGCCGTGCGCTCCGGCATGGTGACCGCTCTGATCGGCCCGTCCGGCTGCGGGAAGTCGACCTTCCTGCGGATCCTCAACCGGATGCACGAGCTCGTGCCGTCGGCGTCGATGTCGGGCCAGGTGCTGCTCGACGGGGTCGACGTCTACGGCCCGGGGCAGCGGATCACCGACTCGCGCCGGCGGATCGGCATGGTGTTCCAGAAGCCCAATCCGTTCCCCATGATGTCCATCGCCGACAACGTGCTCGCCGGGCCGAAGTTCGTCGGCATGCGGCTCGGCAGATCCGAACGGGACCGGCTCGTCGAGGAGTGCCTGACGAAGGCGGGCCTGTGGCGTGAGGTGAAAGGGCGGCTCCGGGCACCCGGTGGCGCCCTGTCCGGCGGGCAGCAGCAGCGGCTGTGCATCGCTCGGTCGCTGGCCATCAGGCCGGACGTGCTGCTGATGGACGAGCCCTGCTCGGCGCTGGACCCGACCTCGACCCGGCGGATCGAGGAGACGATTCAGCAGCTCGCGGATGAGGTGACGATCGTGATCGTCACCCACAACATGCAGCAGGCCCAGCGGGTGTCGCAGGAGTGCGCGTTCTTCCTCGCGGAGGAGGGCACCCCGGGACGCATCGTCGAGTACGGGCCGACCCGGCGCGTGTTCGAGTCCCCCACCGACCAGAGGACGCTGGACTACGTGCACGGCCGGTTCGGCTGACCCGCGAACGGGACCGGCGGCCGCCCCTCGGATGGGGGCGGCCGCCGGTCTCGTTCTCGCGTCCGGTCAGCTCCGGGCGGCGGCGACCGCCCTGCGGCGCGCGACCAGCATCGTCCCGGCGCCCACCACGCTCAGGGTGGTCCCGAACAGCATGATCGGAACGATCCTGCTGCCGGTCTTGGCGAGGCTGCCGTTGTTCCCCGAGGTCGTCGAGTTCCCGGGATCGGTCGAGGAGGACGGCGACGGGTCCGGCGACGCGCAGTCGGTGCTCGTCGCGGTCGGGGACGGGCTTCCCGTCGGGGTGGCGGACGTGCCGGTGGTGTCCGTGGGGCACGGCGTCGGGGACGTCGCCGTCGGGCTCGGTGTCGTCGTCGGGGAGCCCGTCGTGGCCAGGGCCTTCGCCCGCGTGGCGGCGGACGAGGGCACGCTCGTGCGCACGGTGGCGGCGATCGTCAGCGAACCGAGGCTGCCGCCCTCCCGGGTGTCGGGCAGCACCCGCGCGCCGGTGGCCGTCAGCGTCGCCGGGACCTGGCTCCAGGTCATCGTCCGCGACGAGGTCTCCGGCGGCAGGCCGTACGTCACGAGCCGGCCGATCTCCGCCTGCCGGGCGGTCCCGCCCGGGCTCGCGGTCGTCTCAGGCGTGGCGGTGGGGCTCGCCCCTCCTGCGGGGCCGGCGGTGACGGCGTCGACGTCCGCGCGGAGCACCGCCTTCGACGCGCTCAGCACGACCGTGGGATCGGCGATCACGACCGTGTCGTCGGGATAGGCCAGCGTGACCGTTCCGCGGTAGTGGACCGTCGCCGCCTTCGAGCCCGTGTCGTACGACCCCCCGGCCGCCACGAACTGGAAGCCTCCGTCGGGCCGCCGCCGGGCGCCGTCGCTCACCGTGACCGACGGCTCGGCCGGCGCCTTCGCGGCGTCGGGTGCCGCGACGCGGATCGTGTCCAGCAGGGCCCAGTCCAGGTACCCCCCGACGACGGCCGCCGTCGGAGCCGGGCGCGGTGTCGCGGCCGCCGGCCGGCCGCCCAGGAGCGCGGCCAGGTCGAGCATGGCTCCGGCGAACAAAAGCACCGCGCCGAGACTCGTGAGCGCGCGTACCGAAGACTGCCAATGCAAGGGTGACTCAGCGTTCGAATTGCTCATTATTCGGTTACCTTCTGCGGGGGAAGGGCTGGCGGATTCCAAGTCGACCTGCTCGACGTGCAGCCTTTCATTTGATTGACTATGACGTACTCATCACGCCGTTATTATCATGGCGAATCCGCTGAACGGCGCGACCCGCGTTCGTGATTATGCCTGGGCGTCTTCGCGCTTTAATCGCCAGTTAACCTTGTTCATTTTCACGTAGGGAGCGATCGTGGGGTCTGGTTCCCCGAATACCGCCGTACCGCGGAGGAGCGGGAAGGACCCCGGTGCGGCACCCGCGGTCCGCCGCGGCGCGGCCTATGTCGCCGGCGAGGTCATGCTGACGCTGGGGCTGGTGGTCCTGCTGTTCGGCGCCCATGAGTTCCTCGGCGGGTGGTGGGCCCTCGACCGGGAGCAGCATCGGCTGGACAGGCAGTTGACCCGGGCGTGGGCGGCGGATGCGAAGCCCGTCCCCGGCCAGCCGGTGAGCCGGCTGTACATCCCACGGCTGCGCAAGAAGTGGCAGGTCGTCGAGGGGGTCTCGCAAGATGATCTGGCCAGGGGGCCCGGTCATTACCCGAAGAGCGACCGTCCCGGCGCCGTCGGCAACCTCGCGATCGCCGGGCACCGGCTTCCCTCGGTGTTCTGGAACCTCGACCGGCTGCGCCCGGGCGACCTCATCGTCGTCGAGACTCGTAGCGGCTGGTTCGTCTACCGGGTGCTGCGCCTCCGGGTCGTACGGCCGAGCCAGGTGGAGGTCGTCGACCATGACCCGGACCATCCCGGAGGCAGGCCCACCCGGCGGCTGCTCACCCTGACCACGTGCAATCCGAAGTTCGACAACTACCAGCGGCTGGTCGTGCAGGCCGAGTTGAGCCGCGAACAGGCCAAGAAGACGGGGTGGCCCGCCGAGCTGGGCCGGTTCCGCCACCCGTAGCCGCCGTTCTCCGCCGGACCGAGAGGACCTGAGATGTACCCCTGGATCTGGGCCAGACTGCCAGGCCGCCGACCGGCCAAACTGGCCGTGTCGGTGCTGCTGATCGCGGCGGTGGTCGCGCTGCTGTGGTTCGGCGTCTTCCCTTGGGCGGAGCGGCTGCTGCCCTTCACCGACGTCACCGTGGCCGCCTAGGTCACAGATCGACCCAGGCGGAGGTGGCGGCGGACCGCTCCATGGCCTCCAGGGCCTCGGCGCTGCGGACGGCGTCCTCGATCGTCGCGCCGTGCGGCACGCCCTCGGCCACGCTCCGCAGGAAGGCGGCGGCCTCGGTCACCTTCGTGTCGTCGTAGCTCATCGCGATGCCGGCGCCCGGCTGGAAGCGCGCGTACTCGCCGTCGCCCGGGCCCGTGAACACCGTGGTCGCCGGCTGGTTCTGGTAGTCCCCGCCGGCGGAGACCACCAGCTCACCCGCGCGCCGGAAGTCCCAGCCGACCAGCCCCGTGGTGCCGTGGACGACGAAGCCGTAGGTGTTCTGCTCCCCCACCTCGGCGCGGCCCGCCTCGAAGGTCACCCGGACCCCGCCACGGGTCCGCAGCAGGGCGCAGACGTAGTCCTCGTTCTCCACCGCGCCGACGGGCCCGCCCGCGTCGACGACCGCGTAGTGGCTGCCGCCAGGGGTGGCGAGCGGGCGCTCGGGCACGAAGACGGCGGTGTCGGCGACCAGCCGCTCGAGGTCGCCGAGGAGGAAGCGGACGAGGTCGACGCCGTGGGAGGCCAGGTCGCCGAGCACGCCCGAGCCGCCGTGTTCCCGCAGGAACCGCCAGGTCAGCGCGCCGGCGGGATGCGCGGCGTAGTCGGTTAGCAGGTGGACGCGGGCGTGGGTGGGCGTGCCGATGGCGCCCTCGGCGATGAGGTCGCGGGCGCGGGTGACGGCGGGGACGTTGCGGTAGTTGAACCCGACGGTCGACCGGACCCCCGCCTTGGCCACGGCCTCGGCCACCGCGCGGGCGTCCCCGGCCGTGAGGCCGACCGGCTTCTCGATCCACAGGTGGCGGCCCGCCTCGGCGACCGCCACGCCGATCTCGCGGTGCAGGGCGTTCGGGGCGGTGACGCTGACCGCCTCGACCTCGGGATCCGCGAGGAGGTCCCGCCAGTCGGTGTAGCGGCGGTCGGGGCCGAACCGGGACGCGAAGTCCGCCAGCTGGGCGGGCACGGTCTCGGCCACCGCCGCCAGGCGCGGCCGTACGGGCAGCTCGGGATAGTGGTGGGGCAGCCTGGCGTACGCGCGGGCGTGCGCGTGCCCCATCCAACCGGCGCCGATCACCCCGACGCCGATCACCCGTTCCCGCGAACCGGCCTCCACTGTTCCTCCTTCGTCGATCGCCGGAAGATCGCCGTTTCCGGGCGGGCGGAAACGGCGACGCTCCCAGCGGGGTCTCCAGGGGGTGTCCGGTGGATCTCCGTCCGGCTCGCTACGAACAAGATCCACCGGACACCCCCTACGTGCCTCAGGGAGCCGGCCGCTCGGGAGGCATCGGCCGGGCCGACAGCTCGGCGACCTCGTGCTCGAGCTCCTGCGCGACCTTGCCGAGTTCGGTGTCGGTGGCGGCGGCGCCCTGGAGTTCGTGGCTGAGCTGCTCGAGCTCCTCGCCGCCTGCCATGAGCGCGGTGAGCCGCTCCCGGGTGATCTCGTCCCTGGTGTAGTCGCCGAGCGGACGGCCGCGGTTCAGGATGAGGAAGCGGTCGCCGACCGGGTAGGCGTGGTGCGGGTTGTGGGTGATGAAGACGACGCCGAGCCCGCGTTCCTTGGCGCGCACGATGTAGCGCAGGACGACCCCGGCCTGCTTGACCCCCAGCGCGGCGGTGGGCTCGTCGAGGATGAGCACCTTCGCGCCGAAGTAGACCGCCCGCGCGATCGCCACGCACTGGCGTTCGCCGCCGGACAGGGTGCCGATGGGCTGGTCGACGTCGCGCAGGTCGATGCCCATGTTGGCCAGTTCGGTCTTGGTGGTGCGCCGCATGAAGCCGATGTCGAGCCGGCTCAGCGGGCCAGCGCCCTTGCGGACCTCCGAGCCGAGGAAGAAGTTGCGCCATACCGGCATGAGCGACACGACGGCCAGATCCTGGTACACCGTCGCGATGCCGCGATCGAGGGCCTCGCGCGGGGAGGCGAAGCGCACCCGCTCGCCCTCGACCTCATATGTGCCGGCGTCATTCTGGTGCATCCCGGCGATGATCTTGATCAGCGTGGACTTGCCCGCGCCGTTGTCGCCGAGCACGCAGGTCACCTCGCCGGCGTGGACCTCGAGCGACACGCCGGTCAGCGCGATGATGTTGCCGTAGCGCTTCTCGCAGTCGGTGAGACGCACCAGCGGCGTCTCCGTCAGGATGTCACTCATCGTGCGGCCTCCGTTCGCCGGCGGACCCAGAGGTTGAGGAGGGTGGCGAAGAGGAGCATCGCGCCGAGGAAGAACTTGAACCAGTCGGGGTTCCACCCGGCGTACACGATGCCCTGGGTGGTCATCCCGAAGATGAACGCCCCGGTCGCGGCGCCGACGGCCGAGCCGTACCCGCCGGTGAGCAGGCAGCCGCCGATGACCGCCGCGATGATGTACAGGAACTCGTTGCCGACGCCCTCGCCGGACTGCACGGTGTTGAAGGAGAACAGCAGGTTCATGCCCGTGAACCAGGCGAGGAAGCCGACCGTCATGAACAGGCCGATCTTCACGCCCTTGACCGGGACGCCGACCGCCCGCGCGCTGGACTGCGCTCCCCCGACCGCGAAGATCCAGTTGCCGACGCGCGTCCGCAGGAGCACCCACGTGGCGATCGCGGCGAACAGCAGCCACCACAGCACGCTGATCCGCAGGGACAGGCCCCCGATGTCCCATTCGGCGGCGAAGACCTTCTGCGCC
Organism: Actinoallomurus vinaceus; assembly: GCF_039542055.1. Lineage (NCBI taxonomy): Bacteria > Bacillati > Actinomycetota > Actinomycetes > Streptosporangiales > Thermomonosporaceae > Actinoallomurus > Actinoallomurus vinaceus. The sequence goes on from NZ_BAABHK010000003.1 coordinate 420,842, forward strand.
GCCCCGAAGCCGTCCATATCGGAGATGTCCGGACTGGCGACGTTCCCGGTGATGAGCTTGGTGATCGCCAGGTTCAGGCCCTGCAGCATCAGGAACGTCGCCAGCGTCACGAGGAAGCTGGGAATCCCGGTCTTCATGACCAGGTAGCCGTTGAGCGCGCCGACGCCCAGGGCCAGCAGCAGCGACACGGCGACCCCGACCCACACGTTCATCGTCAGCTGGAAGCTCAGCATCGAGGCGACCAGCGACGCGCTCGTCACGGCCACACCCGCCGAGAGGTCGAACTCACCGCCGATCATCAGCAGCGCGACCCCGACCGCCGGGATGCCGAGCGTGGAGCTGGCGTACAGGATCGTCGCCAGGGAGTCGAGCCCACGGAACGGCTCGGCGACGGCGAAGAAGAAGACGTAGATGACGACCGCGCCGGCCAGCGAGCCGATCTCGGGCCGTGCCAGCAGGCGGGCGAGCGGCGACCGGCGGGCGAGCCGCTCGTCCGGCACGGACGGCGGGGCCTCGCCGACGCGCACTGCGTGACTCATGAGCACCTCCAGGGCTCGAAGGCGCCGGGGACGGGTGTCGGCCCGGCCCCGGCACCGTCGCTACCGCGTACCACGCGAGGCGAACCTGGCGACCGCAGCGACGTTGGTCTTGTCGACGAAGTACGGCCCGGTCAGCGTCGCCTTGCCGCCGCCGATGACGTTGCCGTTCGTCTTGTAGAGCCACAGGGAGTCGACCGCGAGGTAGCCCTGCAGGTAGGGCTGCTGGTCGACGGCCCACTCGATCTGGCCGTCCTGCACCGCCTTGACCATGGCCGGGTTCATGTCGAACGTCGCGACCTTGGCGGTGCTGCCGGCGTCCTTGACCGACTGCAGCGCGGTGAGCGCGAAGGGGGCGCCGAGGGCGACGACCCGGTCGATGCTCTTGTCCTGCTTCAGCTTGGCGGCGATGGTGGACCGCACGGACGGCATGTTCGTCCCCGTCACGTACACCTTGTCGGTCTTGCCGGAGAAGCCCTTGGTCAGGCCGCCGCAGCGCGCCTCAAGGGACACCTGGCCCTGCTCGTGCAGGACGCACAGGGCGTGCTTGGCCCCTTCGGCGCCCAGCCGCTTGCCCGCGCTCTCCCCGGCGACGCTCTCGTCGGAGCCGAAGTACTGGAGGATCCCGAGCTTCTGCCACTGGTCCAGGCCCGCGTTGATCGCGACGGTCGGGATCCCGCCGGCGACGGCCTTCTTGACGACGCCGGCCATCGGGTCCGGATGCGCGAGGGTGACCGCGATGCCGTCGACCTTGCTGTCGATGGCGTTCTGCACCAGGGTGGCCTGCTTGTCGCCGTCCGGGTCGTTGGAGTAGATCAGCTGCACGTTGTCCTTGGCTGCAGCGGCCAGCGCGCCCTTGCGGACGATGTCCCAGAACGTGTCGCCGGGCGGCTGGTGCGTGACGAGGGCGATCTTCATGCGGGGGGTGTTCGCGTGGCCGGCGGCGGGGTTCTCCGCCGTCTCCTGGGCCTTCTTGCCGCCGTGGCTGCTGCACGCGCTCAGGGCGAGGACGAGCCCCGCGACGAGGATGCCCGCCCGCCTGTCTGGTCTGAACATCGCGTCTCTCCGTCTTCACTCGGTCGGGGCGGCGTCGCCTCCGAGATGGTGACGCTGCGCGGCCTTGGCGGCCTCGTAGTCGGCCCGTGCCTTGCGGGTGCTCTCCAGGGCCGAGACCTCCGCCACCGGGACGTCCCACCAGGCGCCCGAGTCGGGTGCCGGCGCCAGTGGATCGGTCTCGACGTGGACCACGGTCGTGGCCTTCGCCTCCTTCGCCTGTTGGAGCGCGGCGCGGAACTCCTCCACGGTCGTGGCGCGCAGCACGTCCGCGCCGAGGCTCGCGGCGTTCGCCGCCAGGTCGACGGGGAGCGGATCGCCGTCCAGCAGCCCGGTCTCCGGGTTGCGGTAGCGGTAGCTCGTGCCGAACCGCTGCGACCCCAGGGACTCGGACAGCGCGCCGATCGAGGCGAAGCCGTGGTTCTGCACGAGCACGATCGTCAGTTTGATCCCTTCGGACACCGCTGTCACGATCTCCTGGGCCATCATCAGGTACGACCCGTCTCCGACCAGGACGAAGACCTCCCGGCCGGGGTCGGCCATCTTGATCCCCAGGCCGCCAGCGATCTCGTACCCCATGCAGGAGTAGCCGTACTCGACGTGGTACTGGCGCGGGTCGCGCGCCCGCCAGAGCATGTGCAGGTCGCCGGGCATGCTGCCGGCGGCGTTCACGACGACGTCGCGCGGGCCGGCGAGCTCGTTGAGCGCGCCGAGGATCTCGGTCTGCGCCGGCAGCGGCCCGTGCCCGAGGTGATACGCCCGGTCGACGACGCGCCCCCAGTCCTCGGCGAGCCGCCGCACGCGCTCGGCGTACGCCGCGTCGACGCGGTGGCCCGCCAGGGCCTCGGTGAGCGCGCGCAGCCCCGCCCGCGCGTCGGCGACCAGGGGGACGGCGGAGTGCTTCAGGGCGTCGAACCGCGCGACGTTGAGGTTGACGAACCGTACGTCCGGGTGGGCGAAGACGGTGCGGGACGCGGTGGTGAAGTCGCTGTAGCGGGTGCCGACGCCCAGGACGACGTCGGCCTCCCGGGCGAGGGCGTTCGCGGCCGGCGTGCCGGTGGCCCCGACGCCGCCCACCGCGCAGGGGTGGTCCCACGGCACCGAGCCCTTGCCCGCCTGCGTCTCGGCGACCGGGATGCCGGTGGCGTCGGCGAAGGCCAGCAGGTCGCCCGCCGCGTCGGAGTAGGTGACGCCGCCGCCCGCGACGATCAGCGGCCGCTCGGCCCCGCGCAGCAGCGCGACCGCGCGCTCCAGCTCCGCGGGCTCGGGAACCGGCCGCGGGATGTGCCAGACCCGCTTCGCGAACAGCTCCTGCGGCCAGTCGTACGCCTCGGCCTGGACGTCCTGCGGCAGCGCGAGGGTGACCGCGCCGGTCTCGACCGGGTCGGTGAGGACCCGCATCGCGGCCAGCAGCGCCGACGGGAGCTGCTCGGGCCGGTTGATCCGGTCCCAGTACCGCGACACCGGCCTGAAAGCGTCGTTGACCGACACGTCGTAGGACCGCGGGTCCTCCAGCTCCTGCAGCACCGGATTGGTCGCGCGGGTGGCGAAGATGTCACCGGGCAGCAGCAGCACCGGGATCCGGTTGATCGTGGCCAGCGCGGCGCCGGTCACCATGTTGGTCGCACCCGGACCGATCGAGGACGTACACGCGAACGTCTGCAGCCGGTCCTTCATCCGCGCGAACCCGACCGAAGCGTGCACCATCGCCTGCTCGTTGCGCGCCATGTAGTACGGCAGATCGGGGCCACCCGTCCGTTGCGCCTCCAGCAGCGCCTGCCCGATGCCCGCGACGTTGCCGTGCCCGAAGATCCCGAAGCAGCCGGGGAAGAACCGCTGCTCCACACCGTCCCGTTCCGACCACTGCGCGGCCAGGAACCGGACGATCGCCTGTCCTACGGTCAGCCTCATGTCTCCCTCTCGGTGGTCGAGCTGAGGGGCAGCCGGGGGTCGGTCTCCTGGCCCTCCCAGGTGCCGCGCACCCAGGCGTGGGCCGGGTCGTCGCAGATCAGCCACGCGCGCTCCGGCGAGGGCCCGGCCATCACGTTGAGGTAGTACAGGTCGTACCCGGGCACCGCCATCGACGGGCCGTGCCAGCCGTGCGGGATCAGCACGGTGTCGCCGGTGCGCACCTCTTCGAGCACGTCGATGGGCCGGTCCGCGGTCCCGTACACCCGCTGGTACGCCATGGCCGCCGGCCGAGTCTCCCCCGACCGACCAACCCCGGCCGACCCAGTCTCACCCGACCAACCCACCCCGGCCGACCTCCCGGCGGCGGCGACCTCGAAGTAGTAGATCTCCTCCAGCACGCTCTCGCCGGGGCGGTCCTCGTCGTGCTTGTGCGGCGGGAAGGACGACCAGTTGCCGCCGGGCGTGATGACCTCGCAGGCGATCAGCTTGTCGGCCTCGAACGCCGCCGGCGTGCAGAAGTTGTTGACCTGCCGGGACGCCTGGCCCGCCCCGCGCAGTTCGACGGGGACGTCCTCGGCCGGGCCGTACCGGGCGCGAAGCCGGTTCTCGCACCGGGCGGCGGGCAGTGCGAACCGCCCGCGGCCGGTGACCGTGACCGACGCGTCGCGCGGAACGTAGGCGAAGTCGGTGACGCGGGAGAAGACGCCGCGGCGCCCCTGCAGTTCGAACGTCTCGCCGTCGCAGGCGACCCGGCACGACCCGGACAGCGGCAGCACCAGCGTCTCGTACGAGCCGGTGTCGAACGTGTGCGAGCCGTCGAGTTCGAGGACCCGCAGCGCCGAGTACGTCCAGCCGGCGGTCTCCGGGGTGACCTCCAGCGCGTACGGCGGGCTGCCGGTGCTGCCCGCGGGCAGGTAGTGCTTCATCCCAGTACCTCCACGGCGGCGTCGACGGCGCCGGCGACGTCGTCGCCCGGCGGATAGAGCAGGCTGCGCCCGACGACCAGGCCCTTGACGGTCGGCAGCCGAAGCGCGCGCTGCCAGCCGGCCAGCGCGGCGTCGGGGTCGTCGGGCACCTCGCCGCCGAGCAGCAGGGCCGGCAGCGTCGAGGCGGCCATCACCCGCTCCATGTCCTCGACGACCGGGACCTTCAGCCAGGTGTATGCCGAGGTCGCCCCGAGCCCGGAGGCGATCGCGATGGCGCGCGTCATGGCGTCGGGGGTGAGGACGTTGCGCACCCGGCCGTCGGCCCGGCGGGAGATGAACGGCTCGACCATGGCCATCAGCCGGCCGGCGGCCAGCTCCGAGACCGCGCGGGCGCAGGACTCGAGCGTGCGGACGGTCGCGGGGTCGGCGTCGTCGATGCGCAGCAGCATCTTGCCGCCGTCGAGGCCCTGGCCGGCGATGGCCGGCACGTCGTAGGCGGTGAACCGGTCGTCGATCTCGAACGCCGACCCGGCCAGGCCGCCGCGGTTCATCGAGCCGATCACGACCTTCTCGTCGAGCACGCCGAGCAGCAGCAGGTCCTCGATGACGTCCGGGGTGCCGAGCACGCCGTCGACCCCGGGACGGCCGAGGGCGAGGCAGAGCCGTTCGAGCAGGTCCCGCCGGTCGGCCATGGCCAGCGGCCGGTCACCGGCGCCGAGGGACCCGCGCGCCGGATGGTCGGCGGCTACGAGCATGAGGCGGCCGTTCGGTCCGAGGAGCGACCCGCGCCGTACCCGCCGCGCGGCCGCCTCGGCGACCGCCTCCGGCCGGGAGGCCCGGATCTCGGCCAGCGCCGCGACCCGGTCGGCGAACGCTTCAATGATCATCCGCTGCCCTTTCCGGGGCCTGGGGCGGCACAGGGCCACCGGTTTCCGAGGCGTGCGCTGCGGGTCCGCCGGGTTCCGGGGCGCGCGGCACGGGTCCGCCGGGTTCCGGGGGCTGGGGCGGCACCGGGCCGCCGGCCACGAGCTGGTCGACCTCGGGGGTGGTGGGCATCGCCGGAGAGCAGGCGAGGCGGGAGGCGACGATCGCACCGGCGGCGTTCGCGAACCGTACGGTCCGCTCGACGTCCCAGCCGGCGAGCAGGCCGTGGCACAGCGCCCCGCCGAACGCGTCGCCGGCGCCCAGCCCGTTCACGACCTCCACCTCGACCGGCGGCACCTCGACCACGGCCGTCTCGCCGGAGTCCGCGCGGCTCGCGGCCAGCACGCCCTTGGGCCCGCGCTTGACGATCGCCAGCCGGACGCCGCGGTCCAGCAGCGCCTCCGCCGCCGCGTACGGCTCATGCTCCCCCACGGCGACCTCGCACTCCTCGACGTTGCCGACCGCGACCGTGACGTGTTCCAGGGCCTGGCCGACCCAGCCGCTCGCCTCCTCCGGCGACGACCAGAACATCGGCCGGTAGTCCAGGTCGAGCACGGTGTCCCGCTGCCGGGACCGGGCGGCCAGCGCCGCGAGCGTCGCCGTACGGCTCGGCTCCTCGCACAGGCCGGTGACGGTGGCCCAGAACACGCGCGCCGCGCGGATCGCCGGCAGGTCCAGCTCGTCGGAGTGGATCTCCAGGTCGGGGGCCTTGGGGTAGCGGTAGAAGTACAGCGGGAAGTCGTCCGGCGGGAAGATCTCACAGAACGCCAACGGCGTCGGCAGCCCGGGGACGGCGGTGACGAACCGGTCGTCGACGCCGTACCCCTGCAGCGCGGTGTGGATGTACCGGCCGAACGGGTCCTCCCCGGTCCGGGTGATCACCGCCGTGCGGCGGCCGTGCCGCGCGGCCGCGACCGCCACGTTCGTCGGACTGCCACCGAGGTACTTGCCGAACGTCTCGACGTCCTCCAGGTGTACGCCTACCTGGAGCGGGTAGACGTCCACGCTGACCCGTCCCATGGTGATCAGATCGTGCGGACTCACGGAGCGGCTGCACCTCCGGAACGTCGGCTCCTCGGAAACCGCGCCGGGTGACCCCGGCGTGACGACGATGTTGCGGTTCGTTCACCGTCGTGGCATCCAGCCTCCGCAGGAATTCATCCCATGTCAAGAGTTTGTCCTGACATTAGGAGGTAATAGCTTTTACCAGAGGACGGCCACCGGACGGCGCGATGTGCGACGGAGCCCGCCTGACGGCTACCTTGTCCGGACATCGTGATGTCACAGCTTGACGGCGCTGCCGGTGAGCGGGCTTACCAGGGGATTCCGGAGGCGCACCATGGACAGAACGGCCGTGCACCGGCCGGCGGTCTCGGTCGACCGCACCAGCCCCGTCCCGCTGTACTTCCAGGTGGCGCAGCAGCTCGAGGCGGCCATCCGCGACGGCGGCCTTCCCCCCGGGAGCCGCCTGGAGAACGAGATCCTGCTGGCCGACCGCTACGGGCTGTCCCGGCCGACGATCCGGCAGGCGATCCAGCACCTCGTCGACAAGGGCCTGCTCGTCCGCAAGCGCGGCGTCGGCACCCAGGTCGTGCAGGCGCAGGTGCGGCGCTCGATCGAGCTGACCAGCCTCTACGACGACCTTCTCGCCTCCGGCCGCAGCCCCTCGACCCGCGTGCTGGAGCTCGGCACCCTGCCCGCCGACGACGAGGTGGCCCGGGAGCTCGACGTCGCCCCCGGCACTGAGGTCCTGCGCCTGCGCCGGCTCCGGCTCACCGGCGACGAGCCGCTGGCCCTGCTCACCAACTACCTCCCCGTCGACCTCGTCGCGCTGACGGCGGAGGACCTGGCCGCCCGCGGGCTGTACGAGATGCTGCGCACGGCAGGGGTCAACCTCCGCATCGCCAACCAGACGATCGGGGCGCGCGGGGCCACCGCCATCGAGGCGCGGCTGCTGGACGAACGCCGCGGCGTCCCCCTGCTGACCATGACCCGCGTCGCGTACGACGACAAGGGCCGCCCGGTGGAGTACGGCTGCCACGTCTACCGCGCCAGCCGCTACTCCTTCGCCCTCACCCTCGTCGAACGCTGAGCCACGCTCAGGGCTCGCGGACGATCTCATTGATCACGGAGAAGTCATTGGCGGTGGTGCCGTCGGGGTTCGCTACGCTGAAGGTGGGCATGCCTTCCCGACCCGCGCGGCAACACGGGCCTACTCGATACCCGTCGATCGATCACGCCGGCGACTGTTCGGCGGCTGACCCCATTCGGCGTCTCCGAAGGATCGCCATGATCAAACCCTATGGCCCCTACGATTTCATGCCGCCGATCACGACCTTCGCACTGACCTCGGAGTCCGTGGCCAACGGCGGGCAACTGGCCCGTGAGCAGGTGAGCGGCATCCTGGGAGCGGGCGGATTGGACGTCTCACCGCAGCTGAGCTGGTCCGGCTTTCCCGAGGAGACGCGAAGTTTCACGGTGTCGATGTTCGACCCCGATGTGCCTACTGCCTCGGGCTTCTGGCATTGGGCTGTGGCCAATCTGCCCACCTCCGTGACCGAGCTTCCGGCCGGGGCGGGAGACGGCAGGGATCTGCCCGGTGGTGCGGTGACGCTGGCCAACGACGCCGGCTACAGAAGGTATCTCGGTCCGGCGACGCCTCCAGGCAACGGCCCGGACCGCTACTTCCTCGTGGTGCATGCCGTCGGCGTGGAAGAACTGGAGGTGTCCGAGACATCGACCCCTGCCTATCTGGAGTTCCTCCTGTTCAGCCACGCGATCGCGAGGGCAACGATGTACGGCACCTTTGAGCGGGCCCAGGCAGCCCTCTGCTAAATGATGTTGAGGCAGTCGAGGAACGGGGTCGCGGCGGACGCGTCCCCCGTGATGCGGCAGTGGTCGCGCCAGGGTTTGCGGGTGGTGGCCCACGCGATGAAGTCGAGTGCCGTGCTGTGGACCCGGGTGGTGGCGTCCGCACCGCGTACCACGGTCAGCTGCCCGTCCGGCCCGGTCGCGGGGAGGATGGTGACCGTGGTGGCGCCCGGCCCGGTCAGGTCGAGGACGAGGGGCCGACGGACGGTGGCGGTGAGTTCGGGCCCCTGCATCTGGGGGAGGCCGGCGAGCATGAATTCGATGGCGGGGGCGACCAGGCCGTCGGTCGGTTCCGGCAGGGTGAACGGGAGCGGGCCGTTCGGGGCGAGCATGTCGTTGCGCAGGTGGCAGAAGACGTTGAACGCCATGGTGTTCGCCAGGAGGTGGCGCGGATACGTCCCGAGCCCGGGCACCTCGACGGGCTCGTCGGCCCCGGGCGGTTCCTGGGCCGCTTCCAGCAGGTCCAGTTGCCGAGGGGTGCTGCGCCGCCACTCGTCGAGGACTTCGGCGTGGCTCCAGCCACGGCGTTCGTCGACGCGCAGGTCGTGGTAGCGCTCGCGGTTCTTCGGCAGTGAGGGGTCGGGCGGTGGCGGGTCCACCGCCTCGGAGGCGAGGGCCGCGAGGTGGGCCACCACGTCGATGACGCGCCAGCCGTCGCACGCGGACGGCAGGTCCCATTGCTCGTCGTCCACCTGGTGGATGATCTCCGCCAGTTGCGTGGTGCTCGAACGCGCGGCGGCGATACCGGCATGGGTCATCGTTCCGCCGCCGTTTCGAGGGGTTCAGGCGTCCTGGCCGATCCAGACGGTCTTGGCATTCATGAACTCCCGCATGCCGAGGTCGGACAGCTCGCGTCCGTAGCCACTGCGTTTGACGCCGCCGAAGGGGATCTCGGGGTAGCTGGTCGTGTTGCCGTTGATGAAGGCCATGCCCGACTGCACGTCGCGGACGAAGAGTTCGCGTTCGGCCTCGTCCTCGCTCCACAGGTTCGACCCGAGGCCGTAGGGATGGCCGTTGGCCTCCCGCAGGGCCTCCTCCAGGGAGGGCACCGTCCACACCTGCGCCACGGGGCCGAAGACCTCCTCGTGGTACATGCGCATCTCCGGCGTGATGCCGGTCAGCACGGTGGGCGGGTAGAACCAGCCGGGCCCGTCCGGGCGTTCGCCGCCCAGCAGCACCGTCGCGCCCTTGCCGACGGCGTCGTCGACATAGGACTCCACATCCCGCCGGCCGGACTCGGTCGCCAGCGGGCCGACGTCGGTGCCCTCGTCCATCGGGTCGCCCACCACCAGCGCGCTCATCTTCGCCACGAACATCTCGATGAACGCGTCGCCGATGTCCCGGTGCACGTAGAACCGCTTGCCGTTGATGCAGGACTGCCCGTTGTTCAGGCACCGCGCCTTGACCGCGACATCGGTGGCCCGCTCCAGGTTCGTGGAGGGCATGATGATGAACGGGTCGGAGCCGCCGAGCTCGAGGACCACCTTCTTGATCTCGTTGCCGGCGATGGTGGCCACCGACCGCCCCGCCGGCTCACTGCCCGTCAGCGTCGCGGCCGCCACTCGCGGGTCGCGCAGCACCTGCTCCACCCTCCCCGCGGAGATCAGCAGGGTCTGGAACACGTCGTCCGGGAAGCCCGCGTCGCGGAAGAGCTCTTCCAGGTACAAGGCGCACTGCGGCACGTTCGAGGCGTGCTTGAGCAGGCCCACGTTCCCCGCCATCAGGGCAGGCGCGGCGAACCGCATGGCCTGCCACAACGGCAGGTTCCACGGCATCACCGCGAGCACCACACCGATCGGCTGGTACGTCACGAACGTCTGCTTCGCGCCCACGCGCCCGCCGTCACGGTCCAGGTCCCGCAGGAACGCGGGGCCCTCGGCGGCGTAGAAGCGCAGCCCGTGCACGCACTTGGCCACTTCCTCCTCTGCCGCGCGGAAGGTCTTGCCCATCTCCGTGGTGATCATCCCGCTAACGCTCTCGACCTCCTTCTCCAGACGGTCGGCCGCATGCTGCAGCCACCCCGCGCGCTCCTCGACGCTCGTCAGCCGGTACGAGGCGGCCGCTGCCGCCGCCCGCGCGAGCTTGTCCTCGAGTTCCTCAGGAGTCAGTTCGTCGAACCTCCTGAGGACCTCACCTGTCACGGGACTCGTTGTTGCGATGGCCATGAATCCATGGTATGACCGCCCGATATTCACCCGATTGCGCCCTCGTTCGACCCGCGAAGCGGCGCGCTCATCGTCCAGCGCCATACCTTCCAGGTCAGCCAAACCCCTCTGCCCAACAGCGCGCGGCCACCACACCCGGCCGCCGATCGCCCAGCACAGCGCCATTAACATGGTGAAATCCGAAGCGGCGGCCGGGGGGACCGACGCCGGAACCCGATTCCTGCCCACGCTGCACGGCCCGAGCCGCCTTCCGCTTGTCAGCGAAAGCGAGGCACGCGTGATGCAGATGCGAGCAGCCCGGATGTACGGATACCAGGAGCCCCTTCGAATCGAGGAGGTACCCGTCCCCGAGCCCGCGCCGGACGAGATTCTCCTGAAGGTCGCCGCGACGGGCATGTGCCGGAGCGACTACCAGCTCCTCGACGGTTACTTCAAGGGCCCGTTCCCGGTGGACCTGCCCTACATCCCCGGTCATGAGGTCACAGGCCGAGTGGCGGGACTGGGTGGCGGCGTACCGAGCACGGTGGGCTACTCCGAGGGCGACATGGTCGTGGTCAACCCCAGCTGGGGAGACGGCACGTGCCGGCAGTGCCGCGAAGGCAACGAGCAGTTGTGCAGCGGCAACGGCCGATGGGTGGGCTTCGGCCCTCCCGGAGGCTTCGCCGAGTACATGGCCGTGGAGTACCGCCATGCGATCCCGGTCTCAGAGGACGCCGCGAAAGCACCTGAGCTCCTCGCCCCCATGACCGACGCGGGCATGACCCCGTACCGAGGGATGAGGAAGCTCCGGGACGCAGGCAAGCTCGGCCCCGGCCGCACCGTCGCGGTCACGGGCATCGGCGGGCTGGGAAGCTACGCGGTCCAATACGCAAAGCTGCTCGGAGGCGGCGCGACCGTGGTGGCGCTCGCGCGTACGGACAGCAAACTGGACGTGGCGAAGGAGAACGGCGCGGACCACGGGATCAACGTCAGGGACAGGTCCACCGCGGCCATCCAGGACGAACTGGAGAGGCTGACCGGCCGGAGAACAATCGATGCCATCCTGGACTGCGTCGGCAGCGAAGCGTCGATCTCAATGGGGTTCGACCTGCTGGGCCCCGAAGGGGCACTGGCAGCCGTCGGCCTCATGAGCGACCGCGTCGAGCACCGTCAGTTCCCCTTCGTGGGCACGGAGCTGTCCTACCTCGGTTCCTTCTGGGGCAACCACCTGGACCTCGTCGAGGTGCTCTCCCTCGCCGAAGCCGGCCTCATCAAGCACAACGTCACCAAAGTCAGGCTCGAGGACATCAACGAGAACCTCGAAGCCCTGGGCCGCGGCGACATCGTCGGACGCCAGGTCATCGTCTTCGAGTGAAACCCGCGGCGGGCCGAGCCCGGCGTCGACGACCTCTCAGGGCGCCTCGGGGCTGTCCTTGGCGAGGAGGGCGTCGAAGACCAGGGTGAAGAAGGAGGCGAAGGCGTCGGCGGAGCGGTCGGCGCGGGCCCTGATGAGGGAGCCCTCCCAGGCATTGACGATGAAGCCCGCCGTGGCCGGCGGGTCCAGGCCGGCGCGGAGGGTGCCGACGTCGCGGGCCTCGGCGAGCACCGCGGCGATCGCGTCCGTCCACTGCGCGAGGCTCTGCCGGACGGCCTCGCGGATGACGTCACTGTGATCCGCGATCTCCGTGCCGAAGTTGCCGATGAGGCACCCGCGTGTGAAGTCGTAGCGCACGACGCCGTCGCGGAGCGCCTCGAAGTGCGCGCGCAGCCGGGCCAGCGGCTCTCCCTCTCCCCTGGTCAGCTCATCGGGCCGCCCGGCGCCGTACCGCTCCAGGGCCACGACGGCGAGCGCCTCCTTGCTGTCGAAGTGGTTGTAGAACGACCCCTTCGGCACGCCCGCCGCATCGGTGATCACCTTCACGCCGGCCGCGTTGTAGCCCTGGACGTGGAACTGCTCCAGTGCCGCTTCGACGATCTCCTCGCGTACGCCCCGCCTGCCCATACCGGCCCACCTCCGGAATCAATATGGCCGGTCGTCTCAGTCCTGTCAACCGAGGTGGGGGCCGCTTGACACGCTTAAGACGACCGGTCATATTTACCGAGTCGGGCGGACCCGCCCGGCGCCGCAGACGACACGAGGAGAGAGCGGCATGGCCGGTTACCGGGCCTTCGAGGTGACGGGGGCGCACGACTTCGCGCTCGTGGAGCGGGAGGTGCCGGATCCTCCGCCGGGTCACGTGCGCGTCCGGGTCGAGGCGTGCGGCGTCTGCCATACGGACGTCGTCACCGTCGAGGGTCACCGCCCCGCCCCTGAGCGCCCCGTGGTTCCCGGTCACGAGGTCGTGGGAGTCATCGACGCGGTCGGCCCCGGCGTCCGGGCCTGGCACGTCGGCGAGCGTGTCGGAGTCGGCTTCCTCGGCGGCCCGTGCGGTGAGTGCGACCGCTGCCGGCGCGGCGACTTCGTCAACTGCGAAGACCAGCCGCAGACGGGCACCACCGTCGACGGCGGGTACGCCGAGATGGTCGTGGTCAGGAGCAGTGGGCTGGTCCGCGTCCCGGACGGCCTCACCGCCGTCGAGGCCGCACCCCTGCTGTGCGCCGGCCTGACCACGTTCACGGCGTTGCGGCAGGCCGACGCGCGCCCCGGGGCGCTCGTGGCGATCCAGGGCATCGGCGGCCTCGGCCACCTCGGCCTGCAGTACGCCCGCCGCCTGGGCTACCGGGTGGCCGCCGTCGCCCGGGGCACCGCCAAGGAGGACCTCGCGCTGCGGCTCGGCGCCGACCACTACATCGACAGCGCGGCCACCGACGCGGGCGCGGAGCTGCGGCGGCTCGGCGGGGCTGCGGCGATCATCGCGACGGCCGCCGACGGCGCTTCGATGTCGGGACTGATCCCCGGACTCGAACCGCGCGGCCGGATGGTGGTCGTCGGGGCCGGCGCCACGCCCATCACGGTCGGCACCGCGGACCTGATCTTCGGCACGCGAACGGTCACCGGAAGCCTCACCGGGTCGTCGATCGAGAACGAGGACAACCTGGCCTTCGGCGAGCGCCACGGGATCCGCCCGATGACCGAGGTCGTGCCGCTGGCGGAGGCTCCCAAGGCCTACGAGCGCATGCTGTCCGGCCAGGCCCGATTCCGTGTGGTCCTGGACATGGCGGCGTGAGCCGCCGCCTACGAGAGGGGAAGTCATGAAGATCGAAGGTTCGGTGGCGGTCGTGACCGGTGGCAACCGGGGGTTCGGCCGGCATCTCGTCGCCCAGCTCCTCGACCGTGGAGCCAAGGTGTACGCCGCCGCGCGGCGGCCCGAGACGGTGGACGTGCCCGGCGCCGTGCCGCTGCGGCTGGACATCACCGATCCGGCATCCGTACGGGAGGCGGCCCGGCTGGCCCCGGACACCACCCTGCTGATCAACAATGCGGGCATCTCCACGAGGTCGTCCCTGATCGACGGCGACGTCGAGGACGCCAGGCGCGAGATGGACACGCACTACTTCGGCACGCTGGGCGTGATCCGCGCGTTCGCGCCGGTCATCGAGGCCAACGGCGGCGGCACCATCCTCAACGTCCTGTCCGTGCTCTCCTGGGTGCACATCCCGGCCTCCGGCGCGTACTCCGCGGCCAAGGCCGCCGAATGGGCGATGACCAACGCCGTACGCCAGGAGCTCGCGCCCAAGGGGATCCAGGTCGCCGGTCTGCACGTCGGCTACATGGAGACCGACATGACCACCGGCATCACGGCCGAGAAGTCCGATCCCGCGGTGATCGCCAAGGTGGCGCTCGACGGACTCGCCACGGACACCGCGGAGATCATCGCCGATGAGCTGAGCCGGAGCGTCAAGCAGAGTCTGGCCGCGCCCATCACGGCCTGACCGCTCCCCTGCCGAGGACACGGCGGCTCCCGCGGTCCACTCTGGGAGGTGTCGGGGGGAGGGAGGACCACGATGGCCGAATCGGGATCGAGGTTCCCGCTGGGGACCTGGCCGACGCCGCTGGAGCAGGCGCCGCGGCTGGCGGCGGCGATCGGCCTCCAGCCGGGCGACCTGTGGATCAAGCGTGACGACCTCGGCGGCCTCGGCGGAGGCGGGAACAAGGTCCGCAAGCTGGAGTGGACGATCGGCGACGCGCTCGCCAAGGGCGCCGACACCGTCGTCACCACCGGCGCGCCGCAGAGCAACCACGCCCGGCTGACCGCCGCCGCGGCCGCTCGGGCGGGCCTGGACGCGGTGCTGGTCCTCGCCGGGCGGCCGGGACGGTCCGGCTCCGGGAACCTGGCGCTGGCCGGTCTCTTCGGCGCGAGCGTCGTCTGGGCCGGCGACGTCTCCCATGAAGATCTCGCCGAGGCCGCCCGGGAGGTCGCCGACGACCTTTCGGGCAGGGGCGCCGTCCCGGCGCTGATCCCGTTCGGCGGATCCAGCGCCCTGAGCGCCCGGGGCTATGTCGAGTGCGGGAACGAACTGCTGCGGCAGGCCCCGGACCTGCACGAGGTCGTGGTCGCGGTCGGATCCGGCGCGACCATGGCCGGTCTCGTGGCAGCTCTCGGCGACGAGCGTGTGTTCGGCGTGGACTGCGGCGCGCTCGACGACCCGGCGCCGGCGGTCGCCGAGTTGGCGGCGCCGAACGCCACGGCCGCCGTCGAGGCCGGTCGCCTCAGGATCCGGCGCGAGCAGGTGGGCGCCGGCTACGGAGAGCTCACCGAGCCGGTCGCTCAGGCGCTGTACATCGCCGGCCGCACGGAGGGCATCGCGCTCGACCCGATCTACACGGGCCGTGCCCTCGCCGGCCTGATCGCCGCGGTCGCCGACGGCAGCGTGGTGCCGGGCCGCAAGACGATCTTCCTGCACAGCGGCGGTCTGCCGGGGCTCTTCGGTCATCCGGCGGCCGTCGCCCATGCCGAGGCAGGCCTGCGCGCGGCACCGCCCCTCGCCTGACACGGGAATCCCGCGAACCCCCGTCCGCGACTTCAGCAGCTGCGGGGCTGCGACTTTCCTAGTTTCCGAAATTTTCCTTACCAATTTTCTCTCTCGAGGGTGCCCCGCACAGCGTGAAATCGAGCTGAAAGCGCTCTTGACGACCCGATAATCGGCTTTTAGCCTCTGGGGCAATCGATTTCCGAGTTTCCTCTCGGTCACCCGTATGGGATGTCCACGCCGCGATCTCCAGTAAGCGAGGACCCGATGTACCAGCGAACACTCCGCGCCGCCGTCACGGCGGCGCTGGCGGCCGCCGCACTGGCGGTGGCCGGCCCGGTCACACCCGCGCACGCGGCGGGAACGACCTTGGTGGTGAACGCCGCGGCACCGTACCGGCCCGTGACGCATGTCGCGTCGGGCGGCCTCTACGCTCTCGCCGAGAACAACCGGCCGGCCGACTCGACGCTGCTGCCCATCGCGATGAACACCCTCACCCAGCCCGCCCCTGGAGTCGGCCAGAAGCCGAACGGTCAGCCGCCGGGCGGCGACTCGCTGCTCGTCGCGCCGCAGGCCGACCGGGTCGGCGCGGCCGAGTTCATCCGGATGCCCGACATCTACCCCGACTTCCCGTACAAGTGGGTGAGCTGGACGGACTGGCTGTCCAAGGTGGACACCATGGTCAAGAAACGTCTGGCGGCCACCTCGGTCAGCAACATCGCCGGGTGGGAGCTCTGGAACGAGCCCGACGGGACCTGGAACACCGCGAGCGCCGGTGACTTCAACGCCGGCTGGGTGCGCACGTACCAGGAGGTGCGCTCCCTCGACTCGCTGACCCCGATCGTCGGCCCGAGCCTGTCCTCCTGGAAGGCCTCCTATATGCAGTCGTTCCTCAGCTATGCCAGGGACCGGGGCGCGCTCCCCGACGTCGTCAGCTGGCACGAATGGAACGCCGCCAACATCGCGTCGGAGGTCGCGGCCTACCGGGCCATGGAGTCGTCGCTCGGCATCAGCCCGCGGCGCATCTCCATCAACGAATACGCGTGGACGAACGAGGTCGATGTGCCCGGCCGCGTGTCCAGCTACATCGCGAAGTTCGAGCGGGCCGGCGTCGAGTCGGCCGACCGGGCCTTCTGGTACGAGTACGGCACCGTCAACGGCCTCGTGACCAACAACCAGCCGACCGGCAGCTGGTGGTTGTACAAGTGGTACGGCGACATGGCCGGGAACATGGTCACCACCACACCGGCCGACCAGACCGGCCTGGACGGGTGCGCCTCCTTCGACCCCACCCGCAAGATCGCCGATGTGGCCTTCGGCAACGCGTCGGGCACCAACTCCGTGCGCGTCTCGGGCCTGTCCGCGCTCGGCCAGACCGTCCGGGTGCATCTGGAATCCACACCGGCCTCGGGGCGGTTCACCGCCGTGACCGCGCCCACCGACATCTCGACGGCGACGTACAACGTCACCAATGGCACCATCACCGTGACCGTGCCGAACATGGACGCCAACAGCGCCTATCACCTGGTCGTCGAGCCCGTCAGCGGGGTGCCCGCCTACCAGCACCGTTACGAGGCCGAGAACGCCTCGGTCTTCCGGGCGCAGCGGCTCACCGGCGGCACCGCCTCGGCCGGCGGCTACGTCGGCCGGATCGACAACACCGGAGACCCGCGCACCGACAGTTACGTGGACTTCATCGTCAACGTGCCGACCGCCCGCACGTACACGATGACGATCGGATACGCCAACGGCACCGGCGCGACCTCGACCCAGGGGCTGGCCTATGACGGCAGCGCCTGGCACACCGTCAGTTATCCGCCCACGGCCGGATGGGGGCAGTTCGGCTCCACCGTCGCCACCACGGTCGACCTGCACGCCGGATACAACGCCATCCGGCTGGCGAAGGGCGCTCCGTACTTCTCCGGTGGTACGGGCTACGCGGAGCTGGACTACATCCAGCTCGACTAAGGCCGAACGACCGCGGGGGCCGGTGAGCGGCCCCCGCGGTCGTTTCTCGCTGCTTACAGGAACAGGCTGATGACCAGTGCGATCAGGAAGGCGATCACGCCCATCAGCGTCTCCATCACCGTCCACGACTTCAGCGTCTGCGGGATGGTGAGCCGGAAGTAGCGGTTCATCAGCCAGAATCCCGCGTCGTTGACGTGCGACATGACCGTTCCCCCGGCGGCGATCGCGATGACGACGAGGGCCAGCTGCGCCTGGCCGAAGTGGGACTGGGCGGCGAGCGGCGCGACGATGGGCGCGGTGGTGACGATCGCGACCGTCTTGGACCCGAGGGCCACCCGCAGCGCGGTGGCGAGCACGAACGCCAGGACGAGCGTCGGCACCCCGGCGTTGCCCAGCAGGTGCGCCAGGGCACTGCCCACGCCGGTCTTCTTCAGCACCGCCGCGAACATCCCGCCCGCGCCGATGACGAGCGTCACCGAGGCGATCGGGCCGAGACAGGCGTTCGCCGCCTGCTCGAGGTGCTTCCCGCTCAGCCCGCGCCGTACGCCGAAGATGTAGAGCGCGCCGAGGACCGTGATCGCCAGCGCGATGATCGGGTCGCCGACGAACTCCAGGACGTTCTGCGCCGTCGACCCCTCTTTCAGGAGCACGGTGGAGAAGGTGTTGAGCATGATCAACACCATCGGCAGCAGGATGATCGCGAGCACGCTCGCCAGCGACGGCGGGTTCTCGACGGCTCGCGAGGCCACCGCCGTCGTCCGCCCGCCGGCCACGGCGACCCCGCCGTCGGCGGATTCGCGGGATCCGTCGTCCTTCTCGTCCCGGGCGGGGCCGCCCTCACCGGCGACGGACAGATCCTCCGGGACCTTCACGTCGCTCATCCGCGGGCCGATCCACAGGCCGTACGCGTAGCTGCCCAGCAGCCAGGCGGGCAGGCCGCACACGATGCCGAAGACGGTCACCCAGCCGAGGCTCACGTGCAGCAGCCCGGCGGCGGTCACCGGCCCGGGGTGCGGAGGCAGTACCGCGTTGGTCATGGCCAGGGCGCCGACGGCGGGCAGTGCGATGGCGATCAGCGGTTTGCGCGAGGTACGGGTGACGGCGAACATCAGCGGCAGCAGCACGATCCACGCCGCGTCGACGAACATCGGGATGCCGAAGATGAGGGCGGTCAGGCCCATGGCGAGCGGCGCGCGGTCCTCGCCGAAACGGCGGATCATCGCACGTGACAGCACTTCGGCGCCGTTGGCCATCTCCAGCATCCGGCCGAGCATCGCGCCGAGGGTGATGATGATGGCGACGGAACCGAGCGTGTCGCCGAAGCCGCCGGCGAGGACGTCGGGAATGTCCTTGACCGGCAGCCCCGCCGCGATCGCCACGCCGACGCTCACGATGAGCAGGGCGAGGACCGCGTGCAGCCGGATCTTGATGACGAGGAGGAGCAGGGCGGCGATGCCGGCCAGGGCGAGCAGGGCCAGGCCCCAGTCCGGCAGGTGGGTGGTGGTGTGCATCGGCACTCCCGGAGGCTAGGGAGGGCGGGCGTGCCGTCGACCGGCACGCCCGGGAACGCCAGGAGGAGAGGAGGGAAGGGACGGAACGGCCCGGGGGGACGGGCCCGCCCGGCCGGTCGGCGGACGACCGGCCGGGAGACGGTGGGTGCTACCAGCGCGGGACCGACGGGGCGGTCCAGGCCGGGTCGACGACCCGCATCGCGGCGACGTCGTCGCGGGATCGCACGTCGCCGGCGCGCCAGCGCTCGTGGTAGCGGGCGAGCGCGGCGCGGTCGAGTTCGACGCCCAGGCCGGGCGCGTCCGAGACGGTCAGCGCGCCGTCGCGGAACACGTGCGGCTCGGTGATGACGTCATCGGTCTGCCACGGCCGGTGCGTGTCGCAGGCGTGCAGGTGGCCGGGCGCGCAGGCGGCCGCCTGGGTCATCGCCGCCAGGCTGATGCCCAGGTGGGTGTTGGAGTGCATGGACAGGCCGACCCCGAACGTCTCGCAGATCCGCGCGAGGGCCTGCGTGGCGCGCAGACCGCCCCAGAAGTGGTGGTCGCACAGGACGACCTGCACGGCGTCGGCGCGGAACGCCTCGGGGATCTCCCGCATCGAGGTGACGCACATGTTGGTGGCGAGGGGCACCCCGGTGCGGCGATGGACCTCGGCCATGGCCTCGACGCCCGTGCAGGGGTCCTCGAGGTACTCGACCGTGTCGCGGAGGGCCTCGGCCACACGCGTACCGGTGTCCACGGACCAGGCGCCGTTCGGGTCGAGGCGCAGCGGGACACCGGGGAACGCCTCGCGCAGCGCCAGGGTCGCGGCGATCTCCTCGTCGGGCGGGAGGACGCCGCCCTTGAGCTTCAGCGAGCCGAAGCCGTACTGGTCGATCATCCGCCGGGCCTGGGCGACGACGCCGTCCGGGTCGAGGGCCTGGCCCCAGTCGTCGACGGGCGCGCCGGCGACCGGGTGCTTCTCCCACTTGTAGAAGAGGTAGCCCGCGAAGTCGACGCGGTCGCGCACCTTGCCGCCGAGCAGCTGGTGCACGGGCAGCCCGAGGGACCGCCCCATCGCGTCCAGGAAGGCGACCTCGAACGCCGACACGACGATCGCGTGCAGCTTGGTGAGGTTCTGCCGGCCGAACAGCCGCCGGGCCTGCAGGTCGTCGGTGAGCGAGCCGCCCACCGCGCTCGCGTCGAGCGCGCCCGCCACGATCTCCCACAGGCTCTCGGACGACGCGACCGAACGGCCGGGCAGCAGCGCGGCCACCTTTCGCAGGGGTTCGAGGTACTCGTCGTCGCCGTAGGTCTCGCCCAGGCCGACGACGCCGTCCTCGGTCTCCACCTCGACGATCGCCCGCGGCGTGTACGGCTGGTGGACGCCCTGCAGGTTCAGCAGTGGCGGGTCCTCGACGAGGACGGGGGTGACGCGCGCGTCGGCGATGCGCAGGTCGCTCATCGGTGTGCTCCCAACTCAGATCAGCTCGAGGCCCGCGGCGAGGACGCGCTCGAGGTCGGCCAGGTCTTCGGGGCCGGGATCGGCGAGCGGCGGGCGTACGGGGCCGGCCGGCAGGCCGCGCAGCCGCGCCCCGGCCTTGACGAGCGACACCGCGTACCCGGCCGTCCGGTCGCGGATCCGGGCCAGGGGCAGGTAGAACCCGGACAGCAGGCGGTCGGCGGTCGCGTCGTCGCCCGCGCGCAGCGCGGCGTGGAACGCCCCGGCGATCTCCGGCGCGAAGGCGTGCACGGCCGAGGAGTACGCGGGGATCCCGATCGCCGCGTAGGCACGGGCCTGCAGTTCGGCCGTTGGCACGCCGTTGAAGAACAGGAACTCCGGCGGCGTCGCCAGCCGCAGTGCCTGGAGGTGTTCGATGTCGCCGGTGCCGTCCTTAAGCCCGGCGAGGTTCGGCACCTCCGCCGCCAGGGCGGTCACCGTGTCCACCGCGTACCGGGCCTGCCCCCGGTGATAGATGATCACCGGCAGGGTGGTCGCGGCGGCGACCCGCCGTACGTGTGCGGCGAGACCCGCCTGCGGGGCCTCGGTCAGGTAGTGCGGCA
Source organism: Actinoallomurus vinaceus (assembly GCF_039542055.1). NCBI lineage: Bacteria > Bacillati > Actinomycetota > Actinomycetes > Streptosporangiales > Thermomonosporaceae > Actinoallomurus > Actinoallomurus vinaceus. The sequence goes on from NZ_BAABHK010000003.1 coordinate 441,637, forward strand.
GGAGGAGGATCGCGTCGGCCCCGGCCTCTTCGGCGGCCCTGACGTACCGGGTGGCCAGCGCGACGCCGTGCCCGGCCCCCGCGACGACGGGGACCTCCGGCGGGGCCAGCTCGACCGCGGCACGCACACAGGCGGCGTACTCCTCCAGATCGAGGCTGAAGTACTCGCCGGTGCCGCAGCAGACGAACAGCGCACCGGGCGACGCGGCGAGCTGGTGCTCCAGGAGAGTCCGATACGCCCCGAGGTCCAGATCGCCGCTCGCGGAGAACGCCGTGAGCGGAAAGGACAGCACCGCGCGGTCCATCCCCGCGCGGAGCGCGGCCGTACGCGCGGTGACGGCCGAGTCCGTATGTTGCACGTCATCTCCATATGTAGACGGCAGCTATGCTGGGAGACTATGCACGGAAACGTGCAAGTCCGTCAAGAACTCGCAATCCATCCGAACCCGGACGTGGCAGGATGACGGGCAGGACGGCGGGGAGGAGATCTGTGAGCACGGAGCAACCGCGGGGCGTTCGCGACGTGAAGTCTGCCGGGCGGACCGTCGAGGTCCTCGAGGCCCTCGCCGCGCTCCAGGGCAGGGCGGTGACGCTGCGGGACCTCGCCGAACGGATCGACATCCCCCGCAGCAGCCTCTACGCCCTGCTGCAGACCCTCGTGGGCCGCGGCTGGGTCCGCACCGACGCCACCGGGTCGCTGTACTCCATCGGCATCCGCGCCCTCCTCGTCGGCACCGCCTACCTCGACGACGACCCCCGGCTCGCCATGCTCAAGCCGCACCTGGACGCGCTCGCGACCGAGCTCGGCGAGACGCTGCACTTCGCCCGGCTCGACGGCGCGGACATGGTCTACCTCGCCACCCGCGAGTCCCACAACTACCGCCGCCGGTTCAGCCGCGTCGGCCGGCGGCTGCCGGTGCACACCACGTCCCTGGGCAAGGCGGTCCTCGCCGAGCGTACCGACGAGGAGGTCGACGCCCTGCTCCCCGCCGAGCCGGAGCGGCTGACCCCCCACACCCTGTGCGACCGAAAGGCCCTGTTCGCCGACCTCGCCGAGACCCGGCGGCGCGGCTACGCCGTCGACGACGGCGAGAACACCGTCGGCCTGTACTGCATCGGCGTCACGCTCCGCTACGACCCCGCCGTCACCGACGCGCTCAGCTGCTCGATCCCCAAGTCACGCCTCACGCCGGAACTGGAGAGCGACGTCATCGCCGCCCTGCAGGACGTACGCGCCGCGATCGAGACCGCCACCACATCCCCCGCCCTCTCCGTCGTCTGGCGCTGACCGGACGACGGCCTCCCCGGCGCCCCGGCCGGCCGCGCCTTCACAGAGCAACGCCGGCCCGGTTCCGGTCCGGCACCCCCAGGCCGTGACCGGTTCCGGACCGGCGGCAGCCGCCGCGACCCTGAGCGGTGATTTCCCCCGGAGCCGACGGCCGGCCGATGGCCGTCACTCCGAGCCCTCTCCCCTGAGGGCTCGGCTCCGTCACCGCGGGTCTAGGCGGCGATGTGCGGCACGTCCCGACCGGTGGTGGCGCCCCCCTTTGGCGCCACCGCCGAGCGGTCCCCGTGCCGGGTCTCCCTGCGTCCCTGGATGGTGGGACACGGAAAACATTACTCGTACACATGTTTAAGCTTCAACTTATGCAGGTGTGAGGTATCCCATCGCAAAGACCGCTCTGACCTGGGAATATACCGATCATGTAGCAGAGCGGGGGCGGCGGCGTCGTCACCCGGAAGCGACCGCGAGCACGCCGGTCTGATCGATCGGCATCGACGTCGGCTCAGTGGCCGCGGGCGATCCACTCCTCCAGGTGCGGGGACTCGGCGCCGATCGTGGTGTCGTCCCCGTGTCCGGTGTGGACGACGGTCTCCGGCGGCAGGGTCAGCAGGCGGTCGCGGATCGAGTCGATGATCGTGGGGAAGTCGGAGAACGACCGTCCCGTGGCGCCGGGACCGCCCTGGAAGAGGGTGTCGCCGGAGAACAGCGTGCCGAGCGCCGGGGCGTACAGGCAGACGGCGCCGGGGCTGTGGCCCGGCGTGTGGAGCACCGTCAGCTCGGTGCCGGCGATGTGGAGCGTCTGCCCGTCGGTGAGTTCCGCGTCCGGGGCGCGGCCCGGGTGCGTGCGGTCCCAGAGCGGCCGGTCGCCCGGGTGCAGCAGGATCGGTGCCTCCGCACGGGCGGCCAGGGCCGGCGCCGCGTCGATGTGATCGTCGTGGGCGTGGGTGCAGACGATGGCGACCAGACGGCGGTCGCCCACCGCCTCGGCGATCGCGTCGGCGTCGTGCGCCGCGTCGATCACCAGGGCATCGGCGTCGTCGCCGAGGATCCAGACGTTGTTGTCGACGTCCCAGGTGCCGCCGTCGAGGGAGAACGTCCCGGACGTGACGATGCGGTCGACGCGCGCGGTCACAGGGTCACCACCGAACGCAGGACCTCGCCCCGCCCCATGCGCTCGAACGCGCCCTCGACATCGTCGAGCGGGATCGTCTCGGAGACGAAGGCGTCCAGGTCGAGCCGGCCCTGGAGGTACAGGTCGATCAGCATCGGGAAGTCCCGCGACGGCAGGCAGTCGCCATACCAGGAGGACTTCAGCGCGCCGCCGCGCCCGAAGACGTCCAGCAGCGGCAGCTCGAGGCGCATGTCCGGGGTGGGGACGCCGACGAGGACGACCGTGCCGGCGAGGTCGCGCGCGTAGAAGGCCTGCTCGTACGTCTCGGGGCGGCCGACGGCGTCGATCACGACGTCCGCGCCGAATCCGCCGGTCAGGTCGCGGATGGCGGTGACGGCGTCGTCGCGGGAGGAGTTGACCGTGTGGGTGGCGCCCAGTTTCTTCGCCTGCTCGAGCTTCCGGTCGTCGACGTCCACGGCGATGATCTTCGCGGCACCGGCCAGCCGGGCTCCGGCGACGGCCGCGTTGCCGACGCCGCCGCAGCCGATCACGGCCACCGAGTCGCCGCGGCCGACCCCGCCCGTGTTGATCGCGGCGCCGAGGCCCGCCATCACCCCGCAGCCGAGCAGCCCCGCGGCGGCCGGTGAGGCGGCCGGGTCGACCTTGGTGCACTGGCCCGCCGCCACCAGGGTCTTGTCGGCGAACGCGCCGATGCCCAGGGCGGGCGACAGCTCGGTCCCATCCGTGAGCGTCATCTTCTGCGCGGCGTTGTGCGTGGCGAAGCAGTACCAGGGGCGGCCGCGCAGGCAGGCGCGGCACCGGCCGCAGACCGCCCGCCAGTTGAGGATCACGAAGTCACCCGGGGCGACGTCGGTGACGCCGTCGCCGACCGACTCCACGACGCCCGCCGCCTCATGGCCGAGCAGGAAGGGGAACTCGTCGTTGATGCCGCCCTCGCGGTAGTGCAGGTCGGTGTGGCAGACCCCGCAGGCCTGCACCTTCACGACCGCCTCGCCGGGGCCGGGATCCGGGACGACGATCGTCGTCGTCTCCACCGGCGCGCCTTTGGCCCGGGCGATGACTCCGCGTACTTCCTGCGCCATGCGTGACGTCCTTCCGATGTCGGGCCGTGCCGCGGCCGGCCGGCTCGAGGCTGCCCGCCGATCGTATGCATGTCCATCCCGGCCACGGCCGGCGGCTTCCACCAGTTGAAAGTCAAGCAGACCAGAAGGATGCGGGTCCGCGCACGGCACATCGGACGAAAGGCGTGGGCCAGGGACTTTTTAGGATTCTCCCGGCGCTATAGGGGTACAGCTCCGATTGCGACACAGCGTTCATGACTACTGGTCAACCAGTCGGTCACGCGATCGCCCCCCGATCCCGGCCAGCCGTGAGGTGAAATCTGCGATGCGACATCTGTCCACCGTCGATCTGAAGGTGGAGGACAGCTCCGGCGTCACCATCGTGCATTTCCCGGAAGAGGTCGACGTGGTCAACGCGCCGGCGATCCGCGAGCGGGTGCTGCGCCTGCTGAACAGCGGGATCTCGGAGATGATCCTCGACCTGACCGGCACCCGCTTCCTCGACTCGGCCGGCCTCCACACCATCGTGCGGGCCCATGGCCGCAGCACCGCCCTGTCCGTTCCCCTGTCCGTGGCGATCCCGGAGGAGGGGACGGTACGCCGGGTCTTCGACCTCACGGCGATGGCCCGGCTCGTTCCGACCACCATCGGCCTGCCGGACTCCCGGCGCACCGCAGCGGCACCGCCGCTGTCCTGCTCGGCCGCCGGCACCCGAAGACGCGGCCGGAAACCGCGGCGGTGATCCGTCCGCACCGCGTCCGGCGACGTCGGGATCGTCTCCGTTTCCGCCCGCCCGCGAAAGGGCGATGATCCCGACGTCGGCGGATCACTTGCGCTGGCGCTTCTCCCTGATCTTCATGCCGATGTCGATCGGGGTGCCCTCGAAGCCGAAGTCCTCGCGGAGCCGGCGCTCGACGAAGCGGCGGTATCCGGCCTCCAGGAAACCCGACGTGAACAGGACGAACTTCGGCGGCTGCACGCCCGCCTGGGTGGCGAAGAGGATCTTCGGCTGCTTGCCGCCCCGAACCGGGTGCGGCCGGGCCGCGACCAGGTCGCTCATGAAGGTGTTGAGCCGGGCCGTCGGCACCCGCTCCCCCCAGCCGTCCAGGGCCGTCTCGATGGCCGGGACGAGCTTCTCGACGTGCCGTCCCGTACGGGCCGAGATGTTGACGCGCGGGGCCCAGCGGGCGTGGTGGAGCTGCCGGTCGATCTCCCGGTCGAGGTAGTGGCGGCGCTCCTCGTCCACGAGGTCCCACTTGTTGAACGCGAGGACGAGCGCGCGGCCGGACTCGATCACCATGGAGATGATCCGCAGGTCCTGCTCGGCGAGAGGCTCGCTGGCGTCCACGAGCACGACCGCGACCTCGGACCGCTCCAGGGCCGAGCGGGTGCGCAGCGTCGCGTAGAAGTCGGCGCCCTGGTTCTCGCGGACCCGCCGGCGGATGCCGGCGGTGTCGATGAACCGCCAGGTCTGCCCGCCCAGCTCGATCAGCTCGTCGACCGGGTCGCGAGTGGTGCCGGCGACCGCGTCGACGACCACGCGGTTCTCTCCCGCCAGCTTGTTGAGCAGGCTGGACTTGCCGACGTTGGGCCGGCCGAGCAGCGCGATCCGGCGCGGGCCGCCCGCAGCGCCGAACGTCTCCGGCGGCGCCTCCGCGGGCAGAGCCTCCAGGACGGCGTCCAGGAGGTCGCCGCTGCCCCGCCCGTGCAGGGCCGAGACGGACAGCGGCTCGCCGAGGCCGAGCGACCACAGCGTGGCCGCGTCCGCCTCGGTCCGGTTGTCGTCGACCTTGTTGGCGGCCAGCACGACCGGCTTCTTGGCGCGCCGCAGGACGTCGGCGACGGCCTCGTCGGTGTCGGTCGAGCCGACGGTGGCGTCCACCACGAACAGCACGACGTCGGCGGCATCGACGGCGAGCCGCGCCTGGTCGGCGACGGCGGCCGCGAGGCCCTCGGCGTTCGGCTCCCAGCCGCCGGTGTCGACGACGGTGAAACGCCGTCCGCTCCAGGTGGCGTCGTAGGCGACCCGGTCCCGGGTCACGCCGGGGACGTCCTCGACGACCGCTTCGCGGCGGCCGAGAATTCGGTTGACCAGCGTGGACTTGCCGACGTTCGGCCGCCCGACGACGGCCACGACCGGCGGCGGCGCGACGTCGTGCTCGACCGCGACGTCGATCGCCTCGGCATGCTGGAATTCACTCACTGGTCTCGCTCCTCGTGGGCGGCTCGCCGGCCCGGGAGCGCGCCTGTCGTGCCGAATCGCCGTCGGCGTCGGCGGTGTGCTTGCGCGCGATGCGCAGGACCTCCTCGATGACCTCGTCGAGGCCGAGGCTGGTCGTGTCGAGCTCGATCGCGTCGGCCGCCTGCGCGAGCGGGTCGACCTTGCGCGTGGAGTCGAGGCGGTCACGGCGGGCCAGGTCGGCCTGGGTCGCGGCGATCGTGGCGCCGGAGAGCTCGGCGTTGCGGCGCTGCGCCCGTGCCTCGGCGCTCGCGGTGAGGTAGATCTTGACCTGGGCGTCCGGCGCGACGGCGGTGCCGATGTCGCGGCCCTCGACGACGATGCCGCCCGTCCCGATGATCTCACGCTGCAGGGCGACCAGGCGCTCGCGGACGGCCGGGACCGCGGCGACGGCGCTCACCGCGCCGGTGACCTCCGACCCGCGGATCGGGCCGGACACGTCGACGTCGTCGACGGTGATCGTCGGTGCGGCCGGGTCGGTGCCGGAGACCAGCACGGGCTCGCCCGCCCGAGCGGCGATCCCGGCCTGGTCGTCGAGTGGTACGCCCTCGCGCAGCATCCACCAGGTCATGGCGCGGTACATCGCGCCCGTGTCGAGGTAGCGCAGCCCGAGGGCGCGCGCAACGCCTTTGGAGACGCTGGACTTACCCGACCCGGATGGACCGTCCATGGCGATGACGAGCGTCACGTTCGCTTCCTTATCTGCGTACCGACCGGCCAACGAATGAGGCTACCGGTCCCGGGGTCCCGCTATGGCCGTCCCGCTGGAGCGGCGGTCCACCCCTCGGGGGAGATCGCATACGTCTTGTATGTAACATAGATACAAGATGACCTCAGCAACCTCCCGGGCGTACGACCACGTCAAGCAGGCCATCCTCGACCGCGCCTACCCGGGCGGCGCGCTGCTCAGCGAGGGTGAGATCGCCACTGCCGTCGGGGTGTCCCGTACCCCCGTCCGCGAGGCCCTCCTCCGGCTGGAGGCCGAGGGGCTGGTGCGCCTCTATCCCAAGCGGGGCGCGCTGGTGCTGCCGGTCTCCCCCAAGGAGATCTCCGACGTACTGGAGACGCGGGAGCTCGTGGAGACGTTCGCCGCCGGGAAGGCGTCGCTCGACCCGGCGCTGATCGCCGAGCTCACGGGGTTCCTCGAGGCGATGCGAGAGCACGCCGCGGCCGGGAACGCCCGGGAGTTCGCCCGCGCCGACCGCTGCTTCCACCGGGCGATCGTCGCGGCGGCGGGCAACGAGATCATCATCCAGCTGTACGACGCCCTGCGCGACCGCCAGTTGCGCATGGCCCGGCTCACCGCGGACGACCCGGACCGTACGGCGTCCGCGATCCACGAACACGGCGAGATCCTCGAGGCCGTACGGTCCGGCGACCGCCGGCGGATCCGCGGCGCGATCCACCGTCACCTGCAGACCGCGGTGACGGCCCTGCGCGGCCACACGTGACCGCGCGCCACCATCGACACCCCCAGGAAGGCCCCCGTTGAATCCCGCGGTTCTCACCGCTGCCCCCCGTACGATCACCTCCGCGCCGGAGACCACCGGACATCCACTCGGCGGACGCCGAGCCTGGAGCGTCTGGGCCGTCGCCGCGGCGGTCTACCTCACGGCCTTCTTCCACCGGACCAGCCTGGGCGTCGCCTCGCTCGCCGCCCAGCAGCGCTTCGGCGTCGACGCGACCGCCCTGTCGACGTTCGCGATCCTGCAGCTCGGCGTCTACATGGCCATGCAGATCCCGGGCGGGATCATGGCCGACCGGTTCGGGCCCCGGCGGATGCTCGGCATCGCCCTCCTCATCATGGCGCTCGGCGAGGCGCTGTTCGCGTTCGCGACGACGATGCCGCTGGCGATCCTCGGCCGGGCGCTGGTGGGGCTCGGTGACGCCCTCACCTTCATCAACGTGATCCGCCTGATCGCCTCATGGTTCCCCCGCCGGAGGTTCGCGCTGCTCATCGCGCTGACCGCGATGACGGGGGCGCTGGGGCAGATCGCCGGCACCGCGCCGCTGTCCGCCGCGCTGCGGGCGTTCGGCTGGACGCCGACCTTCCTCGGAGTCGGGCTGGCGAGCGGCCTGCTGTCGATCGTCGTGTGGTGGTGGGTGCGCGACCACCCGGGCGGCCCCATGGAACGTTCCACCGTCCGCACCTCCGTCCGGGCCGACGTCCGGGCCGTGTTCGCCGCGCGCGGCACCCGCGCCGGGCTGTGGACGCACTTCGCCACCATGTCGTCCTTCATGGTGCTCGCCACGCTGTGGGGCTACCCGTACCTGGTCGAAGGGCTCGGGATGGCGCCCGGGACGGCCCGGCTCGTCCTGACGCTCGGCGCGGCGACGCCCATGGTCGCGGCACCCGTGATCGGCTGGCTCGGCGGCCGCCGCCCCGACCTGCGCGGCCGGCTGATCATCGGCGCCACCGCCGTCCTCGCCCTCGCCTGGCTCACCGCGATCACCTGGCCCGGCGGCCACCTGCCCGGACCACTGGCAGCGGGACTCGTGCTGATCAGCGCCGTCGGCAGCGCCGCGTCCATGCTCGCCTTCGACTTCGCCCGTGACGCCAACCCCCCGCACCGCGGCGGCATCGCCACGGGAATCGTCAACGTCGGAGGGTTCTCGGCCGCCATGACCGGCTCGCTCAGCGCCGGCGTGCTCCTCGACGCCACCGGCGGTCACTACGACGCCGGCGCCTTCCAGGTCGCCTTCCTCCCGATCACCGCCATCGTCGTCATCGGCGCCGTACGGGTCGCGCTGCTGCTGCGCCGCCGGCCCGCCGACGGCGGGCTGAGGCGTGTCTGACAGATCCCGTTCGTAGCGAGCGGCGCGCAGCCGGACAGCGGATCTGTCAGACGCGCCCCAGGTCAGCCGGGGACGGACCAGCCCCGGGCGCGCAGCTCTTCGGCCAGCCGCTGCGCCGCCGATGGATCGACGCTGAGCTCGACCACACCGACCGCCCGGCCGGGCGAGTGCTCGATCGTGACGTCCTCGATGTTGACCCCGGCGACGCCCGCCGCCTGGAACAGCAGCGCGAGCTCGCCGGGCCGGTCGGGGATGACCACGGACACGACTGTGTAGGCCCCCGGCCGACCGCCGTGCTTGCCGGGCAGCCGGCGGCGGCCCGTGCCGCCGCGCTCCAGCAGATCGGAGACGCCCGGTCCGGCGCCCTCGCGCAGCGCGGCGGCCACGGCGGTCAGATCGGCGGCGACCTCGTCGACCACCTCGGCCACCGGCAGGGCGTTCGAGCCGAGGATGCCGATCCACAGCTCCGGGTCGCCGGCCGCGATGCGCGTGACGTCGCGCACCCCCTGGCCGGCGAGGCCCAGCGCGACCTTCGGGGCCTGCTCCAGCCGGGCGGCGACGGCGGCGGCGACGACGTGCGGCGCGTGGGAGACCAGCGCGACGGCCTGGTCGTGCTCCGCGGCGTCCACGACGACGGTCTGGGCCCCGCACTCGCGGGCCAGGGCGGTCACGGTCTCGAGCGCGCCGGCGTCGGTGTCGGCCGTCGGGCACAGCGCCCAGGGCCGGCCGAGGAACAGGTCGGCCCGGGCGGCGGCGGGTCCGGAGCGCTCACTGCCGGCGAGCGGATGCCCGGCGACGAAACAGGTCAGGTCACAGCCCAGCTCGGCGGCCTCCCGAAGAGGCCGGGCCTTCACGCTCGCGACGTCGGTGTAGACGCGGGCCAGGCCGCGCTTCTGCGCGTCCAGCAGGGTCGCCGCGACCGCCGCCGGCGGCACCGCCAGCACCGCCACGTCGGCCGGCTCGTCCCCGGCGCGCATCGGCGTGCCCGCGCCGATCTCGGCCGCCAAGCGCACGGACGCCGGGTCGCGGTCCGCGAGCGACACCTCGACGCCGCGCTCGCGCAGCGCGAGGGCCACGGACGTGCCGATCAGTCCGGTGCCGATGACGACGATCCGCCGAAGTGCGCCGATGGGTCTCACCTCCCGATGGGTGTACCAGCGTATCGATCGGGCGGCCGGGGCCGTACGCCGGTCACACGCCCCAGATGCGCCGGTACGCCTCCTGGTAGCCCTTCGGGTTCCAGGAGGTGGTGGCGTCGATGTTGTCGACGGTGGTCAGGTGTACCGGCGCGACGTAGCCGCTCGGCGGCCGGCCGGCGAACGCGCGGTTGAACTCGTCGATGATCTGGGTGCCCTGCTGGTCGAGAGGTTCCGGCACGGTCGCCGACTGGAAGTGCCGGTTCCGGATCCGCGCGAACGCCGAGGGATCGCCGTCGCCCGCGCCGATCGAGTACGGCGCGCCGTCGCCCCTCCTGCCTCCCGCCTGCAGGGCCGGCGCCGCCTCGGCGAAATAGAGGTCGTTGATCGCGACGGAATGGGTCCAGCGGTCGCCGAAGCGGACCAGGAGAGAGGCCACCTCCTGCGGCGTACGGGTGGTCGCGTCCGGGATCGGGATGTTCTCGTAGGCGAGTACGGTCGCGTCGGCGCAGGCCTCCACCCGCTGCCTGATCAGCTGGGACTTCCGCTCCGCGAACGGGATCGAGGAGTCGGTGAAGATCACGACGCCGGCCCGGCCGTTCGACCTGGCGATGACCCAGTCGGCGCTGATGTGGGCGACGTCCTCGACCCGGGTCGTGACGTTGGTGAAGAGCCGGGGCGTGGAGCTCGGGCCCGGCGCGGCGACCGCGTGCCAGCCGATGAGCGGGATGCGCGCCGCGTTGGCCCGGCCGACCTCCTGGGCCGCGGAGGCGGGGTCGAAACCGGCGATCACGATCCCGGACGGCGCAAGGGCGATCGCCTCCCCGAACGCCGCCTTGATGCCCGCGGGACCGCCCTGCCCGTCGAGGACCCGGACGTCCCAGCCGATCGAACGCCCGGCCCCCTGGACGCCCCGGGCGACCCCGGCCACGCCCGGGTTGGTCATGGACTCGGCGACCACGACGACGCGCTTGCCGGGGACCGCCCGGGGGCCGGTGGTCGGACCGGTCCACACCGCCCCCGCCTCCTCGGCGCGCGCGACGGCCTGTCGCGCCACCTGGAGCACCTGGGGGCACCCACCCGCCGATGGGCCACCGGGCCCTGGGCCGGCCGGTCTCCGCCCGCATCCGGAGCCGAACAGGACGAGCAGGATGAGCGCGACCATCACCGTCAGCGCGCGCCTGGGGGATGTCCGGTGGATCTTCGTCCGGCTGCTACGAACAAGATCCACCGGACACCCCCTGACCCGCTCAGGCACGCGGTTCACGTGCGCTCCCCTCCCCGGACGGCGGCGCGGGCGACGCCGTCCCGTCCGGCGTCGCGCTCGGGGCGGCTTCGCCCCGTTCTCCGGCGGGACGCGCCGGTGCCGCGCGGGGGCGTACGTGCGCGCGCTCCCGGCGCCGCGCGGAGTAGCCGGCCAGCCCCACCGCGATCAGGAGGGTCACGCCGTTGAACAGCGGCGTCACCCAGAACTCCGCGCCGAACTGGCCGATCCCCGCCAGGCCGATCGCCAGGACGGCGACGGCCACCAGCGTGCCGAGGGCGTTGGGCCGGCCGAGCCTGATCGCGGTGGAGCCCAGCAGGGCGGCCACGAAGGCGGGCACCAGGTAGTCGAGCCCGATGCTCGGATCACCGATCTCCTGCTGGGCGGCGAGCAGGACGCCGGCGCCGGCGCTGATCACCCCGGACGCGGCGAAGGCGTAGACGATGTACCGGCGGGTCGGGATGCCGACGAGTTCGGCCGCCCGCGGGTTGTCCCCGATGACGTACAGGTACCGGCCGAGGGGAAGGTGCTCCAGGACCAGCCAGAGCACGGCGGCGAGCAGCAGCACGTAGAAGGTCGGCACGGGCACGCCGAGGAACGTCGTCTCGTACAGGCCGGTGAACGCCGGGGGCAGGCCGCTCGGGCCGGGCAGGATCCGGCCTCCGTGGGTCGTCCACCCGCTGATGGCATACATGATGCTGCCGGTGCCGAGGGTGGCGATGAACGAGTCGATCTGCGCGAACTCGACGAGGAGCCCGTTGATCGCCCCGATGAGGGTGCCCCCGGCGAGCGCGGCCACGCACGCCGCCTGCCACGGCCAGCCGTCGACGATCATGAGCTGGAGGATGAGCACGTGCCACAGCCCCAGGCCGTAGCCGATGGACAGGTCGAACCGTCCGGCGACGATGGGGATCGTCGCGCCCAGGGCGAGCACCGCGGGGATCGCGTGGCTGGACAGCAGCGAGGTGATCGTGGCCATCGTCGGGAAGGTCTCCGGCAGGGCCACCGCGAACACGGCGAACAGCACGACGCCCAGGGCGAGCAGTCCGTAGCTGCCGATCCGCTGCGCGGCGGACCGGCGGCCGGAAGAGCGCGGCGAGGCCATCAACGCCCTGCCCTCCCGGAGAGGGGCCCCGCGGACGCGGCGCGGACGACGGTGGCGGCCGTGAGGGCCTCTCCGGACAGCTCGGCGCTCACCACGCCGCGCGTGAACACCAGGACCCGGTCGCACAGGCGTACGACCTCGTCGACGTCGCTCGAGACGAGGAGGACGGCCAGGCCCTGGGCCAGGGCGTCGTCCAGCAGCCGGTAGATCTCCGCGCGGGCGGCCACGTCGACGCCGGCGGTCGGCTCCTCGAGCACCAGGACGCGCCGGCGCACCCCGAGCCACCGCCCGATCAGGGTCTTCTGCTGGTTGCCGCCCGACAGGGCCGCGAAGGGCGCCTCGGGGTCCGGCGGGCGTACGCCGAACCGCGCCAGCAGGCGGCTCGCGCCCGTGAGCTCCCGGCCGGTCCCGATCAGGGCCACCGGGGACAGCCCCCGGACGCGCGGGTTGGCCAGGAGGTTCTCCCCGACGCTCAGGCGGGGAGCCGCCCCGACTCTGTCGCTGGTCGCCAGGCCGATGCCCGCAGTGACGGCGGCGAACGCCGACCTGATCGCGACGGCCCGGCCGCCGAGGAGGACGTCCCCGCTCAGGATCGGGCACACGCCGGCCGCCGCGCGGCCGACATCGATGTGGCCGGCGCCCGTCAGACCCACCAGGCCGAGCACCTCCCCGGCACGCAGCTCGAGGCTCACCGGCCCGGCCCGCCCGGTGCGTACGCCCGCGAGCGCCAGCACGACCTCACCGGTCCGGGAGGCGCGACGGCGATGACTCCCGGGGTCGCGTCCCACGACGTCGCACACCAGGCCGTCGACGCCGTCGGGGACCGGCCCGTACCGGACGAGGTGCCCGTCGCGGAGGACCGCGACGGTGTCGGCCACCTCGGCGACCTCATCGAGCCGGTGGGTGACGTACATGACCCCGCGCCCCTGGTCGCGCAGCGTCCGCAGCACCGCGAAGAGGCGGGTGCAGTCGGTCGCCGGCAGGCTCGCCGTCGGCTCGTCGAGGATCACGGCCTGGGCGTCGGTCGCCAGCGCGCGGGCGATGGCGACGAGGGACCGCTCGGTGCGGGTGAGGCCGGTGACGGGACGGTCGGGGTCGAGGTCGGCGGCGACGGCCCGCAGGGCCGCGACGGAGCGATCACGGGTCCGGCGCCAGGAGATGAGCCCGCGGCGGAGCGCGTATCCGGTGCCCAGGGCGATGTTCTCGGCGACGGTCATCCACCCGACGAGGCCGAGGTCCTGGTGGATGAAGGACATCGCGCGGGAGGCGGCCTCGGTGCCGAGAGGGTGACCCGCCACGGTGATCCGGCCCTCGTCGGCCTGGTGGACGCCGGCCAGGATCTTGATCAGCGTGGACTTGCCGGCCCCGTTCTCGCCGAGCAGCGCGAGGACGCTGCCGCGGCGGAGGTCGAGGTCGACCCCGGCCAGCGCGACAGTGCCTCCGAACCTCTTACGCAACCCGCGGATCCGGAGTAGGGGGTCCGCGGCTGCCTCAGCCGTCGGACCCGTGAAAGGATCGACTGGAGTGTCGTACACCGACTTCTCCGCGGAACTCCCGTCCCGGCGGGCCCCCGCTCGCGCTCGCCCAGTTGTCTTTCATCGTACAAAGGCACTGGTCAAGCGCTCGCCATCGGTCGCGGCAGGGCGAGCCACGCGCCGTAAAGTGGCGGAAGGAAGGAGGGCGGCGGTCGCCGGTCGCCGGGCCGGGTCCGCGCGCCGTGACGCTCATGGGCGACGGCTCGGGGGCGGACGCGCCGCCGGACAACGGACCTGCGGTCTCGCGCGCCGAATTCGATCGTCTCTTCGCGGCGGTGCGCGCCTGGGACCGGTGGCCGGACCCGGAGCGGGGCGCGTGGAACCTCGTCGGCCCGCGTCACGTGCTGGCCGCGGCCGCGCTCGTACGCTCGGGCGTCGTCGTCCCGCTGGCCCGGCCGTGGAGCACGGCTCCCGCGCCGGACAACCACCGGCCCGCGCTGCACCACATGACCGAGCTCGGTGACGTCGAGGCGCCCGAGCCCACCGGTCACAAGGACTTCATCGCCATCGACTACCACGGTAAGGCGGTCAGCCACCTCGACGCGCTCGCGCACATCGCCTACCAGGGGCGGCTCTTCGGCGGGCCGACGGCGCGCGAGATGATCGACGCGACCGGGGCACGGTACGGATCGGTCGACCGGCTCGGCCCGCTCGTCACCCGCGGAGTGCTGCTCGACCTGCCCGTGGTCCGCGGCGTCGACTGGCTCGAACCCGGGCAGGCCGTCCACGCCGGGGACGTCCTCGCCGCCGAAGCGGCGCTCGGCCTGCGGATCGGTGAAGGAGACGCCGTGCTGCTGCGTTCGGGTCACCTGCGACGCCGCGCGACCCTCGGGCCCTGGGACCCGTCCGCGGCCAGCGCCGGGTTCCACGTCGACGCCGTGCCCCTGCTGGCCGAGCGGGGCATCGCGCTCCTCGGCGGAGACGGCGACAGCGACGTACGGCCTTCTCCGGTGGCCGGCGTGCACTCCCCCGTCCACGCCCTCGCCATCGCGGCGATGGGCGTGCCGCTCCTGGACAATCTCGACCTGGAGCGGCTGTCCGGCGCGTGCGGCGCGGCCGGGCGATACGAGTTCCTGCTCGTCGTCTCCCCGCTGAACGTGCCCGGCGCGACCGGCTCCCCCCTCACCCCCGTCGCCGTGCTGTGAGCGGGCGCGCTCCATCAGGCGCGTTCAGTCCTCGGAGTGGCCGGAGGGCGTCCAGGCGGCGGCGATCTGGGACCGCGACGTGAAGCCCAGTTTGCGCAGGATGTGCTCGACGTGGCCCTCCGCGGTCCGCTGAGAGATCACCAGGGCGGCCGCGATCTCCTTGTTGCTCCGGCCCTCCGCGACGAGGTCGGCGATCTCGCGTTCACGGCGGGTGAGGACGGCCGCGATACCGCGTTCGGGCTGCGGGGCCTCCAGATCGGCCTCGCGTTCGGCGAGCGCGAGGGCGACGGCGCCGTCGACGTCGAGCTGCACCCCGCGGTCGTACGCCGTTGCGAACTCCCGGTCACCGATGGTGGCTCGCAGGCGGGCCTCGTACCGGCCGTGCGGATCCGCCAGGTGCCCGAGCCCGGACAGCGACGTCCCGATCGACCCCCAGACCGCCTGGGCGGCGCCCAGGAGCTCGGCGGCACGCCGGTGCTCCTCCGCGTCGGCGACGAGCCAGGCGAGCACCTCGATGCACTGGGCCATCCCCAGGTGATCACCGAAGGGCACCTTGATGCGGATCGCGTCGCGGACCATGTCCGTCCCCGCCCGTGTGTCGCCCTTGCTCCAGCGTTCCAGGCCCGTGACCCAGATCGCGAACGACATCGACCACCGGGCGTTCTCCCGCTCGCACATGCCGCGGCATTCGGCGCAGAGCTCGGCGGCCCGCGCATCGTGGTCCAGGACCGAGGCCATGGCCAGTTGGAACAGCGTGGTCCAGTACCGACCGCGGTGCCCGATGGTGCGGTGGTACGACAGCGCCTTCTCCAGCAGGGTGGCGGCTTCGGTGAAGTCCCCGGCGAGCAGCGCGGCGAACCCGCTGATCTGGACGGCCCCGGCGAGCTGTTCGACGTCGCCGAGCCCCTCGGCGAGCCCCCGGCACTCCTCCAGCAGCGGCCCCGCGACCTTCGGCTCACCGCGCAGCAGCATGAGCCAGGCGTCCACCCACAGCGCCTTGGCCCGCGCCGACGTCGGGCTCCGGTCGAGCGCCAGCGCCTGGTCCAGCCAGTGGTGGCCGTCCCGCAGCGAGGCCCACGAGAGCCGGTGGCTCCACATCGACGCGGCGATCTCCAGCGCGCAGTGCGACGTGCCGACCTGCGTGAGGCAGAATTCCAGCGCCGCCACGACGTTGGACTGCTCGCACCGCAGCATGGCGGCCAGCTCCATCTGGCCGGGCCCGAACCACTCGGCCTCCGCCCGCGCGGCGATGTCCCGGCACCACGTGCAGTGCCGTCCCAGCAGCGCCATCTCCTGACCGGACTCGGCGAGGCGCTCCCGCCCGTACTCGCGGAGCGTCTCCAGCATCTCGTAGCGAGGCCCGTCGCCCTTCGAGGTGGACCGTAGCAGGATGGACTTGTCCACCAGCCCCGTCACCACGTCGATGACCTCATCGGGGGCGATCTCGTCGCCGGCGCACACGTATTCGATCGCCTCGAGGGAGCAGCCGCCGGAGAAGACCGACAGCCCCCGCCACAGCGCGCGTTCCTCGGGCGAGCAGAGGTCGTGGCTCCAGTCGATCAACGCGCGGAGGGTCTGCTGGCGCGGCAGCGCGACCGGACTGCGGCCGACGAGGAGCCGGAAGCGGTCGTCCAGCCGCTCGAGGATCTGCTGCACCGACAGGGCCCGCAGGCGTACCGCTGCCAGCTCGACGGCCAGCGGGATGCCCTCCAGCCGCCGGCACAGCCGCGTGACCGCGAGGGCGTTGTCGGCGCCGATCGTGAACCCCGGGACGACGGCGGACGCCCGCTCGGCGAACAGGCTGACCGATTCGAAGCGCGCCAGTTCGTCCACCGAGGCGACGTCGTCGGTGCCCGGTACGGACAGGGGCGGCACCTCCAGGACGCGCTCGCCCTCGATGTGGAGCACCTGCCGGCTGGTGGCCAGGATCCGCAGCCCGGGCGCGATGCCCAGGAGCTTCCCGGACAGGGCCGCGCAGTCGGCCGCCAGGTGCTCGCAGTTGTCCAGCAGGAGCAGCAGCCGCCGGTCCGCCAGGTAGTCGCCCAGCCCCGACAGCCCGGCCTCGCCCTGCAGCCCGAGAACCCCGGCCACGACGCGTGGCAGCGGCTCGCCCGGCACCACGGGCGCCAGGTCGATCAGCCAGACGCCGTCGGGGAACTCGCGGTGCGTCTCGGCGGCCACGCGCCCCGCCAGGCGGGTCTTGCCCACGCCCCCGGGGCCGGTGAACGTCACCATCCGGCCGGTGGACAGCAGGCGCTTCGCCTCGGCAAGCTCACGCCGTCGGCCGACAAAGCTCGTCACCTCGGCCGGCAGATTTCCCGCATACCTCTGTGCCATCGCTACCGCCATGACACCTTCGAGAGGGTTTGGCCTGGTCGTCGACCAGTCTACTCAGCCGAACCGGCCCCTTACTGGGCGATGTCCAGCCGGAGTGCCACCGCCCCGCGCAGATACACGTGCTGGATCTCCGACCGCGGCCGGTCGGTCTCGATGTGGGCCATCAGCCGGACCACGCGCGGCAGCGCGTGCGGAACGTCGATCTCACTCGCGCACAGCAGCGGAACCTCGTTGAAACCGAGCTTCCGGGCGGCCAGCGCCGGGAACTCCGCGGTCAGGTCCGGCGTCGCCGTGAAGATGACGCTGATCACGTCGTCGGTCGTGAGGGCGTTGCGGCCCATCACCTCGGCGACCAGCTCGGCCGTCGCCTCGAGGATCTGATCCCGGTCGTTCTCGTCGACCTGGGTCGCACCGCGTACCGCTCGTACTGATCGTCCCATGAAACCTCTCCGAATCCGTGCGGGGCCCGGCGTTCTAGAGCTCCACGGCGGCGTACAGCTCGCCGATCTCCTTGGTGGTCAGCGCACGGATCGTCCCGGACTTAAGCCGCCCGAGCTTGACCGGGCCGAACTCGATGCGCGCCAGCTGCTGGACCGGGTAGCCGACCTCCGCGAGCAGACGCCGGACGATGTGCTTGCGGCCCTCGTGGAGGGTCACCTCGACGAGAACCCGCTTGCCGACCTGGTCGAAGATCCGGAACGCGTCGGCCTTGGCGAACCCGTCCGCCAGCTTGACGCCCTTCTTGAGCCGGCGGCCGAGGTCGCGGTCGATCGGCCCGTGGACCTCGGCGAGGTAGGTCTTGCTGACGCCGTAGCTCGGGTGCATCAGCCGGTTGGCCAGCTCTCCGTCGTTGGTCAGCAGGATCAGGCCCTCGGTCTCCGTGTCGAGCCGCCCGACGTGGAACAGGCGCTCGGGAACGTCGCCGACGTAGTCGATGAGGGTCTTACGCCCCCTCGGGTCCGACATGGTGCTGACGACGCCCCTGGGCTTGTTCAGGGCGTAGTAGCGAAGCTCGGTACGGGTCGGGATGCGCTTGCCGTCGACGTGGATCACGGCGGTCTGCGGATCGACGCGGGCGCCGAACCACGTCACCTTCTCGCCGTCCACGGTGACCCGGCCGGCGGCGATCAGGTCCTCACAGGCGCGCCGACTCGCGATACCCGCCTCCGCGAGCACCTTCTGCAGTCGTACGCCCTCATTCGTCTGGTTCACTGCTGGAGTTCCTCTATGCCTTCCAGGTCGTCAGGTAGGTAGGGGGCGAGATCGGGCAGCTCGTCCAAGTCGTTCAGGCCGAGCCGCTCGAGGAAGTAGCCGGTCGTACGGTAGAGCACCGCCTGGTGCTCCGGGTCGTGGCCCGCCTCCTCGATCAGGCCCCGCAGCGTCAGCGTGCGGATCACACCGTCGCTGTTGACGCCCCGGATGGCCGAGACCCGCGCCCGGCTCACCGGCTGCCGGTAGGCGACCACGGCGAGCGTCTCCAGAGCAGCCTGAGTCAGCCTCGCCTGCTGGCCGTCCCGGACGAAGCGTTCGACGAGCGGCGCACAGGTGTCCCGCGTGTAGAAGCGCCACCCACCGGCGATCTCTCTTAGGTCGAACCCCCGGCCCTGGGCGGTGTATTCCGCGGCGAGCTCACGAAGCGTCGCGGCGATCTCGTGGCGGGGCCGCTCGAGGATCTGGGCGAGCGTCACCTCCGGCACCGGCTCGTCGACGACCAGCAGGATCGCCTCCAGCCCCGCCCGCAGCGACGGCTCGCCCTCCTGCGGCCCCTCGGACGCCACGGACGTCCCCGGGTCTTCGCCGGACGGACCGCCGGCCTCCCGGCCGCCCGCGTACGGAGCCGTCTCCAGGCCGCTCGCGGAGGCCCCCGCCTCCGATCCGTTCAGGGACACGCCCGTCTCAGGACCGCTCTCAGGCGCATCCGCCTCCGGGCCGCTCACGGAGGCATTAGCCTTCGAGCCGCTCGAGGACACGTCCGTCTCAGGATCGCTCTCGGACGCATTCGTCTCCGGGCCGCTCTCGGGCGGGGCGGGTGGGGCGGGGCGTACGTCGTGGGACTCCAGGGGCGTCTCGCCGACGCGCGGGGCGGGGATCTGCTCGGGGTCGGGGAATGGCGTGTCAGTCATCGTCGGACTCCGTCGGTCGGCCGGTGTAGTCGTCGCCGACCTTGATCTCGCCCTCGCCGGTCGCCGTCCAGGTGACGTGCAGCTCGCCGAGGGGCTCGTCCTGTTCGAAGGAGACGGCCTTCTCACGGTAGAGCTCCAGGAGGGCCAGGAAGCGGGCGACGACCTCGAAGGTGCCCGCGCAGTCGGCGGTCAGGACCTGGAAGGTGGCGCGCTCCAGCTCACGCAGGCGGGCCACGAGGATGTCCGCCTGCTCCCGCACGCTGGCCTGCGGGGCGTACATGTGCTCGATCGAGACGGTGGGCGGCCGCTTCGGCGCGAGCGCCCGGGCGGCCAAGGCGGCGAACTTGTCCGGCCCCAGGCCGAGCAGCACCTCCGGCAGGAGGTTGGCGAACTGCGGCTCCATGGGGACCGTACGCGGGAACCGGCGCGACTCGTCGGCGATCCGGCCGGCGAACAGCGCCGCGACCTCCTTGTAGGCGCGGTACTGCAGGAGCCGCGCGAACAGCAGGTCGCGGGCTTCCAGCAGCGCCAGGTCCTCTTCGTCCTCGACCTCTCCGGAGGGGATCAGCCGGGCGGCCTTGAGGTCCAGGAGCGTGGCGGCCACCAGGAGGAAGTGACTCGCCTGGTCCAGGTCCCAGTCGCTGCCGTGGGACCGGATGTGGGCGATGAACTCGTCGGTGACCTTGTGCAGGGACACCTCGGTGATGTCGAGCTTGTGCTTGGAGATCAGCCCGAGCAACAGGTCGAACGGCCCCTCGAAGTTGTCGAGATGGACCCGGAACCCGCCCTCCTGCTCCTCTTCCGCCTGCTCGCCCACCTCGTCAACGGTAGTCGAGGTCACGGACTCCCCTGCGACGCCGTGTCGGCGCGTACGGCCTGGGGCAGGTCACCGCGGCGGCGCGGGCCGGGCGGCCGGCCGCGCGCGGGAGGATCACTCGGCGAGCTGCCACCTCTGCAGCACCTCCTTGGCCAGCTCCCGGTAGGCGTTCGCGCCCATGGACGACGGGTCGAACCGGGTGATGGGCTCGCCGACGACCGTCGCGTCCGGAAAGCGGACCGTGCGGTTGATGACCGTGTGGAAGACCTGCTCGCCGAATGCCTCCACGATCCGGCCGAGCACCTCGCGGGTGTGCAGGGTCCGTGAGTCGTACATGGTGGCCAGGAACCCGTCGATGGTCAGCTCGGGATTGAGCCGGCCCTTGACCTTCTCGATCGTCTCCATGAGCAGCGCGACGCCGCGCATGGCGAAGTACTCGCACTCCAACGGCACCAGGACGCCCTGGCTGGCGGTGAGCGCGTTGACGGTCAGCAGGCCCAGCGACGGCTGACAGTCGATCATGATGTAGTCGTAGTCGGCGACGACCGGCTTGAGCAGCCCGCCGAGGATGTACTCGCGGCCGACCTCGTGGACGAGCTGGACCTCCGCGCCGGACAGGTCGATGTTGCTGGGCAGCAGGTCCATGCCCTCGACGCTGGTCGGCAGGATGGCCTCTTCGGTCTCCACGCCCTGCTCCATGAGCAGGTTGTAGATCGTCAGGTCGAGCTGGCGCGGGTCGCCCTTGCCCAGGCCGACCGACAGCGCCCCCTGCGGGTCGAAGTCGACGAGCAGCACCCGGCGGCCCTGCTCCGCGAGCGAGGCGCCGAGGTTGATCGTGGTCGTCGTCTTGCCGACGCCGCCCTTCTGGTTACAGACCGAGACGATGCGGGCCGGCCCGTGCTCGGCCAACGGCACCGGGTCCGGGAACGACGGAATCGGACGCAGCGTGGGCCCGAGTGGCGCTGCGTCACGCGGATCGGTCGCGATGGCGGTCGAGAGCGCCATTTCCGAACGTGCTCTCTCCTGCTCGCTGGGCTCAGTCACCAGCTCCTCGAACCTCCCCGGCGGCTGCGGATTGCCGTAGATGGGGACTCTAGGGCCTGTCAAGTGGGGCGGGCAAGGCGACGCACCGCGCGAGCATCCTAATCACCCCAGCGCACGCGGATGTGCCGATGCGTAGACCTCGCGCAGCCGGTCGACGGTGACCAGGGTGTACACCTGGGTCGTCGTGACCGACGCGTGGCCCAGCAACTCCTGCACCACCCTAACGTCCGCGCCCCCGTCGAGCAGGTGTGTCGCGAAAGAATGCCGCAACGTGTGCGGAGAGACGTCCTCGAGCCCGGCGCGCGCCGCCGCCGACCGCAGGGTCGACCAGGCGCTCTGCCGCGACAGGCGACCGCCGCGGGCGTTCAGGAACAGCGCCGGGCCGCCCTGGCCGCGGACGTTCAGCGCCGGGCGGGCCCGGACGAGGTAGGCCTCCAGGGCCTCGCGGGCGTACCGGCCGACCGGCACGACCCGGTCCTTGCCGCCCTTGCCGCGCAGCAGCACGACCGCGTCGTCCAGCTCGACGTCGTCGACGGCCAGGCCGACGGCCTCGGAGATGCGCGCCCCGGTGCCGTACAGCAGCTCCAGCAGGGCGCGGTCGCGCATCCCGCGCGGGGTGTCCGCGGGCCCGGCGACGGCCAGCAGCCGCTCGACCTCCCCGATGCCGATGGCCTTGGGCAGCCGGCGCGGCGGCACGGGCGGTTTGACGTCCCGGGCCGGGTCGGCCGCCGACATGCCCTCCCGGACCGCGAACCGGTGCAGGCCGCGCACGGCGACGACCGCGCGGGCCGCGGACCCGGCCGCCAGCGGGGGGTGCGCGTCGTCGCCCTCCCGCAGCGCCGCCAGGAAGGACACGACGTCGTCCTCACCGACCTGACCGATCGCCGTACGGCCGCGCACGGTCAGCGCGTCGACGTAACGGCGCAGGTCACGCCGGTACGAGCTCAACGTGTTGGCGGCCAGGCCGCGCTCGACCGCGAGATGGTCGAGGTAGGCCCGGACCTGCGCCTGCAACGATCGTCCGACCTCTTCACCGGCGGCGGATATCAGCGCGGCACCTCATCCCGACGAGTCGTGGCGGACGGGGGTCACCACTCGGGGGCGTCGGGTGCGCGCAGGTCGCGAAAGCCCGTGGCCCGGGCGGCGTAGACCGACAAGATACCCATGACGGCAAGGGGATTGTGGACCGCGCCGCGTTGTACGGCCGCGACAGCGTCGTCGAGCGGCAGCCACGCGATCGGCATATCGGCCTCTTCGTGGATGCGCTCGAAGTCGTCCTCGTCCGCGGAGATCTCGCTGAGCCCCCGGGCGAGGAAGATCCGCGTCCGCTCGTTCGTCATGCCGGGCGACGTGCAGGCGTCCAGCAGGGTGTGCCACTCGCGGGCCCGGTAGCCGGCCTCCTCGGCCAGCTCGCGGGCCGCGGTGCGCCACGGCGGCTCGCCCTTGACGTCGCGCAGCCCGGCCGGCGGCTCCCACAGCAGGTAACCGATGGGGTGGCGGTACTGCCTCAGCAGCAGGACCCGCTCCTCGTCGTCCAGGCAGATCACGCCGACCGACCCCGGATGCACGACGACGTCGCGCCCGACCACCTCGGACTTCCCGCCGTTCGGCATCCGGACGCGGTCGGTGCGCACCTCGATGATGGCGCCCTCGAACCGCTGCTCGCTGCCGACGGTCTCCCAGCGGCAGGGCTCGTCGGCGACGCCGTTCTTGCCGCTCATCGGTGCCCCCCGCTCAGCCGCCAGGGGGCCTTTCCCGCGCCGCTCCGGTCGCCGCGCCCCTCAGGCCGGGCCATGTCGCGCCCTTCCGGCCCGCTCATCGGTCCCCGGCTTCGCCCAGTGCGGCGGCGATGAGTCCGGCGAACAGCGGGTGCGCCCGGGTCGGCCGGGACCGGAACTCCGGGTGCGCCTGGGTGGCGACGTAGAACGGGTGCCGGTCGCGGGGCAGTTCGACGTACTCGACGAGGCGCTCGTCCGGGGACAGGCCGGAGAACACCAGGCCGGCCGCTGCCAGCTCGTCGCGGTAGGCGTTGTTGACCTCGTAGCGGTGCCGGTGGCGCTCCTCGACCTTGGCCGCGCCGTACATCTCGCGGATCAGCGAGCCCTCGGCGAGGTCGGCCGGGTAGAGGCCGAGCCGCATCGTGCCGCCCATGTCGCGCTCGCCCGCGACGACGTCGACCTGGTCGGCCATCGTGGCGATCACCGGGTCGGCGGCCTTCTCGTCGAACTCGGCGCTGTTGGCGCCCTCGATGCCGGCCAGGGACCGGGCCGCCTCGATGACCATGCACTGCAGGCCGAGGCAGATGCCGAGCGTGGGGATGCCGTTCTCGCGGGCGTAGCGGGCGGCCGACACCTTGCCCTCGATGCCACGCACGCCGAACCCGCCGGGGATCAGGACGCCGTCGACGCCGCCGAGCTCCCGGGCCGCGCCCTCCGGCGTCTGGCAGTCGTCGCTCTTGACCCAGCGGATGTTGACCCGGGTGTCGTTGGCGAACCCGCCGTGCCGCAGCGCCTCCGTCACCGACAGGTACGCGTCGGGCAGGTCGATGTACTTGCCGACGAGCGCGATCGTGACCTCGTGGGAGGGGTGGTGGACACGGTGCAGCAGGTCGTCCCACTGCTTCCAGTCGACGTCGCGGAACGGCAGGCCGAGGCGGCGCACGACGTACGCGTCGAGCCCCTCGGTGTGCAGGACCTTGGGAATGTCGTAGATGCTGGGCGCGTCCACCGCCGAGACCACGGCGTCGGCGTCCACGTCGCACATCAGGCTGATCTTGTTCTTCAGCCCCTGGGTGATGGGCCGGTCCGAACGGCACACGATCGCGTCGGGCTGGATGCCGATGCTGCGCAGCGCGGCGACGGAGTGCTGCGTCGGCTTGGTCTTCAGCTCGCCGGACGGGCCGATGTAGGGCAGCAGCGAGACGTGGAGGAAGAAGCAGTTGTCCCGGCCGATCTCGTGCCGGATCTGCCGCACGGCCTCCAGGAACGGCAGCGACTCGATGTCGCCGACCGTGCCGCCGACCTCGGTGATGACCACGTCGACGTCGGGACCGGCCATGCCGCGGATTCGGTCCTTGATCTCGTTGGTGATGTGCGGGATGACCTGGACCGTGTCGCCGAGGTACTCCCCGCGCCGCTCCTTGGCGATCACGTTGGAGTAGACCTGGCCGGTCGTGACGTTGGCCGAACCGTGCAGCTCCGTGTCCAGGAACCGCTCGTAGTGGCCGACGTCGAGGTCGGTCTCGGCCCCGTCGTCGGTGACGAAGACCTCACCGTGCTGGAACGGGTTCATCGTTCCGGGGTCGACGTTGAGGTAGGGGTCGAGCTTCTGCATGGTGACGCGCAGACCCCGCAGGGTCAGCAGCCGCCCGAGGCTGGAGGCCGTGAGCCCCTTGCCGAGGCTCGAGGCGACACCGCCGGTGACGAAGAGATGCTTGGTGGCCCGGGTGGCTCCACCAATGACTGCCGAAGGCAAGAAAGACGCTCCCGTGGTCGTTGTCGCGGCGTTCACCGGCGTGGCGAACGGCCGAATGTCCACGGGCCACCAGAATAACAGGCGACTCTCCTGGTAGCGTCCGGCGATCCGATCAACGGCAGCCGATCGCACGGCTCCCTGCCGTGCCCGGCGATCCGATCGACGGCGTCCGGCACCCCGGTCGGCGACGGCGGCAGGGGGTGGCCGTCGACACGCACGGCGGGCCGATCGACGGCGGCGTCCGACACCCTCGATCCGCGACGGCGTGGCCGCCGTCGCGCACGGGCCGATCGACGGCGTCCGGCATTCCGATTGATGGCGGCGCCCGGCGCCCCGGTCCGCGACGGCGGCAGGCGTCGCCGCCGACGCGCACGGCAGACCGGTCAGCGATCGCCGTTCGCGTGGCCGCGGTCGCGCGTGGCGGGCCGGTCAGCGGTAGCCGTTGGCGTAGCTCCCGGTGGAGTTCTGCGACATCCCGCCCTGCAGCTGGCCGGAGAGCTCATCGATGATCTTCCGGGCCTGGTCGGCCGCGGTCCGCGCCTGGTCCCGCTCGCTGGACAGCGCGGACAGGGCGTCGCGCTGCTGGGTGACGGCCTCGGCGAGCTGGTCGACCCACTGCTCGCGCTCTTCCAGCTTCTTGACGACGGCGTCGCGTTCGGTGGTGGCCTGCCGTGCCTGCGTGAGGGCCTGGTCGCGTTCGCGGACGGCGTCCTCGGCCCGGCGCTGCGCCTGCGCCAGCTCCGACTGGGCCCGCGCCTGTCCCCGCTCGGCGAGGTCCCGGCCGGACTCGGCCTTGGTCGCCTGGTCGAGCGCCCGGCGCCGGTCGGCGTCGAGCTCCTGGACGCGGCGGCGTGCGTCCTCGGCCTCCTTCGCCGAGGCCGCCGCCGTCTGCTGGTGGGTCAGCGCCTTCGCCTCCAGGTCGGCGGCCTTGGCCCGCAGGGTGTTCAGCTCGGACTTCGCGGCCTCGAGAGACTGCGACAGCTCGGCCGCGTGCTGGGAGAACCGGTCGCGCTCGCCCTCGACCGCCTTGCGCGCCGTCTGGGCCTCCCCGGCGGAGCGGTGCGCCTCGTCGCGGTCCTCGCGCATCTGGTCGCGTTCGGCGAAGGCCTGCCGGGCGGTCGCCTCGGACTGCTCGGCCGCGGCCCTGGACTGGTCGGCGGCGACCCGTGCCTGGTCGCGCTCGGTGAACGCCTGCCGCATCGCGGCCTCGGCCTGCTCGGTCTGGACGCGCAGGCGCTCGACCTCCTGCCAGGCCGTACCGGCCTCCCGCTGGGCGGCCTCCCGCTCGGCCATCAGCTGGCGTACGGCGGCCTCGGACTGTTCGGCGCGCTGTTCGGCCTGCCGTGCCTGCGCGAGGGCCTGGTCGGTCTCCTGGCGGGCGGCGACCGTCTCCTGCTGCGCCTGGTCGCGCTCGGTGAGGGCCTGGCGCATGGCCGCTTCGGACTGCTCCGCCTGGGCCCGCGCCCGCAGGCCCTCCTGCCAGGCCGTCTGCGCCTCCTGCTTGGCCGAGTCGCGCTCCGACATCGCCTGCCGGGCGGTCAGCTCGGCCTGCTCGACGCGCTGCCCCATCTCCTCGACCTGGGCGCGCATGCGGTCGACCTCCTGCCAGGCGGCGGTGGCGTCCTGCTGCGCGGCCTCGCGCTCGGCCATGAGCTGCCGCGCGGTGGCCTCGGCCTGCTCCTTCAGCCGGCGTTCGGCGAACGTCTCCTGCTGGGCGGCCTCCCGCTCGGCCATGAGCTGGCGGACGGCGGCCTCGGCCTGCTCCTTGCCCTGACGCTCGACGAGCGTCTCCTGCTGGGCCACCTCGCGCTCGGCCATCATCTGGCGGACCGCGGCCTCGGCCTGCTCCTTGGACTGCCGTTCGGCGAGCGTCTCCTGCTGGGCGGCCTCGCGTTCGACCATGAGCTGGCGGGCGTGCGCCTCGGCCTGCTCCTTGGACTGCCGCTCGGCGACGGTCTCCTGCTGCGCCGCCTCGCGTTCGACCATCAGCTGGCGGGCGGTGGCCTCGGCCTGCTCCTTGGCCTGCCGCTCGGCGGCCGTCTCCTGCCGCGCCGTCGCCGCCTCACGCTGCGCGGACTCGCGTTCGGTCATCATCTGCCGGACGGCGGCCTCGGCCTGCTCGGCGCGCTGCTCCATCTGGTCGTGGGAGGCGCGGATGCGCTCGACCTCCTGCAGCGCCGAGGCGGCGTCCTGCTTGGCCGACTCGCGCTCGGCGAGCATCTGGCGCGCGGTGGCCTGCGCCTGCTGCGCCTGGGTGCGCAGCCGCTCCACCTCCTGCCAGGCGGATGAGGCCTCCTGCTTGGCCGACTCGCGCTCGCCCCGCACCGCCGCGATCTTCGCCTCGGCGTCCTGCTTGGCCTCGGCGACCTTCTGCTCGCCCTGCGCCAGCGCGCCGGCGAGCATGTCCGCCATTTGTCTCAGCCGGTCGACCACCTCGGCCGGTTGGTCCGCGTCACCAGGACGCGCCGGGAGGTTGGCGTTACTGGGCGCCCACGACGACCCCGCGCCCTCCGGGGCATAGGAACCGCCCGAACCGTTGAGATCGCTCACATAGGGAACTCTAAGGGCGTCTCACCAAGCTGTCTGCCATGTCACGCAAGGTGTGGCGCACGACTCGTGATGATTTCGAGATCTTCGAGACATGATAAGACGGCTGTGACCAGCGGTGACACAACAGAGCGCCGTCCATGGTCACTCTGTGGAATCGTCCGCGCGTCGGAATGGAAAGAATATTTGATCATGAGAACGCTCTACCCGCCGATCGAGCCGTACGACTCCGGCCTGCTCGACGTCGGCGACGACGACCAGATCTACTGGGAGGTCTGCGGCAACCCCGACGGTAAGCCCGCGGTGATGCTGCACGGCGGCCCCGGTGGCGGATGCACACCGGGTCACCGGCGCCAGTTCGACCCGGAGAAGTACCGGATCGTGCTGTTCGACCAGCGCAACTGCGGGCGCAGCCGACCGCACGCGAGCGACCCTGCCGTCTCGCTGGAGCACAACACCACGTGGAACCTCGTCGCGGACATGGAACGGCTGCGGGAGCACCTGGGCATCGAACGCTGGCAGGTCTTCGGCGGCTCGTGGGGCAGCGCGCTGGCCCTGGCGTACGCCGAGACGCACCCGGACCGGGTGACCGAGCTGATCCTGCGCGGGATCTTCACGCTGCGGCCGTTCGAGCTGTACTGGTTCTACCAGGAGGGCGCGTCGCTGCTCTTCCCCGATCTGTGGGAGAAGTACGTCGCCCCGATCCCCGAGGACGAGCGGGACGACCTCATCGCCGCGTTCGCCGAGCGGCTGAACGACCCGGACCCGGACGTACGGATCCCGGCGGCGCAGGCGTGGAGCGTCTGGGAGGGCTCGACGATCACGCTGCGTCCCGACCCGGAGATCATCGCCGAGCAGGGCGAGCCCGACTACGCGGTGACGTTCGCCCGGATCGAGAACCACTACTTCGTCAACGGCGGATTCTTCGAGGACGAGCAGCTGATCCGGGACGTCGACAAGATCCGGCACATCCCCGCCGTGATCGTCCAGGGCCGCTACGACGTCTGCACGCCGGCGGCGACGGCGTGGGACCTGCACAAGGCCTGGCCGGAGGCGGAGTTCCACATCGTCGACGACGCGGGCCACGCCTACATCGAGCCCGGCATCCTGCACCACCTCATCGAGGCCACGGACCGCTTCGCCCGTTGACGGCCGGATCCGCCGCCGACAAGATGTAACCACCAAAACGACTTAGGTGGTGCACGTGACGCGGTCGATCGCCGTACTGGACGCTCCGTCGAACCTCGGGCTGCGGCCGCCGTACGACGGCCACCAGCCCGGGGTCCGCGGCCTGGCCGCCGCCCTGCGCGGCCACGACCTCGTCGACCGGCTCGGCGCGACCGACGCCGGCGGCGTCGAGCCCCCGCCGTACTCCTTCGCCGACGAGCCGGTGACCGGCTTCCGCAACGGCCCGGCCATCGCGGACTTCTCCGTACGGCTCGCGGACCGCGTCGGGCGGATCCTCGACGAGGGCCGGTTCCCCCTCGTCCTCGGCGGCGACTGCGGCATCGTGCTCGGACCGGTCCTCGCCCTGCGGCGGCGCGGCGCGTACGGCCTCGTCTACCTCGACGGCCACGACGACTACTCCCCGCTCCGGGACCCGGAGAGCCGCCACGGCCGGTTCGCCGCCGGCGGCATGGGGCTGGCGCTCGCCACCGGGCACGGTCCGGCCGCGCTGGCCGACCTCGAGGGCCTCGGGCCGTACGTCGCCGAGGAGCACGCCGTGCACATCGGCGTGCAGTACGAGCCGGAGGACCTCGTGCTGTACGACAACGAGCCCTTCCAGACCTCGCCGATCCACCGGTATCCGATCGAGTACGTCCGTGAGCACGGCGCGGCGGCCGCCACCGAGGCCGGGCGCCGGGACCTGGCGGCCGCGCCCGTCGAGGGGTACTGGATCCACATCGACGCGGACGTGCTCGACAAGAGCGTCATGCCGGCGGTCGACTCCCCCAACCCCGACGGGCTGTCCTTCCCGGAGTTCACCGAGGCGCTGGCGATCCTGCTGGCCGATCCGCGCGCGGTCGGCATGCACGTCGGCATCTACGACCCGGAGCTCGACCCATCGGGCGAGGCGGGCCGCGCCCTGGTCGACGCCCTCGTCACCGCCTTCACCGCGAGGCGGTGAGCCACCGCCGACCGGCGTCCCCGGAGACGGTGACCCGCCCCCGACCCGCCGTGCCCGCAAACGGTGACCCGCCCGCGACCGGTCTTCGCCGCGAGGAGGTGACCGGTCGGCTCACCCGAATCCGAATATGATTCGGTACGGTGGGTTCGAACGTACCGCGAGAGTGAGGCGGCGACGGTGAGTCATGGCTGAGACGGCGATCGCCGGGCTGGGCATGACCGAGCTCGGCAAGGTGTACGGCCTGAGCCCGCGGCGGTTCGCCGCGCAGGCCGTGCGCGCGGCCGCGGCCGACGCGGGGCTCGCCCTGACCGACCTCGACGGCCTCATCGTCGCCCCGGGCATGTCCGGCTCCCCCGGCGTCGAGCTGGCGCACACCCTGGGCCTGCGCGACCTGCGCCTGCTCGTCCAGATGAACTCCTTCGGCGCGACCGCCGGCGCGATGGTGGCCCACGCCGCGTCCGCGGTCGCCGCCGGTTCGGCGACCGCCGTCGCCTGCGTGTTCGCCGACGCGCCGCTGCGTCCCGGCAGCTCCGCGGGCTCGGCGTACCACCGCGACGCCCGCGAGTGGCACGGCCTGGACGGGCTGCGCGCCGCCCACGGATTCCGCAGCGTGACGGCCTACTACGCGCTCGCCGCCCGGCGGCACATGGCCCGGTACGGCACGACCGGCGAGCAGCTCGGCGCGATCGCCGTCAGCACTCGCGCCTGGGCGGCGGGCAACCCCCGCGCCCAGCTGCGCGAGCCGATCTCGCTGCGTGACCACCAGGAGTCCCGCTGGGTGGTCGAGCCGCTCCACCTCCTCGACTGCTGCCTGGTCTCCAACGGCGGCATCGCCGTGATCGTCACGAGCGCCGAGCGCGCCCGCGACCTGGCGCGGCCGCCGGTGTACCTCTGGGGCTGGGGGCAGGGGCACCCCGGGCACCGGCTCGAACGCGGCAGCGACTTCGGCCTGACGACGGGAGCGGCGATCTCCGGCCCGGCCGCGATGAAGATGGCCGGCGTCACGCCCGCCGAGATCACCATGTGCCAGCTCTACGACTGCTACACCTTCACGGTCCTCGTGTCCCTGGAGGACTACGGCTTCTGCGCCAAGGGCGAGGGCGGCGCGTTCGCCGCGAGCGGCGCGCTCGGCCCCGGCGGGACGCTGCCGACCAACACCGGCGGCGGGCAGCTGTCGTCGTACTACCTGTGGGGAATGACGCCGCTGTCGGAGGCCGTCATCCAGGCGCGCGGCGACGGCGGCGCCCGCCAGGCGCCCGGCAACGACCTGATCCTGGTCAGCGGGAACGGCGGCGTCCTCGATCACCACTCCACGCTGATCGTCGGCCCGGACCCGAGGGGACGCCGATGAGCGCGGTAGAGGACCCAGGCGTCGTGCGACGCGACGGCCGCTCCGGCCCGTTCTTCGACGGCGCGGCGGAGGACCGGCTGATGATCCGGCGGTGCGTTCCCTGCGACCGCTGGTACGCGCCCGACGCCGGCGGCTGCCCCGCGTGCGGCGCCGCGGAGCTCACCTGGGCCGAGGCGAGCGGCCGGGCGACCCTGGTGTCGTGGGCGGTCGCGCACCTCCCCGGCGGCGAGACGGCGCCGCTGGCGCTGGTGGAGCTCGCCGAGGGACCGTGGATGTACGGGCGGCTGGACCGGGTGACCGCCCCGCGTGAAGGCCTGCCACTGCGTGCGCGCTTCGTCCACCCGGACGAGGGCGAGAGCCATCCCGTTTTCGAGGAGCAGGATTGAAGACCGAGGTCTGTGACAGGTTGGGGATCGAGTTCCCGCTGTTCGCCTTCAGCCACTGCCGCGACGTCGTCGCGGCGGTCACCAACGCGGGCGGCTTCGGCGTGCTCGGCGCGGTCGCGTACAGCCCCGACCGTCTCGAGGAGGAGCTGCGCTGGATCGACGACCACGTCGGCGGCCGCCCGTACGGCGTCGACGTCCTCGTCCCCGGCAAGATCGCGAAGGAGGCGGCCGAGGGCTCGGGTTCGCTGCTGTCCGCCGTGCCGCCGCAGCACTGGGAGTTCCTGAAGGGCCTGTTCGAGAAGTACGGCGTGCCGGTGCCGGAGACGGCCGCCGACGCCCGCGTCGACGGCGTGGGACGCCAGGTCACCCAGCAGGGCGCGACCGAGCTGATCGACGTGGCGCTGGCCCATCCGATCCGGCTCATCGCCAGCGCGCTCGGCCCGCCCCCGCCGGTCATGGTGGAGCGGGCCCGCGCCGCCGGGGTGCCCGTGGCGGCGCTGGTGGGCACGGTCGAACACGCGCGGCGCCAGGTCGAGGCCGGAGTCGACCTGATCGTGGCGCAGGGCGGCGAGGCCGGCGGCCACACCGGCGAGATCTCCACGATGGTGCTCGTGCCGGAGGTCGTCGACGCCGTCGCGCCGCTGCCCGTGCTCGCGGCGGGCGGCATCGCGACCGGGCGGCAGATGGCCGCGGCGCTGGCCCTCGGCGCGTCGGGCGTCTGGTGCGGCTCGGTCTGGCTGACCACCGAGGAGGCCGAGACGCTGCCCGCGGTGAAGGCGAAGATGCTCGCGGCGACCTCCCGCGACACGGTCCGCTCGCGGTCGCGCACGGGCAAGCCGGCGCGGCAGCTCCGCTCCGCCTGGACCGACGAGTGGGACTCCCCCGACAGCCCCGGCCCGCTGCCGATGCCGCTGCAGATGATCGTCGCCGAGGGCGCGATGGCACCCATCGGCAAGGCCGCGGAGTCCGGCAACGAGGGCGCCCGGCAGCTGGCCAACTACTTCGTCGGCCAGGTGGTCGGGCAGATGAACACGGTGAAACCCGCCCGTCAGGTCGTCTACGACATGATCGAGGAGTTCGCCGACGCGCTGGAGCGCCTGAACCGGATCACCGACGCCTGAGAGCACCTTTCGCGCCGGCCCGGGAGCGGGCCGGCACGAGGGGATTGTGGCCCTCTGTCCCGATTTGAGGTTCCGGTCGGGACGCATCCCCACCTGTCGTGAAGGTGCCCGTTTCGGCTCGTACGCTGCATTCACGGCGGTCGATCACCGTCGCCCGTTCCGATCTCGCGGGGGTTGCGGCGTGAGTGTCACGGGGCCCGCCAAGGCGGCCGAGGACGTCCTGAGCACCCAGGTCGGCCGCGAGCTCCTGGAGCTGCTCGACAAGCGCACCAGGGCGCATCCGTGGCGCCTCGGGAGCCAGGCGCTCCCCCTCATGGTCCTCGAGGCGACGGATCCGGGCGTGGACGCCGGCGCGTACGTCGATGCCCTGGCCCAGGCGGCCGCCGCGGCGGACATCCCGCACCTCGCCCTGTCGCTCCCCGACTCGCCGGCCCCGCGCGCCGCCGACCACGGGCCGGACGACACGGGACCCCGCGCCGGCGACCGTGGGCCAGAGAACACGGCGGGAGACGGCACGGCACCTGAGAGGACCGCTCCGGCCGAGATCGGCCTGCTGGACGCGCTGGCCAGGCCGAACGCCTGGCCCGGCGACCGCTCTACCGCCGGCCGCTACCGGTTCCCCCGGTCGGACCTCGTCCGGTCCTTCGAGCAGGCGGTCGAGAACGCCGCGGAGAAGAACAGCGCGCATCCCTCCACGACCACGCCGGCCGAGGAGTGGTACGACGCGGCCGTCCTGCTTCCGTGGACGCGGCGGCCCCTGACCGCGCCCGTGTGGTGGTCGACCGTCATCGTCCTGGTCGCCGCGATCTTCGGCGGCATCGCCCAGGGCGTCGCGGACAAGACGCGCACCGGCACTCTGCTGATGATGTGCCTCATCCTGCTGGGCGCCGTCGCCCTCGCCGCCGGGCTGATGAACCGGAGGATCTGGCTGCCGATCCTGTCCCGCGTCGGGTTCGGCACTCGCTACCGGTGGCTCGCCGCCTCGTCGTTCTTCGCCGTCCAGGGCAACCGAGGGTTCGACGGACGGCTGAACCGCGAACTCGACCACATCAACCAGGCCCGTACGATCGCCTCGGCCGCCTCGGCGGAGTCGTGGCTGCAGACCAAGACCTTCGCCTTCCTGGAGGACCTGCGCGCGCGGCACCGCAAGCTGTCCCCCACGCTGCGGGGATTCAAGCGGCCCGTGCCCTCCGTCGTGTTCCTCAAGAACGTCACCCGGCGGAACGGCGGCGTCGCGCTGCTGCTGGCGATGAGCGACGTGCGCAGCCGACGCAGCGAGCTGCATCCGCTGCTCGTCGTGGCCTCCGTCGACCACGCCCACCGGGCCGACATCGACGACCTGCCCGGCGTCCGCCGCACCGCGGACGCGCTCTCCCCGCTGGCGCGCTACGAGCAGTGGCTCGAGTCCCTCGCCCGCGCCCAGGGCCCCAGCGCGCAGGTGGCCCTGCCGTGGCTGCTGCGGCTGCCCATTCCCGTCGACAGCCCGATCCGGGCGGCGCCCCAGCCGCTGAAGCACCGGATCCGCCCGCGGTGGACCTGGCTGTGGTCGGGCCGGTCGCTGCTGGCGCTCCTGGCCGCCCTCGCCGTCGGCGGGTCGTACCTGCACGCCCAGCTCACCTCGACGCACTGCAGCGTGCAGGCCCTGTTCTTCGCCAACACCGACACCCGGCTGCGGACCGACTCGGCGGGCAGCCGTGAGTGCGTCGGGATCGCCACGAGGGGCGTCCGCTTCGAACGCGGACCGGTCAGCACCGCGCTGGACGGAGGACGTTCCAGGCCGAACCCCGCTCACACCGCCGGCCAGATCACCCTGGCCGACCTGGAGGACCGGATCACGGCGGAGAACGCCTGGGTGCTGGGCACCCACCGGCCCTACGTGACGATCCTGTTCGCCGGGATGCTGACGGCCGCCAACGGCCAGGAGAGCAGCGCGGTGAGCACGATCCGCGAGCTGGCCGGCGCGTACCTCGCGCAGCGGAGCAACAACCGGTCCGAGTCCGGCGGCGGCGACAATCCCCTGAAGATCCGGCTCCTCGCCGTGAACGCGGGCCAGGACATGGCCTTCTCCAAGATCGCCGCGGACCGCATCCTCGCCATGGCGCGCCGGGATCGCACGGTCGTCGGTGTGGCGGGTTTCGGCCGCAACACCGCCGAGTCGCAGCAGGCGATCCGCCGGCTGAACGCCGCCGGCCTGGCCGTCGTCGCCCCGGTCAACTCCTCCGACACCCTCCGCGCGCTGCCGCACTTCTACGGCCTGGCCGCGACCGACAACGACGAGGCCATGGTCGCCCGCAAGGCCCTGGGAGGCCGGCGGGCCGGGCGGACGCTGATCGTCTACCGCTCCCCCGGATCGGGCAACGACTACGGCGCGGAGCTGGCCGAGGACGCCCGGAGAGCGCTGCAGGTCGACCCGTCCTCCACCATGCTGCGCTACGACGGCACCGACGACATCGGCGGCAAGGTCCGGGCGGCCTGCCGCAGCTCGACGGACGCCCGCTACGACCTGGTGTACTTCGCCGGACGGACCGAGGACCTCAGCGGCCTGATCAACGCCCTGCGCGACGGCGGCTGCGCCGGCCGCGAGCTGACGGTGCTCGGCGGGGACGAGGTGGCGCGGTCGCGGTTCGGCACCGGCCCCACCGACGTGCTGCTGCCCCGGTCGATGACCGTCTACTACACGACGCACACCTACCTGCCGAACCTCGTGGCCGGCGGCCGCGACGCCGACAACCCGTTCTTCGTCCTGGCCCGGAACGAGCTGGGGATCGGCCCGGCGGACCGCTCGGCGCTGCTGGCGGACGGCCAGATGGTGATGACGTACGACTCGGCCTCCGCGCTGGCCCGGGCGGCGGAGAACGCCTTCGGGACGTTGAACCTCGCCGCGCACGACGGCCCCCGGACTCCGGGCAGCGCGTCGGTCACCTCCGGCTCGGTCCTGCTCACACTCCCGAACCTCAGCTACCAGGGAGCCACCGGAGTGATCGACTTCACCGACGACCAGCACGTGAGCGGCGGCTCCGGCCGCCGGGCGCTCACGCTGGTCAAGGTCACCGGCCGCGACGTCGGGGCCGCGCCCACGGCCGTCTGCGGCCAGCTGGCCGGCGGGGCACCGGCACCGGGCCTTCGACCATGCCGGTAGCCCCGGCCAGCCCCGCCCACGGCCGTCTGCGGTCCGCCGGCGAGCGGGCACCGGCACCCGGCCTTCCACCGTGCCGGTAGCGGCGGTGACGCGCGGGAGCGGCTGACGCCTTTCAGGCCTCGAAGGACTTCGTGAGCCGTCCGATCATCTCCGGGAGGTGGTTCCGGAGGTAGAAGTGATCGCCCGGGTAGACGTGCGTCGTCACGGAGCCGGTCGTCTGCTCCGCCCACCCCTCCAGGTGTTCGGGTCGGCAGAGTGGGTCGTCGTCGCCGGCGAACACGACGATGCGGCAGCCGAGCGGACCGGACGCCGGCTTGAACCGCCAGGCGCGGTACAGGGCGTAGTCGTACGTCAGCGCACGCCTGGCGCGTTCGAGCAGGGCCGGCTCACGCCGGATCTCCGGGGGAATGAAGGCGAGAGCCTCCAGGGCCTCGGGACTCTCTTCGCGGAAGAGGCGTTCGGACAGCTCGTCCATTCCCGGGCCGTCGGGCGCCGGCATCGCCGAGAGCCCCAGCGTCACCGGCGCGATGCCGTGGCCGTGCCAGAGGGCGCGTGCGGTCTCGAACGCCAGCAGGCTCCCGCCGCTGTGCCCGAAGAACGCGAACGGGCGTGCGTCCGGATTCGCCGCGATCATCGACGCCAGCTCATCCGCGAGCGCGAACAGGTCGGTGCGCGGTTCCTCCTCCGCGCGGTCCTCACGCCCGGGCAGCTGGACGGCGTGCGACTCGACATGCCCGGGCAGCAGGTCCGTCCAGGGCAGGTAGGTCGACGCCGAACCTCCCGCGTGCGGGAAGCAGTACAGCCGCGTCGTCGCCTCGCGCCGTGGAGCGAACGTCCGGAACCAGCGCCCGGTCGCATCACCCTTGCCGGCGGGTGGAACGTCGCGGACCTCCAGATCGAGATGTTCCAGCAGCTGACCCACCAGCTCTCCCGCCGTGGGATGAGTCCACACGAGGGTGGCGGGAAGCTTCACCCGCAGGTCCACTTCGAGCCGGTTGCGCAGTTGCAGCGCGGTGAGCGAGTCGAATCCGAGGTCGGACAGCACCGTGGTCGAGTCGATCGAGGCGCTGCTCAGCCCGAGGATCACTCGCGTGCACGTGCCGAGGTGGCTCAGGGCGATCCTGCTTCGCTCTTCGGGCGGCGCGGCCCGGAGCCGGGCGGTGATGCCGTCGTCGCCGATGACGCCGGATTCGGTGGCCTGCCGGATCGGCATCTCCGCGAAGAAGGCGGAGTCGGCCGCGCTCGGGGCGGCGTGGAACCAGTGCTCGGGATCGTGGACGAACACGCCCGCGTTGGTCCGCTCGTGGTCGATCAGCTCCGCCAGTGAGCGCAGGCCTTCGGCGGTGCTGAACGCGGCATACCCGCGGTGCCCCAGCTCCGTGGCCCGGCCGGCCTCACCCCAGACGCCCCAGTTGATCGCCTGGGCGGGCAGCCCACGGGAGCGCCGCCACCGGGCGAAGGAGTCGAGCCAGTCGTTGGCCGCGGCGTAGTTGCCCTGTCCCGGGCTGCCCAGCAGCGACGCCACGGATGAGAACAACACGAACCAGTCGAGCGGAAGGCCGGCGGTCGCCTCGTGCAACCGCCAGGCGCCCGTCACCTTCGGCCGCCACACGCGGTCGAACCGCTCGGCGTCCAGATTGCTCAGGGCGCCGTCATCGAGGACGGCCGCGGCGTGCAGCACCCCGGACAGCGTCCGTCCGTCCGCGGTCGCCGCCGCGACCAGCCGCTCGGCCACGCCCGGTTCGGCGATGTCACCGCGGACGACCTCCACCTGCGTGCCACCGGCACGGATCCCGGCGAGCGCGGCGGCCGCGGTCTCCGACGGCGCCGACCTGCCGCCCAGCACGATCCGGCCGGCGCCCTGGCCGGCGAGCCAACGGGCCAGTTCCAGGCCGAGGCCGCCGAGCCCGCCGGTGACGACGTAGCTCGTGCCGCGGCGTACGACCGGCCTGCCGCCGGGAGGGAGCGCCACGTCGGCCTCGCCCTGCCGGGGCACGGTCAGGACCAGCTTGCCGATGTGCTTGGCGGCGGCCATGTGCCGCAGCGCCGTCGCCGCCTCGGTGAAGGCGAACTCGGTGCAGGCCGGCGGGGCGAGCCGGCCGGCGGTGAACTCCTCACGGAGTTCGGTCAGGAGCTCCCGGATCAGCGGACGGCGCTCGCGGCCGAGAAGGGCCAGATCCACGGCGGTCACCGTGATGTTGCGGCGAAGGGCCAGCAGACCCAGCTTGGCGTTGGCGTAGATGTCGCGTTTGCCGATCTCGATGAACCGTCCGCCGATGTTCAGAACGTCCAGACCGGCGAACAGAGCCGGCCCGGACAGCGAGTTCAGCACCACGTCGACCCCCTCACCACCGGTGGCGGCGAGGGTCTGGGCGGCGAAGTCCAGTGACCGGGAGTCCATCACGTGCTCGACGCCCAGCTCACGGAGGTACTCGCGCTTGCGTTCGCTGCCGGCGGTGGCGAGGACCTCCGCGCCGAGCGACCGGGCGATGGCGATCGCGGCCAGGCCGACGCCCCCGGTCCCCGCGTGGATGAGGATCCGCTCGCCGGCGGTGAGGCGGCCGACCCGCGTCAGCGCGTACCAGGCGGTCAGGTGGGCGGCCGGCACGCCGGCGGCCTGGACGTCGGTCATGCCGTCGGGTACCGGGACGACCGTCTCGGCGGGCAGCGTGACGAAGGTGTCGGCCGTACCGTCGTGGAACGCCATCACCCGGTCACCGATCCGCAGGTCGTCCACTCCGGGGCCGACCCGGGCGATGACACCGGCGCATTCCAGGCCGAGCCGGCCGGAGGTGCCGTGCAGGTCCGGGAACAGGTCGAGCATGTGCATGACGTCGGCGAAGTTGAGCCCGACCGCCCGCGTCTCGATCTCGACCTCGCCCTGCGCCGGCTCGCGACGCGGCCGTGCGACCGCGCCGATCGTGTCCAGGTCGCCGGGCCGGGCGATGTCGAGCGAGATACGGTCCCGGCCGTACCGCCGGGTCCGCCGTGGCCTGGTCCGCCAGGTTCCGTCGCTGACGGGTGCGTTCACCAGCCGCGCCGCCCACCGCCGGCCGCCCCGCCACGCGATCTCGTCGTCCGAACCCCCGGCGAAGAGCTCGGCGACGAGGTCGCCCACCGCGCCGGTGCCCGGCTCCACGTCGACGAGAGTCGTGCGCAGGCCGGGATACTCGCACATCGCCACCCGGGCGACGCCACGCAGCCCGCCGTGGACGAGCGCCGGCGCCTCATCCCCGGTGACGCGCTGAGCGCCCTGGGTAACGATCCACAGCCGGGGCGCACCGGCCTCGGACAGCAGTCCGGCCAGCTCGACGACGCGCATCACCTCGTCACGGCACCGGTCCCCGATCTCCGGGTCCGCCGACGCCATCGGGGACGGGAGGACGACGACGTCCGTGACGGAGGCCGACGTCCGTCTCACCGCCGCCCAGGGCGCGGTGGCGTTCAGCAGCGTCGCGGCCGCCCCTGCCGCGGCCAGTTCGGCGTGCAACGCCGTCGGCAGCGGATCGTCGCCGTCGCCGAGGACGAGCCAGCTGCCACGGGTCGTGGCCGGACGGTCCAGCGGCAACGGCCTCCAGCGGATCTCGTGGAACAACCGCTCGTGCCGTGAGGCGGACGCCGGCCCCTCCATCGGCGCGAACCGCACGTCGGCGGCTTCGGCCACCACGGACCCGTCCTCGGCCAGCAGCCGAAGCGTCCCGGTCGCGCCTTCCTCCGAGACCACCGCCGGCGTCGTCTGGCAGTACGCGGCGGTCCGACCGGGAGCGAGGACACGCAGCGACCCCACGCCGACGGGGAACAGCAGCCGTGATCCGGCGCTGCCGGTCGCGGCGACCGCCGAGATGAGAAGCGTCTGCAGGCACGCGTCGAACAGGACGGGATGCAGCCGGACCGGACCGGCGAGCGCCCGGGCCGCGGGCGGCACGCCCACCCGCGCGAGCGTCCCACCGTCGGCCGCCCGGTGCAGGCTCTCCACCCCGGCGAAGGCCCGGCCGTGGTGATAGCCGTCGGCGCGGAGTCCGGCGTAGCGGTCGTCGACCTCGATGCGCTCCTCGTACGCCGCGCGCAACGCGGTCAGGTCGACCGGCTCGGGACGGGCGGTCCGCGGCAGGCGGCGCAGTTCGGCGGTCGCGTGAGTGATCCACTCGTCCTCGCCGTCACCCTTGGTGAGCATCTCGACGACCGCCGTGTCCTCGCCGCGCGGGGTGAGCGACGTGTACAGCGTCGTGTGCTCGTCGAGCGGCAGCAACCGGACGAAGCGCACGTCGGACAGCTGGACGTGTTCCGCGGCGCAGTCGAAGAACTCGGTCCCCGCGGCCAGCGCGGTCTCGCAGTACGCCGCTCCCGGAAGGACCGTGACGCCTTCCACCTGGTGATCGGCGAGCCACGCCAGTGCGCCGGTGCCGACATCGACCTGCCAGACATGTCTGCGTCCCGGCTCGGGCACGGCCGTGTGTGCGCCGAGCAGCGGTGGCCGGATCTCCTCCCCCGCCGCCTGCCGCGCCGGGTGGGGCAGCGGCAGGTCGATCCAATGGCGGATCCGGTTCCAGGTGGTCGCCGGGGCCTCGACGAGCGAGCCGGCCGCGTACCGGCCGAAGTCGAGGGGAACGCCCGCGCAGTACAGGCGGGCGAGCTGGCCCGTGATCGTGCGCAGGTCGTCGTTGTCGCGCCGGATGGTGTGCGCGACGATCGCGTCCGCGTCGATCTCCTGGAGCGTCTCCCGCATCGCGTGGCCGACGATGGGGTGGACCGACACCTCGACGAACACGGTGTGGCCGTCCTCGGCCGCGGCCCGGACGGCGTTGGCGAACCGGACCGGTTTGCGAAGGTTGT
Organism: Actinoallomurus vinaceus; assembly: GCF_039542055.1. Classification (NCBI taxonomy): domain Bacteria; kingdom Bacillati; phylum Actinomycetota; class Actinomycetes; order Streptosporangiales; family Thermomonosporaceae; genus Actinoallomurus; species Actinoallomurus vinaceus. The sequence continues at coordinate 481,634 of NZ_BAABHK010000003.1, forward strand.
CCGCCCAGTACGCGCCGTCGAAGGCCACCGTCTCGCGCGGATCCTCGGTGACGGTCGAGTAGACCGGCACGTCGGGGCGTTCGGGCCGGATGTCGGACAGCGCGTCGACCAGCCGAGGGGCGTACGGGTCCAGATGCGGCCCGTGCGCCGCCACGTCAGCGGCCACGAACCGGGCCGTCAGCCCGCGTTCCTGCCAGCGTTCGACCAGGTGCCGGACCGGTTCCGGGTCTCCCGCGACCACGGTGGCCGACGGAGCGGAGATCACTGCCACCGTGACGCCCGGCACCTGCCGGAGTTCCTCCTCGACCTGCCGGTGGGGAAGGTCCACCGAGGCCATCGCCCCGGTGCCGGCCAGCGGTACCAGCTGCGCGGCGCGGCGGCAGCTGACCCGTACGCCGTCCTCCATCGACAGGGCACCGCAGACCACCGCGGCGGACACCTCGCCCATCGAATGCCCGAGCACCGCGGCGGGCCGCAGGCCGAGGGACCGCCAGACCGCCGCCAGCGCCACCTGCGCGGCGAACAGGGTGACCTGGACGCGGTCGATCTCGGTGACCACCGTCGGAGCGCGCAGCGTGTCGGTCACGGAGAACCCCGCCTCGGCGGCGATCAGCGGCTCCAGTTCGGCGATCGTCGCGGCGAAGACCGGTTCCTCGTCGAGCAGGCGGCGCCCCATTCCGGCCCACTGCGAGCCCTGGCCGGAGAACACCCAGACGGCGCCCACGCCCGCCGCGTCGCGTACGGTGCCGGTGAGCGAGTCCTCCTCATCGCCCTCGGCGAGCCGGTCGAGCCGGTCGATGAGCTCGTCCACCGAGTCGGCGACCACCGCCGTACGCGCCCGGTGGTGCGAGCGCCGTGCCGCCAGCGTGTGCACCACATCGTCGAGGCCGACGCGGTCGCGGGCGCCGGTCAGCCACCGGGAGAGCCGCGCGGCGGCCGTGCCCAGCATCTCCGGGGCGGTCGCCGACAGCGGAACCAGTGCCGGGCGCGGCGGGGAGTCCGTCCGCGGCTCCGTGGCCACCGGCCCGTCCGTGTACTCCTCCAGAACGATGTGCGCGTTGGTGCCGCTGAAGCCGAATGAGGACACCGCCGCCAGGCGCGTCGGCGCCTCCACCGGCCATGGGCTCGGTTCGGTCGGCACGAAGAAACGGGTGCCGTCCGGCGAGATCTTCGGGTTCCAGCGCTGGAAGTGCAGATTGGGCGGGATGACGCCGTGCTGGACGGCGAGCACGGCCTTGATGAGGCCCGCGATGCCCGAGGCCGACTCCAGGTGGCCGATGTTCGACTTCACCGAGCCCAGCGCGCAGCGTCCCGTGCCGTTCCCGTAGATCGGGGACAGCGCGCGGAACTCGATCGGGTCGCCGACCGGCGTCCCCGGGCCGTGGGTCTCCACCAGCCCGACGAGGCCGGGGTCGATGCCCGCCTGTTCGACGGCCGCGGCGTAGACCATGCGCTGCGCGTCCTCCGACGGGTGGACCAGCCCTTGGGACCGCCCGTCCTGGTTGATCGCGGAGCCCCGGATGACCGCCAGCACCCGGTCGCCGTCGCGCCGCGCGTCCGCGAGCCGTTTGAGGACGACGACGCCGACGCCTTCGCTTCTGACGAGGCCGTCGGCGCGAGCGTCGAAGGCGTGACAGCGACCGGTGGGCGAGAACATCCCCCACCGGGTCCCGGAGAGCATGAACTCCGGGCTCAGCATGACGTTCACCCCGCCGGCCAGCGCGAAGTCGGACTCCCCCGTCCGCAGGCTCTGAACGGCCAGATGGGTCGCGACCAGCGATGACGAGCAGGCCGTGTCGACGGCGACGCACGGCCCGTGCAGCCCCAGCACGTACGAGACGCGTCCCGCCGCCGTGCTGTGCACGTTCCCGATGGTCCCGGCGTACGCATCGATCTTGTCGTAGTGCGCGCCCAGGCGCACCGAGTTGTCCTGGCTCCAGATCCCGACGAACACACCGCCCTGCGTCCCCGTGACATCGCGCGGCGGCATTCCGGCGTACTCCAGAGCCTCCCAGGAGGCCTCGAGGAGAAGCCGGTGCTGGGGATCCATCGAGGCCGCCTCGGCGGGCGAGATGCCGAAGAACGCGGCGTCGAACCCGGCGATGTCGTCGAGCGTGGCGGCCCAGCGCGTGTTGGACCGGCCCGGCGTCTCCCGATCCGGGTCGTAGAAGGCGTCGATGTCCCATCGGTCGAAGGGGCCTTCCCGGACCGGGTCCCGCTTCTCGATGAGAAGCCGCCAGAGGTCATCCGGTGAGTCGACCTCTCCCGGCATGCGGCAGGCCATTCCGATGACCGCGACCGGTTCGTCCAGTTGACGTTTTCCGTCCACGAGCGGCTCCGACTCATCAAGCACAACGAATGGGGGAGGTTCCAGAGCGAGATGGGACAGGTTTTCAGAGAGGTATGTTTCCGTGCCGTTTCGGCAGCGACGTCTCTCGCTTGTTGTTCATAATGCGCAGCGCGTCGGCGATGCTCTTCCGGGTGTCGGACGGAGCGATCACCGCATCGACATAACCGCGTTCGGCGGCGCGATAAGGCGTGCAATGAGTCTTGTCGTACTCATCGATGAGCTTGGCGCGAATGCCCGCCGGATCCTCCGCGGCGCCGAGCTGCTCCCGGTGCAGGATGTTCACGGCGGCCTCCGCGCCCATCACTGCGATCTCGGCGGTCGGCCAGGCGAAACACAGATCCGCGCGCAGGTGCTTCGAACCCATGACGACGTACGCTCCGCCGTAGGCCTTACGGATGATCGTGGTGATCTTCGGAACGGTGGCCTCGGCATAGGCGTACAGAAGTTTCGCGCCGCGCCGGATGATTCCGTTCCATTCCTGCTCGGAGCCGGGCAGGAATCCCGGCACGTCGACCAGCGTGACGATCGGGATGTTGAAGGCGTCGCACGTCCGCACGAATCGCGCGGCCTTCTCCGACGCGTCGATGTCCAGGCACCCGGCGAGTTCCATGGGCTGATTCGCCACGATGCCGACTGAATTTCCGTCGATCCGGCCGAGAGCACAGATGATGTTGGGGGCGAACAGCGGCTGAACCTCGAGGAATTCGCCGTCGTCGACGATGGCGTTCAGCACCGTGTACATGTCGTACGGCCGGCTCCTGGACCCGGGGACCAGTGAGTCGAGCACGGTCCCGTCCGGGTCGCTCCCCGCCGCGTAGGCGGGTGGCGCGTCGTGATTGTTGTCGGGCAGGTAGGACAGCAGCTGCCGGACGTAGTCGATCGCGTCCTGCTCGTCCGTGGCGAGGTAGTGCGCATTGCCGGAGCGCGTGTTGTGCACCCGCGCGCCGCCGAGTTCCTCGAGCCCCACCCGCTCGCCCATGGCGACGGAGAGCACGTCCGGGCCGGTCACGAACATGTGCGATCTCTTGTCCACCATCACGACGAAGTCGGTGAGCGCCGGTGAGTACGCCGCGCCTCCGGCGCACGGGCCCATGATCATCGAGATCTGGGGAACGACGCCCGACAGGCGCACGTTCCGGAAGAAGATCTCGCCGTAGAGCGCTTGGGCGACGACCCCCTCCTGGATCCGCCCACCGGCCCCGTCGTTGATGCCCACGACCGGGCAGCCCACCTTGGCGGCCAGATCGAGGATCTTGCAGATCTTCTCGCCGTGCGCCTTGCCGAGCGTGCCACCGAACACCGTGAAGTCCTGGGCGAACACGGCCAGCGGCCGGCCGTCCACGGTGCCGTGGCCGATGATGACGCCGTCGCCGTACGGACGGTCGGCGGACTCCAGCTCGGCCGAATGGTTCCGCGCCAACGCGTCGACTTCGACGAAGGAACCGGGATCGAGGAGCAGTTCGACGCGTTCCCGGGCGGTCTTCTTGCCGCGCGAGCGTTGCCTGGCGATCGCCTGAGGCGTTCCGGGAGACCGCGACCGCGCGGCGCGTTCGTGGAACTCGGCGAGCTTCGCCGCCGCACGACGGCGGTCCGCGACGGGCTCCGCCGTCCTCTCGCCGATGGCCTGATCGTCCGTCATCGCGGGCGATCTGCCGTATTGCTCGCGTATCGAGCGGCCGTGGCCATGCGTCGCCGACTCATGATCTCGAATGTAACGATCTGATCGAGCCCGCAAGACCGAAACGTATATTATTAACGAGCCCGTAATTCGCCGGTGGAGACGAGTTTCCGGCCTGCCACCGCCGGGACCCGGTCAGCGGCGGTACTGGTACACAGGCCGGGGCGGGCCGGACTGGATCTGCCGGTCGATCAGCCGGGCGAAGCTCTGGTAGCCGAGCTCGTTCGGGTGGAAGCTGCGGGGCTCGACGGCCGGCGCGCGGAAGTCGATCGTGAGGGCGTTCAGATACGGCTGCGCCGCGCCGAGCTCGTGTCCGTCGAACGCGCCGTACCCGTCGACGAACTCCACCGTCCCGGGCCTGCCCGCGGCCGCCAGGCCCCCGTCGGCCGTGCGGGCCGCGGCGGCGATGGTGTCGTCGAGGGACCGGACGACGCCGTTGAGGTACCCCTGGTCGGCGACGCCGATGTTGTCCACCGAATGCGCCGGCTGCACCGGGAACGGCCGGGGATAGCCCAGCACGATGACGCGCGCCTTCGGCGCCCGCCGGCCGATCTGGTCGAACACCGACGCCAGCCCGGCGGGCAGCGCCGCCATGCGCGCCCGGATGTCGGGGTCCTGGTCGCGGCAGGCCGACGACCACGGGAGCCGTACGACGCAGCGGGTGACGATCTCGGAGAAGCCGATGTCGTTGCCGCCGATCGTGAGTGTCACCAGGCTCGTGTCGGGGCGCAGGCGCTCGATCTGGGCCGGCTCGCCGTGCCGTCCGCCCCGCAGGACGTCGTCGACGCGCGCGCCGCTGCAGGCCCACAGGTTGCCGCCGAGCGCGAACCGGTATCCCTGCAGCACCGTCGCGAAGTACGCCCCGTGCGACCGGTGACAGTCCTCGGCGCCGCCGGTGTACGAGCGGTCGGCATCGAGGTCCCAGGTGCCCTCACCCGAGGAGTAGGAGTCGCCGAGGGCGATGTAGCCGCCGCGGACGGCGGCCTCCAATGGGGTCAGCCGGGTCGGCAGGGGAGCGAATCGGACGCGCGGGACCCGGCATCCGCTGCCGAAGAGCCGGCACTGCTCGGTCATGGCCAGCGGGACGATCAGCGCCGCCAGAACCGCCAGAACCGCCGGGATCGCGATGAGCGCACCCCGGCGCGTACGGACACGCCCCCATAGCACGGCGACCATGCACCACCTCCGCCCCGGGAGAATGATCTCACTCTCTCCGGGCGGACGGGAGCCCTGCGGACGCCCGGCGTGGCCTCTCCAGGACGCTTGCCCGGGTTCCGGCAAGCGGATAACATACCGGTGTTGCAGTCGTGGTTTTCCGTACGTATTGAGTTTGATCTTGAGCGCCCGCGGAAGTTCTGACGGCGGGCGTTTTCGCTTCTCCGGGATAGTTTTCGCGGACGAAAGCAAGGGTCCGTATGCAGCCCCGGTACACCACCCGGTGTATCGGTGAGGCTCCCAAGAAGGAGAGAAAAAGAAGTGGCAGAAGGCACCGTCAAGTGGTTCAACGCCGACAAGGGCTTCGGATTCATCGCTCCGGACGGTGGTGGCCCGGACGTGTTCGTGCACTACTCGGCCATCGCCTCCAGCGGGTTCCGTACCCTGGAGGAGAACCAGCGCGTCAGCTTTGAGACCACGCAGGGCCCGAAGGGCCCGCAGGCGGAGCAGGTCCAGCCGCTCTAGGCTTACCTGTCCTCGAAGTAACGCGGTTTTTCACCGGGCCCGCACCGATTCGTCGGTGCGGGCCCGGTGCCGTTTCGCCGGCGTGGACGGCGCGTGCTCGCCTTACCCGCGGGCGCGGCAGGGCGTCGGCCCACGGCGGCCGCCGACGCGCCCACGGTGCCGGACAGCACGCCTAGGGCGGCCCGACGGCCCGGCCGCCGAGGGGAAGTTCATCGCCCGCCGAGGCTCCATACGCGCATCCGGCGGTCCCGGCCGGCCGTGAGGGCGACGGTACGGCCGCCCAACGCGGTGATCCGGACGGCGAAGACCTCCCGCTCGTGCTCGGTGAACGGCTCGCCGAGCAGGCGGCGACCCGCCAGGTCCCAGACGCACACCGTGCCGTCCTTGGCCCCGGTCACCGCGATCGGCCGGCCGTCCACGACACCGACGTCCATGCACTCGATGCCTTCGTCGTCCTGGTCCTCGTCGCCGGACACGCCGATGGGCTCATCCCAGGCGCCTGTGCCAGGGTCGCCCAGCATCACCGACTCGCCGCCGGCCGCCACCACGCGGGACCGGCCGTCGACGGTCGCCAGGCCGACTCCCATGACCGCGAAGGGAGCGCGCTCGAACTGGACGACCGGGTCCTTGTCGTGGATGTCCCACACCATCACGCGGCCGTCCACGCCCCCGGAGATCACTACCGAACGCCCCCCGAGCGTGCCCGAGCCGAGCCCGCCGATGCTGTCGAAATGTCCGTACAGCTCGATGGGATCGGCGAGATGATCGATCTCCTCGTCCTCGATGAGAGAGTCGCGCTGCGACGCGTCCCATAGGCGCACCCTGGCCGGCACGCTGCTGTCGCCGCAGACGAACAGGGACCGTCCGTCCAACGCCATGGTGGACGTCTTGGCCAGCCCGCCGTGCTCGTCGCGGATGTAGGTCCGCACGGCGCCGGTTTCCAGGTCCCACTGGGCGAAGGGCTGGCGGTATCCACCTCCGCCGACGACGATCCGCCCGTCGAGGACCACCGCGCCGATCTCCAGCAGGCAATCTCCCTCCATCTCGTCGGGTCCGAACGGGTTGTCCAGTGGGTGCTCGACCCAGCGGTCATCGGCCGGATCCCACGTGAACACCTTTTCGCCGTGAAAGTCGGCGCAGACCACCAGGGGACGTCCGTCCACGACGACGATGTCGAAGTCCTGGATCGGGGTATCGGAGACGATCCGGCTGGAGAGGAGGAGAGCAGGGGTTTCCATGATCCAAAACTTACAGACGGACACCCCTAGCGGACGCCGGCCTCCTTCATGTCGCGCAGCTCGCGCTTGAGCTCCTTGATCTCGTCGCGGAGCCGGGCCGCCATCTCGAACTGCAGCTCCTCCGCGGCGTGGTGCATCTGCTGCGTCATCTGGTCGATGAGGGCCTCCATCTCCTCGCGCGGGCGCTCGCCGACGAGGTCGGCGGCGTGCCGACCGGCCTTCTGCTTGGAGGACAGGCCCGGGACCGGGGCCTTGCCCCGGCTCTGCTGCCGCCCGGCACCGCCGATGAGCTCCTCGGTGTCGGCGTCCTCGCGGGCCAGCATGTCGAGGATGTCGGCGATCTTCTTGCGCAGGGCCGTCGGCTCGATGCCGTTCGCCTCGTTGTAGGCGATCTGCTTGGCGCGCCGCCGGTTGGTCTCGTCGATCGCCCGCTCCATGGAGGGGGTGACCTTGTCCGCGTACATGTGGACCTGGCCGGAGACGTTCCGCGCGGCACGGCCGATGGTCTGGATCAGTGCCGTCTCCGACCGGAGGAACCCCTCCTTGTCGGCGTCGAGGATGCTGACGAGCGAGACCTCCGGCAGGTCGAGGCCCTCCCGGAGCAGGTTGATGCCGACCAGGACGTCGTACTCCCCCAGCCGCAGCTCACGCAGCAGCTCCACCCGGCGCAGCGTGTCGACCTCGCTGTGGAGGTAGCGCACCCGGATGCCGAGCTCCAGGAGGTAGTCGGTGAGGTCCTCGGACATCTTCTTGGTCAGCGTGGTGACCAGCACCCGCTCGTCGCGCTCGGCGCGCTCGCGGATCTCGTGGACCAGATCGTCGATCTGTCCCTTGGTCGGCTTGATGACCACCTCGGGGTCGACCAGGCCGGTCGGGCGGATGACCTGCTCGACCACGTCGCCCTTGACGCGGCCCAGCTCGTACGGGCCGGGCGTCGCGGACAGGTAGACCGTCTGCCCGATGCGCTCCAGGAACTCCTCCCACTTCAGCGGGCGGTTGTCCATCGCGCTGGGCAGCCGGAACCCGTGCTCGACCAGGGTGCGCTTGCGCGACATGTCGCCCTCGTACATCGCGCCGATCTGCGGCGTGGTCTGGTGCGACTCGTCGACGACGAGGAGGAAGTCCTCGGGGAAGTAGTCGAGCAGGGTGTTGGGCGCGGTGCCGGGGCCACGGCCGTCGATGTGGCGGGAGTAGTTCTCGATGCCGGAGCAGGTGCCGACCTGCCGCATCATCTCGATGTCGTACGTGGTGCGCATGCGCAGCCGCTGCGCCTCCAGCAGCTTCCCCTGCCGGTCCATCTCGGCGAGCCGCTCCTCCAGCTCTTTCTCGATGCCGGCGATGGCCCGCTCCATGCGCTCGGGGCCGGCGACGTAGTGGGAGGCCGGGAAGATGTACAGCTCCTCGTCCTCGGTGATCACCTCGCCGGTCAGCGGGTGCAGCGTGGCGAGCTTCTCGATCTCGTCGCCGAACATCTCGATGCGGACGGCGAGCTCTTCGTACTGCGGGATGATCTCGACCGTGTCGCCGCGCACCCGGAACGTGCCGCGGGTGAACGCCAGGTCGTTGCGGGCGTACTGCATGGCGACCAGCCGGCGCAGCAGCTCGTCGCGGTCGATCTCGTCGCCGATCCGCAGCCGCACCATGCGGTCGACGTACTCCTGCGGGGTGCCCAGGCCGTAGATGCAGGACACCGAGGCCACCACGATCGTGTCGCGGCGGGTCAGCAGCGAGTTGGTCGCCGAGTGCCGCAGCCGCTCCACCTCGTCGTTGATCGAGGAGTCCTTCTCGATGTAGGTGTCGGTCTGCGGGACGTACGCCTCGGGCTGGTAGTAGTCGTAGTAGGAGACGAAGTACTCGACGGCGTTGTTGGGCAACATCTCGCGCAGCTCGTTGGCGAACTGCGCGGCGAGCGTCTTGTTCGGCTGCATCACGAGGGTGGGACGCTGCAGCTTCTCGATCAGCCAGGCGATGCTCGCGGTCTTGCCCGTGCCGGTCGCGCCGAGGAGCACCGCGTCCTTGTCGCCGCGCGTGATCCGCTTCTCCAGCTCCGCGATGGCCTGCGGCTGGTCGCCGGACGGGGTCATGTCGGTGACGACCTCGAAGGGCGCCACCTTACGCTGAAGATCGGTGACAGGCCGCACGCTGCTCCTCCGGTGAAAGATCACTGCCGCCTCGGCGGCCCCTGGTCCGGGCGGGCCGACGGCCACGGTCCCCGGTATCAGGTCCAACCTACGCCCGGGCACCGACATTCCGGGGCACCTGCCGGGAGACGGCGCCACCAGGGGCGGATCAGCTCTCGGCCTCTCCCGGGGTGACCAGTCCCGTCTCGTAGGCGACGACGATCGCCTGGGCGCGGTCGCGCAGGCCGAGCTTGGACAGGATCCGCGCCACGTGGGTCTTCACGGTCGCGTCGCCGACGTGCAGCCGGCCGGCCAGCTCGGCGTTGCTCAGTCCCCGGGCCAGCAGCCGGAGCACGTCGAGCTCACGAGGGGTCAGCGTCGACAGGTCGCGATGCAGGGTCGCGGCCTGCTCATCCCGCCGGGCGAACCGCTCGACGAGGCGGCGGGTGATGCTCGGGGCGAGCAGCGCGTCGCCGGAGCGCACCAGGCGCACGGCGGCGACCAGATGCTCCGGAGAGACGTCCTTGAGGAGGAAGCCGCTGGCGCCCGCGCTCAGCGCGGCGTAGACGTACCGGTCGAGGTCGAAGGTGGTCAGGATGATGACGCGCGGCGCGTCCGGACCGGCCGACAGGATGCGCCGGGTCGCCTCCAGACCGTCCATCTCCGGCATGCGGATGTCCATGAGCACGACGTCGGGCCGGGTCCGGCGGACCGCGTCGACGGCCTTCGCGCCGTCGGCGACCTCGGCGACCACGTCGATCCCCTCGGCGGCCAGGATCATCGCGAACCCGGTGCGGACCAGCGCCTGATCGTCGGCGATGACGACCCGCAGGGATTCGCTCACTCCTCCCCCACCGGGATCAGCGCGCACACCCGGTACCCGCCGCCGGGGAGCTCCCCGGCCTCCAGCACGCCCTCGTAGACGGCGAGCCGCTCGCGCAGGCCGATCAGCCCACGGCCGCTGCCGGTGCGCGCCGGCGCCGCCGGCGTCCCGCCGGTGTCGGTCACCTCGACCCGCAGCTCGCAAGGGCCGTACGCGACGGTGATCTTCACGCGGGCGCCGGCCGCGTGCTTGACCGTGTTGGTCAGCGCCTCCTGCACCACCCGGTACGCGGCCAGATCCACGCCGGCGGACAACGGCGCCGGTGGTCCGGTCACGGTCAGCTCGACCTGCACTCCCGCCTCCCGGACCCGCTCGACCAGCGCCGGCACCTGGTCAAGGCCCGGCGGCGGGGCGAGGTCCTCCACGGCGACCTGGCCGAGGTCGTCACCGTTCATGGTGAGCAGGCCCATGACGTGGCGCAGTTCGGTCATCGCGGTCCGCCCTCCGGATTCGACGGCCAGCAGTGCCTGCTCGGCCCGCTCGGGCGCCGTCGCCATCACCTTCCGCGCGGCACCGGCCTGAACCACCATCATGCTGACATTGTGGGTGACGACGTCGTGCAGTTCCTGCGCGATGCGGGAGCGCTCCATCTCCACGGCCCGCCGCATGGCCGTCTTCTGTTCCGCCTCCAGGGTCCGTACACGCTGCTTCCAGGTGTGGATCGCGTTCGCCGCGAGCCCGGCCGGGATCAGGATGAGGAACGTGACCAGGCCCGGCCTGAGCGAGGGCACGACCGCCTTGTGGCCGCCGGCGATCACTCCGGCGCCCGCCAAGGCGCTCCCCAGCGCGAGCGCCCGGTGCGGGCTGTACATCACGGCGCTGTAGGCGGCGATCAGCCAGGCGGCGAAGATGAACGAGGGGTCGAACCCCGGGCTGAGGTGATAGAGCTGCGTCGCCCCCAGAACGATCCAGAACGAGACGAGGGGATATCGGCGCCGTACCACCAGAGGCAGCCCGGTCAAGACCGCCAGGATCAGGTGCCAGAACGAGGTCGGCCCGTGGTGTTGGATGAGCACGCCGGGAGGCGCGGTCGGAGCGACCGGGGGCGTCGGGACGCCCGGCAGCGGTGGCGGGACTTCCGGAGGAATCACCTGGGCCGGCACGTCGTTCACCGCCGCGGGACCGGGGTGGACGCTGAGCGTGCCGATGGCCAGGACGACGGCGAGGATCGTGTCGGCCGCCCACGCCCACCGGGACAGGGGCGGCGGGCTCGTGACACGCCGCAGCGCGGCGGTGCCGGCCTGCCACCGGCCGGCGATCTCAGCTCTGTTCACCTAGTTCTCCGAAGGATGCCCCGGCCTTCAGGCCGGGCAGGAATCCGGACTACGCCAGGACCGGCCCGGTGGAGCCGAGACGGTCCAAGAACGGGGTCCACCGGAATCTGACGAATCGCTTTACGCATACGTACGTGGCCTGTAAGGTCGCGGCCATGCGGACGGCGTACAAGTGCCGGGCCTACCCGGACCCCGAACAAGCGGCGGTGTTCAGCCGCACGTTCGGGTGTGTGCGCCTGGTGTGGAACAAGACCCTCGCCGAACGCCACGCCGCGTATCACCAGCGAGGCGGAAAAACCTCCTACAAGCAGACCGACGCCGCGTTGACCGGGTGGAAGAAGACCGAGGACCTGGCGTTTCTGTCCGAGGTGTCGTCGGTTCCGTTGCAGCAGACGCTGCGGCATCAGCACGCGGCGTTCGCGAACTTCTTCGCCGGCCGCGCCAAATACCCCCGGTTCAAGAACCGCAACTCCCGGCAGACCGCGCACTACACCCGCTCGGCGTTCCGCATGAAGGACGGCGAGCTGTACATGGCCAAGACGAGAGCGCCGCTGAGGTTCGTGTGGTCCTTCGACGACGTCGAAGTGTCCACGCTCAACCCCACCATGGTCGTCATCTCCCGGGATCCGGACGGCCGCTGGTACGTGACGTTCGCCGTCGACACCGACGCCCCTGACCCCATGGACAGTGCCGGGCATGCGATCGGCGTCGATCTGGGCGTGAAGGACTTCGCGGTCACCTCGGACGGGGAGCGCATCGCCAACCCCCGGCATCTGGAGCGCAAGGCCCGCAATCTCGCCCGCTACCAGCGGCGGATGGCCCGCCGCGAGCGTGGGAGTATGAACCGGCGCAAGGCCAAGGCCAAGGTCGCCCGCGCCCACCGCAAGATCCGCAACGCCCGCGCCGACTTCCTGCACCGCACCAGCACCAATCTGGTCCGCAGGGCCGACATCATCGTGATCGAAGGCCTCGCGGTGAAGAACATGGTCAAGAACCGCAGGCTGGCGCGCGTCATCAGCGACGCCGGATGGGGCGAGTTCCGCAGACAGCTCGAATACAAGGCCGAACGCGCCGGACGTACCGTCGTGGTCATCGACCGCTGGTACCCCTCCTCCAAAACCTGCTCCGCCTGCGGGCACCTGCTCACCGAGCTCAGCCTTTCCACCCGGCACTGGACGTGCCCCACCTGCCGCACCCGGCACGACCGGGACATCAACGCGGCCAAGAACATCCTTGCGGCTGGTCGAGCCGTAGCCGGGGAGACCCCTGGCGATGCCTGTGGAGCTGGTGTCAGACGGCAAGGGCTCTCCCTTCCGCAGTCGGCGCTGAAACAGGAAACCCGCGCCGCGAGGCGCCCGGCCTAAGCCGGATCGGCCGCAAGGCCGACGGGACTCCCCCTCCTCCAAGAGGGGGAGGAAGTCAACGGCCAAGTGTCGCAAGCGCCCCGACCTGCCACATCCGCCCGCGTGATGAGCGGCTCCGGACGGCGGCGTACATCGCAGTGATGACCCGCCGCCTCGTCCCCCTCGCGGAGGACCGGAATTCGTCACGACTGCCGACGCGCCGGGAGCGGAGCCGCTCTTAGCGTCGGGTCGCGTCGAAACCGACCCGATCCCTGGAGTGCCCGTGAGCGCGCCGATCATCGAGATCCACGACGTGAGCAAGAGATATGACGCGGGACGGCCGGCGTTGGCCGGCCTGAGCCTGGAGGTGAGCGCCGGTGAGGCGCTGGCCGTACTCGGCCCGTCGGGCAGCGGCAAGTCGACCCTGCTCAACCTGGTCGCCGGGCTGGACAAGCCCAGCGAGGGCGGCGTCACCGTGGACGGCGTCCGCGTCGACGCGCTGAGCGAGGCCGCCCTCGCGAGGTACCGGCGGGAACGCATCGGCATGGTCTTCCAGTTCTTCAACCTCCTGGACGACCTGACCGTCGAGGACAACGTGCTGCTGCCGGCCCAGCTGGCCGGCATGCCGCGCGGGAAGGCCCGCGCCCGTACGGCCGAGCTGCTCGAACACCTCGGCATCGCGCGGCACGCCCGTGCCTTCCCCGGCCGGCTGTCCGGCGGGGAGCGCCAGCGCGTCGCGGTCGCCCGGGCGCTCATGAACCGCCCTCCGCTGCTGCTGGCCGACGAGCCGACCGGCGCGCTGGACACCTCGTCCGCCGCCGACGTCAGGGAACTGCTGGTCGATCTCAACCGAAGCGGGCAGACGATCCTGCTGGTCACGCACGACACCGCGCTCGCCGCCTCCTGCGCGACCAGGACCATCGAACTCGTCGACGGCAGGATCGCCCGCGACGTCCGGGCGGTGGCCAAATGAGCGCTCTGGGCAAGGTCGTGCGCGCGGGCGTCGGACGGCGCCGGGTCCAGACCGTGGTGATGGCGCTGACCACGATGCTGGCGGTCACGGCGTCGGTGCTGGGCGCCGGTCTCCTCGTGGCGTCGCAGGCACCGTTCGACCACGCCTTCGCCAGGCAGAAGGGCGCGCACCTGACCGCGCAGTTCGACGGATCCAAGGTCACCGCCGCGCGGGTCGCGGCCACCGCGCACGTCTCCGGCGTGACGGCCGCCGCCGGGCCGTTCCCCGTCCTCACCCTGCGCCCGAAGGCCGGCCGGAACCGATTCGGCATCCCGGCGAACGACCCGCTGCCGCCCATGACGATCGTCGGCCGCGCCGCCCCCGGCGGACCGGTCGACGACGTCGACCTCGCCGCCGGCCGATGGGTCACCGGGCCAGGACAGATCGTGATGAACGAGGGCGGCGTGCCCTTCGACATCGGGGACCAGATGACGTTCCCCGACCTGCCGGGCGGCCCGACGCTGACCGTCGTCGGGGTGGCCAAGTCGGTGGGCGCGAGCGCCGAGGCCTGGGTGTCCCCGGCACAGCTCGCGGCGTTGACCGCGCCCGGCAGCACCCCCGCCCACCAGATGCTCTACCGCTTCACCAAGGCCGCCACCGACGCCCAGGTCGCCGCCGACCGCTCCGCGATCGCCGCCGCCGTGCCGCCGGGGTCGATGACCGGCGCCGCGTCCTACCTGAAGATCAAGCTGGCCGCGAGCCGCACCTCGGCGACGTTCGTGCCGTTCGTCGTCGCCTTCGCGGTGCTCGGCCTGTTCATGTCGGTCCTGGTCATCGGGATCGTGGTCAGCGGCGCCGTAAGCGCCGCGACCCGGCGTATCGGAATCCTGAAGTCCCTCGGCTTCACCCCGGCACAGGTCGTACGCGCCTACGTCGCGCAGGCGCTGATCCCCGCGACCGTCGGCACCGTCCTCGGCGTCCTCTTCGGCAACCTGTTGTCGATCCCGGTCATGGGCGAGGCGGAACGCGCGTACGGGACCGGGACGCTGACGGTCGCCCCGTGGATCGACGTCGTGGTCCCCGCCGCCGCTCTCGCCGCGGTCGCCGCCACGGCGCTGGCGCCCGCGCTGCGCGCCGGACGGCTGCGGACCGTCGAGGCGATCGCCGTCGGCCGCACTCCGCGTGCCGGGCGCGGGCGCGCGATCCGGCGCCTCCTCGGCCGGCTGCCGCTGCCGCGCCCGGTGAGCCTCTGCCTGGCCACCCCCTTCTCCCGGCCCGCACGGTCGGCGACGATCGCCACCGCCGTGGCACTCGGCACGATCGGCGTCACCTTCGGCGTCGGCCTCACCATGTCCCTCAGCGCCATCCAGGACGGCCTCAACCGCCGGACGCCCGGCGCGGTCGTGGTCCACGCCGCCCCTCCGCCCGGTGCCGGCGCGCCCCAGGTGGCGGACGCCGACGCGATCGCGGCGAAGATCCGTGCGCAACCGGGGACCCGGCGATTCTTCAGGTCGGGCCAGACCCGGGTCGGCGTGGCCGGACTCGCCGGCGCGACGACCGTGATCGCCTTTCAGGGCGACTCGTCCTGGGGCTCGTACCAGATGGTCTCCGGCTCCTGGTTCAGCGGCCCCGGACAGGCGGTGGTCCCCTCCGGGTTCCTGAACGCCACCGGAACGCACATCGGGGACACCGTCACCCTGACCGGCGGCGGCCGCACCGCCCCGGTACGGATCGTCGGCGAGGCCCTCGACCTGCATGAGGAAGGTATGACCGTCCTGACCGACGAGGCGTCCCTGGCCGGCCTCGGCGTCCCTGTCGACCCTCCCTCGATCGAGTTCGCCGTCGACCTCCGGCCGGGAACCGGTACTCAGGCGTACCTGAGCTCCCTCAACACCGCCCTGCGCCCGCTCGGCGTCACCGCCCAGGCGAACTCCGGCGAGGTGAGCGGCGTGGTCGTCGCGATGGACACGCTGGCCGCGATCCTCGCGCTGATGCTGGTCGCCGTCGCCGGTCTCGGCGTCCTCAACACGGTCGTGCTCGACACCCGCGAACGCGTCCACGACCTCGGGGTGCTCAAGGCACTGGGCATGGCACCTCGCCAGACGCTCACGATGGTCGTCACGTCGGTCGCCGGGATCGGCCTGCTCGCCGGCGCGCTCGGGGTCCCGGTCGGCGTCGCGCTGCACGACTACGTGCTGCCGGTCATGGGCCGCGCCGCGGGTACGAGGTTCCCGGCGGCGGACATCGCCGTGTACGACCTGCCCGTGCTGGCCCCGCTCCTCCTGGGCGGCCTGGTGCTCGCGACGGCGGGCGCGCTCCTGCCGGCCGGCTGGGCCGCCCGGACTCGCACCGCCACGGCGCTGCGCACCGAATAGAGGTGCCGTCGACCGGGTCACCCTGCCGGCGACACCTCGAACAGGGGGTGTCGCCGGCAGGGCGGGCGCACACTGACGATCAGCATCGAGGCCGATCCGCGCCGGTGATCGTCAGTGGCGGCATGCCCGGCATCGCGGTCGTATGGGCTCGTCGTTACCGAATGTCAACATGAGTGTCATCTCGGAAACATGGCGTTCTCGCCCGGCGGTCCCTCCGGCGGAGCATGATCATTGCGGAGCCCACCCCCGTCGCCGAAGGATGCCCATGGCCGCACGCCTCGCCGTCGTCACCCTCGCCTCGGCAGTCCCCCTCGCACTCACCGGCACCGCCTCCGCCGCCACGACGGTCGCGGACGTCGGGCACCGGGGCGCGTCCGCGTACGCGCCGGAGAACACCCTCGCCTCGTTCCGGCTGGCCAAGACCAGGCACGCGGACTACTTCGAGCTCGACGTCCAGCAGACCAAGGACCACAAGCTGGTCATCATGCACGACGCGACGCTCAGCCGGACCACCAACATCGAGAAGGTCTACCCGCACGGGTCGCCGTGGCGGGTCCGCGACTACACGCTCAAGCAGATCAAGCGGCTCGACGCGGGCTCGTGGTTCTCGTCCAAGTACAAGGGCGAACGGGTGCCGACCCTGGACGAGACCCTGAACGCCATGCAGGGCAAGCTCAAGCTCCTCCTGGAGATCAAGAACCCGTCCCTGTACCCCGGCATGACGAGCCGGATCGCGACCGACCTGCGGGCCCACCCGTACTGGCTGGGCACCGGCCGGCTGATCGTGCAGAGCTTCGAATGGTCGTCGCTCAAGACGTTCCACAAGCTGCTGCCCTCGGTGCCGCTCGGCGTGCTCGGCACGCCCACCACCGGGCAACTGCCCGCCGTCGCGAAGTACGCCCGGTACGTCAACCCCACGTACAAGGACGTCACGTCCGGCTACGTGAAGAGCGTGCACAAACGCCACCTGAAGATCTTCGTGTGGATCGTCAACGACCGCACCACGATGCGCCGGATGATCGGCTACGGCGTCAACGGGATCATCACCAACCGCCCGGACACCCTCCGCTCGGTCATCCGCGGTTAGGACCTGTCTCGAACCCCGCCGTCCTACGGACCGGGACTTCGAGACCGGATCTAGGAGAACTCGCAGTAGGCGGCGGTGGCGTCGTCGTGGCGCTTGTTGCGGGGCCAGCGCCGCCCGTGCGGGTCGGAGCGCTCGGCCTCGCGGACCTGCTCGATCAGGGCCGCCGGGCCCCGCTCGGCGAGCGTGGCGAGCGTGCCCGGCCAGTCGGCCAGGCCGAACCGGTCGGCCAGCCGGGTGGCGCCGTCGGTGAGCAGCGCCGCCCGGCGCAGGTCCCCCAGCGGCACGCTCCCGGTCAGCGCCCGCCCCGCGACACGCGGGTCCGCGGCGGCGAACCCACTGCCCTCGGCGGTCAGGGCCGTTATCTCTCCGCCCTGGTCGAGCAGCAGCGTGGAGTCCGACAGCACCAGGTATTCGGCCGCCTCGTCGCGCACGCGCAGCGCGACGACGGTCGTCGCCGGGGTCCAGGGGTGGGACAGGTCGCAGCGGCCGCCGTGCGCGGCCGCCGTCTCGGTGATCGCCTGCGCGAGGGCCGCGGCCGGGCCCTGCCCGTGGTCGAGGAGAGCGGCGAGCAGCCGTGTCGCGAGCTGCCCGACGTACCACGGACGGCCGTGCACGCAGCCCGTCTCCAGGTCCATCGGGATGCTCATGCCGTCCAGCACGACGGCCGCGCCCAGCGCGGTCGCGACGAAGTCCTCGTTCGGCCGCGCCGGACTGCCCTGGTCGGTCGCCCAGGTCACCCGCATCATCGGCGGCTCCCCACGTCGGTACGGTGCATCAACCTCGCGATCGCCCAGATCACCCGCATCGCCGGGCCGTCTCCACGTCGGTACAGCGCGTCGGCCCCGCGATCGCCCGGGTCGTTCGCGCCATTATGGGTCGCCCACCGGCACGCCGGATCGCCGGGTCAGCTCGCCCCACAGCTCGTCGACCTGTGCGGCGAGCCCGTCTAGCGTGCCGGAGTTGTCGATGACCCGGTCGGCGATGGCGAGGCGCTTCTCCCGGGTGGCCTGGGCGGCGATGCGGGCCCGCGCGTCCGCCTCGATCATGCCGCGCGACTCGGTGAGCCGCCGCACCTGCTCCTCGACCGGCGTGTCCACGACCACCACGAGGTCGTACATGCCCGCCAGGCCGTTCTCGGCGATCAGCGGCACGTCGTAGACGACGATCGCGTCCGGCGGCGCCTGCTCGACGAGCTCGCGCATCCGCTCCCCGACGCGCGGGTGCACGATCGCGTTGAGCCGTGCGCGCCGCGCGTCGTCGGCGAACACGATCGAGCCGAGCTTCTCCCGGTCCAGGGAGCCGTCCGCGAGCAGCACGCCCGCGCCGAACTCGGCGACGACCTCGGCCAGGCCGGGCGTGCCCGGCTCGACGACCTCCCGGGCGACGGCGTCGGCGTCGACGATCACCGCGCCGCGCTCCGCCAGCCGCCGGGAGACCTCGCTCTTGCCCGACCCGATGCCTCCGGTCAACCCCACACTCAGCACGCCCGCGAGCGTACTCACTCCCCCGGCGCGGCGGCCAGGAGGGTCTTGCGCATGTGGACGAGCATGAGATGGTCGGCGACCCGCTCCCGGCTCGTCTCGGCGTATCCGAGCCGCCGGTACAGCCGCAGGTTCCCCTCGCTGAGGTGCCCGGTGAACAGCACGCAGGCGTCGGCGCGCCCGGCCACCTCCGCCTCCAGCGCCCGCATCAGCGCCCCGCCGATCCCCCGCCCCTGCTGGTCCGGGGCGACCACGAGCCGGCCGACCAGGCAGGTGCGCTCGTTGAACCGGCCGCGTACGGCCCCGACGATCCGTGCCTCGACGCTCGCCTTGAGGACCACCGACTCGGCGATCATCTTGCGGATCTGGCCGAGGGACTCGACCAGCGGCGGCAGGAACGGGTCGCCGTGCAGCTGCGCCTCGGTGACGTACGCGGCGCGCTGCACGGTGAGGATCTCCCCGGCGTCGTCGACGCCGGCGCGCTCGATCCGGACCCCGTCCACGGCGGTCAGCCCACCACACGGACGGTCGCGGCCACCGGGTAGTGGTCCGAGGCCCGCCGGGAGGAGTCGACCGCGCCGTTGTCGAAGCCGAGGTCGTCGCTGCCGAAAATCCAGTCGACGCGCCCGCCGCCCGTCGTGGTCGGCGGCGGGGAGTCGATGGGGCTGCGCAGGCCGCTCTGCGCGGACAGCCGGTTGAGCTCCGGGCTGCCCGGCCCGGCGCCCATGTCCCCGGCGATGACCGTACGGGGGGCACCGCTCCACAGCTGCAGCAGCTTGACGATCTCGGCCAGCCGGCTCTCGGTGCGGTCGGCGCCCTGCTGGAGCTCGACGGACCACACGTCGGCGGTGCGCCCGCCGCCGGCGTCGATCCGCGCCCAGACGTAGCCAGGGGCCTGCGGGCCCGCGCCCACGGGCAGCCGTCCGGTCCCGGTGGCCTTGACCCGCAGCCGGGTCAGCACCGCGTTGCCGTACTGGTGGTCGGCGGCCGGCCCCCAGACGAGCCGCATCTTCAGCCGCCGGGCCAGCCAGGACGCGACGTCCGCGGTCCCCGACATGGGGCGGCCCCGGCCGACCTCCTGCAGCGCCACGACGTCGGCGTGCTGCGCCTCGATCGCGCGGGCGACCGCCTCCGGGTCCAGCCGTCCGCCGCCGACCGCGTCGTGGACGTTGTACGAGACGAGGCGGAACGTGCCCGGCAGGGACGCCGCGCCGGTCACCGACGGCGCGGTGACCGCGTAGATCACCGGGACGGCCACGAGCACCAGGGCCGCCGCGCCGGCGCCGAGGGCGCGGATCGCCGAACGGGCCGGCAGCGGCCCGCCGCGCGCGGCGGCGATCGTCGACAGCAGCCCGAGGGCGATGCCCGCCAGGCCGGGCAGGACCTTGTTCGGCAGCGGCAGCGGGTGGGTGTAGTGCAGCTGGTACGGCAGGATGACGACCAGGATGCCGAGCCCGCCGAGGGCCGCGCCCAGGTCGATGCGCCACGCCCGGCCGCCGGTGTCGGGGACGCTGACGTCCGGCGCCGGCCCGCCCCGCTCGGCGGGACGGCCGCGGTAGCCGCCGCGCCGCAGCGGCACCCGCGAGGCCACCGCCAGCAGCCACGCCGACAGCACCTGCCCGATCACGACCACCGCGATCGCGACCGCGCCGGTCAGGCCGTACCGGCCGGTGACCGCCGCCGCGCCCACGCCGAGGATCGTCCCGCCGAACACGCACACCCCGCCGGGCACGGCCGCGACGGCCAGGCCCGAGGACAGGAACGCCAGGCTCAGCGCCTGGCCGGCGAGGACGACCGCGCCGGCGACGGCCAGCGGCAGCCCTCCGCTGGAGGACGCGAACGCCGGGCTGGACAGCACGAGGATCTGCAGGGCCAGGAACGGCCCCAGCGCGGCCGCGCCGAGCGCGTCACGCCAGCCGATCACCGGAGCCTCGACCGGCGGCGTGCGCAGCCATCCCACGAGCGCCGCGACGCCGCCCGCGACGACCAGGACGGTGACGGCCCAGGCGGCGACGCCCGGGCGGGAGGGCGGGTCCCACGTGCCGAAGGCCAGCCGCAGCGCGGTGTCGGCGGTGAGCCCGGCGGTCGCCGCGACCGCGAACCCGGTGCCGGACAGGCCGCGCGCCGCCTCGTACAGCGCCGTGACGGCGAGCATCCCGAACACCGTGCCCGCGAAGGCGAGCCACAGCGCCGGCGACAGGGCCTGCATGGCCAGCCGGACCAGCAGCAGCCCCCCGACCCCGGCGACCAGCAGGCCGCGGGGCCCGGTGACCGCCCGGACGGCGGGCGCCAGGACGCCGGCCAGACCGGACAGCAGGATCACCAGGGTGGCGATGACCGCCCCGCCGGACTCGGTGAAGTGCCCGAACGCCGGGAACGCCGCCCGCAGCACCTCGGCGAGCACCGTGACGGTGACCGCGATCAGCGAGATCCGCGAAAGCTCCTGGGGAACGACCGGGGGCCCCGCCGCAACGACGGGACCCCCAGATCGGACGCGTGAGTGAGAATCGACCATGACGTGGTCTTCTAACTCCTCGCCGTTATGCGGTTGTGGGCCTTACTCCTGGCCGCCGGACAGCTTCTCGCGAAGCGCCGCGAGCGCCTCGTCGGAGGCGAGAGCGCCGCCGCCGCCACCTTCGCCGCCCTGAGGCTGCTCGGTGTTGTACGACTGCGGTCCGGCCGCCTCGGCCTCGGCCCGGCGGGCCTCCTCGACCTGCTTCTTGTGGGCGTCGAAGCGGGTGCGGGCCTCGGCGTACTGCCGCTCCCAGGTCTCACGCTGCTCGTCGAAGCCCTCGAGCCAGTCGCCGGTCTCCGAGTCGAAGCCCTCGGGGTACTTGTAGTTCCCCTGCTCGTCGTACTCGGCGGGCATGCCGTAGAGCGTCGGGTCGAACTCCTCGTCGGTGAACGTCCCGCCGGTCTCGTTGGCCTGCTTCAGCGAGAGGCTGATGCGGCGCCGGTCGAGGTCGATGTCGATGATCTTCACGAAGATCTCGTCGCCGACCTGAACGACCTGCTCGGGGATCTCCACGTGGCGCTCGGCCAGCTCGGAGATGTGCACCAGACCCTCGATGCCCTCCTCGACCCGCACGAACGCGCCGAACGGCACCAGCTTGGTGACCCGGCCCGGAACGACCTGGCCGATCTGGTGGGTGCGGGCGAACTGCTGCCAGGGGTCCTCCTGCGTCGCCTTGAGCGACAGCGAGACCCGCTCGCGCTCCATGTCGACGTCGAGGACCTCGACCGTGACCTCCTGGCCCACCTCGACGACCTCGGAGGGGTGGTCGATGTGCTTCCAGGACAGCTCGGAGACGTGCACCAGACCGTCCACGCCGCCGAGGTCGACGAACGCACCGAAGTTGACGATGCTGGACACGACGCCCTTGCGGACCTGGCCCTTCTGCAGGGTGTTGAGGAAGGTCTGGCGGACCTCGCTCTGGGTCTGCTCCAGCCAGGCACGGCGGGACAGGACCACGTTGTTGCGGTTCTTGTCCAGCTCTATGATCTTGGCCTCGAGCTCGCGCCCGACGTACGGCTGAAGGTCGCGGACCCGGCGCATCTCGACGAGCGACGCCGGGAGGAAGCCACGAAGACCGATGTCGAGGATCAGGCCGCCCTTGACGACCTCGATGACGGTGCCGGTGACGATGCCGTCCTCGTCCTTGATCTTCTCGATCGTGCCCCAGGCGCGCTCGTACTGGGCGCGCTTCTTGGACAGGATCAGACGGCCTTCCTTGTCCTCCTTCTGGAGGACGAGGGCCTCGACGTGGTCTCCGACCTTGACGACCTCGTTCGGATCGACATCGTGCTTGATCGAGAGCTCACGCGAGGGGATGACACCCTCGGTCTTGTAGCCGATGTCGAGCAAGACCTCGTCTCGATCGACCTTGACGACAGTGCCTTCGACAATGTCGCCGTCGTTGAAGTACTTGATGGTCTCGTCGATCGCCGCGAGGAAGGCTTCCTCGGACCCGATGTCGTTGACCGCTACCTGCGGGGTAGCCGAGGTGGCCTCGGTGCTGCTCGTCATGTGTGGGATGGCTCCGGGTACGGACATGCGTAGTTGCCTGTGCTGCGCGGAGGGCCAGTTATCCGTCCCTGCCGATGAACCGGCGGCGTGACCATACCGATGTCGACGTGACCGAGCGCGAGCCTGCTCTGTCCGAGGCGCGCGCAGGCCCACAGCGCAGCGATCAGAATATGGGACGTAGCCGGTGAGGTCAATCTCACGGGCGCTCAGTACGGGCACGCACGGTCCGCGAGTCCCCTGGCAAGATAGATCATCTTAGCCTGCGGAAGGGCCACCGTGGCCGGATCACCGTCGGACGTATAACGCTTGTCCGGGTTGCGGGCCAGCCAGTCGAGCCAGGCGATCGAGCAGAACTGCCGACAGTCGTCTTCCCTTATCCGGCCGTCGTCGCGGATCCGCGGGATCTGCCGAGGATCATAGTCCTTCGCGAACGGCGAGTCGGCCGGACGCCACCCCGCGAGGAACATTCCTCGGAAGTCCCACCGGGCTCCGCCCGCCTCACCGTGTTCGGCCCACGCCAGCCGCGCCGGCGCCCCGAAGGGGAAGGCGAACGTCACCGGCGGGACACCCGTGGCGTCCGTGATCATCTTCTGGTCGGTGCCGATCTCCTTGGCCACCTCGCCGTGGCTCATCCCGGTCATGTCCAGGTGGCGGGTGGTGTGGTTGGCGACCTCGTACCCGCGCTGGGCGAGCCACCGCATCGCGCCCGCCGACCGGTCCCCCAGCGCGAACGGGTCGGCGTTGACGAAGAACGTCGCGACCGGGCGGAACCCCGGATGCTCCCGGGCCACCCGCTCGATCACCCCGACCGCCGTGTCCGGCGCCGGATTCCCGGCCGCGTCGAACGCCAGGTGGGTCGGAGAGCCGTCGTCGAAGGTCAGCACCACCGGATGCCGGCCGGCCGGGACGTTCATCCGGCCCGTGGCGAACTCCGCCGCCGTCACCGGCACGTAGCCCTCCGTCGCCAGCCGGCTGAACTCCGCGTACAGCTGCGCGGGCGTGCGGTCCAGCGACACCTTCGGCTTGGTCAGCACCCGGTGGATCATCAGGATCGGGACCTGGCCGACCTCGTTGGCGCCGACGGCGCGTGCCGCCGCGGCCGCCTTCGCGTGGTCGAACGCCGGCCGCGGCGGCGCGGCGGCCGGGCTCGGCGGCGCCACCGCCCGGCGGCCCCGGCCGGTGCCGGCCACCGGCGACGCCGCCGTGTCGGCACGCGAGGCGGCGGCCTCGGAGCCCGCGCGGCGCGCGTTCGCCTCGGGCGTACGGCCGCCGCGCCCGGCCGACGGCAGCAGCAGGCCGACGGCCACCGCGGCGACGATCAGGAAGGCGGCGAGTCGGTGAAGGTGCGGCACGGGTCCCCCCAGGAGTTCGGGCCCACGACGATCTGTGAGACCGTGCGCACCGTTACTTCCCGCTCACTGGATCTTGCAACCGCCCCCGGGGGACCCACCCGAATTCCGTGTAGGGGACGGACCTCTGCGGCACCGCGACGGGCACCGGGCCGCCGCGCAGCGGCCCGGAGCCGTACGCGGCGGACGCCGAGCCGCGCACGGGGCTTGTACAGGTCTGTCCCGCCCCAGCCGTATACGGCCGATGCCGAGCCGTACACGGGGCTCGTACAGGGTCTGTCCGGCCCTAGTGGCCGGCGTCCTGCCAGGTGCGGCCGGTGCCCATGGAGACGTCGAGGGGCACGCGCAGGTCGTACGCGCCGCTCATCTGCTCGCGCACGAGGGACTGCAGCGCGTCCAGCTCGCCGGGCGCCACCTCGAAGATCAGCTCGTCGTGGACCTGCAGCAGCATCCGCGACCGCAGCCCGGCCGCGCGCATCGCCCGGTCGACGTTCAGCATCGCGACCTTGATGATGTCGGCCGCCGACCCCTGGATGGGCGCGTTCAGCGCCATCCGCTCGGCCATCTCCCGCCGCTGCCGGTTGTCCGACGTCAGGTCCGGCAGGTAGCGCCGCCGCCCCATGATCGTCTCGGTGTAGCCGTCCTGGCGGGCCTTGACCACGATGTCCCGCAGGTAGTCGCGGACCCCGCCGAACTGCTCGAAGTACTCCGCCATGAGCGCCCGCGCCTCGTCGGGCGTGATCCGCAGCTGCTGCGACAGCCCGAACGCCGACAGGCCGTACGCCAGGCCGTAGTTCATCGCCTTGATCCGCGACCGCAGCTCGCCGTCGATCTGCTCGGGCGGCAGGCCGAACACCCGCGACGCCGTGATCGTGTGGAAGTCCGCGCCGGACCCGAACGCGTCGATCAGCGCGGCGTCCTCCGAAAGGTGCGCCATGATCCGCAGCTCGATCTGGCTGTAGTCGGCGGTGAACAGGCAGTCGTAGCCCTCCCCGACCATGAAGCCCTCGCGGATCTGCCGGCCCTCGGCCGTGCGGATCGGGATGTTCTGCAGGTTGGGATCGGACGACGACAGCCGGCCGGTGGCCGCGACCATCTGCCCGAACGTCGTGTGGATGCGCCCGTCCTCGTCGGCCATCGGGATCAGCGAGTCGACCATGCTCTTGAGCTTCGAGACCTCACGGTGCCGCAGCAGGTGCTCCAGCACCGGATGGGCGGTCTGCTCGAACAGGCTCGTCAGCGCGTCGGAGTCGGTGGTGTAGCCGGTCTTGGTGCGGCGCGTCTTCGGCAGCTGCAGCTCGTCGAACAGCACCTGCTGGATCTGCTTGGGCGACCCGAGGTTGAACTCGTGCCCGATCGCCTCCCAGGCGGCCTCCTCCATCGCCTTGACCTCGGCGCCGAACGTCGCCGACAGCTTGGCCAGATAGTCGATGTCCAGGGCGATGCCGACCCGCTCCAGGCCCGCCAGGACCTCCACGAGCGGCAGCTCCACCTCCTGCAGCAGCCGGGTCGCGCCCCGCCGCTCCAGGTCCGCGTCGAGCGCCTCGGCGAGATCGACGACCGCCCGCGCCCGCACGACCAGGTCGAAGGCGGCCTCCTGCTCGCCGGAGCCGTCGATGGTCAGCTGGCCGCCGTCGTCGGCCTCCTTGCGCAGCTCGCGGTGCAGATAGCGCAGGACCAGGTCGCCCAGGTCGAAGGAACGCTGCCCGGGCAGCGCGAGGTAGGCGGCCAGGGCCGTGTCGCTGGTCACGCCGTCGAGCCGCAGGCCGCGCGCGGCGAACGCCAGCATCGGGCCCTTGGCGTCGTGGACGGCCTTCGCCCGCTTCGGGTCGGCCAGCCACGCGGCGAGCGCCCGCTCGTCGTCCTCCGGCAGCTCCACCGGGTCGATGAACGCGCCCGCGTCGGCCTGGGTGGCCAGCGCGATGCCGGTGATGTCGCCGGTGCCCCGCCCCCACGTGCCGGTGACAGCGACCCCGACCCGGCCCTCGCCGCCGGCGTGCTCGTCCAGCCACGCGGCGACCTCGCCCGGCCCCAGCCGGGCCATCTCGACCTCGAAGCCCTCCTCGGCCTCCGGCTCGACCGCCGACAGCGTCGCGTACAGCCGCTCCCGCAGCACCCGGAACTGCAGCGTGTCGAACAGGGTGTGGATCTCGTCGCGGTCCCACTGGCCGATCGTCAGCTCCGCCGGCGCGGAGTCCAGGGGCACGTCGCGGATCAGCTCGTTGACCTGGTAGTTGCGCATCACGTCGCCGAGGTGCTCGCGCAGGCTGGCGCCGGCCTTGCCGGTGATCTCCTCGACGTGCGCGATCACCCCGTCGAGCCCGTCGTACTTGGTGATCCACTTCGCGGCGGTCTTCGGGCCCACGCCCGGCACACCCGGCAGGTTGTCGCTGGTCTCCCCCACCAGGGCGGTCAGCATCCGGTGCCGCTCCGGCGGCACGCCGTACTTCTCCTCGACCGCCTCGGGCGTCATCCGGGCCAGGTCGGACACGCCCTTGCGCGGGTACAGCACCGTGCAGTGCGGGCCGACGAGCTGGAAGGCGTCGCGGTCACCGCTGACGATCGAGACGTCCATGCCCTGCCCGACGGCCTGCGTGGCGAGCGTGGCGATCAGGTCGTCGGCCTCGTAACCCGCGACGGACAGCCGCGGGATGCGCAGCGCGTCGAGCACCTCGAAGATCAGGCTGATCTGGCTGCGGAAGTCGTCCGGCGTCTCCCGCCGGTTCGCCTTGTACTCGACGTAGGTCTCGTGCCGGAACGTCGGCTCGGACCGGTCGAAGCACACCACGACATGGGTGGGCTCCTCGTCGCGCAGCACGTTGATCAACATCGACGTGAAGCCGTACACCGCGTTGGTCGGCTGGCCCGTCGTGGTCGAGAAGTTCTCGATGGGCAGCGCGAAGAACGCCCGGTAGGCCAGGGAATGCCCGTCCAGGAGCAGCAGGCGCGCGTTTTCAGAGGTCGCTTCCGTCGTCACCACGCCAGCAGCCTAGTCTTCCGCTACGACAGTTCCATGCACGTGATGGAGGTTTCATGAGCAGCGCCGACGGCGGCCCCGTGAACGATCTCGGCATCGACCCGCGCGGGGACCTCGCCACGGCGATGGGCGTCGAGCTCCTCGAGGCGAGCCCCGAGCGCGTCGTGGCCCGCATGCCCGTCAAGGGCAACACCCAGCCGTACGGCGTCCTGCACGGCGGCGCCTCCTGCGTGCTGGCCGAGTCCACCGGCTCCGTCGGCGCCGCCCTGCACGCCGGGCCCGGCCGCATCGCCCTCGGCATCGAGATCAACGCGACCCATCACCGCTCCGCCACCAGCGGACACGTCACCGCGGTCGCCACCCGCCTGCACGGCGGACGCACGCTGGCCAGCTACGAGATCGTCATCAGCGACGACCAGGACCGCCGCGTCTGCACCGCCAGACTCACCTGCGCCATCCGCGACCAGACATAGATTTCTCACATCTTTTGCACCAGTCACTCCAGTCTCGCTACCGTTGGAGGGCAAGAGCCCGGAGCGCTGAGTAGAAAACGTACGACCCGGTACCCGTGCAGGGCCGGGGAAGGCCTGCACGGGCCGCCAGTCGTACGGCACCAAAGGCGCTCCGGGCTCATCGTCGTTCACGTCTCGATTCGGCCACAGGCGTTCTACGCGTCGGCCACAAGGTCTTTCGCGCGGCCGCCGCCGCTTCTACCGTCGCGCTGTGCGCCCATTCGCGATCACACCCGGCGGCATCACCGGCCGGCACCGGCGCGGGGCCCGGATCCCCGCCCTGCTCGCCGCGCTGGCCCTGGCCGCCGCGGCCTGCGGCCATCCCGCCCGCGACTACCACATCCCGCCACAGGCGCTTCCCGAGCACGAGAAGGCCCTCAGCGGCAAGACCGCCCCCATCGGCGAGGTCACCTACACCGCCATCGGACTGCGCTCCAAGATCCCGGAGGTCATCGGCTCACACGCCAGTTGGATCCCCCACGGCCAGTTCGTCCGCGTCCGCCTCCTCATGGTCAACCACGGCCGCGAACGCCACGACTTCAACCCCGGCCGCCAGCTCCTCATCACCGCCGACGGCGCCACCCACGCTCCCAGCATCGACGCCATGCAGGTCTCGCGCGCGCCCGTCGGCGTGCAGACCATCGCCTCCCAGGAGATGCGCGCCTTCGACCTGTGGTTCGACGTGCCCGCCAACGCCCGCGTCAAAGCCCTGCGCGTCTTCGGCGACCCCTCCTCGTCCCGGCTCGGCGACCAGCTCAAGGGCGCCGCCGTCGCCGGCGCCAAGAACCCCGTCGACATCCCCCTGACATGACAAGGGGGTGGCGGCCCGCACCGCACCGCGAGCCACCACCCCCGACGTCGTACCGCCTGCTCAGCCCTCCGGAGGGGCGACCGCCTCCGCGCCGCCGCCCAGGTACGCCGCGCGCACCTGCGGGTCGTTCAGCAGCGCGCTCGCCTCCGCCGACCTGACCACCTTGCCGGTCTCCAGGACGTACGCGCGGTGCGCGACCTGCAGCGCCTGCTGGGCGTTCTGCTCCACCAGCAGGACCGTCGTGCCCCGCCGGTTGATCTCCGTGATGATCTCGAAGATCTGCTGGATCAGCTTCGGCGCCAGACCCATCGACGGCTCGTCCAGCAGCAGCACCCTCGGCTTGGTCATCAGCGCCCGGCCGATGGCCAGCATCTGCTGCTCACCACCGGACATCGTGCCGCCCGCCTGGTTCTTGCGCTCGGCGAGCCGCGGGAACAGGTCGTAGACCTCCTGGAGGTCCTTCTCCACCTCGTCCTTGCGCGCGAACGCGCCCATGTAGAGGTTCTCGACGACCGTCATGCCGGGGAAGATGCCACGGCCCTCGGGCGACTGCCCGATGCCCATCAGCACCCGCTTGTGCCCCGGCACCTTGCTGATGTCCTTGCCTTCGAACAGGATCTGACCGCTCGACAGCGGACGCAGCCCCGAGATCGTCTTCAGCGTCGTCGTCTTGCCGGCGCCGTTCGCGCCGATCAGCGTGACGACCTCGCCCTCGTCGACCTCCACGGACACGCCCTTGAGCGCCGCGATCTTGCCGTAGTGGACGTGGATGTCCTTGATCTCAAGAAGCATCGGCGGGGACCCCCAGATACGCCTCGATGACCCGCTGGTTGCTCTGGATCTCGGCGGGCAGACCCTCAGCGATCTTCTGACCGAAGTCCAGCACGGCGATCCGGTCGCTGATGCCCATGATCAGGCTCATGTCGTGCTCGATCAGCAGCACCGTGCGCCCGGTGTCCCGGATCTTCCGGATCAGCCCCTGCAGCTGCTCCTTCTCCGTCGGGTTCATCCCGGCGGCCGGCTCGTCCAGCAGCAGCAGCTTCGGATCCGTCGCCAGCGCACGCGCGATCTCCAGCCGCCGCTGGTCGCCGTACGGGAGGTTCTTCGCCGTCTCCTCCATCCGGTGGGAGATCCCGACGAACTCCATCAGCTCGCGGGCCTTCTCCCGGCCCTCGCGCTCCTCACGGCGGTGCCACGGCAGGCCCAGCGCCGCGCTGGCCAGCCCGGCCCGGTGATGGGCGTCGGTCCCGACGAGCACGTTCTCCATCGCCGACATGTTGTGGAACAGCCGGACGTTCTGGAACGTACGCGCCACGCCGCGCTTCGTGACCTGGTACCGCTTCTTGCCGTCGATCCGGCCACCCGCGAAGAGCACCTGGCCCTCGGTCGGCCGGTACACGCCGGTGACCACGTTGAACACCGTGGTCTTGCCCGCGCCGTTCGGGCCGATCAGCGCGAAGATCTCACCCTCATTGATCGTCAGGTTGAGATCGTTGATCGCGACGACGCCGCCGAAGCGCATCGTGATGCCGCGAAGCTCCAGCGCCGGCGTACCGACCCTCTTCTCCGCCGGCACGGCTGCCGTCTCGCTCATTCGGCCCCCTCACCCGCTCCGACGGTCACCGGACCGCCGACCTCGGCACCCATGCTGCCCATACCGCCCTCACCCTCGGCGAGCTCCGCCTTACGGCGCCGCGACGGCAACAGACCCTCCGGCCGGAAGATCATCAGGGCGACCAGCACCGCGCCGAACACCAGCACGCGGTACTCCTGGATGCCCCGGATCCGCTCCGGGATCCACGCGACCAGGAACGCTCCCAGAATGACGCCGGGCAGGTTGCCCGAACCACCGAGGACCACCGCCGCCAGGATCGTCGCCGACAGGATGAACGGGAAGTTCGTCGGGATGATCGACACCGCCTGCGACGCGTACACCACGCCGCTCGCGCCGCCGATCGCCGCGCCGATCGCGAACGCCGCCAGCTTGAACTTGAACGTCGGCACGCCCATCAGCTCGGCCGCGTCCTCGTCCTCCCGGATCGACGCCCACGCCCGGCCCACCCGGCTGTTCTCCAGCCGCTTGGCGAAGATGATCACCAGGACGATCAGGAGCAGCATCAGGTAGTAGTACGGCTTGCCGTCCAGCGCGCCGTACTTGAACGGCTGCACCCCGCCGATCCCGATCGCGTCGAACAGCCCGTTGTCCGGGATCGTCCACTCGGTCAGCGTCGGCGGATGCGGAATCCCACCGATGCCGTTCGGGCCGCCGATGTAGTTCGTGTTGTTCGCCGTGATCCGGACGATCTCCCCGAACCCGAGCGTCACGATCGCCAGGTAGTCACCGCGCAGCCGCAGCGTCGGGGCGCCCAGGAGGATGCCCGACAACGCCGACAGCAGCACGCCGACGACCAGGATCTCCCAGAAGCTCCAGCCGGCCTTCGTCCCGAACATGGCCATCGCGTAGCCACCGATCGCGAAGAACGCCACGTAGCCCAGGTCGAGCAGGCCCGCCTGGCCCACCACCACGTTCAGGCCGATCGCCAGCAGGATGTACCCGCCGATCGGGAAGAACAGCAGCGTCGGCCAGTCCGTGTACGGCGACATGAAACTGCCGATGCCGTCCGCCGGCAGGATGATCGCCAGCACGATCAACAGCAGGTAGACCACCCAGCGCGCCCAGCGCGGAGCGGACGCCCACCGGTCATGGAGCGAATCGGAGAAAGACGAGTACCCGTCCCGCGCACGGGCGAGCGGGTTTCGGTTGGTCGAATCGTTCATGCGCGCGCCTGCTGGAGAGACTCACCGAGAATGCCGGTGGGACGGAACATGAGGACAAGCACCAGAACGCTGAACGCCACGACGTTCTGCCATTCGGAGCCGAAGACCGCGGCACCGTACATCTCGATCAGGCCGAGGACGATACCGCCGACCAGCGCACCGCGGAGATTGCCGATACCGCCCAGCACCGCGGCCGTGAACGCCTTGATGCCCAGCAGGAAGCCGACGTCGAATCGCGTCTCCTCGAACCGCAGCATGTACAGCGCAGCCGCGACACCCGCCATCGCGCCGCCGAGCGCGAACGTCGCCGTCACGATCCGGTCGATGTTGACGCCCATCAGCACCGCCGTCTCCGGATCCTGCGCCGTGGCGCGGATCCCGCGGCCGAGCTTCGTCCGGTTCACGAACATGTCCAGCGCGATCATCATGAGCACCGCGCCGACGATCACGATGAGCTTGTCGTTCGGCAGCTCGAACCCGCCGATGTGGACCACGTCGCTCTTGTGCGCGAAGTGTCCCTGAACCGGCAGCGCGCCCTTCTCCTTCGGCAGGTTGAACGCCTTCGGGATCACCAGCCGCGCGAACAGCTGCTGCAGGAACAGCGATGCGCCGATCGCCGAGATCAGTGCCGCGAGCCGCGACGCCCCGCGCCGCCGCAACGGCCGGTACGCCACGTACTCCAGGAGGACCGCGCTGCCGCCCGACGCGACACCGCCCGCCACCGCGAGCGCCAGGACCAGACCCACCAGGGCGAAGCCGCCCACATTGGCCGGCATGCCGAACAGGTGCAGGGTGCCCAGGACCGCGAACGTCCCGACCATGAAGATCTCGGAGTGCGCGAAGTTGATCAGGCGCAGAACGCCGTAGACCATCGTGTAGCCGAGCGCCACCAGCGCGTAGATCGCGCCGAGTGACAGGCCGTCAATGGTGTACGGCCAGAATTGACTGAAGAGATTGTTCAATGTGGTCGCCTTTGCCGCAGGGGCGGGAGCGCACGTGTCGCTCCCGCCCCTGCGCTTATGTATCTCGAGGCCGCCGTATGGCAGGCGGACTACTTGACCGTCGCGTTCTTCGCGTTGCCCAGCAGCGGCAGCTGGTCGCCCTTGACCTGGTAGACGTAGACGTCCGTCGCGGTCGGCTCACCGGTGCTGCTGAACTTGATCTCCTTCGACACACCCGGCACGTCGATCTTCGACAGGTAGTCGTTGATCTTCTCCGGCGTCGTGTTGCCGGCCTTGATCGCCGAGATGTACGCGGTGGCCGCGTCGTAGCCCTCCGCCGAGTAGATCGCCGGGTCCGCGTTGAACTTGGCCTTGTAGTCCGTGGCGAACTTCTTGCTGGCCGCGCTCGCCGTACCACTCGGGTCGATCAGGCACGGGCAGCCGATGACCGAACCGTCGGCGTTCGTGCCGCCGGCGCCCTGCGCCAGACCCTTGTCCAGCGAACCGTCACCGGACAGGAAGCGCGCCTTCACGCCACCCTCGCGCAGCTGCTTGATCAGCTTGCCGCCCTGGGCGTAGTAGCCACCGAAGAAGATCGCGTCCGGGTTGAACGCCTTCACCTTGTTGACCGTCGCGCCGTAGTCCGAACCCTGGACGTCGATCGAGTCACCGGAGGTCTGCGCGCCGGCCTTCTCCACCGTGGACTTCACGGTCGCGGCGAGCGGCTTACCGTACTCGGAGGCGTCGTCGATGATGAAGACCTTCTTGGCCTTCAGCGAGCTGGCGATGAACTCGCCGATCCCCGAGCCCTGCACGTTGTCGTTGCCGATGACGCGGTGCCAGAACTTCCACCCGTGCGTCGCCAGCGCCGCGTTGGTCGCCGAGGACGAGATGTTCGGGACCTTGCCCTCTTCCAGCACCGGGTCGGCCTGGGCCGACTCACCGGAGAACGTCGGGCCGATCAGACCGGCGATCTTGTCCTTGGTGATGGCCTGCTTGGCCAGCGGCACGGCCTGCTCGCCCTTGCCCTGGCTGTCGTAGGTCTTGAGGGTGATCTTGACCTTCGGGTTCGTGGCGTTGTACTGGTCGATGGCCAGCTGAGCGCCCTGCTTGGGCGGAATCACGAGACCGGAGTTCTCACCGGTCAGGTCGCCCATGAATCCGATCGTGACGCTGTCCCCACCGCCACTCTTGGATTTGCCACCACACGCGGACGCGCCGAGCGCGAGTGTCGCGCTCGCCGCCACCACGCCGACGACCGTAAAAAATCTGCTCCGCAAGGTAGCTTTCCTTCCGTCCGAATCGGCCTGGATCAGGCACGTCTATGCACCCAGGTCGTGGACTCGGTGCGGGCGATAATGCACGTTTCCTGGGGGCTCGGTGGGTAGTACACCGAGCGTTGGCCTGCGAGCAGTAGACCTCCAGCTAGGGTGTTACTGCTTCGTTACTGGTCCGTGCCCTAAAAGGCCGGTTTCCGTTACGGACGACTACGCTGCGTAGCGGCCCAGGTCACCGCATTTCCGGCGAGTTAACGGACATGCGACGCTCCACTATTCGGTCACCCGATCCGAGCTCTCCCCCGCGCTCCCGCTCCCCGCGATGACCGCCTCCGCCACCGCCCGCATCGTCAGCCGACGGTCCATCGAGGTCTTCTGGATCCAGCGGAACGCCTCCGGCTCGGACCACCCGTGCGCGCTCTGCAGCAGGCCCTTGGCCCGATCGACCAGCTTCCGGGTCTCCAGCCGGTCCTCCAGGGAGCTCACCTCTGCCTCGAGGCTCTTGATCTCCTGGAACCGGCTCACCGCCATCTCGATGGCGGGCACCAGGTCCGCCTTCGTGAACGGCTTCACGAGGTAGGCCATGGCTCCGGCCTCGCGCGCCCTCTCGACCAGCTCCCGTTGGGAGAACGCCGTCAGGATGACCACCGGCGCGATCCGCCCGGCGGCGATCCGCTCCGCCGCCGAGATCCCGTCCAGCACGGGCATCTTCACGTCGAGGATCGTCAGATCCGGTACGAGCTCCGTGGTGAGGCGCACGGCCGTCTCCCCGTCCCCGGCCTCACCGACGACGTCGTAGCCGTCTTCTTCCAGCATCTCCTTGAGGTCGAGCCTGATCAGGGCCTCATCTTCAGCGATCACAACACGACGCGCGCTCTCGGTCACGCGCACGAGCGTACCCGGACCCGCTACCCTGGTACCCGACCCGGGTGGCACTACCGGGCACCAAATTGGACATATAACTAGATGTCAGGAAATAGGCCCCGATATCCCAATGGCAGAGGAAATGGTCTCAAACACCATCTAGTGTGGGTTCGAATCCCACTCGGGGCACTTTGTGAACCGTCGTCCGTAGCGGACGGCGGTTTTGTCGTACCGCGCTGCAACACTGAGCGCATGTACGACGTCGCTGCGCGTAATCGCGCTTTAAAACTCCTCACCCAGGGACTGACCGTCGCCGAGGTCAGCCGACGCACACAGATCTCCCGGTGGGCCATCCGGGACTGGCAGCTGCGAGCCGATCAGGGGATGCCCGTCGCCCCGGTTCGTTCCTGCCCTCGCTGCGACAGCGATGCGGCGTCCCTCGCGCCCGGGGATAAATACGTCTACCTTCTCGGCCTCTACCTCGGCGATGGCTGTATCAGCCCGGTCGGCGATCCTTCCAAGCGCATCTGGTCCATGCGCATCTTCTGCGCCGACAAGTACCCGGGGCTGCAGACCGAGTGCGCAGATGCCATCCGCGCGATCCGTCCCGACAACAAGGTCCGCTTCCTCCCGCTGGGAGGATGCACGGAGATAAACAGTCACTCGAAGCACTGGCCGTGCATGTTCCCTCAGCACGGTCCTGGCAAGAAGCACACGCGGAAGATCGCCCTCGAGGACTGGCAACAGCAGCTGGTGGAGCGGTACACAAAGCCGTTCGTACGTGGATTGATCCACTCCGATGGAAGCCGCTCGACCAACCGAGTGCGGCATGCGGCCAAGGCCGGCGATCGCTGGTACGAGTACCCCCGCTACTTCTTCACGAACGAATCGACCGATATCGCTCAGCTGTTCACGGACGCGCTCGACAGACTCGGCATCGCCTGGAAGCGGTCCAATCGCAACAACATCTCCATCGCCCGCCGGGAGGCGGTGGCGCGGTTGGATGAGTTCGTGGGGCCGAAGTACTGATCAGCCGGCGGCGTGGCGGATGAAGAACTCCTTCTCGGCGTCCGGTGCGTCGAGGATCGAGCCGGGGACGGCCGGGTCGCGGTGTTCGGCCTTGAGGTCCTCGGGGTCGGGGCGTTCCGGGAGGTCACGCCAGCGGGCGGAGCGCTCGGGCTGCGCGTCGTCCTGCGACGGGGTGTCGCGTTCTTCGCTCATGTTCCCAGCATGCCGC
The DNA here is from genome assembly GCF_039542055.1 of Actinoallomurus vinaceus. NCBI lineage: Bacteria > Bacillati > Actinomycetota > Actinomycetes > Streptosporangiales > Thermomonosporaceae > Actinoallomurus > Actinoallomurus vinaceus. Next base: position 516,868 of record NZ_BAABHK010000003.1, read on the forward strand.
GTGCCGGGCCCCGGGCAAAGGCCGGTGTCCGACGGGCATGGTCGCCGCCGACGAGTTGGCGTCGATCAGTTGTAGTAGTGCGGGTCTTCGCTGAAGCCGTAGTGGACGGTGTCCGGTCCGAGGGAGAGCCAGGACAGCGCGGGGCGGCCCGGCGGCAGGGGTGTGCTCTTCAGCGGTGGGATCGAGAACGCCGACCAGTCGATTCGAGGGGCCGCGTCGGGGGCGGTCCGTAGGTACGGGATGAGGTCGATGTCGCCGCGATCGTGGCCCGCGTCGTACACCGACAGGGTGAGGCACTCTGGCGGTTGATCGTCGTGGGGCGCGTCGCCGTGGAAGGGGTCGCCGCGCAGCCTGCGGAACGTGCCTTCGCAGGCCCAGCGTAGTTCGGCCGGCTCGGCGGTCATCACCCGGTTGAACGCGTTGGTGCCGTAGTTGTCGACCATCTGTCCGAATTCAAGGACGTACCAGCCGTACCGGCCTTCGGGCGGGAATCCCTCTGCGGGATCGTCGGAACGCCGGGACGGCGTGGAGCCCGACTTCGTCCATTCGGGGCGCAGCGTCGTAAATCGGCGCAGCCACTTGGCGGCCTCCGCCGATCCGCTCCAGCGCAGCGCGTCGGCCAGTTCCATGGCGGGCAGCGCGTCGGAGGGGTCCAGTTCTGCGGCGCGGCGGGCCGTTATGAGGAGGCGGTCCAGGAGGGCGCGACCGGTGGTGTCGGATTCCGGCAGCGGTGGCTCGTGTCGTTGGTTCTCGTCGAGGTGGTGTGCCCATGCGCCTTTGTGCACGGCGACCAGGTCGGCGGCGGCCGCCTCGTCGGCGGGGTCGGTGTCGAGGAGGTGTTCCAGCAGGCGGACGGCCTCGTCGTGGCGGCGGGTGATCGCCGCCTGCCAGATGTCGTCGGGGTCGTTCTCGTCGGTGTCGATCTCGTCCACCCATACGGTGCCCCAGGGGTCCTGCCGGCGCATCGTCTTGAGCTGCCGGTCGAGGAGAGAGGCGAGGAGCAGCGCCGCCGTACGGTCGTCGGGGTCGAGGTCGAGTGCGCGCCGGAGCCATGGTTCGGCGACGGAGACGTAGTCTTCGCCGGGTGTGTCCGTGGGCAGCCAGCAGTCTGCGTCCAGGCACAGCAGCCGCCCCAGGGTCACGGCCGCGGTCGCGTGGCCGTGCTCGGCCGCCGCGCGCAGCCTCTCTTTCGCCGCGTCGTACAGGCCTTGGTCGAGGAGCGCGGCGCCCTGGTCGTACTCCGCCTGTGCGTCGGTCCCCTGTGACATGTCCCGGCAGCCTACCGATCGGCCGGGGCCGATCCGCCCGTAATGATCATTTACGCAGTGCGTGGTGCGGGGCCGGAAGCCGTGTCAGCCGCCCCGGGGGCCTGGGTACGGTCGCGGCGCCCGGTCGGTGCGGGTCATCGCTCCCCTGGGAACGATGGCCCGCACTCGGCCGGGTCCGGTGTCAGGACGCCGGGTGGGTGGCGATGGCGTCGCCGATGCGGTGGACGCGCAGGGCGTTGGTGGAGCCGGGGGTGCCGGGGGGCGAGCCGGCGACGATGACGACGCGGTCGCCCTTCTGGAGGCGGCCGGCGTCGAGGACGGCGGCTTCGACCTGGCGGACCATCTCGTCGGTATGGAAGACCTCGGGGACGATGAAGGTCTCGACGCCCCAGACGAGGGCCAGCTGGCTGCGGGTCTCGGGGCGGGCGGTGAAGGCCAGGAGGGGGATCGGCGAGCGGTAGCGGGACAGGCGTCGCGCGGTCTCGCCGCTCATGGTGAAGGCGACCAGGGCCTTGGCTCCGACGGTGGCGCCGACCTCGGCGGCGGCGCGGGCGATGGCGCCACCGATGGTCTCGGGGACACGGTCGAGGCGGTGGGTGGCGCGGAGGGTGTGCTCCTCGGCGGCGACGACGATGCGGCCCATGGTCTGGACGGACTCGATGGGGTAGTCGCCGACGCTGGTCTCGCCGGAGAGCATGACGGCGTCGGCGCCTTCGAAGACGGCGTTGGCGACGTCGGAGGTCTCGGCGCGGGTGGGGCGGGGCGCGCTGATCATCGATTCGAGCATCTGGGTGGCGACGATGACCGGGCGGGCCTTCTCGCGGGTGAGCTCGATGGCGCGTTTCTGGACGATGGGGACCTGTTCGAGGGGCAGTTCGACGCCCAGGTCGCCGCGGGCGACCATGATGCCGTCGAAGGCTTCGACGATCTCTTCGAGATGGTCGACGGCCTGCGGCTTCTCGACCTTGGCGAGGAGGGGGACGGTGCGTCCTTCCTCCTCCATGATGCGGCGGGCGGTCTCGGCGTCGGCGGGGCTGCGCACGAAGGACAGGGCGACCATGTCGACGCCGAGGCGGAGGGCGAAGCGGAGGTCGTCCTCGTCCTTCTCGGTGAGGGCGGGGACGCTGACGGCGACGCCGGGGAGGTTGAGGCCCTTGTGGTCGGAGACCATGCCGCCGACGAGGACGCGGGTGCGGACGCGGGGGCCGTCGACGGCGGTGACGTTGAGGACGACGCGGCCGTCGTCGATGAGGATGGTGTCGCCGGGGGCGACGTCACCGGGGAGTCCGCCGTAGGTGGTGGAGACCTCGCTGCGGTCGCCGGGCACGTCCTCGGTGGTGACGGTGAATTCGTCGCCGAGGGTGAGGCGGACGGGTCCGTCGGCGAAGCGGCCGAGCCGGATCTTGGGGCCCTGGAGGTCGGCGAGGATGCCGACGCCGTGTCCGGTGGCGTTGGAGGCCTCCCGGAGATACCCGTAGACCTCTTCGTGCTGCTCCTGCGTGCCGTGGCTCATGTTGAGCCGGGCGACGTCGATCCCGGCCTCTACGAGGGCGTGGATGCGTTCCTTGCTGGAACAGGCGGGACCTATCGTGCTGACGATCTTTGCTCGGCGACTCACGCTACAACCCTAGGTAGTTACTGGGCAGTACGCGCATTCGTGCAGGTCGGCGTTGCCCAGTGTTCACGTATTGGTCTAGACCGAAGGGTCCCATAGTGGTCCCTTCCGCCATGAAGGAGCGTATGACGCGATACGCCGGACGGCAGCCGGATCGGGAAGTCGGGCCCATCTGGCGCGGGAGGTGCGGGTTCTGTCCGGGCGGCCGCTCGGCGCGCTGCGCCGACCGCGCCCGCGCCGTGCCGGGCGTGTCCGCGTGTCGCCTCAGGCGGCGAAGGTCTCGACGAGTTCCTGGCAGAAGGCCTTCAGGTCGTCGGGTTTGCGGCTGGTGACCAGCGTGTTGGAGCCGGCGGTGCAGCGCGTCACCTCCTGGTCGACCCAGGTGCCGCCCGCGTTGCGGATGTCGGTCTGCAGGCTGGGCCAGGAGGTGAGGGTGCGGCCTCGTACGACGTCGGCCTCGACGAGGGTCCACGGTGCGTGGCAGATGGCCGCGACGGGCTTGGCCTGGTCGAAGAAGCCCTTGGCGAAGGCGACGGCCTTCGGCCGCATGCGCAGGAAGTCGGGGTTGGCGACGCCGCCGGGCAGGACGAGCGCGTCGAAGTCGCCGGCGGAGACGTCGTCGACGGTGGTGTCGACGGGGAAGGTGTCGGCCTTCTCGAGGTGATCGCGGGCCTGGACCCGGCCGCCCTCGGTGGAGACGAGGCGCGGCGTGCCGCCCGCCTGCTCGACCGCCTTCCAGGGTTCGGTGAGCTCGACCTGTTCGATCCCGTCAGGTGCGACGAGGAAGGCGATGGTCTTGCCTTGCAGGTTGGTGCTCATGGGTCGGTACCTCTCCGGGTGGTGCTTTCCGGCCGTGCCTGAGGAGCCCTGCCCGTGAGCGGGGCCGGTATTCACGTTCGGCTGTGACGTTCCGCACGGGTCGCTCGTGGCGGCCAGGGGTGCGGGTCGGCCCGCCGGGACCGGGATGATCACGGCTAATCACGGATGGCCGCAATAGGTCTTTTCTGGCCTGATACGGCCATGACTCTCGGTGTTGTCGTTTGTCGGGGTTAACGTTTCCGTCGCATGATCATCGACAGCCATTAGTCCGTTCACGTTGCGCCCGACCCCCGCTTATGGGCATTTTCTAGTTGTCCTTTCTGGTCCTCGGTTCGACGGGAGCGTGTCAGATGCCCGAACTCACCCGCCGCCGCCTGTTCAGTTCGGCGGGAGCGATGGCCGCGGCGGCGTTCGCCGCGGAGTTTCTACCACCGAATGTGAGGCGGGCGATGGCGGAGGCGCCGCCGCCGGGAAAGGGTCGGCTGGCGGACATCAAGCATGTGGTCATCCTGATGCAGGAGAACCGCTCATTCGACCATTATTTCGGGACTCTTCCGGGAGTGCGCGGTTTCTCGGATCCGGCGGCGATCACGCTGAGCACCGGCCGGTCGGTGTTCTACCAGCCGGACGCCCTCAACCCGGCGGGCTACCTGCTGCCGTTCCACCTGGACACGCGGACGACGAACGCGCAGGCGATCCCGTCCACGAGCCACGCCTGGAAGGTGCAGCACCAGGCGTGGAACAACGGGAAGATGGACAACTGGCTTCCGGCCCACCGGGCGGCCGACGGGGAGAACGGCCCGTACGTGATGGGGCATTACACCCGCTCGGACATTCCTTTCCATTTCGCCCTGGCCGAGTCGTTCACGATCTGCGACAACTATTTCTGCTCGGTGATGGGGCCGACGTGGCCGAACCGGCTGTACCTGATGAGCGGCTCCGTCGACCCGGGCGGGACGCTGGGCGGCCCGGTCATCAGCAACAAGGATCCCGCCCCGTACCATTGGAAGACGTATCCGGAGGCGCTCACCGAAGCGGGCATCGAATGGAGGGTCTACCAGGAGGTCGACAATTACGGCTGCAACGTCCTCGAGTACTTCGATGCGTTTCAGAACGCCACGCCCGATTCGCCGTTGTTCCGCAATGGGCTGCGCACCTACGAGGCGGGCCGGTTCGAATACGACGCGGCCCATGACCGGCTCCCGACGGTCTCGTGGATCATCCCGACGAGCTACCAGTCGGAGCACCCGGACTACACCCCGGCGGCCGGCGCCGACTACGTGGCCAGCAAGATCGACGCGATCGCGTCCAACCCCGAGGTGTGGCGCAAGACGCTGTTCATCCTCAACTACGACGAGAACGACGGGCTGTTCGACCACGTCCCTCCCCCGGTGCCTCCGGCGGGGACGCCGGACGAGTTCGTCCTGGGCCTGCCGATCGGGGGCGGCTTCCGCGTGCCGTGCCTCCTCGTCTCGCCCTGGACGCAGGGCGGCTGGGTGGCCCGCGAGCCGTTCGACCACACGTCGACGCTCCGCCTGCTGGAGCGCCTGACCGGGGTCCGGGTGCCGAACCTCAGCGCGTGGCGGCGGCAGGCGTTCGGGGACATGACGTCGGCGCTGGGGGTGGCGGCCCAGGGCCGGCCGCCGCGCCTCCCCGGTACGAAGAACGGCCTGGCGCAGGCGGTGGAGGCGGTCGAGCGGTTGCCGGCACCGGAGTTCCCAGGAGCCGAGCAGACCCCGCCCCAGCAGGAGAGAGGTCCCCGGCCTCGGCCTCGCGGCTGAGCCCGGCGGACCGGAAGGAGTTTCACCGTGCCGAAGAACATCTCACGGCGGCGTCTTCTCCTGGCGGCGGGAGGCGTCGCGGGCCTGGTGGTCATCGCCGTGCCCGCCGGTTCCGCGCTCGGGCTGCCGGGTAAGGGCGCGCGGCCCCGGCCGGGCAACAGCGCTCCGGGCGGAGCGAAGTGGGATCCGCCGCGCGTGCAGTCGCAGGCCAGGCACGCGACCGGCCCGTACCTCGCGTACGTGGCGCTGGCCGGCGGGTACAACGTGTCGACCGTGGACGTGGCGGCCCACCGGATCGTGGCGAACAACATCGAGACCGACGCCGCGCAGGGTGTGGCGGCGACGCCGGACGGCACGAAGCTGTACGTCGCGGACACCGGTCAGTACGACGTGCTCGTCGTCGATCCGGCCAGTGGCTCGGAGCGGTCGGTGCACGTGGGCCCGTACCCCCGGGACGTGGCGGTCTCCCCGGACGGGACGAAGGTGTACGCGACGGTCACCGGCGGGGACACCGGGAAGGGCGGCGCGGACACCGTCGCGGTGATCGACACGCGGACCGACACCGTCCTGCGGAGCGTCCGGGTCGGGACCGCTCCCCGGCAGGTGGTGTTCGCGGCGAACGGCGCGCGGGCGTACGTGACGTACGACACCGGTGTGGCGGTGCTGGACGCCCGGAACGACCGGGTCGTCCGCAGAATCCGCGACACGGCGGGCCCGCAGGGGATCGCCGTGGACCCGGCGGGGCGGACGCTGTACGTGACGAATCCGCGAGCGGGCACGGTGTCGGTGCTCGACGCGGCGAGCGGCCGGGAGCGCGCCCGGATCCCGGCCGGGGACGAGCCGTGGGGCGTGGAGGTGACGCCGGACGGCGCCAAGGCCTACGTGAGCCGGATGAACGACAACCTCGTCGCGGTGGTCGACACGGCGACGCGGAAGGTGCGGCGCACGGTCGCGGTCGGGAAGCTGCCGTCCACGGTGGCGATCACGCCGGACGGCGCGGAGGCGTGGGTCGGCAACGTCTTCTCCGGCAGCGTCTCGGTGATCAGCACGGCGTCGGACGCGGTGATTGCGACGATCGCGGGCGGTACGGGCACGAAGCCGCTGGACGGGGCGCCGCTCGGCATCGCCTTCGCCAAGGCTCCGGGTTGAAGGCCGGCCGCGCCCCCGGTCCAGCGTGAGCGACCGGCCGAGGCGAGCCCGGGAACCGGCCGGCCGGTTCCGGTGGCCTCCGGCGCGCCCGGGACCTACCGGCCGCCGCGCGCCGCGTCGGCTCGAGCCGGGCGGCCCGGGCGGCCGGTGCGGGCCAGGTCAGCTCTCGGCGAGGACGGCCTGGATCTCCAGCCCGATCTCGATGTCGTCCCCGAGGACGAGGCGGTCGCCCTGCAGCGGGACGTTGAACTGGATGCCGAAGTCCGATCGCAGGATCCGCGTGGAGGCGGTGAACCCGGCCCGCAGGCCGCCCCAGGGGTCGACGCCGGTGCCGTGGAACTCGGTGATCAGGTTGACCGGGCGGGTGACGCCGCGGATGGTCAGGTCGCCGTCGACGCCGTAGCGGGGGTGGCGGGCGCGGCGGCCGGTCCTGGCGGGGGCGACGCCGGTGGCGGTGAACGTCATGGCGGGGTGGTTCGCCACGTCCATGATCTCGGAGGAACGGATGTGGGCGTCACGTTCGGCGTTGCGGGTGTCGATGGACTCGATGGCGATCTCGGCGGTCGCGGTGGAGAGGAAGGGGTCGTCGGCGATCTCGATGCTCCCGCCGAACTCGGCGAAACTCCCCCGCACCGTCGTCATGAGGTGCCGGACGCTGAAGGTGATCTCCGAATGCGCCGGGTCGATGGTCCAGATCCCGGCGGTCAGGCCGGGATCGGCGGCCGTCTCGATCATCTCACTCCCCCGGAATCTGCCTCGCCGAACTACGCACGAGCGCCCAAGGTAGTCGAAAGAGGCACAAATGGCACATCGTGGCAGGTGAGACGGAACCGGACGGCCGGGCACGGCCGCCGTTCCCGGTGAGCGGTCACGGCGGCCGTACGACCCCTCAGTCCCGGCTGACCGATCCCCAGTCGGCGCTCTCGTCGAGGGTCTCGAACGGCTGGGTGAGGCTGTACCAGTTGCCCGAGTCGTCGCGGAAGATGGCCTCGATGCCGTACGGGCGCCGCTGCGGCTCGTGGACGAACTCGACGCCCTTCGCGGCGAGGGCCCGGTGTTCGGCCACGCAGTCGTCGGTGGTGAACGCTCCGGCGCCGAGGACGCCCTTCGCGATGAGCGCCTTGAGCTGTTCGGCGGACTCCGCGTCGAGCGACGGCGGGCCGGGGATCATGAGGGTGAGGTCCAGCTCCGGCTGGTCCTTCGCCCCCACCGTGACCCAGCGCATGCCGCCCTCGCCGAGGGTCATGTCGTTGCGCAACTCCAGGCCGAGCTTGTCGGTGAAGAACTCCTTGGCCGAGTCCTGGTCGAGAACCCATATCGTGGCCAGCCCAAGTCCGGTGATCATGGCTTCGCTCCTTCGCGTGAGGTGATGAGACTCACCGTAGGGAACGGCTCTGAACTGCGGATTCTCGAATGTTGCTCAGTCGGTGCGGAAGCCGCCGGCCCACAGCAGGACGAAGCAGCCCGGGATCGGCGCGGGGGCGGACCGGTGCGCGTGCGCCCGGAACTCGCTCGGCGTCATGCCGACCTGCCGCCGGAAACGGGTGCAGAAGGTCCCGAGGCTGGTGAAGCCGACGAGCATGCAGATCTCGGTGACGGTCAGGTTGGCCGAGCGCAACAGGTCCTGCGCGCGCTCGATCCGGCGCCGGGTGAGGTACAGGCCCGGCGTCTCGCCGTACGCGTCCCGGAACCGCCGTACGAAGTGGTAACGGGAGTAGCCGGCGTGCGCGGCCACCGCGTCCAGGTTGAGCGGTTCGGACCAGTCGCGGTCCATGAGATCCTTCGCCAGCCGCAGCCGCCGCAGCACGGCCAGATCCGGGGTCTTCGCCGTACCGCGCGCCCGCTCCGCCGTGGTGACCATGGTCGCGATTCTCCCACGTCGCCCTGGGGCGCGCCCGGGCGGGAACGGCCTGCGAGGCCGATCACCGTAGCCGGCGCAGCCGGTCCAGTGCGCCTCGCCATCCGTTCCGTGCGCCGCGCCGACGCGCTTCCCGCTGGACCCGGCTGAGATGCGTCAGGCTCCTCTGCTCGGCGTCCCGGTCGCCGATCTCGCCGAAGATCGCGGCGGCCTGGGTGTACGCGTCGGCCGCCTCGTCGAGCCGGTCTTCTTCGTCCAGCAGGTTGCCGCGGTTGTGCAGCGCGCCGGCCACGAGGAACGGAGTACCGGCTTCTCGGTAGAGCGCGGCGGCGCGGGTGGTGACATCGATCGCCTCATCGGATCTCTCCGCCTGCCGCAGGGCGCCACTGAGATTGATCAGCGCGGCCCCTTCGCCGTGCCGGTCGCCGATCTCGTTGAAGACCAGGGCCGCCTTCGTATAGGAGTCGATCGCCTTTCCGACTTCGCCGCCGTCACCCAGCGCGTCACCGAGGTTGTGCAGTGCGCCGCCTTCGCCGTGCCGGTCACGGGTCTCCCGGTAGAGGGCGACCGCGTGGGTGAGAACGTCGACCGCTTCCTCGAACCGGCCTTCGACCCGTAGCGCCCGGCCGAGGTTGTTGCACGCTATGGCTTCGCCGTGCCGGTCACCGGTCTCCCGGTAGAGGGCGATGGCGCGGGTGTGGGCGTCGATCGCCTCATCGAGCCGGTCCGCGCCTTTGAGAGCGGAACCGAGGTTGTCCCAGGCGATGCCCTCGCGGTAACGGTCACCGGTCTCTCGATAGCCGGTGACGGCCCGGGTGAGAGCCTCGATCGCCTCATCGAACCGGTCGATGTCCTTCAGCAGGGACCCTAGATTGCTCAATACGCCGGCTTCGCCGTGCTGGTCGCCCGCGTCCTGATAAATGGCGCCGGCCCGGAAATAAGCCTTGATCGCCTCCCGGAATCGGCGTTCGCGTGCCAGGACGGAACCGAGATTGTTCAGCGCGAGCCCAGCGTTGTACTGGTCACCGATCTCCCGGAAGATGGTGACGGCCCGGGTGAGGGCGTCGATCGCCTCATCGAACCGGCGTACGCTCGCCAGGGCGGATCCGAGGTTGGCCGATGCCATGCCCGCGCCACGCCGGTCACCGCTTTCCTGGAAGAGGGTGATGGCGCGGCCGTGGGCATCGATCGCCTCCTCGAACCGGCGTACCCCCTGGTACGCGCCGCCGAGAGCGGTCAGCGCGTGACCTTCGCCGCGTCGGTCCTCGGTCTGCCGGCGAATGGCCAACGCGTGGGTGAAGGCGTCGATCGCCTCCGGGAACCTGCGCGCCGCCTCCAGAACGTTGCCGAGATTGTGCAACGTGGCGGCCTCGCCCTTCTGGTCACCGAGCCGCCGTGCGGCGGTGAGGGCCAGTTCGCCGGTCGCGATCGCGTCGTCGAGGTGGCGGCGCCGGGCCAGGTACGGAGCCAGCGACCTGGCCAGCACGATGGCCGCGCGCGGATGTGCAGTGGTGGCCCGCGCCACCGCGGCGACGAGGTTGGGTCTTTCGGCGTCCAACCAGGCCAGCGCGTCCTCCCGGTCGGTGAAACGCCCTGAAGGTGGATCACGGGGCAGCGCCTGAAAATCGTCGGCGGCGGCGTCGGCCATCGTCGAATAGTGGTCCAGGAGACGGCTTCGGGCCTGGTCGAGCCGATCGGCGTCCTGGCGTTCCGCGAGTTCGGCCGCGTACACCGCGATCAGGTCGTGTCTTCGCCAGCGCCCGGACCCTGCCGGTGACTCGGCCACCAGACCCGCCCGGGCCAGTGCGGCCAGCAGGGGGCGTGCATCAGCGGCAGGGCATGCGGCGAGCGCGGCGACGGCATCGGTGGCGATGTCGGGACCGAGGTTGAGCGACAGCAGCCGGAAGATCAGCTGCTGAGCGGGGTTCAAACGCCGATAGGACAACTCGAACGCGGCGCGCACCGCCGTCGACCGGCCGCCCGCCTCCTCGTGGTGCAGCCGGTCCAGCCGGGTACGCTCATCGGCCAGGTCGGCGGCCAGCGAGGCGATGGGCAGGCCGGGATCGTCGACCAGGATCGCCGCGGCGATCCGCAAGGCCAGTGGCAGGCGGCCGCAACGCTCGACCACCTGGTCCAGTGCGGCGGACTGGTCGGCCGGCCGGGTGTCGCCGGCGCGGGCGAGGGTCAGGATTCCGCCGATCATCCCGGCGGCGGGGCCGGGCCGTAGCTCGTCGAGCGACACCAGACGGGCCGGCAGGGATCCCAGGGCGTCCCGTGAGGTGACCAGCAACCGGTGCACGTCCTGCGCGGGGATCAACGGCCGTACCTGCTCGGCCGAGGCCACGTCGTCGGCGACCACCAGTACGGGAGCGTCCTGGTCGGCTCGCCGGGCCAGCTCCGACTGGTACAGCCCGGCCCGCTCTTCATAGCCGGGCGGCAGATCCTCGTCCCGGACGCCCAGCGCCCTCAGCAGGACGTCCATCGCCTGGGCGGCGGTGACGGGGCCTGCCGGGTCGTACCCGCGCAGTGCCACGAAGACCGCCCCGCCGGCGAACCAACCGCGCCCGACCGCCTGGTGCGCCGCGTCCAGCACGAGAGCGGTCTTCCCGACTCCGCCCAGCCCGTGCACCGCCGACACCACGACCGCCCTGGTCTCCGGTCGGCGAGGGGCGAGCAGTTCCAGCAGGCCGGCGGTCTCGTCGGTACGGCCGACCAGGTGCGCCGACGCGGCCGGCAGGGTCATCGGCACGCGCGGCGCCGAGCCGTCACCGTGGTGATGGTGGACGTGCTGGTCACGGCCGACCAAGGTCACCCGGCCGTGCCCGGATGCCTTACCCCTCTGGGACACCCGGCCGCTCTGCGACGGCTCGTGTTCGGCCATGGCGGGCTCCTACGCGGGCTCGGGCGCGACGCCACCGACGTTAACCACCTCGACCGAGGGCACACCATAGGAGTGGCGGTCATTTCCGCCGAACCCGGCCGGAGCAGGCCCAGGCGTGGGCCGTCATCGAAATCTCCGACCGGAGATGTAAGGATCGTGGCATGAACACCAAGGGACATGACATCGAGGTCACGCCCGGCTCGGATCAGGTGGTGGTACGGATCAAGGACACGGTCGTCGCGACCTCATCGCGGCCGGTCGTCCTCACCGAGACCGGCTGCCCCGCGCGGTACTACCTGTCGCCGGAGGACGTGAAAACGGATCTGCTCCGGCCGTCGACGACGACGTCGCACTGCCCGTTCAAGGGTGACGCCCGCTACTGGTCGGTCGAGACCGGTGACGGTGTCGCCGAGGACGTCGTGTGGTCCTACCCGGAGCCGTTCCCGAGGGTCGAGGAGATCACGGGACTGCTCGCCTTCTGGACCGAGAAACCGGGCGTCACCCTCGAGGTGAACGGACAGCCCGCCTAGGGGATGTGAACCTCAGGGGCCGAGGTCCCAGAGCAGGCGGTAGTAGCGGGCGCGGTCGGGATCGGGCCGGACACCGTACGCGTCGAGGAGCAGGCCGTCCCATCCGGGGCCGTAATTCCACTCGGTGCTCCACGCGGCGACGGCGAGATCGGCCCAGCGGTCGGCGACGCCGAGGCCGCCGAGGTCGACGTGGCCCGACCAGCGGCCGTCGTCGCTCAGCAGGGTGTTCGGCGCGCAGCTGTCGCCGTGGCATACGACGGTCCGGTCCGGCGGCGGAATGTCCGCGAGCAGGTCCAACGCGCCGTCGACGCCGAGAGGCCGGTGACTCGGATCCCACCGGGTCGCGTCGATGCGGCCTTGCGCGGCCCGCCGGCGGGCGTCGGCGAGCCGGTCCTCGGCCGTCCAGGAGAATGGACAGTCCGCGACGGGCAGCGCCTCGTGCAGGGCGCGCAGGCCCTCGCCGATGGCCGTCACCGCCGTCCGCGGCTCGGCCGTCCACGTGTCGGCGACGGCGCTCTGGCCGGGCAGTGGGGCCGTGACGAGCCAGGACCCTTCGTCGTCGGCGCCCTGATCGAGCAGCCGTGGCACGGCGGCGAAGGCCACCGCCCATGACAGGCGCGCCGCTTCGGCGGCCAGATCGAGTCCGCTGGCCGCGGGCGCCCACTTCACAAAGAACCGGTCGGGAGCAGCGCCGACCTCGAAGGTCAATCCGCCGAGTTCGTTCTCCCAGACCGCACGCACCGGCCGGCCCGCCGCCATTTCACCAACGGGGGCGGGAACTGTCACATCTGATCGCGGAGGTCCGGCAACCACGGGTCGATCCTGCCATGCCGGCCGGGGCTCCAGGGCGCGAGGCGTGGGAGTACGACCGGCGGGCCCGATTCGACCGCTGACGCGAACGCGTTCGCCGGGGTAGCTTCGGTCGCATGTATTCGACGCGGGTGTCTCAGCACATCGATGCCTCCCGGCCGGCGATCTATCGGGCGCTTCTCGACGCGAACGCGATCGCGAGCTGGCGGGTGCCCGCCGGTATGAGCGCTCACGTGCACGAGTTCGACGCCCGCGAAGATGGTGCGTTCCGTGTCTCGCTCACCTATGACGCACCGGATGCCGTCGGCAAGTCGGCGACGCACACCGACACGTACCACGGCCGCTTCCTGAAGCTCGTGCCGAACGAGCAGGTGGTCGAGGTGTTCGAGTTCGAGACCGACGACCCCGCGCTTCGCGGCACGATGACGATGACGACCACGCTCACCGAGGCGGACGGCGGCACCGACGTCCTCATCGTGCACGAGGGAATTCCCGATGTCGTGCCCGCCGCCGACAATGAGACGGGCACGCGCATGGCGCTGGCGAACCTTGCCCGGATCGTCGAGGGGCCCGGTAAATCGTTCGACGGAACGCGCTAGGAAGGCGGAGGTATGCGCATCGGGCTTCTGGGCACCGGGCCGTGGGCGCTGCTGGCGTACGCGCCGGCTCTGCACGGCCACCCCGAGGTGGACTTCACCGGGATCTGGGGCCGGCGGCCCGAGGCGGCGGGCGCGCTCGCCGACCGCTTCGGCACCCGCCCGTACGCGGACGTGGACGCCCTGATCGCCGACAGCGACGCGATCGCGATCGCTCTCCCGCCGGCCGTCCAGGCGCCCCTAGCCGTACGCGCCGCGCGGGCCGGCCGCCACCTGCTGCTGGACAAGCCCCTGGCCGTCGACGTGGCCGCCGCCCGGGAGGTCGCGGACGCGGTGCGGGAGACGGATGTCGCCTCGGCGGTCTTCTTCACCTCCCGTTTCGCGGACGGGCCACGGGCGTGGATCGCCGAGCAGGCACGGAAGGGCGGCTGGTTCACCGCGCACGCCTCGTGGATCGGCGCGCTCGACGGCGGGCCGTTCGCGAACTCACCATGGCGGCACGAGAAGGGGGCACTGTGGGACGTCGGCCCGCACGCCCTGTCCGTGCTGCTTCCCGTTCTCGGCGACGTACGCGAGGTGGCGGCCGCCACGACCGGTCCGGGCGACACGGTGCACCTCGTCCTGCGGCATGACGCGGGCACGTCCAGCACCGTGACGCTCACCCTCACCGCACCGGGCCCCGCATCCGGCGCCGCGGTGGAGTTGCGCGGCGCCCACGGCGTCACCGCCATGCCCTCGAGCGAGGACACGCCGGTGTCCGCCCTGCGGCGGATGATCGACACCCTCATCGACTCCGCCCGCACCGGCCGCGCCCACGACTGCGACGCGGCCTTCGGCCTCCGCGTCACACAGATCCTCGACGAGGCCGCCCGCCGGCTCCCATGACGGCTCGGCTCAGGCGCCGGCAAGAGCGGCGGAGGGAGCCGCCGCCGTGATGCGCGAGCACATCGACACCAGCCTGGGTGTCCAGGCCGCCCGGCGGCCACGTCGACCGGCCGAGGACGCGGGCACCGACGACCGCTCACTGCTGCAGGACTCCTGACATCACCGGCGTGTGTGTCGACACGCCGCAGCGTTCGGAGGACCATCATGCAGAGCCGTTGCAGGCAGGAGGATCGCATGCGCGCCAAACGCATCATGGCCAACCTTCGCGTGGCCGACATCGAGGCGACGAAGAGCTTCTACACCGACTACCTCGGGCTCGGCACCGAGGAGTTCAACATGGGCTGGGTGGCCCGCTACACCTCTCCCGACCGCAAGGCGAACATCCAGCTCGTAACGGGCGACGCGACCGCACCCGAAGACTCGGTCATTTCCGTCCACACGGATGACATCGACGGCGCTTACGAAGAAGCGCAGAAATTCGGCTACGAGATCGTGCACCCACTGACCACAGAGGCATGGGGCGTGCGCCGGTTCTTCGTCCGAGCCCCGGACGGCAACGTAATCAACATCGTCCACCATCGGGACTGAGACACCGATGTGGCCCTGATCTCGTTCATCATGGGGTTTCAGTCAGGGCGCGCTGGTTTTGCGCGCGGAGGAGCCGGTACCGAGGGCTGCCGTCCTCGCATTACCGGTCCGGTCAGGCCGGTGACGTGCCGGCCTGACCGAGATGCCGATGATTACCTGAAGGTTCGCTGCGACGGGCGGAAACACGGGTGCCCGGCCGCTCGAGCTCAGGCGGTGGGGGTGGTCACGGTGGTGTCGGCGTCGGGTTCGCTGTCGGTCGGCTTGGCGTCGCCGCTGTGCGCGTCGACGAAGTCCTCGCCCAGGACGTCCTTGGCCACCCGCAGATGATCCAGCTCGATCTCTCCGCGGTCGGCGACATGGCCATCGATGGCCTTCAGGATGCGCTCCACCGTGTCGTGGTCGTGGCCCAGGCGCTGCTCGGCGTAGACGGCCACGCCCAGCTTGAGCAGCAGCTTCTGTGCGCGCCGGTGCTCGTTCCACTCCTCGACGGCCTCGACGCCGGAATCGAAGCCCTTTTCGGTGATGTCGAATGCCTTGGTAATGAAGCTCATATCGCACCTTTTCTGCGCTTGTGGTCCGTACCGCCGGACAGATGATCAGATATGCGCAGGTGAGATCATAGAGCTCCCGAGCCCACCGCTCGATGCCTGACGGGCGGTGCCTGCGATGGAATTTCCGTCTGGAGGCCGCGTGGCGACGATGGCGGGCAAGGCGTGCCTGGTGACCGGCGCGAGCAGCGGCATCGGCAAGGAGACAGCGGTCCGGCTGGCGATGCTCGGCGCCACCGTGATCATCGTCGCCCGCACACCGGCGCGCGGTGAAATGGCCGCCGAGGAGATCCGCCGGCGGGTACCTCACGCGCGGGTCGACGTCATGGTCGCGGACCTTTCGAGCCTGGCGGAGGTACGCCGGCTGGCCGAGGAGGTCCTGGCCCGGTACGACCGGCTCGATGTCCTGGTCAACAACGCCGGTGTGATCATGATGCGCCGGCAACTGACCGCCGATGGGCTGGAGACCACGTTCGCGACCAACCATCTGGGGCCGTTCCTCCTGACCAACCTGCTGCGCGGTTTGTTGGAACGCAGTGCTCCCGCGCGGGTGGTCACCGTCTCGTCGGCCGCTCACAAGCAGGTCCGTACGATTCCGTGGGATGACCTGCCCCACGGCGGGCCGGCCGGGTACCGGCAGACCTATCCCCTCTCGAAACTGCTGAACATCCTGTTCACGTTCGAGCTGGCCAGGCGCCTGACGGGCACCGGCGTCACCGCCAACTGCCTGCATCCCGGCTTCGTGCGTACCGCCCTCGGCCGCGACGTCACCGGCGTGCTCGGCGCGGTGGTGCGGCTCGTCCTGCCTTTCCAGCCCGGTCCCGCGACCGGTGCCGACACCCCGGTGTACCTTGCCGGCTCACCGGAGGTCGCCGACGTGACCGGAGGCTACTTCGTCAAGCGCAAGCCCGCCGAGCCAAGCGCCCTGGCCAGAGACGCCGGGGCTGCCACGCGGTTGTGGACGCTCAGCGAAGAGCTCGCCGGCCTTGCCCCCGGCCGGTGACCGACGAGCGATCGAATTCCCGGGACGGCGGACGGGACCAGGCAGGTCGCATCGTCAAGGCCGAGTACGTCTGATCCCGACCCCAGCCGTCCCGCCGCGTACCGAAGCCGAGGGAAGGCGCCGGACAGCAGCGGCTTCACCACGTCGACGTAGAACGTCTTAGCCAGCTCAGCACCGGACAGCTCGTGATCGTCCACCGAGACAGCCCACCAGATGGGACACCGGTCCGGCCAACCATTTGACAGCGACGCCGGCTCATACCGCTGACCGGGCGTTCAGGCTCGACCTCCTCGTGGCGAACGGGGCCGAAACCCGCGTAGCGCTGTTTGCCAAACTGGCTACAAGGTTCGTGACGGTCCCGCCGACCGCGTGATGATCGATGCAAGAGCCGCTGGATGGCGGCCGTCCTGGTGACGAGCCGGCCGGTGGTAGCCACTGGACACATGGGGATCGAACGCTTTGGAGGATCGATGTCGCAAGCTGCTGAGAGCGCGGAGGTCACGCACCGCCTCGTGTCGTCTGCTGCCGGTCGTATCCACCTGGTGGAGCAGGGATCCGGTCCGCTGGTGCTGCTGGTCCACGGGTTCCCTGAGTCCTGGTATTCGTGGCGTCACCAGCTGCCGGTGCTGGCCGCGGCGGGCTACCGAGCGGTGGCCGTCGATGTTCGCGGCTACGGCCGCTCCTCCAAGCCCGCGGACGTGGCCGCGTACCGGATGCTGGAACTGGTCGAGGACAACGTCGCCGTGGTGCACGCGCTGGGCGAGCGGACAGCGGTGATCGTGGGCCACGACTGGGGTGCGCCCATCGCCGCCAACTCCGCCCTGGTCCGGCCCGAGGTGTTCCGGGCGGTCGGATTGCTGAGCGTGCCGTACGCCCCGCGCGGCGGGCCACGGCCGAGCAAGATCTTCGCGCGGATGGGCGGCGATGAGGAGTTCTACATCAGCTACTTCCAGACGCCCGGCCGGGCCGAGGCCGAGATCGAACCCGACGTCCGCGGCTGGCTCGCCGGTATCTACGCCGCCCTGTCCGCCGACACCATGCCGCCCACCGACGCCCCGAACCCGCTCTCCGTGTCCCCGGGCGGGACGCTGCGCGACCGGTTCCCCGCCGGGCGGCTGCCCGCCTGGCTCAGCACGGACGACCTTGATTTCTACGCCGCGGAGTTCGAGCGGACCGGCTTGAGCGGGGCGCTCAATCGCTACCGGAACGTGGACCGGGACTGGGAGGACCTCGCCGACTTCGACGGCGCCCCCATCACCCAGCCGTCCCTGTTCATCGGCGGCGCGCTGGACGCCCCCACCAACTGGAGGGCCGACGCCATCGCGGCATACCCCACCACCCTGCCGGGCCTGGTCTCCTCGCACATCCTCGACGACTGCGGCCACTGGATCCAGCAGGAGCGCCCTGCGGAGGTCAACGAGATCCTGACCGGATGGCTCGCCTCCCTGCCCGCGTGACGCCGAGCCGTACGCGACCCGGTCCCCTCTCGGCGCCAGGCCGGGGCGTGAATCGTCAGAGCCCCGGGAGCGATCGAAGGCCGCCCGGACGCAGCCACGTTGCGTTCGTTTCGCACGCCGAGGTAAAGAACATCAGCCGTTCTCAGGCTGGGGCAGGTGCGCCTTGGCGTCGTCGTACGTGCCCGTGGGAGTCGACTCGGCCGGGGCGTAGATGAGGTGCAGGACGCCGGTGGTGAAGGCCTGGGACGAGACGAGCCGCAGCGGAATCGGAGACTCGCCCTCGTCGAACAGGCGCATGCCCTTGCGTACGGCGATCGGGTGGACCAGCAGATGTAGTTCGTCGAGCAGACCGGCGGCCAGCAGCTGACGGACGATGGAGACGGAGCCGCTCATCGCGATCTCCGTCGCGCCCGACTCGTTCTTCAGCGCGGTGACGGCCTCGACGAGATCGCCTCGCAACTGCTCGGAGTTGCGCCAGGTGAACCGGAGATCCTGGTTCGAGACCACGATCTTGCGCGCGTCGCCGAGCGCCTTGGCCATGCCGGCGTCCTCGCCGCCCGCGGCCTCACGGTCCGGCCACGCACCCGCGAAGCTGTCGTAGGTCTTGCGGCCGAGCAGCAGCGTGTCCGCGGCACCCAGCTGGGCGGTGACGGCCGCGCCCATCTCGTCATTGAAGTACGGGAAGTGCCAGTCCTGGGGGTCCTCGACGACGCCGTCGAGCGCGACGAACAGGCCGGCGCTTATCTTCCGCATCGAACCACTCCTTGATCATCATCATGAGGTCGCGTGTCACCTGATCTGACCGTTCCCGGAGTGGAAACTCATCGACAACCGCCAAGGAGTGTTCGCGATGAGTAGTGACGGCAGGCCCCGGTCGGACACCTTTCTACCAGGGGGTGAGCTCAGGCGTTCTCCGCCGGGGCGGAGCCTCGTTGAAGCCGGAGCGCGACCCCGTATACACACAAACGCGCTCTCCTGTTCACGTTCTCGCAGGAAATCGGAGATCGCGGAGTCACTTTGTGTGCAAACGGCTTCGACCTCCGGCGTGCTGCCGAAATGGACGCCAGCGCGAACCAGACGGTCGCCGGTTATGCGGTGAGCGTGGCAGGCGTGGTCGCAGGGCACCGGGCAAACGTTCGCCCTGCGAGGTCTGCGTGATATGTTCGGCGCCGCCATGCGGCACCACGGCTGGAGGAGGTGAGACCGATCAACGCTGTGATGACAGGTCGGGGCTCCCTCCCCTGCATGGTCTAGGGAGCGCCCGCACAAGGCACCCCCGAAAGGCCTTGAACGCCATGCGCTTCAGCTTGACCTCTCAGACGTCGACCGACGGCGTCACCGAACAGTCCTTCACCCTCGGCGAGATCCCCGGCGTGCTGTTCACGCCGCAAGGCGCCATCGGCCCCCGCCCGCTGATCCTTGTGGGACACGGTGGCGGCCAGCACAAGAAGGCCCCCGGCGTCTTGGCCGGTGCGCACCAGTTCGCCGCCGAGGGGGGTTTCGCCGTTGCGGCGATCGATGCCCCTAACCACGGCGACCGGCCGAAAGACGAACAGTTCATCCGGCTCGCGGGCGACATGCGTGCCCGCATGGCCGCCGGAGAGGATCCGATCGGGTTGGTCGTGGCCATGCACGACCTGCTGGCCGGGCAGGCCGTCGCCGACTGGCAGGCCGTTCTGACCGCGGTCCAGGAGCTCGACCACGTGGGCGCCGGCCCGGTCGGCTATTGGGGTGTGTCGATGGGCTGCGGGCTCGGTGTGCCGCTGCTCGCCGCCGAACCCCGGATCAGCGCCGCGGTGCTGGGCCTGCTCGGCGTGCCCGGGCTGGCCGAGACCGCCGCCCGGGTCACCGTGCCGGTGCAGTTCCTGCTCCAATGGGACGACACGCTGGTGCGCAGGGACCAGGCGTTGGCGCTGTTCGACGCCCTGGGATCGACCGACAAGACGCTGCACGCCAACCCCGGCGACCACGGGGAAATCCCCGCGTTCGAGACCGACAATGCGCTGCAGTTCTTCGCTAGGCACCTCGGATAAGGCCGCCGCCTTGTAGCTCGCGACGCGCCGGTCGGGCTCGGTTCCCGGCCGGCGCGTTCAGGCAGAAGCGCCTCGGCCTCCGACTACCCCGACACTCGACCGAGCGACCTCGACACGGTCGCCGCCCTGGCCGCTGCTGCGGCTGCTCTTACGCTACTGAACCTCGCCGCTCACCGCACGCTCCGATCAGGTCTGCGATCATCCCGACGGAGCCGTTCGGTTGACACAGGAACCGGGATGCTCGCGGCTCTGGCAGTGGCGATCCAGAGGATGCCCCAGGTCAGGAAGAACGGCGACCAGAGGATGAGGTCCCAGCGGGCGAGGTGGCGGGACAGTTCAAGGTATTGGGGCGGTGGTGGTCGCAGTCCGGTGAGGACGAGCGTGTCGCCGAGGAACCCGAAGCCGATCGGTCCGATCGAGCGAAGCACCATGAGGACGCCGAGTGTCCAGGCTGGGATTGCCAGGAGTCTGCGTGGGAGGTGTCTTCCCCACGGCTGGATGGTGGCGAGCGCGAAGAGCACGCCGACGATCGCAACGGCGAACATCAACCAGTAGCCGGCGACGAACCACCCGTCGCGAGCCAGCATCCGCACCCTGAGGTCCGGCCTCATCGGTTCTTTGTCCACCAGGACCCCGGAACCGAGGGCTTGGGCGAATTTCAGAAGGCCATACGCCGTGGTGCATACGCAGGTGCCGAAGGCGGGCCACCGGGCCAGGCGTTCATTGGTTCGCATCGCGGTCCGGGTTCGATTTGGTGATGTAGGCGACGTTCTGGTCGAGGTCGACTCGGTTGGCGGGTGGCGCGCCGTCGGCGTCTTCGTCGCGCAGGACGCGCTCGACCTGGCGATGGTCCAGTTCAGTCCGTTTGCTGCCCTGGAAGGCCGCCGTGAATTCGTCGAACCCCGTCGCCGAGAGCGGCGTACCAGAACGCCGGCGAAGCCAGGGCAGAAGCCCGTGACCGGTTATCCGGATCCAGGCGCGTTCGAGCCCGGCGAGCGCGAGGAGCATACACGCAAGAACCGGAAGCGCTGCTGCGTACCCGGCCATGATCAGGCTCCCTGGAACGCGTCGGCGAGGTAGCGGTGCACGGAGGTCTTGGTCACTGGACGCGGTCGCCGGGCAGGGACGCGCCAGCGTCCGGCTGCCCGGCGGTCAACCGGGCGACCTCGACGCAGTTGCCGCCCTGATCGCTGCTGCGGCTGCTCTTTCGCCACTGAGCGACCTCGACGCACTGGCCGCCCTGATCGCTGCTACGACTGCTCTTACGCCACCGAACCTCGCCGCTCATCATTCTCCGATCAGGTCTGCGATCATCCGGACGGAGTCGTCCGGCGGGAGCGCACAGGCACGCATCAGGTCGAGCCGTAGGCGGCAGTTCTCAACCTCCTCCGGGAGCCCGATGATCTGCCCGCCCCCGAAGGCTTCAGCGTAGACGAGCTTCGTCTCGTCGGGGAGAGTGAACAAGGTCATCGGGCCGCTCATCCCTCCGTGCGCACCGACCGCGAAAGGGAGCACTTGGAGCACGATGTGCGTGGACCGCGAGATGTGCACCAGCCGGGCGAGTTGGTCCCGCATCACCTCGGTGCCGCCGACCGGGCGTCGGAGCACGGCCTCGTCGAGGATGACCCATAGGAGCGGCGGATCGCTGCGCGTGAGGATCTCTTGGCGGCTCATGCGGGCGGCGACGTGCCGCTCGATCTCCTCGTCGCTGTCGCGGACCCGGCCCGTTTTGATCTGAGCGCGAGCGTAGTCTTCGGTCTGGAGCAGGCCCGGCACGGCCTGCGGCTCGTACTCAAGCATCTCGGTGGCCTCGGACTCGACCTCGACGAAGGGACGAAACCACTCGAGGTAGGAGTGCTTGATGATCCGCTTCCAGAGGCGGGCGAGGGCGCCGTTGGTGCCCAGGACGCTGTCGCACGCCTTGATGAACTCGGTGCGGGGCGCGCGTCTGCCCGTCTCGACCATGGCGATCATGGAGGGGGACATGTGGATCGCGCGGCCCAACTGTTCCTGGGTGAGGCCTGCCTGTTCGCGGTAGAAGCGCAGCTCGTCGCCCCAGTAGGCGAGCGCCGTGGTGCCGGAGACGGTGCCCGTGGTCGGTTTGCGGGATGTCGTTGATGCCATTGCCGGGCTCCTCACCTCGCGCTGACGCGATCCGATGTCGCATGAGCCGCCCTAACGGCTCCTTCACCACGGACGCGAATGCACACTCAGAGTAAATGAGCAAGGACAGAGTGTGTTGCATGACGAAGATTTCCGCATTCACCGACCTCGAGCAGGAGGCGGCGGAACTCGCCGCCGAATACGCGCCCCGGCCCTTCGCGCTGTGCTGGACCGACGCCGAGCAGGACGACGGAGGTGTCCTGTGCTGGGGCCTGCAGCTCCGCGACGGTCACGCCATGGTCTGCGCCGAGTCCGGCGACTGGCGTGGGCGGTTCGACGACGCCGAAACGGCGCGGCGCGTCTTCTCCCGTACGCGAACGGTCACGCTGGTCTGGCTCGACGCCCCAGAATGAGGATCAACGCGACGTCGCGGTGGACGGCTCAGTCGCGTGTCGGCGCGGTCTCGAGCCGGCGGATGATCGGGCTGAGCAGTTCGTTGAGTTCTTTGACCATGGCGGCCACGGCGAGGCCCGCCGTGTCGGCGAGCGTGTCGGATGGGCCGTCGGGGGCCGGTGGAAGCGCACCGAGCGGGATCGGCGCGTCGACGAGCAGGGTCGTTCGCAGGAAAGGGCTCCGGGTGACGTCCTGGTCGGTCGGGTCGAGGTACTGCCCGAAGGTCTGCGGCCAGTCGCGCCAGCCGCGGTCGCGCCACCAGTCGCGGGAGGTGGTGAGCTGGGTGGGAAGCGGTGAAACGAGCATCGCGTGGACGGTGAGGCCGCCGTCCCAGGGGTTGCGGTCGCAGGCGGCGGTCAGGATCCGCCGATGCCAGCGCACGTACGGGGGCACCGGCGTCGTGGCGAGCCGCCATGCGGCGCAGGCGAAGGTGACCGGGGCGATGTCGCCCCACGATCCCTCGAACGCGGCGGCGTTCTGGCGCACATGCTCGGCGTAGCGGCTCGCCCCGTCGGCAGCGCGCTCCCGGTCGTAGTCTCGGTCGATCCAGAATGCCTCGTGCTCGCCCATGCACCCTCCTGAGGGTTTCGTTCCTGCGACCAAGCCAACGCGATCTTCGACCTCACTTGGCGGTTGTTCTCTCAGGGCCGACCCGATGGAAGGGAAGGACTGTCAGCGGGCTGCGAGCGTCAGATCCCAGAGGCGAAGGACGCCGCCAGAGGCTTGGACGACGGCGACGGGAGTACCTGCGATTTCGGCGACCGTCTGAAGGTGGTGGCCGGTGAGCGGGTCTCCGATCTGTTCTCCCCTGGCGAGGTCCCACACGCGGATGTCACCGAGACTTCCGGTCACGGCCACCCTCTGTCCGGCGATGGTCGCGATGCCCATTCTTTCGATGCCCTCGGCGTGGCCGGTCATCGGCGATCCGATCGGGTCCTGGGTCGCCAGGTCCCAGACATGCAGTCTGGCGTCGTCGCCGCCGGCCACCACCACCGCGCGGCCCGCCAGCTCGGTTATCGCGATGGCCCTGACGCCGGGCTCGATACCGGTCAGATCCTCTCCGATCTGCTCGCCGTTGAGGATGTCCCAGGCCTGCAGGAAGTCGTCGTCTCCTCCGGTCACGGCGACCGGCCGGCCGTCGACGAGGGCGGCGCCCATTTCTCCGTTGTAGCCGCCTTCGAGTTCTGCCACGGGTTCACCGGTGGCCATCTCCCACGCCTGGAGTTTGCCCTGCTCGCAGCTGCTGACGACGAGCGGCCCCCGCGCGGAGGGAACGGTGGTGAGCGAGCAGACTCCGAGATCGTGGCCGATCATGACTGTGCCGACCCTGTTTCCGGTGCGCAGATCCCAGACCCGCACGATTCCACCGCTGGAGTCGTAGTCGTCCTCGAATGAGAAGTCGAACCGGTCGCCACCGGTGACGACCACGGGCCGCCCGTCGAGGTGCGACACCGTCATGCGCGAAGCGATGTTGTCGGCCCTTATGACGATCTTGCGCCGCCCGTACTCGTCGTCGCCTTCATCCCAATAGTCGTTCTCGAGGTACCAGGCGTCGTCGGGGCCGGCGGCGTCGAGGTCCAGGGGACGGCCGGCGCATTCGCCCCCGCGGAGATCGCAGGTCCACAGCACCGCGTGTATGTCGACACTGACCGAGACGGGCGCGCCGTCCAGCTCGATGACGGGCGTGGGGTACCGGCCTGGGTCATGAGAGTGGCCGGAGTAATCGCGCATCATTCGATCATCAGTCACCCGGACAAGGGTAACGATCTTCGCGACAGACGCGGTGCTGCGACAAGGGTGGATGAGAGCCGTATCCGGCGGTGAAGCAAGGGCGGCGGAGTACCGACGCCGGCAGAACCAGCCGGCCTGACCAGGATCGCGGACGCAGCCCGGCCCTTCAGGGCCGGGCCGGTCCGTCCGCGGCTCAGGAGGCGGTGCTGCCCGCGTTCGCCTGCTGCCACAGCGTGTAGATGCTGGAATCCCACTGGGATCCGTAGCTCGTCTCCACCGTCGAGCCGCCTTCTTGGTACCCGCCGACGACCGCGCCGATGGTCGTGGTATTCCACGGGGCGGACTGGTAATGCTGGAAGGAGGTTCCGCTGACCCCGTCCGTGTACGACGCGCAGTCGACCTTCCAGTAATCGACGCCGCTGAATTTCACGGAGCTGACCGGGGTCTTGCATCGGTACGGGACATCCTGGTCGCCGGGATACCCGAGGAGGTCGACCCGCTCACCGGCCTTGAACGGGTCGGCAGACATCCGCACGGACCCGGTTTTGTCGCCCAGGTGGTAGTCATGGCCGGTCGCTGACAGCCTCACCAGCGCGTAGTCGTACCGCGGGTTATCGGCGATCCCCCACCGTGAGTCGATGTAGTAGTCGGCCAGCGGCCAGTTGCCCAACGGACCGTTGCCACCGCTGTACTGCGGCACGAACGCGCCGAGCTTTCCGATCGGCACGCCATATCGCTTGACGCAGTGGGCCGCGGTGAGAACGAGATCCGACCCGACGACGGTGGCCGTGCAGTTGAACCCGGGAAAGACGATCCGCCCGACCGTGGGGACGGGATCCGCCGGATCCGAGGACTTCGGACTCGGGGCCTCCGTCGACGGCGAGTTCTTCAACAGTCTTGTCTTGGTCCAGTAGCGGATCGTCGCCTCGGCCTCCGCCTTCGTACTGTTCAACGACCCGGTGTCCACCTTGATGGGCCGCCCTGTGGGCTGTGGCCGGGGAGTCACCGAATCGGCGCGTGCGATACCTGAGGACGCGACCACGCATGCGGCAGCGGTCAGCGCGAGGGGGAATTTATGCAGCAAGTGCGACCTTCCACTATTTGCGCAGCGTACCCATTGATCTTGCCAAGACTAACCAGATTTGGTCAGAGCGAGACATAAACCGGCGGATTACCACCTAAGGGGAATCGGCCCGAAGGTCACGGCCGGCAGCGCTTCAGACCGTCGGGCGAGTAGCACGGCACGTCCCCCAAGGCCTTCAGCACATCCTGGCCGCTGCCTCTGATCATGTAGTTGAGGAAGCTCGACGTCAGAGAGCCGGGGACCGGCATGCCATTGGTGTAGGCGTACTCGATCTCGGTGAAGCGATAAGTGTCGGCGGCAATGGCCGTGGTCGACGGCGCCTGGCCGTCGATGCTCAGCGTGTGCACGTTCCGGGAGGTCGCGGCGGCCCGCAGTTCGCCATAGCCGATGGCACCCGGCACCTGGGCGACGGTCGCGAGGACCTCGCCGGTACTTCCCAGCTCGCAGCGGACGACCTTGTCCTGCGGGGAGTCCTTGTTCACGCAGTCCCGCGAGGTGAAGGCGGGTTCGCCCTGGCCGCCGAGGAGGCGCCGGCGGAGCAGGTCGCGAGTGCCGGAGTTGGCGTCCCGGCTGACGAGCCGGATGGGCAGGTCAGGGCCGCCGAGCTGTTGCCAGTTGACCACATCGCCCCGGTATATCCGGCGTATCTGGGCGGTCGTCAGGTTCTGGAGGTTGACCTGGTCGTTCACGACGAGGGCGAAGGCGACGACGGCGACCCGGTCCTCGTTCAGCCGGGTGAAGCCGGGCGGCTCGGTGCCGTCCGACAGGGCGAGCAGGGCCGGGGAACCGTTCTTGGCCTTGCCGCTCGCCAGTTCCCGTACGCCCTCGTTGCTTCCGTGTGCGTCCACGGTGATCTGCGAACCCGGGCATTCCGCCTCGTACCGGCGGGCGAGTCTCTCCGCGGCGGGGGCGAATGCCGTCGAGCCGACCACTCTGAGGTCTCCTTTGACGCAGCCCACGGGGGTCGAATGCCCGAAGACGACGATGCCCGCCAGGGTGAGGAGACAGAGGGCGAGGACGACGGTGGTCCCCAAGGCGACCTTGCTGAACAGGGGCGGCTTGTCGTCGACCGACATGCTGCGGGTGCGCTCCACCCTGCCTTCCCGGATTCCCCCGCTGACCGTTATCGCGCTGTCGACCGGGCCGCCGCCTAGAAGCACGAGCAGTTTGAAATGCTCTTTCACGTTGAGCGGGACACGGGGCAGATGGATCGTGTTGTCGTGGTATTGCAACCCGCCCTTGCCCCCGACCGGGTCGAAGTGGCTGAGCAGATGTCTCGCCTTGGGATCCGCGATGACCTCGACGCTCGAGATGGTGCGTCCGGTGAATACGACGTTCAGGCCGTGATTCTTGTCAGGGTTGGTGTAGTCGGTCTCCGCGATGCTACTCGTGCCGTTGTTCTCGATGCGCAGAAGCACGAGGGTGGGGTTCGGCATGCCGGGCTGCGCCGTGAAGAGCCCGAACCGTTCCTTCGGCTGCCCTTGGCCGTCGCCGCCGATCGCGGTGTCCATCTGCACGCGGTGGCCGATGCGTTTGCCGCGCCGCGTCCGGAGCTGGAAGACCGAGCCGACGGCGGGCGCGATGAGTCCCAGTAGCGCGGCGACCACCGCGATGATGTTCTCCGGGCTGATCCAGTTCACGTCCCCGCGCCCCCACCCCGAAAATTGCCCCTACAACAGGGTATTTGGCGACAGGCGAGTTAATTGGCTCCTTAACTTTCTGGCCGCGCAACGTTCGCGCGGAGTTGGCGCCGGACCCGGACGCACATAAACGCGCCGCCCGTGGCGCGTTCTCGCAGGAAAGCGAAGATCGATGAACGACTTTGGGTGCGAGCGGGTCCGGCGCCTTCCAGGACCAGCCGGCCTGAACAAGCGTGTGGGGCACGCCCGGGCTCGGGCGTGCCCCACACGATTTCGCTCAGACCAACGGGCGGGCGGTCGGCGGGATGGCGACCGGCAGGGCGGAGCGGCCCTGCAGCCACGTGTCGACGGCGGCCGCCGCGGAGCGGCCCTCGGCGATCGCCCAGACGATCAGGGACTGGCCGCGGCCCATGTCCCCGGCGACGAACACGCCGTCGACGGAGGTGGCGTACGAGGTGTCGCGGGCGACGTTGCCGCGCTGGTCCAGCTCCACGCCGAGCTGCTCCAGCAGGCCCGCGCGCTCCGGCCCGACGAAGCCCATGGCCAGGGTGACGAGCTGGGCCGGGATCTCGCGCTCGGTGCCCTCGATCGGCTCGAAGCCGGTCTCCGGGCCCCGTACGTCGACGACGCGCAGCGCCCGGACCCGGCCGTTCTCGTCACCGAGGAACTCCAGGGTGTTGGTCGCGTACGCGCGCTCGCCGCCGAGGTCGGCCAGCTCCTCGTGGGCCGACTCCATCTTGAACAGCATGGGGTAGGTCGGCCACGGCTGACCGCCGGGACGGGCCTCCGGCGGACGCGGCATGATCTCCAGCTGGGTGATCGACAGCGCGCCCTGCCGTACGGCGGTGCCGATGCAGTCCGCGCCGGTGTCGCCGCCGCCGATGACGACGACGTGCCTGCCCTCGGCGGAGATCGGCGACTCGGTGATGTCGCCCTCCTGCACCTTGTTGGACGGCGGGAGGTACTCCATCGCCTGGTGGATGCCCTCGAGCTCCCGGCCGGGGACCTTCAGGTCGCGCCAGGCGGTGGCGCCGCCGGCGAGGACCACGGCGTCGTACGACGCGCGGAGCTCGTCGGCGGTGATGTCGACGCCGATGTTCGCCGAGGTGCGGAACTCGGTGCCCTCGGCGCGCATCTGGCCGAGGCGGCGGTCGAGGTGCTTCTTCTCCATCTTGAACTCGGGGATGCCGTAGCGCAGCAGCCCGCCGGGCCGGTCGGCCCGCTCGTACACGACGACGTCGTGGCCGGCGCGGGTGAGCTGCTGGGCGGCGGCCAGGCCCGCCGGGCCGGAGCCGACGACCGCGACCTTCTTGCCGGTCCTGACGGCCGGCGGCTGCGGCGTGACCCAGCCCTCCGCGAACGCCCGGTCGATGATCTCCACCTCGACCCGCTTGATCGTCACCGGGTCGGAGTTGATGCCCAGGACGCAGGCGGACTCGCACGGCGCCGGGCACAGCCGCCCGGTGAACTCCGGGAAGTTGTTCGTGGCGTGCAGCCGCTCGATCGCGTCGCGCCACTCGTCCCGGTGGACGAGGTCGTTCCACTCGGGGATGAGGTTCCCCAGCGGGCAGCCGTTGTGGCAGAACGGGATCCCGCAGTCCATGCAGCGGGACGCCTGCTTCTCCAGCGAGCCCTTGGGGAAGTTCTCGTACACCTCACGCCAGTCGCGGATCCGAACGTCGACGGGGCGACGCTTCGGGAGTTCCCGCTGATGGGTCATGAAGCCCTTCGGGTCAGCCATGTCTCCCCCTTCACCCGTTGGCGGCGGCCATGACGGCCTGGTCGGCGTCGCGTCCCTCGGCCTCCGCGGCGGCGCGGGCGGTCAGGACTCTCTTGTAGTCGCGCGGCATGACCTTGGCGAAGCGGCCGACCGCGGCGTCCCAGTCGGCGAGCAGCGCGGCGGCGACCGTGGATCCGGTCTCGGCGCGGTGGCGTTCGACGATGTCCCGCAGGTAGGCGCGGTCGTCGTCGCCGAGCGGGTCGAGGTCGACCATCTCGGTGTTGAGGCGCTCGGCCCGCAGGTCCAGGACGTAGGCGATGCCGCCGGACATGCCGGCCGCGAAGTTGCGGCCGGTCGGGCCGAGGACGACCGCCCGGCCGCCGGTCATGTACTCGCAGCCGTGGTCGCCGACGCCTTCGACGACGGCGGTCGCGCCGGAGTTGCGGACGCAGAACCGCTCGCCGACGACGCCGCGGACGAACGCCTCACCGGACGTCGCGCCGTACAGCATGACGTTGCCGGCGATGATCTGCTCCTCCGCCCTGAACGGCGCGTCGGCGGGCGGGCGTACGGTGATGCGCCCGCCGGACAGGCCCTTCCCGACGTAGTCGTTGGCGTCGCCGACCAGCCGGAGGGTGATCCCGCGCGGCACGAACGCGCCGAACGAGTTGCCCGCCGACCCGGTGAAGGTGACGTCGATCGTGTTGTCGGGCAGGCCCTCGCCGCCCCACTTCTTGGTCACCTCGTGGCCGAGCATCGTGCCGACCGTGCGGTTGACGTTGCGGATCGGCAGCTCGAGCTTGACCGGGTCGCCGTAGGCGATGGCGCCTTCGGCGAGCTGGATCAGCGTGTTGTCCAGCGCCTTCTCCAGGCCGTGGTCCTGCTCGGTGACGCGGCGCAGCGCCGCGCCGTCGGGCAGGTCGGGCCGGTACAGGATCGGGGCCAGGTCGAGCCCGGCGGCCTTCCAGTGGCCGACGGCCTCGGCGGAGTCGATCATCTCGACGTGGCCGATCGCCTCGTCGAGGGACCGGAAGCCGAGCTCGGCGAGGTACTCGCGGACCTCCTCGGCGATGAACTCGAAGAAGTTGACGACGAACTCCGGCTTGCCGCTGAACTTCTTGCGCAGCTCCGGGTTCTGGGTGGCGACGCCGACCGGGCAGGTGTCCAGGTGGCAGACGCGCATCATCACGCAGCCGGAGACGACCAGCGGCGCGGTCGCGAAGCCGTACTCCTCGGCGCCGAGCAGCGCGGCGATCACGACGTCGCGGCCGGTCTTCATCTGCCCGTCGGTCTGCACGACGATGCGGTCGCGCAGGCCGTTGAGCAGCAGCGTCTGCTGGGTCTCGGCCAGGCCGAGCTCCCAGGGCGCGCCGGCGTGCTTGATCGAGGTGAGCGGCGAGGCGCCGGTGCCGCCGTCGTACCCGGAGATGAGCACCACGTCGGCGTGCGCCTTGGACACGCCCGCCGCGACCGTTCCGACCCCGACCTCGGCGACGAGCTTGACGTGCACGCGCGCCGCCGGGTTGGCGTTCTTGAGGTCGTGGATGAGCTGGGCGAGGTCCTCGATCGAGTAGATGTCGTGGTGCGGCGGCGGCGAGATGAGGCCGACGCCGGGCGTGGAGTGCCGGGTCTTGGCGATCCACGGGTACACCTTGTGGCCGGGCAGCTGCCCGCCCTCACCCGGCTTGGCTCCCTGCGCCATCTTGATCTGCAGGTCGTCGGCGTTGGTCAGGTACTCCGACGTCACGCCGAACCGGCCCGAGGCCACCTGCTTGATCGCCGACCGGCGCAGGTCGCCGTTGGCGTCCGGCGTGAACCGCACGGGGTCCTCGCCGCCCTCGCCGGTGTTGGACTTGGCGCCGAGACGGTTCATCGCGATCGCGATCGTCTCGTGGGCCTCGGCGGAGATCGAACCGTACGACATGGCGCCGGTGGAGAACCGCTTGACGATCTCCGAGGCGGGCTCGACCTCCTCGACGGGCACCGGCGGGCGTACGCCCTCGCGCAGCTTGAACAGGCCGCGCAGGGTCATCAGCCGGTGCGCCTGCTCGTCGACGAGCTTCGTGTACTCCTTGAAGATCTCGTACCGGCGGGTGCGGGTGGCGTGCTGCAGCTTGAAGACCGTCTCGGGGTTGAACAGGTGCGGCTCGCCCTCGCGCCGCCACTGGTACTCCCCGCCGACCTCGAGGGTGCGGTGCGACAGCTCGTTGCCGCCGGGCGGGAACGCCCGGTGGTGGCGCTGCGCGACCTCCTCGGCGAGCACGTCGTAGCCGACGCCGCCGAGGCGGGAGGTCGTGCCGGTGAAGCACTCGGCGATGACCTCCTCGCCGAGGCCGACCGACTCGAAGATCTGCGCGCCGGTGTACGAGGCGACCGTCGACACGCCCATCTTGGACATGACCTTCAGGACGCCCTTGCCGTACGCCTTGACCAGGTTGCGGACGGCCTTGGCCGGATCGCCGGTGAGGACGCCACTGGCGACCAGGTCCTCGACGGTCTCGATGGCGAGGTACGGGTTGACGGCCGACGCGCCGTACCCGATGAGCAGCGCGATGTGGTGGCACTCGCGGGCGTCGGCGGTCTCGACGACCAGGCCGACGCGCGTGCGGGTCTTCTCCCGGATCAGGTGGTGGTGCACCGCGCCGGTGAGCAGCAGCGACGGGATCGGCGCCTGGTCGGCGGTCGCGCCGCGGTCGGACAGGACGAGCAGGCGGGCGCCGTCGCGGATCGCCGCCGACACCTCGGCGCAGATCTCCTCCAGCCGGTGCCGGAGCGCCTCTCCCCCACCGGCCACGTCGTACAGGCCGGAGACGACGTACGGCTGGAACTCCGGCCGGTCGCCGTCGTCGTTGATGTGGGTGATCTTGGCGAGTTCCTCGTTGTCGAGGATCGGCGTGGGCAGCACGAGCCGGCGGCAGGAGTCCGGGCCGGGCTCGAGCAGGTTGCCCTCGGGGCCGAGCGTCGACTGCAGGCTGGTGACGAGCTCCTCGCGGATGGCGTCCAGCGGCGGGTTCGTGACCTGTGCGAACAGCTGCTTGAAGTACTCGAACAGCTGCCGCGGCCGCTCCGACAGCGCGGCCAGCGGCGTGTCGGTGCCCATGGAGCCGATCGGCTCGGCGCCGTTCTTCGCCATCGGCGCCAGGATGATCTTCAGCTCTTCGTTGGTGTAGCCGAAGACCTGCTGGCGCTTGACCAGCGTCTCGTGCGAGGGCAGGGCGCCCTCGTGCAGCTCCTCGACGACGCGCAGCTCGCGCTCGGGCAGCTCCTCGAAGCGGACGAGGCCGTCGCGCAGCCACTCGGCGTACGGGTGCTCGCGGGCGAGCTCCGCCTTGATCTCGTCGTCCTCGACGATGCGGCCCTGGGCGGTGTCGACCAGGAAGATCTTGCCGGGCTGCAGGCGGCCCTTGCGGACCACCTTCGACGGCTCGATGTCCAGCACGCCGGCCTCGCTGGCCAGCACGACGAACCCGTCGTCGGTCACCCAGAACCGGCCCGGGCGCAGGCCGTTGCGGTCCAGGACCGCGCCGACCACGGTGCCGTCGGTGAAGGTGACGCTCGCCGGGCCGTCCCAGGCCTCCATCAGCGTGGAGTGGAACTCGTAGAAGGCCCGCCGCTCCGGGTCCATCTCGGTGTGGTTCTCCCACGCCTCGGGGATCATCATGAGCACCGAGTGGGGCAGCGACCGGCCGCCGAGGTGGAGCAGCTCCAGGCACTCGTCGAACGAGGCCGTGTCGCTGGCCTCGATGTCGATCACCGGGAAGATCCGGGACAGGTCCCCCGACAGGACGTCGGACTTGAGCAGCGCCTCGCGGGCCCGCATCCAGTTCCGGTTGCCCTTGACCGTGTTGATCTCGCCGTTGTGCGCGATGAACCGGTACGGGTGGGCCAGCTCCCACGCCGGGAACGTGTTGGTGGAGAACCGCGAGTGGACCAGTGCGATGCCGGTGGTGTAGCGCCGGTCGGACAGGTCCGGGAAGAACGGCTCCAGCTGCGGGGTGGTCAGCATCCCCTTGTAGACGATCGTGCGGCTGGACAGGCTCGGGAAGTACACCCCGGTGTCCTGCTCCATGCGCTCGCGGGCGCAGAACACGACCCGGTCCAGCTCCAGCTCCCGGGCGCCGCTCCGGGCGCTCAGGAACAGCTGGGCGAAGTGCGGCATGACCGCGTGCGCCGTCGGGCCGGAGAAGTCCGGGTCGTGAGGAAGCTCACGCCAGCCGAGGACGGTCAGACCCTCCTCGTCCGCGATCCGCTCGACGACCGCGACCGTCTCGGCCCGCTTCGCCTCGTCGGTGGGCAGGAACGCGATGCCCGCGGCGTACGCGCCGGGCTCGGGCAGCGCGAAGTTCACGACCTCCCGGAACAGGGCGTCGGGCAGCTGGGTGAGGATTCCGGCGCCGTCGCCGTCGTCCGGTTCGGCGCCCTTGGCGCCGCGGTGATCCAGGTTACGCAGGACGGTCAAGGCCTTCACGACGATGTCGTGACTCTTGCGGCCGTTCAGGTCGGCGACCATGCCGACGCCACAGGCGTCATGCTCACCCGCGGGGTCGTACAGACCTTGACGCTCTGGGCGTCCCCGGCCCGGAATCATGGCAGCAGGCACCATCAACCCTCCCGTCGTCTCGTTCCGCTCCCCATCAGTTGCAGACTGGGACGACGTTGGCCCGCTGCGGTGTCTAGAGATTACAACACTGTCTGATTCATCCCCGACGCGGCGTGATCACGAAACTTGGTGAATCTTCCGAGTCTTGCGCCAACCGAGGCTTTCGCCCGGTTGTTCCGTTGAAGCGGCTCGATTCCGCATTAGTGGGGCGAGAGGGCTTGATTGGGGCGAGAGGGACGGACCGCGCCGGAAGGGCCCCGTCGTCACCGGATGTTCGCCGGATATTCGATGGGGTCGCCGCCCAGCGCGGTTCCCGCTTGCTCAGCCGCCGACGTTCCTGGTGAACAGGAACGTCTTGCCCGCACGCTCCACGAGGGACGCCGGAGGGATCGTGTCGGCGCTCGACGCGGTGCCGTCCGCGCCGCCGGCCCAGCCGATCACCACGAAGTGCCCGTACGCTCCGCCGGACGCGCCCGTGTTGCCCTTGCCGAAACGGTCGACCGGCGAGGGCCCCGAGACCGGCAGGAAGAAGCCCTTGCTGCCCGCGTCCGGGTCCATGTCCCCGATCAGGCTGTTCGCGGCGTTGACGTCCCGGAGGTTGAAGATCACCACCTGGCCGACCCAGCGCTGGTCCGACGAGACGTACGCGGCGCGGATCGCCTGCGTGCAGCCGTAGCCCTGCAGGGCCGTCTTCAGCCCGGCGCCCCAGACCGCGCTCCCGCAGTCGGTGTCCAGCCGCCCCGAGCCCTGGAGCTGCATCGTGATGTGCTCGATGTTGTTGGTCTGCGCCTTGGCCTCGGCGTCGCTGAAGACCTCGGTCACGGTCATCGGCTGCGAGTCCGTCGAGGCGGTGTTCAGCTTGTCCCACAGCGACCAGGACTTGGTGGCGTTGTAGTAGGACGGCTTGTACTGGCCGGCCGCGGAGCCCGGCTGCCCAGGCGCCGGCTGGCCCGTCTGCCCCGCCCCGGGCGTCCCGACCGCGGCCGGCGACGTGCCCGTGCTGGTCTTGCCGTCCCCGCCACTCGAGGCGGCGTAGTAGGCGCCGCCGAGCACCCCGCCGACCAGGAGGACGGAGCCGGCGATCGCCGCGATGACGATGCCGCCGTTGCCCTTCTTCGGCGGCGGGCCCATGGGCGGCTGGCCCATCGGGCCCATCGGGCCCATCGGACCCTGCACCTGCGGCGGCTGCATGCTCGGCGGTCCCATGGGCACGCCGCCCGCCATCGTCTCCTGGTGCTGCCAGCCGGCGCCGGACGGACCGTATCCACCCGGCGGAGGCGTCGCACCCCACCCGCCGGGCTGACCTCCAGGGGGCTGCTCGCCGGGACCGGTGGGCGGGTACGGGTAACTCATATCGTGATCTCCTCTGATGACCTCGCCTCTTAGAGGGAGAAGCCTAGGGCGTGGTTCCCGCCCGTTCGGCCGGATTGTGACACGTTTACGCCGGACGCCATGTGTCAAGTGCCCGATGAGGCCGCACGACGGCCGGCATCGGTCGGGGCCCGTGCCGCTCAGGGTTGCGTTAGTTCTTCTGCCCCTGATCGGCCACGCGCCCCACGATGGCGGGGGGCGGGCCGACCGTGACGAGCAGCGACAGCAGCTTCGGGTCCGTCTCGCTCCCCGTGCCGTCCGCGCGCCGCACCCAGGTGATCACCGCGTAGTGGCCCATCGCCACCCCGCGGGCGGTGCTGAAGCCCTGACCGAACGCCGCCTCGTCGGAGGGCGGCCGCGCGAACCCCTCGCCGCTCTGCGGATCGGCCGCCGCGACCACTTTGTCGGCGACCGTGGAGTCGGCCACGTTGAAGATCGCCACCATCGCCATGAAGCGCTTGTCCGCGTACACCCCGCGGGCCACCTGGGTGCAGCCCGCCTGCTGCAGCCGCCTGACCAGCGCCTGCCCCCAGACGGCGTCGGAGCACCGGGCGTCCAGCTTGGACTCGGTCAGCTTCAACGACGCCTTCGACTCCTTGTCCGCGATGGTCTTCTTGTCGAAGACCTCGTTCTCGGTGAGCGGACTGGGGTCGGCGGTGCGCTTGGCGATGGGCGCGAACACGTCGGTGGAGGACGCCGCGGAGTACACCGACGGCAACGGCCCACCGGCCGCCAGGCCGCCCGGCTGCGGGGCCGCGGGCTTCGAATCGTCGTGGAGCAGCACGACCAGGCCGGCGACGGCCATGAGTGCGACGACCAGGACCACACCGGCCGCGAGGAAGTAGGCCGTGGCGGGCACGGTGCCCGGCCCCTTGTCCCGCTGCGCGAGCCGCGCCGGGGTCTTGATCGCGGGTAGCCGGAAGGACGGACGTGGCCTGCGCGGTGCCTCCCCGGGATCTCCCTCGGGGTCGGCGTTCGGGTCGTACGGCGCGTCCGGAGGCGGGCCGCCGTTCCACCCGGCCGGCTGTCCTCCGGAAGGGCCTCCGCCGTCCCATTCCGGAGACGGCTGTCCTCCGGGAGGCGCTCCGCCGTTCCACCCCGGAGACGGTTGTCCCCCGGGAGGACCTCCGTTCCACCCTGGAGCGCGCTGCGCGTCAGGAGGACCCCCGCCGTTCCACCCTGGAGCGGGCTGACCGCCGGGAGGACCTCCGCCGTTCCAACCCTGGGGCCCGTCCGGGACCGGCGGGTGGCCGCCGTTCCAGCCCGGAGACGGCTGCCCCTCGGGGGGCCGCCCGCCACTCCACGCGGCGGGCTGCTGCCCGTCCCAGCCCTGCGAAGGGCCGTTGTGCCGTCTATCCACCGGCGAGGACGAGTCGTTCCCAGACGAAGTCGTCGGCCCGCTCGATGGCGATACTGGCGTCCAGGAGTTCGTTCATCGTCTGCGGCTGTGCCCCGCCCGCCTTCTCCACCCAGCTGATGACCACGTAGTGCCCGAACGGCTGGCTGTAGGCCGCGCTGAAGCCGCCGCTGAAGTTCGTCGTTCCCTTGACCGTGAGCGGCGAGACGAATCCCGCACTGCTGCCCGGGTCGAGGTCACGGATGATCTGCTCCGCGCCGTCGAGGGTTTCGAGGTTCAGGGCGATGAACTGGCCGACGTACTGCTTGTCGTTGCTGACGTACGCGCCGCGGGCGATCTGGGTGCACCCGTACTTCTGCAGATCGGCCTGGAGCTGCTGCCCCCAGGTGGCGGTCTTGCAGTCACCGGCGATGTCGGCTCCGGCGAGCGTGAAGCTGTACTTGCCGTGGGAGACGGTCTTGTCGTCGTCGCCGAACACCTCGTTCTGGTTCAGCGGGCGCTTGTCCTTGTTGCGGTCGGACAGCTTCTTCACCTGGGAATTCGGCGGAGTGTTGACGTAGACCTTGGGCAGCACCTTGACCGCCGCGGCGGCCTGCGGCTTCTTGCCGTCACCGCCGCCCATGGCCACGACCGCGACGACGGCGACGACGAGGATCACGGCCACCGCGGCCCCTCCGATGATCAGGAGGTTTCGCTTGGAACCACCCGCCGAGCCTCGCGCGGCGCGGCGTCCTCGCGATCCCTGTCCCTGCTCGTCGTCCTCGTAACCCATCTCGCTCACGAGCCGTGAGCTTAGCGAACCTCCAGCGACGAGATGTCCATATCGCCGCTCTGCCCCATTTTGTCCCGCTGTTTGTGGCGGATACCACGAGCCGCCGAACGCCTCTCCCGGATCCCGGGAAGAGGCGTCAGGCGCCGCGACCCGCCGACGACCGGTCCGTCTTTCCCGTCGGCGAGGCCTTCTCGTCGGCGTGCGAGACGTCGTCCGCGGTGGAGGACTCGGGCCCGTCGGCCGCGTCGCCCTCCGAGCGGCTCTGCTCGCCGTCGGGCACGTCGGCGGCGGCCTGAGAGTCGGCGGTATCGGCGTCGTCCTTCGCCTCGTCGCCGGGAGCGGCCGCGGCCGTCGCGCCGGCGTCGGCGTCGGCGGGCGGAGCGTCCGCGGCATCGCCGTCCGCGGGCGCAGCCTCCGCCTCGGCCGTCTCGGAGCTCTCCGGCTCCGGGGCGTGCGCGTCGTCCGCCTCCGGCTCCGCCGCCTCCGAGGATGGGTCCTCGCCCGCATCGCCGGCGGCCGGCTCGCCGTCCTCCGGGGCGTCGGCGGTGGACTCGCCGCCCTTCGGCTCGGCCGTCTCCGGCTTCTCGGCGGCCTCCGCGGCTTCGACGGCCTCGGACGAGTCCTCCGCTTCTGCGGCCCCGTCGGGCTCGGCGGACGCTTCGGCCGCTACCGGCTCGGCAGGCTCCTCGGCCTCTCTCGCCGAGGCCGGCTCCTCCTCGGCCGGCCGGGCCGCGGCGTCGTCTTCGCTCGCGGACTCCTCCGCCGCGGACCCCTCTGCCGCAGTCTCCTCCGCCGTGGCGTCCGCCGCCGTACCGAAGGCTCCGGCCGGGTTCTCGGTCTTGTCCCGCTGGAGGTACAGGTAGGCCACCGCGCAGAGGAAGACGACGAGCGCGGTCCAGTCGTTGAGCCGCAGGCCCAGGACGTGGTGGGCGGGGTCGACGCGCAGCCACTCGATCCAGGCCCGGCCCACGGTGTAAGCGGCGACGTACAGGGCGAACGCCCGTCCGTAGACGAGCCGGAAGCGCTTCTCCGCCCAGATGACCAGGACGGCCACTCCGACGCACCAGAGGAACTCGTACAGGAACGTCGGCTGGTACGTCGCGATGTCCGGGGTGTTCGGCGGGCGGTGCGCCGGGTCGATCTTCACGGCCCAGGGAAGCGTCGAGGGCCGGCCGTACAGCTCCTGGTTGAACCAGTTGCCCCAGCGCCCGATCGCCTGGGCCAGGACGATGCCCGGCGCGGCGGCGTCGGCGAAGACGCGCAGGGAGATCCCCCGGCGACGGCAGCCGAGGTAGGCGCCGAACGTGCCGAGGGCGATGGCCCCCCAGATGCCGAGCCCGCCGTTCCAGACCTTGAACGCGTCGATGGGATGGCGCCCGTGGCCGAAGTACAGCTGGTGGTCGGTGATGACGTGGTAGAGCCGCCCGCCGATCAGGCCGAACGGCACCGCCCAGACCGCGATGTCGACGACCGTCCCGGACGCGCCGCCCCGGGCCGTCCAGCGCCGCTCCCCTAGCCATACCGCGACGATCACCCCAATGATGATCATCAAGGCGTATCCGCGAAGGGGCAGGGGCCCCAGATGGATGCTGCCCTGCGACGGGCTGGGGATGAAGGCGAGCGGCTGCTGCATGGGATGTGAGATTACCGTCTGGCGGGCATCCGACGGCGCGACGACGGTGAAGATCGGGCGTCGAATGCGCATCGCCGCCGGAGTGAGTCCCGGCAGCATGGCGATGGGGGCACGGCCGATGGCCGTACCCCCATGTACTCAGGCGTTCCCGGGTGCCCGCGCCGACCGTGGCACGGCGCGGCTCGGCCGTGCCCCGTCCGGGGTCGTCGTTACTTGCTGGACTTGGTCGACGGGCTGGCCGAACCGGTCGGGGCGACCGGCGTGGACGCGCTCGGCGTGACGTCGACCGGCTTGGCGGCCAGGATGGCCTTCTCCAGGGCGGACGGCTTCAGCAGGACGTTGGTCAGGTCCAGGGACTGGCCGTTGAGGAAGACGGTCGGCGTGCCGGTGACCTTGCGGGTCTGCTCGGCGTAGTTCGTCATCGAGTCGATCTGGCTCTGCTTCTGCATGCCCTTGACGCACTGCTCGAACGCCGGGGTGTCGAAGCCGAGGTCCTTGGCCCAGCCGATGAGGTCCTTGTTGGAGAAGCCGTTCGAGCCTTCCGCCGGCTGGTTCTTGTAGATCGTGTCGTGGTACTTGACCCACTTGTCCCCCGGAGCGCACAGCGCGGCGTTGGCGGCGCGCTGGGAGTTGCCGCGGATCGGCTCCTCCCGCTCCTTGAACAGCCAGAACGGGTTGTAGACGACGTTGACCTTGCCCTCGGCCGCGAGGCGCTTGATCGTGTTACCGCTGGTGCTCTCCATCTCCTTGCAGATGGGGCACTGGAAGTCCTCGAACATCTCCAGCTTGGGAGCCTTGATCCCCGGCTTGCCCATGAGGATTTGGCCGTCGGCCAGGCGGGTCGCCGGCGCCAGCGCACCGGTGTACGTGTTCTTGTCCTTCTTGTTCACGACGTACACGGTGACGATCACGGCCAGCGCCACGATCGCGAGGGCGCTGATGGCGATGGTGAGGGCGCGCATCCGCTGT
Organism: Actinoallomurus vinaceus; assembly: GCF_039542055.1. Classification (NCBI taxonomy): domain Bacteria; kingdom Bacillati; phylum Actinomycetota; class Actinomycetes; order Streptosporangiales; family Thermomonosporaceae; genus Actinoallomurus; species Actinoallomurus vinaceus. The sequence goes on from NZ_BAABHK010000003.1 coordinate 556,122, forward strand.
TGCTTCTGCGCTTGCCGCTTGCGCTCCTCCGCCAGCCGCTCGCGGGCCGACCGCTGTCGAGCGGCCTTACTCATCTGGTCTCCTAGTTGAATATCTGTTGAACGCTCAGGTGGTGTACAGACCGAGCACCCGGTCGAGCGCGAGTTTTCCGCGCGAGAACACCATCAGCCAGGCGGCGAGGGCGAGGAAGCCGAGGTCTCGGAAGACCTCCCTAAGGTAATGGGTCTGGCCCTTGCTCACCGTGCCGCCGCCCCCGAAACAGCCGCAGTTGATCGAGAGTCCACGCGCGGCCACGGAGATGATCCCGGCGATGAAGACGATGAACAGCAGACCCACGCAGATCGCCATGACCCGGGTGGCGAACCCGAGGAGGATCATCGCGGCCAGGACCATCTCCAGCACCGGCAGCCCGAGAGCGACCGGCGTGACCATGCCCTTCGGCAGGATCTGGTACGCGGAGACGGCGGTCTTCTGCAGCGCCGGCGGCTCGCTGAACTTCGCGTACCCGGCGATCCCGAGGATGGCCGCGAGCGCGACGCGCACCACCAGCGTGATCCACTCCTGGCGGCGCTGAATGGCCGACGGAAGGCGGAGCCGCGCGGTGAGACCGGTCCTGGCCTCCGCGGCGTCGGTCTTCCTGGTCGTCGAGTCGCGTCTCGCGGACGCCGTCCTGCCGCCGGCGGGCGCTCCCCCGGTGGCCTTGGTCCTGCGTCTCGCGGAGTCAGCCTTGGCTTCAGCCACTGTCTTTCCTCACCCTGTCATGATCCGGCGCGCGCAAGCATAGGCGACGAGAATGTAAGGACGCCGTCAAGTACGGGGTCGATCCTGTCACCTTCCCAGCGCATGCGGGCCCGCTATCGCCGTACGCCTTCGGCGAGCTCGGCGGTGAGCCGGCGTACGGCGTCGATCCCGGCCTCGGGGGACGGCGCGTCGAGCAGCCGGCGGATGAACGCCGAGCCGACGATGACCCCGTCGGCGAAGCCCGCGACCTCGGCGGCCTGCTCGCCGTTGCTGACGCCCAGGCCGAGGCCGATCGGCAGCGGCGACCGCTGCGCCATGGCCTTGCGGGTGCGCTCGACCAGGTGCGCGGCGCCGGTGTCGACGGCCGTACGCGCCCCCGTCACGCCCATGAGCGAGGCGGCGTACACGAACCCGCGGGACACATTGGTGATGATCCCGAGGCGCTCGTCGGTGGAGCTGAGGGCGACCAGGAAGACGCGGTCGAGGTCGTACGCGTCGGAGGCGGCCAGCCACGGCTCGGCCTCCTCCGGCGTGAGGTCCGGGGTGATCAGGCCGCACCCGCCCGCCGAGGACAGGTCTCGGGCGAAGGCCTCGACGCCGTACCGGTCGACGGGGTTCCAGTACGTCATGATGAGCGTGCGCGCGCCGGTGGCGGCGACCGCCTCCACGGTGCGGAACACGTCGGCGACCCGGATGCCGCCGGTCAGCGCCTGGTGGACGGCGTCCTGGATGGTCGGGCCGTCCATGAGCGGGTCGGTGTAGGGCAGGCCGATCTCGATGACGTCGCAGCCGGCCTCGACCATGGCCGTGGCGGCGGCGACGGCCCCCTCGTACGAGGGGAACCCGGCGGGCAGGTAGCCGACGAGCGCCGCGCGCCCCTCGGCCTTGGCCTTCTCGAACGCCGTCGCAACGGTCGGTGCGCCGCCGGTCCGCTCCATGGATCCACTCCGCCGATCGTCTCGCGCCTGGCCGGTGAGCGCGTCGCGCTCGGCCACCGGTCCCCCGCTCATCGCGCGGACCCTTCGCCCTCGACCAGCCCGAACCACTCGGCGGCCGTATGCATGTCCTTGTCGCCCCGGCCGGAGAGGCAGACCACGATCGTGGCGTCCGGGCCGAGCTCCCGGCCGACGCGCAGCGCGCCGGCCAGGGCGTGCGCGGACTCGATGGCCGGGATGATGCCCTCCGTGCGGCACAGCAGCGCGAACGCGTCCATGGCCTCGGCGTCGGTGACGGCCTGGTACGTCGCGCGGCCGGTGTCGCGCAGCCAGGAGTGCTCGGGGCCGACGCCGGGATAGTCGAGCCCGGCCGACACCGAGTGCGTCTCCAGGGTCTGGCCCTCGTCGTCCTGCAGCAGGTAGGTGCGCATGCCGTGGATGACGCCGACGGACCCGCCGACCAGCGTGGCCGCGTGCTTACCGCTGTCGACCCCGGCGCCGCCGGCCTCGAAGCCGTAGAGCCGGACCCCCTCGTCGGGGACGAACGCGTGGAAGGCGCCGATGGCGTTGGAACCCCCGCCGACACAGGCCACCACCGCGTCGGGCAGCCGGCCGGTCAGCTCGAGGACCTGCTCACGGGCCTCCACGCCGATGATCCGCTGGAAGTCGCGGACCATCATCGGGAACGGGTGCGGGCCCATGGTCGAGCCGATGCAGTAGTGGGTGTGCTCGACGCTCGCCACCCAGTCGCGGAACGCCTCGTTGCAGGCGTCCTTGAGGGTGCGGCTGCCGGTCTTGACCGGGATCACCTCGGCGCCGAGCATCCGCATCCGGGCGACGTTGAGCGCCTGGCGGACGGTGTCGACCTCGCCCATGTAGACGACGCACTCCAGGCCGAGCAGGGCCGCCGCGGTCGCCGTCGCGACACCGTGCTGGCCGGCACCGGTCTCGGCGATGACCCGGGTCTTGCCCATGCGCCGGGTGAGCAGCGCCTGCCCCAGCACGTTGTTGATCTTGTGCGAGCCGGTGTGGTTGAGATCCTCGCGCTTGAGGAGGATCCGCGCCCCGCCGGCCTCGGCGCCGAACCGCTTGGCCTCGGTGAGGAGGCTGGGGCGGCCGGCGTAGGTCTTCAGCAGGTGGTCGAGCTCGGCCCGGAACTCCGGGTCGGCGGCGGCCGTCTGGTAGGCGGTGGTCAGCTCGTCGAGCGCCGCCATGAGCGCCTCGGGCGCGAACCGGCCGCCGAACCGGCCGAAGTGGCCGGTCAGGTCGGGAAGATCGCGTGCGGCATCGATGGTCATCGCAATGGTCCTGTCGAAGTGAAAAAGGCCGATCCGGGTCAGTCGTGGTACGGATGGCCTCGCCATCGTTCGCGCAGGAGCATGGCCACAGCCTACTGGCTCCGCCGCCTACTTGCCCTGCCGCAACGCGGGGTGCGCTCCGGCCGCGACGAGGTCGGAGACCGCCGAGCGCGGGTCCTTGCCGACGACCAGGCTCTCCCCGACCAGGACGGCGTCGGCCCCGGAGGACGCGTAGGCGAGCAGGTCGTGCGGCCCGCGAACACCCGACTCCGCGATCTTCACGATGCCGTCGGGGATCTGCGGGGCGATCCGCGCGAACGTGCCCCGGTCGACCTGCAGCGTGGTCAGGTCCCGGGCGTTGACGCCGATGACCTTGGCGTCCGCGTCGACCGCGCGCTCCAGCTCCTCCTCGGTGTGCACCTCGACGAGCGGTGTCAGCCCGATCGACTCGGCCCGCTCGATCAGGGAGACCAGGGCCTCCTGCTCGAGGGCGGCGACGATCAGCAGCACGAGGTCGGCGCCGTACGCCCGCGCCTCCCACAGCTGATAGGAGGAGACGACGAAGTCCTTGCGCAGCACCGGGATGTCGACCCGGTTACGGACCGCGGCCAGGTCGTCGATGCTGCCGCCGAAACGGCGACGCTCGGTCAGCACGCTGATCACGGCGGCGCCGCCGGCCTCGTAGTCGGCGGCGAGCCCGGCCGGGTCGGCGATCGCGGCGAGCGCTCCCTTGGAGGGGCTGCACCGCTTGACCTCGGCGATGACCGCGACGCCCTGCCCGCGGAGCGCGCCGAGGGCGTTCCGCGGCGACGGCGCGTGGCGCGCCATCTCCTTGAGCGCGTCGAGCGACACCGCCTGCTGCCGCTCCGCGAGATCCGCGCGTACGCCGTCCAGGATCTCGTCGAGCACGCTCACGCGGCCTCCTTCGTCGGAGGAGTGACCATGCGCGCTGTGCTTTCGGTTCGCTCGCTCCGCTCGCTCACGGGCCCACCTTCCTCGTCGGACGCGTTCGCGACGCCGCTGTACCGGATCGGTCGCTCACAAGCTCGCTCACAGGTCCTCCCCGCTGATACTCACCGGACGCCCGCACCGCGGCCGCGCCGAGTCCTGCCTCACAAGCTCGCTCACGGAACACGGTCCCCCTTTGTCGGACGTTCGTCTCGATCGTAGCCCGGTCGCCCCGGTGTCCCTCCCGCGGGTGCGAGATCACGGGGCGAGGGCATGCCCGACTGGCAGGTTGCGGACGACCCAGAACACGAGCATGACCACCGTGAAGCCGATGATCACGGCCGGGTGGAGGATCCTGGAGCGCACCGGCCCGCCCGTCCGGACCGCCCATGCCCACCTCACCCACAGGTAAGCCAGGAATGGCAGGGTTGCGAAGGCCAGCGGGTTGCGCCCGAACGCCTCGGCGAGGTGGCCGTGCCCGATCGCATGGATCATGCGCAGCGATCCGCAGCCCGGACAGTAGTAGCCGGTCACGATGAGGAAGGGGCAGGTCGGATAGTGCCCCGGCCGGTTCGGGTCCACCGCCGCGACGTACCCGGCCGCCCCGATCACCGCCGCCAGCACGGCGTACGGCCCCCAGCGCCCCATACGCCGACGGGGCACCACCACCCCGGCCGGCCGGCTCCTCCACTGCCCCGCTGTCACCCTCCCAGCGTACGGCCCGGGCGGCTCGAAGATCGGCGGCCCGGCAGCACACCCCAGGCCCCGCATCAAAGATCGCCACCCTGCGGCGCACCAGGCCCCGCCTCAACGACCGGCCACCCGCCGGGTGAATCCTCCGAGATCAAGCACGGTGGGTTTCGTTACTTGTGAACGTCACCGCGGGTCGGGAGTGTCCAACGGGTCATAACCCGTCGGCTCACGGCGCGGTGGCGGGCAGGGGCCCCTCTAAAGGTCGGCGGCGTAGCCGACGCCGCGTACGGTGCGCAGCGGGCTGCGGGCGCCCAGCTTGGCGCGCAGCTGGGCGATGTGGACGTCGACGGTACGGACCCCGGCCGACTCGGCCGATCCCCAGACGGCGGCGAGCAGCTGTTCGCGGCCGAACACCCGCCCCGGGTTGCGCATGAGGAAGGCGAGCAGTTCGAACTCCACGGCCGTCACGGCCTTGGGCGCGCCGGCCACGGTGACGGTACGGGTCCGGGGGTCCAGGACGACGTCACCGGCGTGCAGGACGTCGTCGGGAGGAGGAGGCTCCGCCTGGTGCCCGCGCAGGGCGCGGCCGAGCGTCGCGAGCAGCGCCCGCGGGCTGAACGGGCGGGGCACGGTGTGCCCGGCGGGCGGGGTCATCCCGGGCGGCACGACGGACACGATGACTGCGGGGCGGGCCGCCTCCGCCACCTCGCGGTGCACGCCCGTGGTCAGGTCGAGGACGACCGCGTCGGGTCGCAGGCGGCGGGCGACCGCGGCGGCCGACGCCGGATCGGTCACGGGGTGGGGGTGGTACCCCTCGCGGCTGAGGTAGAGCCGGATGAGGTCGGCGACGCTCGGGTCGTGCTCCACCACCAGAACGGTCACGCGCCCGGCCCGATGGCGCTCGCCGGACGCGCGCCCGCTCTGTTCGATGGCGCTCGATCCGCGAGCGCGGGAGCGGGCGCCCAACGTGCCGTCCTCCCTCGTCTGGTCGCCGCTCCCTGCGCTCCTCGGTCCAGGCGACGCGCGCCCGCTCATCAGTGGTCCTGGAGGTCCTCGCTGGTGGGGTCGTCGCCGCGGTCGAGCGACTTCCACAGCGAGGCGGGGTCGTCGCCCTGTCGCGGGGCGGTGCCGGGGCGGTCGTAGCGGGCGGACATGCCGGGCCAGCGCCGGCCGCGGACGACGGTGAGCAGCCCGGCCGCGGCCAGCAGGACACCGCCCGCCAGGGACGCGATCCACCAGCCGCTCACGTGCACGGTGACGTCGCCGGTCAGCCGAGTGAGGTTCGTGCGCTCCGCGGCGGCGGAGACGACGTGGGCGTGGCGCATGGCGAGGGGCGACAGGACGGCGATGAGCACTCCGAAGCCGGTCAGCAGCACGCCGACGGCCGTCCGCGCCCACCCGCGGGTGGCGAGGAGGGCGGCGACCCCGGCCAGCCCGGCCAGGCCGAGGGCGGCGACGCCGCCGCTCAGCGACCGGCCGGTGAGTGGCTCGAGCGACGGCACGAGGTCCGCGCCGCCGCGTACGGTGACCGTCGCCCAGGTCCGGCCGGTGAAACCGGCGGCGAGCCCCGAGCCCGCCGCGCCGAGCAGCGCGGCGGCGGCGAGTTCGCGGCGGGTCGTCACTGCGGGCGCTCTCCCACGAGCGCGTCGAGTTTGTCGGCGTCCCAGCAGGTGCGGTCGCCGGTGTGGCAGGCGGCGCCGACCTGGTCGACCTTGATGAGGATGGCGTCGCCGTCGCAGTCGAGGGCGACCTCCTTGATCCACTGCTGGTGGCCGGAGGACTCGCCCTTCACCCAGTACTCCTGGCGGCTGCGCGACCAGTAGGTGGCGCGGCCGGTGGTCAGCGTGCGGTGCAGGGCCTCGTCGTCCATCCAGGCGAGCATGAGCACCTCGCCGGTGTCGTACTGCTGGGCGATGGCCGGGACGAGACCGTCTTCGGTGCGCTTGAGACGGTCGGCGATCTTGGGGTCCAAGGACATGGCATCCATTGTGCCGCCTCACTCGACCGAGGGCGCGGAGGGGGCGAGGCGGCGCAGCGGGCGTTCCGGCATCAGCGCGAAGACGACCAGGGCGATGACGGCTCCGGCGACGCCGAGCCAGGGGATCACGGTCGCGGTGGCCGACGCCGCCGCGCTCGCCAGGCCGTGCGCCGGGGCGGCCTCCCGGACGTGGGAGGCGTACGCGGTGCCGGCGATGGCCAGGGCGACCGATCCGCCGACCTGGCGGAAGAAGGTGATCTTGCTGGTGGCCGTGCCGATGTGCTCCGGGTCGACGGCGTTCTGCACGGCCACGGTGAGCCCGGACAGCATCGGCCCGATGCCGAGCCCGATCAGGGCCATCCAGCCCGCCAGGATCCACACGCCGGTGTGGACGCCGAGGTTCGCGCACAGCAGGGCCCCGGCGGCGAGCAGGACGGGGGCGGCGACCAGCCAGGGCTTGTAGCGGCGGGTCCGGCTGATGAGCGCGCCGGTGAGGAAGCTGCCGACCAGCATGCCGAGCATGAGCGGATAGACCTTCAGGCCCGAGGTGGAGGCGCTGTCGCCGTGCACCGTCTGGAAGTAGCGCGGCAGGAAGATGATCGCGGCGTACATCCCGAAGGCGGTGAAGAACGCGCCGACGTTGGCCGCGGTGTAGGTGAGGTTGCGGAACAGCCCCAGCGGCACGATCGGCTCGGCGGCCCGCCGCTCGACGAGGACGAACAGGGCGAGCAGCGCCAGCGAGGCGGCGATCGGCCCGGCGACGGTCCCGCTCGTCCAGGCGTGGGTCGCCCCCGAGGCCGTCGCGCGGCCCTTCTCGGTCAGGCCGAACAGAAGCAGGCCGATGGCGGCCGCGAAGACCGTGATGCCGAGGTAGTCCGGCCGGGCGTGGACGCGCTCGCGCCGCTGGTGGGGCAGTCGGAGGGCGATGACCGCCAGGACGAAGACGCCGATCGGCAGGTTGACGAGGAAGACCCATCGCCAGTTCGCCTGCTCGGTGAGCAGGCCGCCGAGGTACGGGCCGGCGACGTAGCTGAGGGCCATCACGCCGCCGACCGCGCCCTGGACCTTGCCGGACCGCTCGGGCGGGAACATGTCGGCGACCAGGGCCAGGGACAGCGGGATCAGCGCGCCGGCGCCGAGTCCCTGGACGGCGCGGAAGGCGATGAGCTCGGGCATGTTCTGCGCGACCGCGCACAGCCCGGACCCGATGAGGAAGACGGTCACCCCGATGAGCAGCAGCGGTTTGCGGCCGTGCACGTCCGACAGCCGCCCGTACAGCGGGACGGTGATCGTCGAGGTGAGCAGGTAGGCCGTGACGACCCAGGTGTAGAGGTCCTCACCGCGCAGGTCCCGGACGATCGTCGGCAGCGACGTGCCGACGATCGTCTGGTCCAGCATCGCGAGGAACATGCCGCCGACGACGGCGATGAGCACCACGCCCATCTTGGGACGGTGCTCCGTGCCCGGGGGCGCGGTGGTGGTGGCGGTCGACATCTCGGCTCCCTCATATGTCGTGATCAACGCGTCGATATCAACATGTAAGAATCGACATGTCAAGTCCAACATGTCACGACCGAGCTAAGGTGATCGCATGTCACTGCGCGCCGCACTGCTGGCACTGATCGAGGTCGCAGGCCCGTCCAGCGGCTACGACCTGACCAAACGGTTCGAGGGGTCGCTCGCCCACGTCTGGCAGGCGAGCCACAGCCAGATCTATCCCGAGCTGAACCGCATGGCGGCGGACGGGCTGCTGAAGGTCGAGGAAGAGGGCCCGCGCGGTCGCAAGACGTACGCCATCACCGCGGCCGGCCAGGCGGAGTTGTACCAGTGGCTGACCGAGGTCAAGACCGAACAGCGGGTACGCGACGAGGCGTCGCTGCGCGCGTTCCTGCTCCCCCTACTGCCCGGACAGAAGGCCATCGAGTTGCTCACGGAGCGGGCGCGCGCCGCCGAGACGAAAAAGGCCGAGTTGGAGGCACTGCGCCTCCGGGTCGGCGAGTCCAGTTTTGGGGGTTTTGCCCTTGAACGCGGACTTCGGCACATGACCGCCGAACGCGACTGGGCGCTCTGGGCGATCGACCGACTGCAGAAAAGCGAAGAGGCCCGCACCGAAACGGTACGGACCCCGACGGGTGAACCTGAGTGAACTTTATGTGAACTACAGCGGACGGACCTGGTCCGCCTGCGGGCCGCGGTCGCCCTGGACGACCTCGAACTCCACCCGCTGGTTGTCCTCGAGCGTACGATATCCGTTCGTGGAGATCGCCGAGTAGTGCACGAAGACGTCCGGACCGCCGCCGTCAATGGCGATGAAGCCGAACCCCTTGTCGGCGTTGAACCACTTCACGGTGCCCTGGGCCATGCCTAACTCCTTGCGGGACAAACAAAACCCACAGGTTGTGGGTCACTTATGTGGTTGCCGCGGGTGTGCGCAGGCCCTTGAAGAAGCAAGAACACGCCCGCCAGTCATCGGTCCGCGGGCGTCTGGCAAACGAACGTGGAACTACGACAGCAACCGGTTTCAGTTTACCAAGTTCGGTGCTCTGTCACACGCCCCGGTGCGAAAGACTGTTTTCCGCCCTCGATATTCCCCGCCGTTGTCACGGCAACCCACCTCTCACCGGGGAGAACGGCACAGGTGTCCGAAAAATCAAATCTTCAACTGTGCCGCCCAGGACGCGTACAACTCGGCATATCGCCCGGGTTGGGCGACCAGCGCGGCGTGCGGCCCCCGCTGGACGAGACGGCCCCGGTCGAAGACGAGGACCTCGTCGGCGGCCTCCGCGGTGGAGAGCCGGTGGGCGATCGAGACGGCGGTACGGCCCCGGGTGATGCTCTCGATGGCGCGCTGGAGGCGCACCTCGGTGGCGGGGTCGACGGCGGACGTCGCCTCGTCGAGCACGAGCAGGTCCGGGTCGGCCAGGTAGGCGCGGGCCAGCGCGACCAGCTGGCGCTCCCCCGCCGACAGCGACTCGCCCCGCTGCCCGACCGGGGTCCGCAGCCCCGCCGGCAGGCCGTCCAGCCAGTCGGCCAGCCCGAGCTCGGTCAGGACCCGGCGGATGTCCTCCTCGGACGCTTCCGGCCGGCCGAAACGGATGTTGTCGGCGAGGGACCCGTCGAACAGGAAGCCGTCCTGCGGGACCATCACGATCCGCTCGCGCAGCGAGGAGAACCGCACATCCGTCAGTGGCACGCCGTCGACCAGCACCCGCCCCGACACCGGGTCCATCATCCGGGTCAGCAGCTTGGCGAAGGTCGTCTTCCCCGAGCCGGTCTCCCCCACGATCGCGATCCGGGAGCGCGGCGCGATGCGCGCGGACACGTCGTGCAGGACGGTCGGTCCACCGGGATAGGCGAACGACACGTCCTCGAACCGTACGTCGATCGCGCCCCGGGGCAGTTCCACTCCCTCCGGGCCGGGGTCGGCCACGTCCGGCGTCATGTCCAGCACGCCGAGCACGCGCTGCCAGCCGGCAATGGCGTTCTGGGCGTCGTTGAGGACCTCGGTGGCCACCTGGAGCGGGCTGACGAACAGGGTGACCAGGAACAGGAACGCCACGAGCTCTCCGGCGGTCAGGTGGCCGCCGATGCCCAGCAGCGTCCCGGCCACCACCACGGCGGCGGTCGCGATCGCCGAGGCCAGCTCGGTGGAGGGGAAGGTCAGGGCGACCAGGTTCTGGGCCCGGACCTGCGCGTCGCGGTACTCGCCGACGGACTCGTCGATCCGGCGGGCGGTGCGCTCCTCCGCGCCGTACGCGCGGATGACCGAGGCGCCGACGACCGACTCGCTCACCGCCGAGAGCATGTCGCCGACCCGCTCGCGCACCGTCCCGTACGCCTTCGACAGCCAGCGCTGGAAGACCCGCAGCGCGTACGCGAGGGGCGCGAAGACGACCCAGACCAGCAGGGCGAGCGGCCAAGAGTACACGGCCATGAGCACGGTCGCCACGATGAGCTGGCCGCCGGCGATGATGATCATCAGGCCGCCGTACTGCATGAACTGGCTGATCTGGTCGACGTCGCTGGTGACGCGGGACACGAGCGAGCCGCGCCGCTCGCCGCTCTGGGTGAGCATCGACAGGTCGTGCACGTGCCGGAACGCCCGGACCCGGAGCGCGGCCAGGCCGTTCTCGCTGGTGCGGTACAGGCGGACGTTCATCCGGTACGCCGCGACGGCCGTCAGGACGACGGCGACGGCGCACACGATGACGGCGGTGCGGATGAAGCCGATGTCCGGTCCGCCCTGGGCGCGCAGGCCCCGGTCGAGCGTCTGCTGCACGGCCACCGGGACGACGATCCGTCCCGCGGTGGCCACGAGCGCGAGCAGCAGCGTGCCGACGATGCCCTGCCGGAACTCGGGGGTGAGCCGAAGACCTCGGCGCAGCGTCGCCAGGCCGGACGGCCGGCTCGTCTCGACGGCCGTCATGCCACAGCCTCCTCGTTCTCGTCGTCGTCTTCGGTCGGCTCCGGCTCGGCGTCCGCGCGTTCGTAGGCGGTGACCAGGTTCCGGTATCCGGCGGACCGCTCCAGGAGTTCCTTGTGCGGGCCCTGGGCGGCGACCCGGCCGCGTTCGACGTAGACGACGTCGTCGGCCAGTTCGATGGTCGCCTTGCGGTAGGCGACGACCACGACGGTGGCCGCCGAGTCGCGCAGTCCGTCGAGGATGCGGGCCTCCACCTGGGGGTCGACGCTGGAGGTCGCGTCGTCGAGCACGAGGAGGCGGGGCCTCCGGATGAGGGCGCGGGCGAGCGCGAGGCGCTGACGCTGCCCGCCGGACAGCGTGGTGCCCCGCTCCCCGACGTGGGTGTCGAGGCCGTCCGCGAGCGCGGAGACGAAGCCGTCCGCCTGGGCCAGCCGCAGGGCCTCCCACACGTCCTCGTCCGGCACCTCCAGGCCGAGCGTCACGTTGCCGCGCACGGTGTCGTCGAACAGGAACGCCTGCTGCGGCACGAGCGCGGTGGTCGCGGACAGGCCGTGCCGCTTCACGTCGCGCGCGTCCACGCCGTCGAGCAGCACGCTGCCGCTCGCGGGGTCGACCAGGCGGACGAGCAGGTTGGTCAGCGTCGACTTGCCCGAACCGGTCGGGCCGACGACCGCGACGGTACGGCCGGGCTCGGCGGTGAAGGCGACGTCGTGCAGGACGTCGTCGTCGGTGTAGCCGAACCGGATGGCGCGTGCCTCCAGGCGCGCCGGACCGTCGCCGTCGACGGACCGCTCGCCGTACGGGAGCGAGCCGGTCGCCTCCAGGACGTTCTGCACCCGCTCCCAGCCGACGACGCTGCGCGGCACCTCGGCGAGGACCCAGCCGAGCGCCCGGATCGGGAAGGCCAGCAGGGTGAACAGGTACGCGACGTGCACGAGGTCGCCGGGCGACATCGCGCCGGACCGCAGCCGGATCGACCCGACGAGCAGGACGGCGAGCACGCCGAGGTTCGGCAGGGCCTCCAGGATCGGGTCGAACAGCCCGCGCAGGCGGCCGACCGCCACGTTGGCATCGCGCAGCTCGTGCGCGACGGCGGCGAAGCGCTCGGTCTCGTCGGCCTCCCGGCCGAGGGTCTTGACGACCAGCGCGCCCTCGAAGCTCTCGTGCGCGACCTCGCTGACGCCCGCCCGCAGGCGCTGCGCCCGCGCCGCGACCGGGGCGAGCCGCCGCTGGTAGATCACGTTGAGCCCGGCGATCGCCGGGAAGACGAGGAAGCCGACGATCGCCACGACGAGGTCGGTGGCGAGGATGGCGACGGCCGCGATGATCAGCATCAGGACGACGCCGAGGGCCATGGGCAGTGGCGCCAGCGGGGCCCAGGCGGCCTCGACGTCGGCGTTGGCGTTGGACAGGAGCCGGCCGGTGGGGTGCCGCTGGTGCCAGGCGAGGGGCAGCCGGAGGTACTGCCGGGTGACCGCCCGCCGGTAGGCCGCCTGCATGTTGTACTGCACCATGCCGGCGTACAGCCGCCGCCCAGCGATGCCGAGCGCCTTGAGCGCGGCCACGCCGACGATCGCCAGGCCGCCGGCGGCGAGCGTGCCGGTGGTGGTGCGGCCGTCACGGAAGGCGGGGATGACGACGTCCTGGGTGACCCGGCCGAGGACCCAGGCGCTGCCCACCGTCATCGCCGCGTACAGCGCGCTGCTGAGCACGGCGGCGGTGAGGAGACGCGGCTCGGCCCGGGCGGCGACCCAGAGGACACCGATCCCCTTCTTCAAAATGTCCGATGTCACTTTTTGTGACAACAAACTCCCCTCTCGTGGCAGATAGTGGGGTCCGCTACTTCTATCAGCGGGAGACGCCCGGTTATTCCGCTCTGAGGGGGGCGGGCCTACGATCGGCGACATGGGGAACGAGAACTGGGCGCGGGCCGAGCGCCATGCCCTGAGCGACGCCCTGATCGACGCCGGCCCCGACGCCCCGACGCTCTGCCAGGGCTGGACCACCGGTGACCTGGCCGCTCATCTCGTCATCCGGGAGCACCGGCCCGACGCCGCGCCGGGGATCATGATCCCGCTGCTGGCCGGTCACACCGAGAAGGTGCGGCTCCAGGCCCGCGACTCGATGCCCCACGCCGAGCTGGTCCAGCGCTTCCGGGCCGGGCCGCCGGGCTGGTCGCCGTTCGCACTGCCCGTCGTGGACGCGGCGGCCAACACGACCGAGTACTTCGTGCACCACGAGGACGTGCGCCGGGCCCGTGAGGGCTGGGAGCCCCGCGAGCTGCCGCCGGCCTTCGAGGAGCACCTGTGGCGGCGGCTGAAGGCGGCCCGGTTCGTGCTGCGGCGACTGCCGGTGGAGATCACCTTCGTCGACCCGGGCGGGCGCACCCAGCGCGTCACGAAGGGCGGCAGGCTGGTCAGGGTGCACGGCCGGCCGAGCGAGCTGACACTGTGGGCCATGGGCCGCAAGGACGCCGCGCAGGTGGAGATGACGGGCGAGGCCGAGGCGATCAACGTCCTGAACCAGGGCCGCTGGCGCCTCTGACCTCGCCCGGACCGCCGACCGACCGGCCCGACGGCCACCATCGCCCGCGCCCAGCCGGGCCGGACCGCTGGCACCCTGGCCGGGCAGCCAGCGCCCAGGCAGGGCCTCCGATGGCCGGGCAGGGCCGCCGGCACCGATGCCCGGGCCGCACCGCCGGCGCCCAGGCCGTTCCGGCGGGCCCTCCGACGGCCGCGCTGAGACCAGGCCGCCGACGGCCGTCCTCCCGCCGGTCGCCGACGGCCGCCGGTTTGCCGCGGACCGGCCTGGCGGGCCGCGTCAGGCGGTGGCCTTCTCCCGGTCCGGCGCCGGCTGTACGGCGGTCCGCCGCCGCGTGCGGAACAGGGCGAGGACGATGATCCCGGCGGCGATCCCCAGCCCGGCCGAGACGGCGTAGACCTCGTTGAGCCCGGAGGCCACGGCGGCGCGGATGATCGGCAGGCGTGGGGCCTGCCCGCCGCTCGCCGCGCCGGCCATCGCGTGCGGGTTCGCGACATGGCCGGTGAGCACGTGCTCGATCCGGCCGCGGAAGACGATGCCGAGCACGGCGACACCGAGGGCGTAGCCGAGTTGCCGGAACGTGTTGAGGGCGCCGCCGGCCATCCCGCCGCGCTGGGGCGGGGCGGCGCTCATCGCCGCCGCCGACAGTACGGGGATCGACGTTCCCACGCCCACGCCGCCGACGATCAGCCCCGGAATGATCGCGGTGGAGGAGGACCCGGCGTCCAGGACGGCCTGCAGGCCCGAACCGGCGCCGATCAGCAGCAGCCCGATCCCGATGGTCAGCCGGGGCGAGACGCCGTGCAGGAACCGCCCGGCGACGGCGGACACCACGAAGGACGCCCCGGCGAGCGGGATGAGGGCGGCCCCGGCCCGTACCGGCCCCAGGCCCAGGACACCCTGCAACCACAGGGAGGTGAAGGCGAGGCAGGCGAACGCGGAGGCCATCAGGAGGGCGCCGCCGATCAGGACGGCCACGAACGACCGGTTGCGGAACAGGCCCAGGTCGAGCAGCGGGTCCCGGGTCCTCTTCTCGACCACGACGAAGACGATCAGGGCGACGGCGGCGAGCCCGAACATCGTGAGCGGCATCGTCGCGGTGAAGCCGTCGTCGCCCGCGCGGATGAGGCCGTAGGTCAGCGTGCCGGCGCAGGTGGTGAAGGAGACCATTCCGGCCAGGTCGATCCGGGCGCCGCCGGTGCGCCGCGACTCGCCGACGACGGCGAGCGTGAGCGCGATCGCGATGACGGTCACCGGCAGGTTGACCAGGAAGATCGACCGCCAGTTCACGTGCTGGGTGAGCAGGCCGCCGAGGATCGGGCCACCGGCCGCGGCCAGCCCGTTGACGGCGCCCCACACGCCGAACGCCACACCCCGGTCCCTGCCCTGGTAGGTGCTGTTGAGGAGAGCCAGCGTCGTGGTGAACATCGCCGCGCCGCCGACGCCCTGCGCGCCGCGCGCGGCGATGAGGGTCGTGGCGTTCGGCGCCAGCCCGCAGGCGAGCGAGGACACGGCGAACAGCACGAGCCCCGCGACGTACACCTTGCGCGCCCCGAACAGGTCCGCGAGCGAGCCCGCGCCCAGCAGCAGCGCGGCCAGGGCGAGCGCGTAGATGTCCAGCACCCACTGCAGGGCCGTGAACGACGCGTCGAGGCTCTTGGCCATGGCGGGCAGCGCGACCGTCACGATCGTGACGTCGACGAGCAACATGAAGGCCCCGAGGCAGACCGCGACGAGCGGCCACCATTTGCGCATGAGTGATTCCTTCCGGTTTCTGGGGACGGCCCTCACCTTCGCTGTACGGAACGGAACTCTCCAGCCAGAACCCACACGAGTGACGCTTATCGACATTCGCTACTCTCCGATGGTGAATTCCCTCACTCTCGATGAGCTGGACCGGCACCTCGTCCACGCGTTGCAGCTCGACGGCCGGGCCCCGTTCAGCAAGATCGCCGAGGTGATCGGGGTCTCGGACCAGACGATCGCCCGCCGTTACCGGCGGCTGCGCACGGCCGGGGTGGCGCGGGTGGTCGGCGCCGTCGACGCACCCCGCGCGGGCCTGGTGTCCTGGGCGCTCCGGGTACGGGCCACGCCGGACGCGGCGGGGGCGGTCGCCGCCGCGCTCGCCCGCCGTACGGACACCTACTGGGTGCACCTGCTGTCGGGCGGCACCGAGATCACCTGCGGGACCATGGCCCGGACGCCGGAGGAGCGCGACAACCTGCTGCTGCAGAAACTGCCGCGCACGGGCCGCGTGTCGTCGGTCACCGCCCACGCGATCCTGCACCTGTTCGCGGGCGGCCCCGGCGGCTGGTCGGGTGTCCATTCGCTCTCGGAGGAGCAGGTCGCCCGGCTACGGCCCGAGCCGCCCTCGCCGGATTACGAGCCGATCGAGCTGAGCGAGGCCGACCACGCACTGCTGTCGGCCCTGTCCGCCGACGGGCGCGCCGGCCACGCCGAGCTGGCCTCCGTCACCGGCTGGTCGGAGTCCACGGTGCGGCGGCGCATGGACGAGCTGCGCCGCGCGGGCGTGCTGTTCTACGACCTCGACGCGCGGTCGGAGGCGTTCGGCTATCACGCCGAGGCGCGGCTGTGGGTGTCGGTACTGCCCTCCGAGCTGGTCGCCGTCGGCGAGGCGATCGGCGGGCATCCGGAGGTGACCTTCGCGGCCGCCACAACGGGCCCGACCAACCTGCTGGTCGCCGTCGCCTGCCGGGACACGCGCCACCTGTACCGCTACCTGACCGAGCGGGTCGGCGCGCTGGAGGGCGTCCGCCACGTGGAGACCGCCCCGGTGATCCGCACGGTCAAGGGCGCGGGCGCACCGCTCCTCCCCTGAGGGACGCGCCACTGTCCCCCTGGCGGGCGCGCCACTGTCCCCTTGGCGGGCGCGCCGCTGCCCCCCTGGCAGCACGCCACTGCTCCCCTGGCGGACGGCACCGCTGCCCCCTGGCGGCGCGCCGCTGCCTGAGCGGCGCGACGGCGCTCCCAAAGCGGGCGCGACACTCTTCCCATAATTTGCTTGCCCGATTTGTGGTCGAGTGCGCATCCTGCAGCAGTGGAACCCATCGTCATTCATCCGGCGGAATCACTGCACGGCCGCCTGCAGCGGGGCCGTGGCTGCGCCGCGCGCCGCGCCGCCGGCACGCCTGGCGCGCGCGATCTGATCTACGACTGCGTGAGCCGCGACCCTCGATGGGACACCCTCGAGGCCCGCGGACTCTACTTCGCACGGTTGATCCTCGACCTGGAGCTCGAGATCACCCCTATAGTCGAACATATATTCGATCCTGATGACCGGCTGGATACCGAGCCGGACCGGACCAACCTGGCCCTCGACGTGCTCGCCCAGCTGGTCCGCCTCGGCCGGCGGGAGGCCGCCGTCCCGCTGCGGCGCTATGCCGCCGACGGCGCGAACTGGTACACCGCCCTGCAGGCCCTGGTCGAACTCGACGACCCGGCCCTGGCCGACGGCCTGGACGAGATCGCGGCGGCCCGCTGCGACGACCGCGCGCTCGCCTGGCTGTGCGGGGTCGACGGCGCGGTGACGCGATTGTGGGCGCACAGGCAACCCCGGATCGCCGCCGCCCGCAGACCCGAGACACGCCCGCACGAGCCGCGGACATCGCTCACCGGCCAATCCGACGCCGACCTGGCGGCACGCATACGGGCCCATGGCGACGGCGCGACCGCCGCCATCCTCGAACTCGGCCGCCGCCGCAGTCCCCTGGTCCTCGACCTCGTCGAGGAGTGCCTGCCCACCGGCTCCTACGACGGGCCATTGTGCCGCGCCGTCCGTGACCTGGGCCCCGCCGCACTGACCCGCGCCCGCGGCTGGGTCGCCGAGCAGCGGTCCTTTTCCGACGTCGGGATCGACGTGCTCTCCGCGCACGGCACGGAGGTGGACGCCCGGCCGCTCCTGGACGCCCTCAAGGACGCCCTCGACGAGGAGGACTGGGACCTGGCCGCCGTACCCGCCGACGGACTCGGCCGCCTGTGGATCCGGTCCGCGATCCCGCTGCTGCTGTACGGGTGGGAGGAGAGCGCCTCTTCTCAGCTACGCGCCAACCTGCTGGGCGCGCTCGGCAGGATCGATCCGCACGTCGCGGAGCCGTACCTGGTCGAGGGATTGTGGGACTGCGAGGGCGGGGTGCGCCGGATCGCGGCCGGGGCGGTGCCCCTCGACGGTGCGACGCGGGTCCGGCTGCGGCGGCTCCGGCACGAGGACGCCGAGGACTCCGACGTACGGTCCGCCGCCGCCCGACGCCTGGCCGACCACCTGAACTGAGCCGCCACGCACCGCCCGCGCCCGGCCGGCGACCACTCGAACCGGACCGCCACACGCGGTCCGCGCCCAGCCGACGACCACCTGAACCAAGCCGCGACGGACCGTCCGTGCGGAGCCGGCGACCACCCGAACCGGACCGCCACGCGCGGTCCGCGCCCGGCCGGCGACCGCTTGAACCGAGCCGCGACGGACCGTCCGTGCGGGACCGGCGACCACCCGAGCCAGGCCGTCGCACACCGCCCGCCCCGACGACCACCGGAACTGAACCGCGACGCGCACCGATCCGTGCCCCGCTCAGCGGCCCACCGCGAGTTCGGACAGCCGCATGGCCAGCTTGCGCCGGATCGTCGCGTTGTGGCCGGCCACGGTCAGGAGGGTGTTGCGCACCGCGCGGGCTCCGAATCCGTCGACGGTCGCCGCGCGGGTCATCCGGTCGGTCATCGCCACGACCTCGGCGGCCACCGGGCGCCGCGCGGCCTCATAGCCGTCCTCGGTCCCGGCGGCGAGGCGGCCGGCCAGGTCCACGGCGTCCTGGATGCCGGTGTTCATGCCCTGGCCTCCGGCCGGGCTGTGCACGTGGGCGGCGTCGCCGGCGAGGAAGATCCGCCCGTCCCGGTAGTGGTCGGCGATCCGGTGGTGCACCCGGAACCGTGAGCTCCACACGACCTCACCGACCCGCGCCGGAGAGGCCTGCGGGCCCCGGGCGCCGAGGACGTCGCGTACGTCGCCGGCGCCCGGGTGCTCGGGCGCCTCGTCGACGGTGGCGACGACCCGATGCCGGCCTCCGGGAAGCGGGGCCACCACGACGACTCCTTCCGGGGACAGGAACAGCTGGACCTCGTCGTCCGGCAGGTCCCACTCCACGCGGACGTCGGCGAGGATGAACGACTCCTCGTAGGCGCCGCCCGTGAATCCGATGCCGGCCTGCTCGCGGACGACGCTGTGCATGCCGTCGGCGCCGACGACGGTGCGCGCCCTGACGGTCGCCCCGTCGGCCAGCCGCACGGTGGCGCCCTCGGCGTCAGCGGTCACCGCGGTCACCTCGCCGCCCCGGTGCACCTCGCCTCCGAGCGCGCGCAGGCGCCGGAGCAGGACCTCCTCGGTCGTGCTCTGCGGGACCATCAGCGTGTAGGGGTGCGCTGTAGGCAGCCCGCCGAAGTCGACCTTCATGAGCGTCCGGTCGCGGTCCCGGATCGTGAACGTCGGGACGATCACTCCGCGCTCGATCAGCTCGCCGGTGACGCCGAGCGGCTCGAGTACCTCAAGGGTGCGGGCGTGGACCACGGCCGCGCGCGAGGTGTTCGCCCCCTCGGCCGCCTTGTCCAGGAGCACGAACTCCACTCCCCGGTCGGCCAGTGAGGCGGCGAGGGCCAGGCCCGTGGGGCCGGCCCCGACGATGGCGACCTCGGTGGTGTCTGGAAGCTCAGTCATTGGTGACCTCCTAACGGCCAACGATTGTTGGCCAACGCCCGTTGGCAATGAGATTAGCCGTCCGTCGCTCCTTTGCCAACACTTGTTGGCCTACACTTGTGGGCATGGCCTTCACCGCTCGCTCCCAGGAGACCCGCGGGGCGATCCTCACCGCCGCCCGCCGCCGCTTCGCCGCCGACGGCTACGAACGAGCGACCGTCCGCGCGATCGCCGCCGACGCCGGCATCGACCCGTCGATGGTCATCCGCTACTACGGATCCAAAGAGGGCCTGTTCGCCGCGGCGGTCGACGTCGACCTGCGGCTGCCAGACCTCCGCACAATTCCCCACGACCAGGTCGGAGAGACCTTCGTGCGCCACTTCCTCGAACTATGGGAGGGCGAGGGGCCCGGTGAGGTGCTGACCGTGCTGCTGCGGTCCGCGGTCACCAACGACGGCGCGGCCGAGCGCGTGCGCACGATCTTCACCACCCAGGTCGCCACGGCGCTGGGCTCCGGCGAGGACGGCCCGACCCGCGCCGCCCTGGTGGCGAGCCAGCTGCTCGGCGCGGCCCTGTGCCGCTACATCCTGCGGCTGCCGCCGATCGTCGCCCTCGACATCGACACGCTCGTCGCCGACCTGGCCCCGACGGTGCAGAGGTACATCGGCGCGCCTCTGGTCTGAACTCACCCTGCGTGTTACTCCAGTGTCATGGACGCCAGAAAAAGGCGCGACGACCCGGTGGCAGCGCACGTGGCCGAGCGGGTCGAGACGGGCCGCATCGATCTCGTCCGGTTCCTCTACGCCGACCACGGCGGGATCATCCGCGGCAAGGCCGCCGCCGGGGCCCGGATCGCCGACCGGCTGTACACGGGCATCGGGCACACCGTCGCGATGATGGCGATGACCATGCTCGACACGCTGCAGCCGGTCGAGGGCATGGGGCCCGTGGGAGAGGTCCGCATCCTGGGGGACCCGTCCACGTTCACGCCGCTCCCGTACGCTCCCAGCGCCGCCGCGATGCTGTCCGACCTCGTCCATCCCGACGGCGAACCGTGGGCGGCCTGCCCGCGCACCTTCCTCAAGGACGCCATCGCCGCGCTGGCGGAGGCCGGCTTCTCCCTCGTCGCGGCGTTCGAGCCGGAGTTCACGCTGGGCCGCCGGATACCCGCCGACCACGGCCCGGACCGGCTCGTCCCCATCGACGACAGCCTCTGTTACTCCGCGACCGGCTTCCACGCCGCGCACGACTTCGCCGTCGACCTGGTCCACGCCCTGGAGGCCCAGGGCATGCGCGTCGAGCACTACTACCCCGAGCTGGGGCATGGGCAGCAGGAGCTGTCGATCCGGCCCTCCTCCGCCCTGCGCGCCGCCGACAACCACGTGCTGTACCGCGAGACCGTACGGGCGGTGGCGATGCGCCGCGGACTGTGGGCCTCGCTCGCGCCCAAGCCCATTCCCGGCCAGGCGGGCAACGGCTGCCACCTGCACCTGTCGCTGTGGTCCGGCGACCGCAACGTCTTCCACGACCCGGCCGGCGCGTACGGGCTGTCCGACGAGGGCCGCTGGTTCATCGGCGGGCTCCTCGCGCATCTGCCCGCCCTGACGGCTCTCACCTCCGGCACCGTCAACGGCTTCCGGCGCCTCACCCCACGGTCGTGGGCGAGCGCGTACGCCTGCTACGGCATGGACAACCGCGAGGCCGCCGTACGGATCTGCTCGCCGATGCGGGACGCGGCCAAGGAGACCACCAACCTGGAGCTGAAGCCGTCGGACTCCGGCGCCAACCCGTACCTGTCCCTCGGCGCGGTGATCCACGCCGGCCTGGACGGCATCCGGTCGAAGACCGACCCCGGCGCGGCGGTCGGCGTCGATCCGGAGACCCTCCCCGAGGCCGACCGCCCACCGCGCCTCCCGTCCTCCCTCGGCGAGGCGCTCGACGCCCTCGAGGCCGACACCCTGCTCATGAACGCCCTGGGCCCGCTGCGCAGCGCCGCCTACCTGGCCGTGAAACGCGCCGACGTCGAGGCGTTCGCCGCCCAGGACGCCGCGTACGAGTGCTTCCACCACTTCACGAAATTCTGAACGAACACCGCCCAGACCAAATTGACCACACGCGACTACTCATGCGAGAGTAGTCGCTCGTGAGTGCAATTCGTCTCTTCGTCCTGAGCACGCTGGCCGAGCGAGGCCCCATGCACGGGCACCAGATGCGCCTGCAGGTCGCCGAGGACCGGGCCGAGCACTGGGCGGACGTCAAACCGGGCGCGCTGTACGGCGCGCTGGCGCGGCTCGCCCGCGAGGGGCTGGTCGCCGAGGTCCGGACCGAGCGGGAGGGCAACTATCCCGAGCGGACCGTCTACGAGATCACCGCCGAGGGCCGGCGGGCGCTGGGCACCCTGCACGACCAGATGCTGCGGGCGGTCGTCGTCCCCACCGATCCGTTCGATCTCGCCCTCGCCCACGCCCGGACGGTCGCCGAGGACACTCTGCAGGAGATCGTGAACGCGCGGTTGCTGGAGTTCCGGGCCCGGCTGACCTCGGCCGAGAGCCGACTCGCGGCGGCCCGCCCCTGGCTGAGCGCGGCCGAGCTGGTCGTGTCGGAGCACCAGATCGCCCGCCTGCGGACCGAGGTCGACTGGCACGAGCACCTGCTCGAGGCCCTCCCGAAGATCACCAGCGAAGGAGCCTGAGATGCCCGACTTCCTCGTCACCGGAGCCACCGGGACCGTCGGCGGCGCCCTGGTCCGCCTCCTGTCGGCCCGGGGCGCCACCGTACGGGCGATGTCCCGCCGTCCCGAGCGCGGAGACCGGCTGCCGGGCGTCGAGCCGTACGCCGCCGATCTGAACGACCCCGAAGCGGTCCGGCGGGCGCTGACCGGCGTACGCCGGGTGTTCCTGCTGACGGGCGGGCCGGACGGTCCGCGGCAGGACCACATCGTGGCCGAGGCGGCCGCCGCCCTGGGGATCGACCTTCTCGTCAAGCTCTCCGTCCTCGGCATCGACGAGGGCGCGGACGACCCCTTCACCCGCTGGCACCGGGAAGGGGAGGAGGCCGTCGTACGCTCGGGCGTGCGCTGCGCGTTCGTCCGGCCCGGGGCGTTCATGAGCAACGCGCTGCACTGGACGACGTCCATCGCCGCGGCCGGTGCGGTGTCCGCGCCATTCGCCGACCTTCCGGCCGCCCCGGTCGATCCGGTCGACATCGCCGCCGTCGCGTACCACCTGCTCGTCCACCCGGGGCCCAGTGGCGCGGGGCATCCCGTGACGGGTCCGGAGGCGATCTCGCCGAGGCGTCAGATCGCCGTCCTCGCCGAGCTGCTGGGCAGGCCCATCGGCGTCACCGTCCTGACTCCGGAGCAGTCCCGCGACCAGATGGTGTCGTACGGCATGGACGAGCGGCTGGCCGACGCCACGATCGCGGCCATGGGCAGTCCGCTCCACGGCCGCGGGCAGACGCCCCTGCCGACCGTCGAGCAGATCACCGGGCTGCCGCCCCGGACCTTCCAGCAGTGGGCCGCCGCCAACCTCACCGCCTTCACCGCGCAGGCCACGGCCTGGTGACGACGCTCGGTATCCTGCGAGGTTCCAGACGGAGCGGTGACGGATGGCGGGGAGATGCCGAGAACGATCGTGGTCACGGGGGCGGCCGGGTTCATCGGCGGCAACCTCGTGCGGCACTGGCGCGCGGCCGAGCCGGCCGACACGATCATCGCGATCGACGCCCTCACGTACGCCGGTGACCTGAGGAACCTCGCGGGGCTCGAAGGCGAGATCGAGTTCGCGCACGCGGACATCGGCGACGAGGAGCGGATGCTCGCCCTGCTCGGCGGCCGGGAGATCGACGTCGTCGTCAACCTCGCGGCCGAGTCGCACAACAGTCTCGCCGTGGTCGAGCCGGAGCGCTTCTTCCGCACGAACGTCCTCGGCACCCAGGTGCTGCTGGACGTATGCCGCCGGGTCGGAGTCGGGCGCTTCCACCACGTCTCGACCTGCGAGGTGTACGGGGACCTGCCGCTCGACGCCGCCGAGGGCTTCTCCGAGACCAGTCCCTACCGGCCGAACACGCCGTACAGCGCCAGCAAGGCGGGGGCCGACCACCTGGTGCGCGCCTACCACAGCACGTACGGAATGCCGGTGACGATCTCCAACTGCGCGAACAACCACGGGCCGTACCAGTTCCCCGAGAAGGTGCTGCCGCTGTTCGTCACCAACGCGCTGGCCGGGCGCCCGCTGCCGATGTACGCCTCGACGCGAAGCCGCCGGGAGTGGATCTCCGTCGCCGACCACTGCGCGGCGATCGCGGCGATCGTCGAACGCGGCACCGACGGCGCCACCTACCACGTCGGTACGGGCGAGGAGGCGAGCATCGAAGAGCTCGCCGACCTCGTGCTGGACGAGCTCGCACTCCCCGCGTCGCTGAAGACGGTGGTCCCGGACCGCCCCGGACACGACCGGCGCTACCTGCTCGACGCCCGCAGGATCCGCCAGGAGCTCGGCTGGCACCCGGCCGTCCCCTTCGAGACAGGGATCCGCGAGACGATCCGCTGGTACCGCGACCACCGCTCCTGGTGGGAGCCCCTGCTGTCCCGCCGCCTGGTCACCGAGGACGCCTGGCCCGACCACCCCGCCGCCCGGCAGCGGGAAGAAGCGGGCCGGCGGAAACCCTGATCAGACCGGCGGACGCCCGCCCGTCACCGCTCCGCTCTGGCGCTCAGCGAGAATCTCGCGCCATGGCCTCGTCTGCGGGGTCGGCTCCCCGGCGAGAATCCTCTCGGCGCGGGCGTGCATCCGGCGGCGTCCTTCGGGGTCGCGTGTCGAGTCGCAGGCGGAGATCCACCAGCGATGGACGAAGTCGTTGAGAACTCCGAGATCGAGGTTGACCCGCACCTAATCGAGCACGGCCTTGAGTCCGGCGTCGAACGCCTCGCGATCCTGGGGTACGACCAGAGCGGCCCGGATGGCGCGCAGGCTCTTGGCCGGATCGGGCATCTTCTCCGGGCCGGACTCATGCGGCTGAGCGGTCATCCTCGGTCTCCTTCCTCTGCCGTAGAGCTTAAAGAGCCCACCCGACGCGGTCGCTCTGTTCGCACTGCCGATCGAGGTCGAGGTGGTCGTGGCTCACCCGGTGCCGTTCGCCGGTCGGTCGTCGTTCCAGAACGCCCGCAGGGCGGCGGCGAAGTGCTGCGGCTCGTCCACGTTGGCCAGGTGGCCGGCTCCGGGGATCTCCTGGATCTCCGCGTGGGCGAGGCCGGCGGCGATGCCCTCGGCGCTGGAGCGGGGTGTCCTGGTGTCGTGTTCTCCGACGAGGAGCAGGACCGGGCAGGAGACGGCGGGCAGGAGCGGGCGAAGGTCGGTGGCGAAGCAGCCGCGGGCCGCCGCGGCGTACGCCTCCGGCGGTGTCGCGGCCAGGACCTCGCGCAGGCGGTGCCCTTCCTTCTCCCGGGCCTCCGCACCCAGGGTGCCCGCGATGTACGTGTCGGCGAACGCGGCCATGCCCAGCTCCGCCGCACGCGCGGCCGTCGCGTCCAGTCTCGCCGCGCGTTCCGTCTCGTCCAGGAACGCGAACGACCCCGACGCCGTGACCGAGCGCACGCGCTCCGGCGCGCGGGCGGCCAGGGCGAGCGCCTCGTTCCCGCCGAGCGACACGCCGACGACGTGGGCGCGGGCCGCCCCGACGTCGTCGAGCAGCGCCAGAAGCCCCGCGCCGGTGTCCGCGCCGGCCGGAGATCGCCCGTGGCCCGGCAGATTCACGGCGATCAGGCGACGCTCGGCGGCGAGGTACGGGGCGCATGAGCGCCACATCGTGTGGTCGAGGCCGAGGCTGTGCAGCAGCAGGACCGGGTCGCGGCCGGAGTCCGTGCCGGTGATCTCGGCGAAGAGGCGGGAGGTCATCCGGTCACCGCCTCGGCGTGTCCCAGGTCCGCCGAGATCCGGGCGGCCGCCGTCGTGACGGCCGTGGCCAGGTCGCGCCGGTGCGCGGTGCCGAAGCGGGACTCGGGCACGCAGCAGCCGACGGCGGCGACCGCCGTGCCGGTGTAGTCCCGGATGACGGCGCCGATCCCGCACACGCCGGGACGCCACGACGACTCGTTGATCGCGTATCCCCGTTCGCGCACCCGTACCAGTTCCTCGGCCAGCCGCTCGGGCTCGGTGATCGTGTTCTCGGTGTAGCGGCGCAGTCCGGCGTCGGTGACGCGCGCGAACTCGGCGGGCGGCTGATAGGCGAGGAGTGCCCGGCCGGGGGCCACGCAGTGTGCCGGGGCGCGGGCACCGACGCGGGACTGGGGCGCGACCGGCAGGCGGGAGTCCAGTTTGGCGATGTAGACGACCTCGCCCCGGTCGTACACGCACAGGTGGACGACCTCGCCGGTGGCGGCGTTCAGCTCCTCCAGGTGTGGCCGGGCGACGTCACCGATCCGCACTCCCGCAAGGACGCTCATGCCGAGCTCCACGCAGCGCAGGCCGGCCCGGTACATGCCCGTCTCGGGGTCCTGCTCGGCGTAGCCCCGGGTCACCAGGGTGGCGAGCAGCCGATGCGTGGTCGCCTTCGACCGCCCGCAGGACTCGGCGATCCGGCCGAGGGACCGGGGCCCCTCGGCCGCGAGGAGTTCGAGAACGTCGAGGGCATGGGCGACGGCCTGGACCGGCTGCTCGTCGCCGTCGTTACGCGGAACCATGGACCGGGACGATAACGGAATGGCGTTTCATTTTTCAAGATCTTGCGGAACAGCGTTTCACTTCTCTAGGTTGCCCGACATGGATCTGATCGAACGACGCCTGTCCGAGCTGGGGGCGGTCCTCCCCTCCCCCATCGCCGCTCCGCCCGGCGTCGCCCTGCGGCTGGAGTTCGTCACGGTGGCAGGCCCGCTGGCGTACCTGTCCGGGCACGGCCCGGCCGACGGGCCGCGCCGGCTCGCCCGCGGAAAGGTCGGCGCGGACCTCACCGTGGAAGAGGGCCGGGCGGCGGCCCGGCAGTGCGCCCTCGCGGCCCTCGCGTCCCTCAAACGCGAGTTCGGCGAGCTGACGCGCGTACGGCGATGGATCAAGGTCACCGGATACGTGAACTGCACTCCCGGCTTCGAGCAGACACCTGCCGTCGTCAACGGCTTCAGCGACCTCGTCTGCGACCTGTGGGGCGACGCGGGCCGCCACGCCCGCTCCGCGATCGGCGTGTGCGCCCTGCCGTTCGCGGTGCCGGTCGAGGTCGAGGCGATCGTGGAGATCGCCTGAGGCCACGGGCGTACGAGACCCCCGCCAACGCGCGATGAAGCCGATCGCCGAAGTCGCCCGAGGCCACGGGCGTACGAGACCCCCGCCAACGCGCGATGAAGCCGATCGCCGAAGTCGCCCGAGGCCACGGGCGTACGAGACCCCCGCCAACGCGCGATGAAGCCGATCGCCGAAGTCGCCCGAGGTCACGGGCGTACGGGGCCGCGGCCGGCGTCGGTGCGCACGACGGCCGCGGCGATCTCGTCCAGGTCCTCCGGGGTGAGCTCCAGGGACGCGGCGGGCAGCCAGCCGTCGACCTGCTCGGGGCCGCGGGCGCCGACGATCGCGCCGGTCACGCCCGGCCAGGCGAGCGTCCAGGCGACCGCTACGGCCGCCTGCGACACACCGTGCCGTTCGGCGACGGGGCGTAGGGCGTCGGCCAGCGCCAGGTTGGCGTCGAGCCCGGTGGTGAAGTCCGGCGAGCGCCGCCGCCAGTCGTCCTCGGGCAGCGCGTCGACCCGCCGCCGGGAGAACGCGCCGGTCAGCAGGCCGGACTGCATCGGCGAGTAGACGATCACTCCGGTGCCGTTACGGGCGCACCAGTCGATCTCCGGAGCGGCCATGCGGTCGATCAGCGAGAACGGCGGCTGCAGGGAGTCGACGTGCGCGACCTGCTCGGCCTTCTCCAGGCGCAGCGCGGTGTGGTTGGACAGGCCGATCGCCCGGACCTTCCCCGCCTGGTGCAACTCCGCCATCGTCTCCCAGTACATCTCCACGGGCGTGCCGTCCTCGGGCGTCTGGTGCACCTGGTAGAGGTCGATCCGCTCGACCCGCAGCCGGCGCAGCGAGTCCTCGACCTCCCGGCGGATCGTCTCCGGCCGGGCGACGCGCGCGACGTCCCCGTTGGCGTCCCAGGTCATCCCGCACTTGGTGAAGACGTACGGGCGGTCGGAGACGCCCTTGAGCGCCTGGGCGACGACCTTCTCCGAGTGACCGAGACCGTAGACCGCCGCGGTGTCGATCCAGTTCACGCCCTGGTCCACGGCATGCCGGATCGCGTTGATCGACTCCTCGTCGCTCTGGGGACCCCAGCCGTACTCCCAGGATCCCCCGACCGCCCAGGCGCCGAACCCGACGCGGGTGATCTCCATGTCGGTCGTGCCCAGGCGTGCCGTGGGCAGGGCCATGCGCTCCTCCTCACCGGCCGGCCCGGGCCGTCAGCCTGCGAGCGGTCAGCCTGCGAGCGGTCAGCCTGCGAGCGGTCGGCCTGCGAGCGGTCAGCCTGCGAGCGGTCGGCCTGCGAGCGGTCGGCCTGCAGACGGTCGGCCTGCGGGCGGTCAGCCCATCTCCTCGAGCTTCTTGCCCTTCGTCTCACGCAGGAACCTGGTCACGAAGATCACCGACAGCGCGGCGAAGATCGAGTATCCGACGTACGCGCCGGACAGGCTCCACTGGGACAGGCTCGGGAAGGTCACGGTGACCAGCCAGTTGGCGATCCACTGGGCCGCGACGGCCACGGACATGGCGGCCGCCCTCATCTTGTTGGGGAATATCTCGCCCAGCATGACCCAGACGACGACACCCCACGACAACGCGAAGAACAGCACGTACGTGTGCGCGGTGAACAGCGCCACCAGGCCCTCGTTGTGCGGCAGCCGGACATCGTTGGGACCGATCTTCCGCGCGGCGCTGAACGCCCAGGCCATCGTGGCCAGCGAGAGGGTCATCCCGACCGAGCCGATCAGCGCCAGCGGCTTGCGGCCGATCTTGTCGACGAAGGCGATCGCGATGAGGGTGCCCACGATGTTGATGATCGAGGTGGACAGGCTGATCAGCAGCGAGTTGGTCTGGGAGATGCCGACCGAGTGCCACAGCGACGCGGAGTAGTAGAAGATCACGTTGATGCCGACGAACTGCTGGAGCACGGACAGGCCGATGCCCACCCATACGATCGGCAGCAGTCCCATCGCGGGTCCCCGAAGGTCCCGCAGCCGCGGCTTGTGCTCCAACCTCAGCGACGCCTGGATCTCGCGGACCCGGGCGTCGAGGTCCACGTCGCCCTCGACCTCGGAGAGGACCTGACGGGCCCGGTCCAGTTTCCCGTCCTCGACGAGGTAACGCGGCGACTCGGGAATGACCAGGGCGAATACGAGGTATATCGCCGCGGGGACCGCCGCGGCGCCCAGCATCCACTGCCACGCCTCGATGCCGACGAGATGGTTTCGGGTGTTGCCTCCGGCCAGCGCCGCGATCGCGAAGTTCACGAGCTGCGAGATCGCGATGCCGAGCACGATCGCCAGTTGCTGGAACGACGCCAGCCGACCACGGTAGGCGGGCGGCGCCACCTCGGCGATGTACGCCGGGGAGACCATCGACGCCATGCCGATGGCGACGCCGCTGATGACCCGCCAGAACGCCAGCTCCCAATCGGCGAACGGGAACATCGCTCCGAAACTGCTGACCACGAACAGCGTGGCGGCCAGCCGCATGACGATGAGACGTCCTTTGAGGTCGGCGAGCTTTCCGGCGATCGCCGCGCCCAGCGCGGAGCCGAGCAGTGCGGCGGAGACGATCAGGCCGGTGGTGCCGGCTCCGATGCCGAAGTGGCCTTTGATGCCGTCCACAGCCCCGTTGATGACCGCGCTGTCATACCCGAACAGGAAACCGCCGAGGGCCGCCGCGGCGGAGATGAAGACGACGTGCGCGAGGTGCTCCTGCCGCGCGACGGGAACTTGTGTGGTCATTTTCATCCCGATCTACAGGTCGATGACGACTTTCACGTCGTCTCCGCTGCCGTCTTCGAGCGTCTCGGGCGCTCGCTCGAGGGGCAGCCGGTTGGTGATGAGTCGCGCCAGCCAGGACCGGTCCGCGCGCAGGAGCGCCTCGGCGGCCAGTTCGTAGTGGCGATGGTTTGCGTTGACCGATCCGAAGACGGCGTCGTTCCCCAGGACGATCTCCCGGTTGAGCGAACCGGCGTCCACCTCGATCCGATGGCCCCCGCGCGAGACGCCCATCAGGCACACGACGCTCGCCGCCGCGTTATTGGTGATCGTCTCCATGACGAGGTGAGAGACACCCGTGGCCTCGATGACGACGTCCGGGCACGCCTTGGCCGTGACGTCGTCGACGGACCCCGTGTGGTACGTGGCGCCGAGGTCGGCGACGATCTTCGGCTTCACCCCGGCGGTGACCCGGTCGAGCACGTGGACGTCGAGCCCCCGCTGCGCGCCCAGCATGGCGGCCAGCAGTCCGATCGGGCCGGCGCCGGTCACCAGAAGCCGGCGGGGTTCGAACCAGGCCCGGTTGCCGATCCGCTCGATATGGTCCCAGGCCTTGGCCACGATGCTCGTGGGCTCCATGAGCACGCCGAGGTCGCCCAGCGCCGGGTCGATGCGGACGGCGTAGTCGGCCTCGATGGTCCACCGCTCGGATCCGAAACCGTGGATCTGCTTGATGCCGCGCTCGGTGTACCGGCCGTTGCGGCACATGTCGAACTCGCCGCGGGCGCACGCGCCGCACGGGACCGGATCGGGCCGGCGCACGATGCCGACGATCAGGTCACCGGGGTGGAAGTCGCTGCCGTCCGGGGCCTCCCGGACCCGCCCGAGCGACTCGTGGCCGAGGATCAGCCGATCCTCGCCGGGTGGTGCCCAGCCGTAATCACCGGCGATGATCTCCCGGTCCGTGCCGCACACGCCGAGCGCGACGCCGTCGACGAGCAGTTCGCCCTCGCCCCGTGTGGGCTCGGGAACCTCACTGACCTCGAGCGATCCCGCCTTCAACGGCACCACCGTTAGAGCACGCATGATCATCCCTCGCCCAGAGCCGTTTCCTCATCCCCCGGAAGTGACCTCGGCCCCGGATGTCTGAATTGTGCGTTTGTGACAACCGTACACATTCAGTGTGATCGACTCGCCACGGACCGTACGGGGCGACGGGCGCGCCGACGCGCCCAGGCACCGGGCGGACCGCCCGAAACGCGGGGTTAAGGGCTATGTCACTTCTGTGGGACACGTCCCACCTGTGCCCCGCTCACCGGCGAACATGCTTGCCCGACGCGGATTCGAGACGGACGTCACCCCGCATCCCCGTCGGCCACGGGAGAATCGCCGTTCCGGCAGAGTGCGGGAAGAGCGGAGCTCCCGCACCCGGAGACCGGGCGCGCAGGGTGCCGTCAGCGTACGGGGTGGCCCGCCTGGCGGATGGACTCCTTGACCTCGCCGATCTTGAGCTCGCCGAAGTGGAAGACGCTGGCGGCGAGCACCGCGTCGGCCCCCGCGTCGATCGCCGGGGCGAAGTGCTCGAGCGCGCCCGCTCCCCCGCTGGCGATGACGGGCACGCCGACGACCTCGCGGACCGCCCGCAGCATCTCCAGGTCGAAGCCGTTCTTGGTGCCGTCGGCGTCCATGGAGTTGAGCAGGATCTCGCCGACGCCGAGCTCCTCGCCGCGCCGCGCCCACTCGACCGCGTCGATGCCCGTGCCGCGCCGTCCGCCGTGCGTGGTCACCTCGAAGCCGTCGCCGGAGCGGCGGGCGTCCACCGACAGCACGATGCACTGCGAGCCGAACCGGTGCGCCGCCTCCCGGAGGAACTCCGGCCGGGCGATCGCCGCGGTGTTGATCGACACCTTGTCGGCCCCGGCACGGAGCAGCCGGTCGACGTCATCGACGGTACGGATGCCGCCGCCCACGGTGAGCGGGATGAACACCTGCTCGGCCGTACGGCGCACGACCTCGTACGTCGTCTCGCGCTCGCCGCTGGAGGCGGTGATGTCGAGGAAGGTCAGCTCGTCGGCGCCCTCGGCGTCGTAGCGCCGGGCCAGCTCGACCGGGTCGCCGGCGTCCCGGAGGTTCTCGAAGTTGACGCCCTTGACCACCCGCCCGGCGTCGACGTCCAGGCAGGGGATCACCCGGATCGCGACGGTCATGGCCTGTCTCCGTCCTGGAGCGCCTCGGAGTAGGCGTCCACCTCGATCTCTACCAGCATCCGGTGATCGATGAACCCGGACACCTCGATCATCGTCGCGGCCGGGCGGACCTCTCCGAAGATCTCGTGGTGCGCCCGCCCGACGGCCTCGGCATCGGCGATGTCCCGGACGTACATCCGGGTCCGTACGACGTCCTCGGCCGTGGCGCCGGCCTCCTCCACCGCCTGAAGGGCGATGCCGAACGCGGTCTTCGTCTGGCCGTACGCGTCGTTCTCGTGGCGGACCTCGCCGTCCACCGTCGACGTGCAGCCCGCGACCAGCACCCACGGACCGGCCACGACCACCCGCGAATAGCCGACGACGTCCTCCCACGGCCCGCCCGAGGGGATCCGCTTGATCACGCGGACCCTCCCACCGTGGCCAGGGCCTCCTCCAGGGTGAACGCGCCGGCGTACAGCGCCTTGCCGACGATGGCGCCCTCGACGCCGACCGGCACGAGTTCGGCGAGCGCCCGCAGGTCGTCCAGGGACGACACGCCGCCCGAGGCGATGACGGGACGGTCGGTGCGCGCGCACACCTCGCGAAGCAGCTCGGTGTTGGGCCCGCGCAGCGTGCCGTCCTTCGTCACGTCGGTGACGACGTAGCGCGGGCAACCGTCCGCCTCCAGGCGGTCGAGCACCTCCCACAGGTCGCCGCCCTCACGGGTCCAGCCGCGCGCGGCGAGCGTGGTGCCGCGCACGTCCAGCCCAACCGCGATCTTGTCGCCGTGCTCGGCGATGATCTTGCGGCACCAGTCGGGGTTCTCCAGCGCCGCCGTCCCGATGTTGACGCGCGCGCAGCCGGTCGCCAGCGCGGCGGCCAGCGAGTCGTCGTCCCGGATGCCACCGGACAGTTCGACCTTGACGTCCAGCTTGCCGATCACCGCGGCCAGCAGCTCGCGGTTGGAACCCCGGCCGAACGCCGCGTCCAGGTCGACCAGATGGACCCACTCCGCGCCCGCGCTCTGCCAGGCCAGGGCCGCCTCGACGGGCTCGCCGTACGAGGTCTCGGTGCCGGCCTCGCCCTGGACCAGGCGCACGGCCTGGCCATCGGCGACGTCGACCGCGGGAAGCAGCGTCAGTGTCATACCCGAAACCCTACCGAAGCGGTGACGGTCGTCCTGCCGGGCAGGTCCGGCGGCTGGAGTGCGCCGATATTCGCGTCACGACCCTTTCGGCCGGACGCCCCGTTCACCGTCGGGCCTGGCCGCCGTTGCTAATGACGGCCACTGCCGTTGACGGCCATCGACCGCCGGACCTCGGTGGCTATCCGCTGGCCGTGTCGCTCCGACACGCCCAGGACCCGCCCCAGTTCCCGGCCTGTCATCTCGGGTCGCTGGCTGAGCAGGACGCCGGCGCGCGTACGGAGGTCGGACGGGTCGGGCCGCTGCGGCGTTCGCGGTGCCGACTGCTCCGCGCCGGCCTCGGTACCACCGTCGGTGGCGCTGTTCGTCCTGTCGGGCCGACCGTCTTCCGGCCGTGAGCCGTTCGACGGGCGCTTGGAGACCTCCGGCAAGGGGCTGTCGCTGCCTCGCCGCGCGGGCACGTGCGGCTGCGCCGCCTGTCGGATCTGATCGGACGTGGGCCCGTCGCGGTGTCCCGCGTCGGTGAGGGCCACGACGGTCTGCAGCTCGGTTCCCGACGCGCCTCGCGTGGGCCGTCCCGCCGTGTCGGCCCTCGTCGTCTCGGGCGCCGCCAGGTCGACCGCCGTCCGGGATGCCGCGATGACCGATCGGGACGTGTCGGCCGATGCCATGGTCGAGCGAAGCGTCTCCGCCGCCGCCGCGGCGGCGGCCCGGATCGTGTCGGTCGGCGCCGCACCCGATCGGGTCGCGTCGGGAGCGACGTCGGTGGTCGGAGACGGGCCGGGTGCGGCCGTGGCGGGTCGAGAGGTGTGCACCGATCGGGCCGTATCGGATGCCGCCATGGCGGCCGGCGTACGGTCGCGGGCGATCGCCAGCAGGGCGAAGGAGGCGACGACCATCAGCCCGTCGACCGCCAACGGCCCGATCCTCGCCGTCAGAGCGTCCTCCCCGTAGGCGGCCAGGAGCCCGGCCATGTGCCGGTAGGACACCACGGCGGCGACCGCGGCGACCACGCCGGTGCCGCCGAAACGAGCGAACGCCCATGCCGCGCCGGACGGCCACTTCACCCGGGTGAGCAGTTCGATCGTCAGCAGCAGCGCGCATGGGTAGAACGCCGCCGCCAACTGCGCCCCGAGCTCCGGATGCCATCCGCCGGTCGAACCGCCGTGCAGGGCTGCGTAGGTCTTCAACGTGGCGGCGGCCGGGTGCCAGGTGTGCGCGACATTCGCCGCGACGCTGACCACCACTCCCATGAGGAACGCCGCCCACGCCGACTTACGGCCCTGGGGGGCAACGCGGTCCGGCCGCCGCAGGGGCGGGTGCAGCGTGTCGGACGGTACGTCCTTGGAGGAGGTCACGGCGCTGTCGGGGGTCATCGCAGCCATCTCCTTAGCGGGGTCGTCACAGCCGTGTCGGCCACGAGCGCCTCTGGCGCCCGTCAGCGAACTCCGGCGGGTCGATGATGGCGGAAACCTCCCCACGGGTGCCACGCACGGCAGCGCCCGGCAGACCTCGACAGGGAGTGGGAGCGCTGCTCATCAGAGCGTCGACAGCCAGTTCTTCAGGACCACGGCCCCGGCGCCACCGGACTTCTCCGGGTGGAAGATCGCCGGGGCCGCGAGGGTGTTGCGGCGTCGTTTCAGGCGCGGCGGACCGTGTCGCGGACATTGATCGCGGCGTTGTCCAGCCAGGGGCTGCGCTCCGTCGCGAAACCGGCATCGGTGTGATGGCTGTTGTGCCCGATGAGGTAGCCCCAGCCGCGCGAGAGGTCCAGGTCGTCGAGCCACGGGCCGCCGCTGGAGCCGCTGCCCATGTCGCAGTCGACGACCTGGAAGAGGCTCTCGCGGTACGTCTTACTGTCGACGCAGAACCGCAGGTCGGCACCGCTGATCCCGGATCTGGAGGGATGGGTGTTCACGGGGAAGCCGAACGAGCGGACGTCGGACCAGTCCGTCTGGTCATAGGCCTTGCCGAACTTGTACCCCTGCCATCCGACGACGTCACCGACCCTGCGGCCGGCGGAGTTCGGGGCGAGGGCGATCGCGGCCATGTCGAAGCTCCGGCTCTTCCCGTCGTGGTAGCCGTGCGGAGCCGCCACCTTCGTCCACGCCCACGTCCCGTACGGCCACTGTCCGTCGTGATAGTCAGGGGCGAACAGGAACTTGGAGTACCAGTGCTTGTGCCCGTCGGTGACGCAGTGCCCGGCGGTCCAGATGGTGCTGTGGTTGTCGGAGTTGATCACGGTCGCGGAGCAGTAGTAACGCCCTCCCGCATTGTTGGTGTAGTAGAGCTTGCCGATCGTGGCGGCCGGCTGCGTACCGTGCGCGGACCAGACCTTCGACGCCGAGAACGGCGTCAGCGCGTCGGCGTCCCGTGTGCGGGCGGAGGGGGGCGCGCTGCCGGTGCCGCTGTCGGACATCGTCGAGGCAGGGGTCGTGGTGGGGGTCCCCTCGTCGTCGGGTTCGGGGGTCGCGGTGGCCTCTTCCTCGGCAGTGCGAAGGCGTTCCGGTGTCCAGTAGGCCTGGATCTCCGCCGGGGTCTGGTCCGCGTCCGCGAACGCCGCCGCGTCGGGCGACGTATCGGCCCGAGCCTGCCCGGTCCCCAGTGCCAGCGACATCATGGCCGCGGTCAGTACGGACATGATGGCCTTGCGTCGTTGTGGCATGCGCCCTCCCAAATGATCACGCCATCACCATACGCATCCGTATGGTGTTTTCGTGATCGAATCAACTTGGGAGCGTTTCCACAAGATCGTTAACCGAAGCGACGAAGATCGTTTCCCCGCCCGACGCCTACCGCCCCGAACCGATGACGTTCGCGGCGGGGCATCGGCCGGCCGCACCCGCCGGACGCGGCGTCACCGCGACCTCCGCCGGGCAGCCCGAGAAGGCCTCAGGACCTGCGGTCGAAGGCGAGGGTGACGAACACGGGGACCAGGAACACCGACAGCGCCAGCACTCCCAGCCGCTCCATCCACGAAGAGAGATTCATCCAGGCGATGACCTGGACGAGCACGAACACGACCGCGACGATGGCGTTCTGCTCGCGGCGACGGCGGGCGAGAATGCCGCCCGGCCGCCCGGACCGGCGCGGCACCCACCGCGTGAGCCTGGCGACCAGCACGCGGCGCCGGGCCGCACGGGCGTTCCGGCGGGCGGCCTCGGCGGCGGCGCGCTCGCGCTCGGCCTCCCGCTCGGCCCGCCGCCGCTGACGCTCCTTGCTCATCAGAGCGTCGACAGCCAGTTCTTCAGGACCGCGGCCCCAGCGTCACCGGACTTCTCCGGGTGGAACTGCGTCGCGCTCAGCGGACCGTTCTCCACCGCGGCGACGAAACGCTCGCCGTGCTCGCTCCAGGTCACCAGCGGCGGGGTGAACCGGCCGGGCGCCATCTCCCAGCGGCGCACGCCGTACGAGTGCACGAAGTAGAACCGGGTGTCCGGCTCGATGCCGGCGAACAGGACCGTCCCCTCCGGGGCCTCCACGGTGTTCCAGCCCATGTGCGGCAGGACCGGCGCCTCGATCCGTTCCACCGTGCCCGGCCACTCCGCGCAGCCGTCGGTGGCGATGCCGTGCTCGACGCCCTTCTCGAACAGGATCTGCATGCCGACGCAGATGCCCAGCACCGGGCGGCCCCCGGCGAGCCGGCGGCCGATGATCTGCTCGCCCCGGACGCCGCGCAGGCCGTTCATGCAGGCGGCGAAGGCACCGACGCCCGGCACGACCAGGCCGTCGGCGTTCAGCGCGGCGTCGAAGTCGGCCGTGACCGTGACGTCCGCGCCGACGCGGGCGATGGCGCGCTCGGCGGAGCGCAGGTTGCCCGATCCGTAGTCGAGGACGACGACGTTCTTCACAGCGTGCCCTTGGTCGAGGGGATGCCGTGCGCGCGCGGGTCGTGGGCGACGGCGTCGCGCAGCGCCCGCGCGAGGGCCTTGAACTGGGCCTCGACGATGTGATGCGCGTTGCGCCCGTACGGGACGTGGACGTGCAGGCAGATCGCGGCGTTGAACACCAACGCCTCGAAGATGTGCCGGGTCATCGTCGTGTCGTAGTCCGGGCCGATCATCGGGGCGATGCCCTCCGGCTCGGTGTGCACGAGGTACGGCCGGCCGGACAGGTCGACCGTGACCTGGGCGAGCGTCTCGTCCAACGGCACACTCGCGTCCGCGAACCGCCGGATACCGGACTTGTCACCCAGCGCCTCGCGGAGCGCCTGACCCAGCGCGATCGCGGTGTCCTCGATCGTGTGGTGGCTGTCGATGTGCAGGTCGCCAGAGGTCTTCACGGTCAGGTCGAACGACCCGTGCTTGCCCAGCTGCGTCAGCATGTGGTCGAAGAAGCCGACGCCGGTGGCGACGTCCACCCGCCCGGCGCCGTCCAGGTCGATCTCGACGAGGACCTGGGTCTCCTTCGTGCCCCGCTCGACGCGTCCGGTCCGCATCCGCTGCTCTCCTCCGGTTGAACTCACGTACTCTCCTTCAGCGCGGCGCGGAACGCCGCCATCTCCTCGGGCGTCCCGACGCTCACCCGCAGCCACTCCGGCGGCCCCACCTCGCGGATCAGCACGCCTCGGTCGAGCATGCCCTGCCAGACGGCACGCCGGTCGGGAAACCTCCCGAACAGGACGAAGTTCGCGTCGGAGTCGGCGACCTGGAAGCCCTCCCCGCGCAGCCAGCCGACCAGCGCGTCGCGCTCGGTGCGCAGCGCCTGGACCGCGCCCAGCAGCTCCTCCTGGAACGCGATCGCCGTGCGCGCGACCGCCTGCGTCACCGCCGACAGGTGGTACGGCAGGCGGACGAGCAGCAGCGCGTCGATCACCGCCGGGTCGGCGGCGAGGTAGCCCACGCGGGTGCCGGCCATCGCGAACGCCTTGCTCATCGTCCGGGTCACGATCAGCCGGGGACTGCCGGGCAGCAGCGACAGCGCGCTCGGCGTGCCCTCCCGCCGGAACTCGGCGTACGCCTCGTCGACCACGACCATGCCCGGCGCGACCTTCAGCACCGCCTCGATCGCCTCGAGCGTCAGCGACGTGCCCGTCGGGTTGTTCGGCGAGGTCAGGAACACGATGTCGGGCCGGTGCTCCTCGACCGCCGCGACCGCCCGCTCGGCCTCCAGCCCGAAGTCCTCGTCGCGGTAGGCGTCGATCCACGCCGTGCCGCTGACCCGCGTGATGATCGGGTGCATGGAGTACGACGGCTCGAAGCCCATCGCGGAACGCCCCGGGCCGCCGAACGCCTGCAGGATCTGCTGGATGATCTCGTTCGAGCCGTTGGCCGCCCACACCTGGCGTGCGGTGACCCCGTGGCCGAGGTAGTCGGCGAGGTCCTTGCGCAGCTCGACGGCGTCGCGGTCGGGGTAGCGGTTGAGGCCGCCGGCGACGTCGGCCACCGCGCGGCCGAGCGCCTCGACCAGCCGCGGCGACGGCGGATAGGGGTTCTCGTTCGTGTTGAGCCGTACGGGCACATCCAGCTGCGGCGCGCCGTACGGCTCCTTCCCGCGCAGGTCGTCGCGGATCGGCAGATCGCTCAAGGAGGTCACTCGGGGATTCCCCAATCGAACCGCGCCTTCATGGCGGCGCCGTGGGCGGGCAGGTCCTCGGCCTCGGCGAGCGTGACGACCCGCCGGGTCGCCTCCGCCAGGGCGGCCTCGTCGTAGTCGACCACGTGGATGCCGCGCAGGAACGTCTGCACCGACAGGCCGCTGGAGTGGCAGGCGCACCCGCCCGTGGGCAGCACGTGGTTCGAGCCGGCCATGTAGTCGCCGAGCGACACCGGCGCGTGCGGGCCGACGAAGATCGCCCCCGCGTTGCGGACCCGGGCCGCGACCGTACGGGCGTCGGCGGTCTGGATCTCCAGGTGCTCGGCGGCGTAGGCGTCGACGACCTTCAGCCCCGCGTCGACGCCGTCGACGAGGACGATTCCCGACTGGCGGCCGTCCAGCGCGGCGGTGATCCGCTCACTGTGCTTGGTGCGCGCGACCTGGGCGGCCAGCTCGCGCTCCACGGCGGCGGCCAGCTCCTCGGAGTCGGTCACGAGGACGGCCGCGGCGAGCGTGTCGTGCTCGGCCTGGCTGATCAGGTCGGCGGCGACGTGCACCGGGTCCGCGGTGGCGTCGGCCAGAACCGCGACCTCGGTGGGACCGGCCTCGGAGTCGATGCCGATCACGCCCTTGAGCAGCCGTTTGGCCGCCGCGACCCAGATGTTGCCGGGCCCGGTCACCATGTCGACACGCCGGCACTCCTCGGTGCCGTAGGCGAACATCGCGACGGCCTGCGCGCCGCCCGCGGCGTACACCTCGTCCACGCCGAGCAGCGCGCACGTCGCGAGGATCGTCGGGTGCGGCAGCCCCCCGAACTCCTGCTGCGGCGGCGAGGTCACGGCAAGGGACTCGACCCCCGCCTCCTGCGCGGGCACGACGTTCATCACGACGCTGGAGGGGTAGACGGCCTGGCCGCCGGGGACGTAGAGCCCGACCCGCTCCACCGGCACCCACCGCTCGGTGACGGTGCCGCCCGGCACCACCTGGGTGGTGACGTCGGTGCGCCGCTGGGCGCGGTGGACGACGCGGGTGCGGCGGATGCACTCCTCGAGCGCGTCGCGGACGGCCGGATCCAGCTCGTCGAGTGCGCGGCCGATGGTCTCGGCGGGCACCCGCAGCGACTCGACCTTCACTCCGTCGAAGCGCGCGGTGTAGTCCCGTACGGCCTCGGCGCCGCGATGGCGTACGTCATCGCAGATGGGCCGCACCTTCTCCAGGGCGGCCTCAACGTCGAGCTCGGCTCTCGGCAGCACGGAGCGCAGGTCGTCCGGCAGGGACCCGCGCAGGTCGATACGGGATATCACCTGATCAGTCTACGAAGGACCCTCACCGGCCCGGACGCCGGTCTCACCCTCCGAGACGGCGGAGTGCCCTCTCGGCGAACATCACCGACACCACGATTACCATTTCTTAGCGTAATCAATAGATCACCGAAGGAGATCGGTGGCAGTCTGCGCGCACTTCAAGCCCGGCGCACGACCAGGACGCCGCCGCGCAGTGATCATCCAGACGCTACGCGCCCGGCCGTGCGCCCCCGGTGAACTCCTGCCGGTTCTCGGAGCGGTCGGCCGCCGCCGGGCCGACGTCGGGGAAGGTGTGCCAGCGGCGAGGGCGGGCGACGATCCAGCCGAGGATGAATCCGACGCACAGGCTGGCGATCGTCAGGAAGAACATGCTGAGCCACATACGGGCCTCCGAGCGAAAACACCGGCGGGAAGTACCGCCGTGCCGCGGCGGCGTGGCCGCGCGGTCGTCAGACCGTAACTCCGCAGGTCGTGGTGGTGTGTGCCGGTTGACGCGATCTAGTTCAAGGTGACTACGGTCACACCGCCCGTGGAACGTTCCCGACCTCGCCCTGATGATCGTTCCAGGCCACGCCCTTTACATTGTAGATCACGAATTGGCCGAAACCGGCGCGACGGCGAGGGCCGGGACGTCGTACGCTGACGCCGTGACCGAACGGCTGCCGATCTTTCCGCTGGGAGCCGTGCTGTTCCCGGGGCTGGTGCTGCCCCTGCAGGTCTTCGAGGAGCGGTACCGCGAGCTGATGCGCGATCTCCTCGAGTCCGAAGAGCCGCATCGGTTCGGCGTCGTCTCGATCGAGCTCGGTCATGAGGTCGGCCCCGGTGCCGCCCGCCGGCTCGCGTCGGTCGGCTGCACCGCGGAGATCCGCGGCGTCCAGCAGCACGACGACGGCCGGTACGACGTCGTCACGACCGGCGGCTCGCGCTTCCACATCGAGCAGATCGACGACTCGCTCTCCTACCTCCGCGCCGACGTCACCCTGCTGCCGGAGGAGGACGGCCCCGGGGCCGACAAGGTCACGGGACCGGTGAGCCGTCTGTTCCACCGCTACTGCGACCGACTGGTCGAACACGGCGCCGAGGTGGCCGACCTCGACGACCTGCCGACGGATCCCGTCGAGCTCTCGTATCTGGTCGGCGCCTCCGTGGTCCTGGACCGCCCGGACAAGCAGCGGTTGCTCGAGGCCGAGGACGCCGCGACCCGGCTCCACCTCGAATACGGCCTGCTCCGCCGGGAGAACCTCCTGCTGGAGGCCTTCCCGACCGTGCCCGCCGCGGAGTTCCTCGGCGGCACCGTCAGTCCCAACTGACCCGATTCCGCAGAAAGGCAAGAGGCACCAGTGGCATCCAACCGGCGATCGGGCGGCAAGGGCACGCCCGCGACCGTGTCGGCGACGCGCGCCGGAATCCCCTTCACCCTGCACCCGTACGAGGCCGACCCCGAAGCGGACTCCTACGGCGAAGCGGCGGCCGACGCCCTCGGCGTGCCGCACGACCGGCTCTTCAAGACGCTGGTGGCCGAGGTCGACGGCGACCTCACCGTCGCGGTCGTGCCGGTGTCGTCCACGCTCGACCTCAAGGCCCTGGCCGCCGCGGCCGGCGGCAAGCGCGCCGCCATGGCCGACCCGGCGCAGGCCGAGCGCGTCACCGGCTACGTCCGGGGCGGCATCAGCCCGCTCGGGCAGCGCAAGCGGCTGCCGACGGTCGTCGACTCGTCCGCGTCAGGATTCCCGACGATCTACGTCTCGGCCGGTCGGCGTGGCCTCCAGATCGAACTGGCCCCCGCCGACCTGGTACGGCTGACCGGCGCCGCCACGGCCGGGATCGCCCGCGGCTAGCCGCCTGCGCTTCTCCCGGCCCGCCACGTCCAGCGCCTCCAGCAGGCCGAACACCACCGCCGCCGTCAGCGGCCAGGCGAGGACCACGCCGAGGGCGTGCAGGGCGAGCGGGGCCCGGACCAGCGTGCCGTCCGCGCCCGCCCGCAGCGCGTGGTGGTAGGCGCCCAAGCCGAAGAAATGGCCCAGCCGCCACGCCACGACGGCCGCCGCGACGGCGCCCACCGCGGTCCCGACGAGCAGGCCGAGCTCGCCCAGGCGCCCGGCCAGGACATAGGCGGCGACGCCGCACAGCAGGCCCATCGCGGCGGTGACCACGGCGAACCAGCCGTCCGCCGCGATCAGCGTCTGGGTCTCCGGATCGGCGAGGAGCGCCTTGCCGCCCGCCATCTGATAGGTCGTCCGGGGTGCGAGGGCGACCCACAGCAGCCCGATCGGCACGCCCAGTACGGTGATCGCAAGCGCCGCCAGCACTCCTGCGCGAATCCGGCTCGCCACTCGCCCTCCCCCGGCGTCGGTGAACATCGCAGCGTACCGCCTTAACCTGGACGCCTCCTGGCCCACGTCGCGGCATAGATCTTCTGAGATAGTGTGCCCGCCATGTCTGGATTCAGCCCGGCGTTCGAGCGGCTTGGGGCCGCCTACGCGGCGGTCGCCGCACAGCAACAGGAGGTTTTGGCGGAATTCCTGCCGGCGGCCGACTGGAGCACCGACCTGACGACCGGCACCTACACGCAGGGGGACGTCACCCTGCACGTGGCCCTCATCGGGAGCTTCGCCGAGAACGACCGCAGCTGGCTGTGGGGCTGGGCCAACCCCCAGTTCGGTCCCTCCCACCCGGCGGTGCTGAACCCGCAGGCCATGGGCTCCCGCCTCGGAATCCCCGAGATGACCTCGCGCGAGCTGGACCTGTCCTGGTACGAGGGGCCGGCGCGGAACGGCGGTGAACTGGTCGCCATGGTCGCCACCGGCATGCTCGGCCTGGCCGGCATGATCCCCGGCCCCTACGACGGCGGGGTCGCCTACTTCGCCGTCCGCGACCCGGCCGTTCCGGCGGCCGCGTGGGACTCCGTCACGGCACCCCGCCTGATCACGGGCGGGCTCTCCCTGTTCCCCGCCGACCACCGGCTGACCGTCATGCGGTTCTTCAGCCACCACCGGCTGGCGTACCGGCAGGCCGAGACGTCGATCACCGCGACGCTGCCGGACGGCGGCTCCTGTGTCGTGGAGTTCGACGACCAGGACCGCCTGGCGAACCTGTCGGTGACCGTCCGCTCCTGACCGCCGAGACCCGGCGGGCACTGATCGCCAAGGCCTGGCGGGTTCTGATCGCCGAGGCCCGGCGGGCCGGGAGTCCCGGAGGTCCTCGGCGGAAAAATCGATCGACCAGCGGCGCCGCGCGCCGTACCTTCGTGGCATGTTCCGCATGGCCGCCCTCCTGTCGCCCGCGCACCTCGACGCGCCGGGCGCCGCGGCCGTGCTCGCCGACGGCCTGCGACGCTGACCCTCCTCCGCCCCGTCCTTCGAGAACCCGCGGAGGAGGGTGGCACGGCAGAGGCGTCGCCCCCTGCCCGGGTTCTCACGTTCGATCACGACGCGAGGACGAACCATGGCCAAGCAGGTCTACGAACGCGGCAAGCCGCATCTCAACATCGGCACGATGGGTCACGTCGACCACGGCAAGACCACCCTCACCGCGGCGATCACCAAGGTGCTGAGCCGGCAGGGGCTGGCCCGGGTCGTGCCCTTCGAGGGCATCGACCGCGCCCCGGAGGAGCGCGACCGCGGCATCACGATCAACATCGCGCACGTGGAGTACGAGACGCCGACGCGGCACTACGCCCACGTCGACATGCCGGGACACGCCGACTACATCAAGAACATGGTCACCGGCGCCGCGCAGATCGACGGGGCGATCCTCGTCGTGTCCGCGCTCGACGGCGCGATGCCCCAGACGCGGGAGCACGTGGTGCTCGCCCGGCAGGTGGGCGTCCGCCACATCGTCGTCGC
This sequence comes from Actinoallomurus vinaceus, assembly GCF_039542055.1. NCBI lineage: Bacteria > Bacillati > Actinomycetota > Actinomycetes > Streptosporangiales > Thermomonosporaceae > Actinoallomurus > Actinoallomurus vinaceus. Next base: position 599,322 of record NZ_BAABHK010000003.1, read on the forward strand.
CCTCAACAAGGCCGACGCCGTCGAGGACGCCGAGCTGCTCGACCTGGTCGAGCTGGAGGTCCGTGAGCTGCTGTCGGCGTACGGCTTCCCCGGGGAGGAGATCCCCGTGGTCCGCGTGTCCGGGCTGCGGGCCCTCGAGGACGACCCGTACTGGACGAGGCGGATCGAGGACCTCCTCGCGGCCGTCGACGCGTACGTGCCGATCCCGGCGCGGATCCTCGACCGGCCGTTCCTGCTGCCGATCGAGAACGTGCTGACGATCACCGGGCGGGGCACCGTCGTCACCGGCGTCGTCGAGCAGGGCGCGATCCGGACCGGCGACCACGTCGAGGTCGTCGGACTGGGCGCGACCCTGACCACGGTCGCCACCGGGCTGGAGACGTTCGGCCGGGCGATGGACCACGCGGAGGCCGGCGACAACGCGGCCGTGCTGCTGCGGGGCGTCCGCCGGGAGCAGGTGCGCCGCGGCCAGGTCGTCGCCGCGCCGGGGGCGATCCGCCCGCACGCGCGGTTCCAGGCCGAGGTGTACGTCCTCGGCGCGGAGGAGGGCGGCCGGAACCGGCCGTTCTTCACCGGGTACCGGCCGCAGTTCCACATCCGGACGACGGACGTGGTCGGCGACATCGACCTGGGCGAGGGCGGGATGGCGCTGCCCGGTGACACCGTCACGATGACGGTGGAGCTGGGCCGGCCGGTCGCCCTGGAGGAGGGCCTCGGCTTCGCGATCCGCGAGGGCGGCCGTACGGTCGGCGCGGGCACCGTCACCGCCCTGCCCGGCCGGTAGTCCGCGGTCTTCGGCCACACGCCGCCGAGGCGTGTGGCCGAAGAGCGGCGGGAGCGACAACGCCTGTTCAGATCACCGTGCTGAGCAGGCCCGCCATGGCGAACCCGACGACGGAGAGGATCGTCTCGAGCACGGTCCAGGTCTTCAGCGTGTCCTTGACCGACATGTTGAAGTAGCGGGACACGATCCAGAAGCCGCCGTCGTTGACGTGCGAGGCGATGATCGAGCCGGCCGCGACCGCCATGGCGATCAGCGCGAGGTGCGCCTGGCTGTAGTGATGGCTCTGGACCAGGGGCCCGATGATGCCGCCGGTGGCGACGAGCGCGACCGTCGCCGATCCCTGGGCGAGCCGGAGCCCGCAGCTGATCAGGTAGGCGAGGACGATGACCGGCAGTCCCGCGTCGGACATCGTGGCGGCCAGGGCCTTGCCCACGCCGGTCGCGGAGATGACCGCGCCGAAGAACGCGCCGCCGCCGACGACCAGGAGGATCATGCCGACCGGGCGCAGCGACGCGGACGCCAGCGAGGCGAGCTCGGCCGCCGGGATGCCGCGGCGCGTGCCGAGCAGCCACATCGCGAGCAGGACGGCGATGGTCAGGGCGACGGCGGGCGTGCCGAGGAAGGTCAGCACGGGAAGCGCGGAGCTGTTCTTCCACCAGACGGTGCCGAAGGTGGCGAGCAGGATCAGCACGAGCGGCACGGCGATGATCGCGCCCACCAGGCTGAGGGGCGGTTCGGGCCGCTCCGCGCGCTCGGCGCTCTCCTCGCCGACGACGTAGTCCTCGGGCACCTCGACGCGCACCCGCTCGCCGATCCAGGCGCCCCACGCGACGCCGGCGACGAGGAACGCCGGGATGCCGCAGGCCAGTCCCATGACGATGAGCCAGCCGAGGCTGACCCCGAGCAGCCCGGCGACGGCCACGGGACCGGGGTGCGGCGGCAGGAACGCGTGGGTCATCGACAGCCCGGCGAGCAGCGGGAGCGCGTAGCGGATCAGGGAGCGCCCGCCGCGCCGGGCCGTGATGTACACGAGCGGGGCGAGGACGAAGATGCCGATGTCGAAGAAGACCGGGATGCCGAAGATGAGGCCGGACAGGCCCATCGCCAGCGGGGCGCCCTTCTCGCCGAACACCCCCAGCAGCCGCCGGGTCAGGACGTCGGCGCCTCCTGAGGCCTCCAGGATCGCCCCGAGGATCGTGCCGAGCCCGATGATCGGCGCGATGTGCCCGAGGATCGCGCCGAACCCGGTCTCCAGGAGGGACGTCTTGGAACTCAGCGCCGTGCCCACGATCTGGTTCACGCTCAGGCCGGCGGCCAGCGCGAGCAGCAGGCCGGACACCAGGAGCGCGATGAACGGCTCGAGCCTGACCTTGATGATGAGGAAGAGCAGAACGGCGATCGCCGCGGCGCAGAGCAGCAGCAGACCTCCGGTCTCGTGTTGCAGCCAGTGCATGATGTGACCCTTCGGGAGCGGGGTGATCACCCGCGGTGCGGCGGGGATCCGGGGGAAGAAGGCTCAGGTGATGGGCGCGGTCTCGGAGAGGAGGGCTCGAGTTGTCGGGGCGGTCTCGGGGGGCTCGAGTTGTCGGAGCGCCTCAGGGGGCTCGGTTTCCGGGGTGATCTCGGGGGGCTCGGGTGATCTCGGGGGGCTCGGGTGATCTCGGGGGGCTCGGATGATCGGAGCGGTCTCGTCGACCGCCGGGCTCAGCGGGTGTCTCCGCGCGGGGTGCGGCGCAGCGACCGTCCGGGCAGCGCCCCGGTGTGCCGGCCGTCGGCGATGACGACGACGCCGCCGACGAAGACGTACGGGACGCCCTCGGGCCGCCGCCGTGGCTCGTCGAACGTCGCGGTGTCGCGCACGGTCGCCGGGTCGAACAGGACGAGGTCGGCGTGGTGGCCGGGCCGGATCAGTCCGCGGTCGGTCAGCTTGAGCCGCCGCGCCGGGCGTCCGGTCAGGTGCGCGACGCACTCTTCGAGCGGGAGGACGCCCAGCTCGCGGACGTAGTGGCCGAGGTACCGGGGGAACGTGCCCCAGGCGCGGGGATGGGGCCGGGCCGCGGCGAGCAGGCCGTCGCTTCCGCCGGTGTGCGCCGGATGCCGCATGATCGCGCGGACGTTCTCCTCGTCCCCGACGAGCTGCAGGATCGTCGTCGCGAGCTCGTCGGCGAGGAGCCGGTCGCAGTAGACGTCGAACGGGGTCCGGCCCGACGTGGTGGCCAGCTCGGCGAGGGTCCGGCCGACGACGGCGGGGTCGCGCGCGCCGGAGATCTGGACGGTCTCCCACTCGATCGGCACGCCGTGGGAGCCGTCGGAGCCCTCGATCTCCATCGTGTGCCGGATCCGCTTCCGCTCGGCGGGGTCGCGCAGCCGGGCCAGGATGGCGTCCGGCCCGCCGGCGGACGCCCAGCTCGGCAGCAGCGCCGCGAGCGTGGTCGAGCCCGGGAGGTACGGATAGGTGTCGAGCGTGATGTCGCAGCCGCCGGCGATCGCGTCGTCCAGCAGGGCCAGCAGTTCGGGGGCGCGGCCGGCGTTGACGCGGAAGTTCATCGTCGCGTGCGCGAGGTGCAGCGGGCAGCCGGAGGCGCGGGAGACCTCGATCATCTCGGCGTAGGCCTCGAGGGCTCCGGCGCCGTACGAGCGGTGGTGCGGCGAGTAGAAGCCGCCGAGCCCGGCCACGACCCGGCACAGCTCCACCAGCTCGGCCGTCGTGGCGTACATGCCGGGTGCGTAGGTGAGCCCGCTGGACATCCCCACCGCGCCCTCGCGCATGCCGGTGGACACGAGGTCCTTCTGGCGGGCCAGCTCCGCGTCGGTGGCCGGCCGGTCGGCCCAGCCCATCGCGAGCATCCGCACCGAGCCCTGCGGGACGAGGTAGCAGGCGTTGACCGCGATGCCCTGGTCGAGCCGGTCGAGGTATTCGCCGACGCTCCGCCAGTTCCAGGCGAAGCCGGGCGGGTCGCCGTTCCAGCCGGCGATGGCCTGGCGGGTCTGGCCCAGCGTGGTGTCGTCGACGGGGGCGTAGGACAGGCCGTCCTGGCCGAGGACCTCGGTGGTGACGCCCTGACTCACCTTGGCCTCGTGGTCGGGCTCGACGAGCAGCCGCAGGTCCGAGTGGGCGTGCATGTCGATGAACCCGGGGGCGAGCGCGAGCCCGGAGGCGTCGAGGACCCGGCGGCCGCTGGGCGCGCCGCCGACGCCGCTGATCCGGCCGTCGGTGACGGCGACGTCGGCCGTACGCCCCGGGGCGCCCGTGCCGTCGACGACGTACGCGCCCCGGATGACCAGGTCGGCCATCAGAACCACGTCCGCACGAGGTCGACGACCACGCCGGCGGGGTCCACCACGGGGATGAGCGTCCACTTGTCGAAGGCCGTGCAGGGATGGGAGAGCCCGAGGCGGATCACGTCTCCGACCTCGACGTCCGGCAGCACCGCGCCGTCCGCCGGCCGGAGGAAGGCGTGCTGGTCGTTGAGCGCGCCGATCCGGGCGCCGTCGAGTGCGCCCTTGCCGCGGATCGACTGCGGCTCGGGCAGCCCTTCGTCGTAGGGGAAGTCGCGTTTTCCGCCGTCGAGCAGCGCCAGGCCCGGCTCCGGCCGGGAGACCACACGTGCCCACCCGTGCATGGCCGGACGGAACGGCGTCCCCGCGCCCCGCGCGAACGGCGAGATGGCGCGGTAGAAGCCGTCGTCGTGGATGACGTACGCGCCGCTGCGCAGCACCACCCGGCCGGTGAGGCCGCCGAGGACCTCGACGACCTGGTCGAAGTAGGCGCTGCCGCCCGCGGTCACCACCGGGTCGGGGGTCTCGTACGGCATCCGCTCGTGCAGCGCCGCGACCCGCTCCAGGTACGCCTGGACCGCGCCGAGCCCGGCGGAGGAGGCGTCGTGGGCGAGCGCGCCCTCGTAGCCGCCGACACCGGCCAGGCGCAGGGCCGGCGTCGCGCGGACGGCGTCGGCGATCCGCAGCGCCTCACGGTCGTCGCGGGCCCCGGTGCGGCCGTGCGGACCGCCCAGCTCGACGCAGACGTCGACGGGACGCCGCGCCCCGGCCGCTCGCAGGGCGGCGTCCATGAGCTCCACCGCGCGCACCGAGTCGACCCAGCACGTGAACTCGAAGTCCGGGTCGCGGTCGAGCTCGGCCGCCACCCACGCCAGCCCGGCCGGATCGAGCAGGGCGTTCGCGAGCATCAGCCGGCTCACCCCGAACGCCCGCCCGACCCGCAGCTGCGGGAGGTTCGCGAGGGTGATCCCCCAGGCGCCGGCGTCGAGCTGCCGCTGCCACAGCGCGGGCGCCATCGTCGTCTTGCCGTGCGGCGCGAGGTGGACGCCCGCGGCGGCGGCCCAGCCGGCCATCGTGGCGATGTTGTGGTCGAGGGCGGCGGCGTCCAGGGTCAGCAGTGGCGTGCCGAACTCCTCGAGCCCCGGGCGCGCCGCGAGGAACTCCCCGACGGTCGAGCCGTGAGCGGATGCGGGCACCGCTTTGAAGCGCCAGTCGAGACGCTCGTCGCGCAGCGCGCTGACGGCGTCCTTGTCGATCTTCTCTGCCACGATCACCTCCGGCGTTGCGTATTCTGCAACGTCCGTTGCGCGATATGTTCCAGTGGTTGTAGCATCGCCGCCACGCGAGAGTCAATGGGGCATGTGTCGCAGGTGAGCAGCAATGGGACATCATGCTGCGGAACCGGGACCGGCCCCGGCGGGACCGGCGGCGATGAGCGGAGGGTGCGGTGAGCCAGAGCCTGGCGCGCGCGTTGCGGATACTCGTCGGCCTGGAGAAGGGGCCGCGGTCCCTCGACGACCTCGCCGGTGAGCTCGGCGTGCACAAGACCACCGTCCTGCGGCTGCTGCGCACGCTCGAGGACGAGCGGTTCGTCTACCGCGACGGCCTCCACCGGTTCCACCTGGGCGCCCGGTTGTTCGCGCTGGCCGACTCGGCCCTCGCCCAACGTGAGATCCGCGCCATCGCCGCGCCCCGCCTCGAACGCCTGAGCCGGTCCACCGGGCAGACCGTGCACCTCGGCGTCTACGAGGGCGGCGAGGTGTTCTACCTGGACAAGCACGACTCCGGGCAGTCGATCCAGATGTACTCCCGAGTCGGTCTCCGCGTACCGCTGCACTGCACGGCCCTGGCCAAGGTGCTCCTGGCCGACCTGCCCGAGGAGCGACGGCGCGAGGTCGCCCGGGCGATCGACTACACCCGGTTCACCGAGAACACCATCACCGACCCGGCGTCCCTGCTCGTCGAGCTGGCCCGGGTGGCCCGGCAGGGCTACGCCGTGGACGACGCGGAGCACGAGACGTTCATCACCTGCGTCGCCGCGCCCGTTCGCGACGCGAGCGGGCGGGTGGCGGCGGCCGTCTCGATCTCGGTGCCGCACGTCCTGCTGAGCCGCGCCGAGGTGCTCGATCTGCTTCCCGACCTGCTCACGACCGCTCGCACCATCTCCGCCGACTGCGGATACACCGAGATCGAAGGGAACGGCCATGGCTGACAAGATCGAGATCCGGACCGAGGGCGCGCCCGCCCCGGCGTGGGTGTTCTCCCAGGGCGTGCGCCGGGGACCGCTCATCCAGGTGTCGGGGCAGGGCCCGCAGGACCCGGAGTCCGGCGAGTACGTTCACCCGGGCGACGTGAAGGCGCAGACGAGGCGGACCCTGGCGAACGTCAAGGCGGTCCTGGAGGCCGGCGGCGCGAGCGTCGAGGACGTCGTGATGTTCCGCGTCTACCTGACCGAACGGGACGATTTCGCCGCCATGAACGAGGTGTACGGCGAGTTCGTCGAGGAGAACTGCCCGGGTGGGGTGCTCCCCTGCCGGACCACCGTGTTCGTCACCCTGCCGCACGAGTCGATGCTGGTCGAGATCGACGCCCTGGCCTTCACCGGCTGACGGCCCGGAGCCCTCGGCGGCGAGCACCGGTCAGGCGGAGACGCTCCGGTGCTCGACCGAGAGGGCCCGGCGTACGGCGTCGGCGACCCAGTCGCCGGCCGTCATCTCGCGCATCCGGTCGCGGAGGATCCGCCAGTTCCCGGAGGTCGCGAAGACCGCCTTCCCCAGCCCCGAGGCCGCCACGAGCGCGCCGAGGGCGAACGTACGGGCGTCGGTGGGCGCCGCACCCGTCGTGACGGCGGCGACCACCCGCTGCTGCGCCTCCCACAGCCCCACGATGTCCCGGACCGGGTATCGGGTCTCGACGAAGACGCCGAGCGTACGGTGGCGGTCGACCGCGACCTGGCCCCGGTCGGCCAGGCGTGCCAGCAGGCGCTGCTGGTGGTCCGTCGCGCGCAGGCGCGTCACCCACTCCTGGGGCGTACGGCTGCGCGGCGAGGCCGCGATGTCGGTGAGCAGGGCGTCGAGGACCGGGTCGCCGACGGGTTCGGGGTCGTCGACGGCCAGTGCCGTGCCGCTCAGCCGCAGCCGGCCGGCGAGCCGGAGGTCCGACAGCATCGCGCCGCCGACCCCGCAGTCCAGCTCCACGGGGCCCATGCGGCACTTTCCGCGCAGGTCATAGGCGAGAAGCAGCAGCTCCTCGGCCAGGGTCTCGGCCACGCCCGGAACTGTAGGCGGCGCGCACGACGCTTCGGTAAACACTAAGCAAAGCGTTTTAACCAGTAATAATCCGCCTCTTGATCCGGATCGACAGGAAGGCGGCGAGAAGGCAGAGGACGCCCGCGCCGTACCAGGCGGCCGCGTAGTCGCCGAGGTGATCGCGGATGATGCCGGCCGTGATGGCTGCGGCGGCCGCGCCGATCTGGTGGGACGCGAAGACCCAGCCGAAGACGATCGGGCCGGTCAGCCCGAAGTGCTCCCGGCACAGGGCGACCGTGGGCGGCACCGTCGCCACCCAGTCGAGCCCGTAGAAGATGATGAACACCAGCATGCTCGGGTGCGCGGTCCGGGCGAACAGGCTCGGCAGGACCAGCAGCGAGCAGCCGCGCAGGAAGTAGTAGACACCGAGCAGCACCCGCGAGTCGACCCGGTCGGTGAGCCAGCCGGAGAAGATCGTGCCGACCACGTCGAAGATGCCGACGAGCGCGAGCAGGCTCGCCGCCGTGGTCTCCGGCATCCCGTGGTCGTGGGCGGCCGGGATGAAGTGCGTGCCGACGAGGCCGTTGGTGGAGGCGCCGCAGATCGCGAACCCGCCCGCGAGCAGCCAGAAGACCGGGGTCCGGACGGCGGTCGCGAGGGCGCCGAGAGCCCGGCGCGCAGCGCCCTCGTTGTGCGGCTTCGGCACCGGCTCGGTCGCGCCGTACGGCGGGAGCCCCACGTCGGACGGGTGGTCGCGCAGGAGGAACGCGACGAGCGGTACGACGGCGAGCGCGGTGACGCAGACCGCGACGGCCGCGGACCGCCAGCCGTACATGTGGGTCAGCTGGGCCAGGACCGGCAGGAACACCAGCTGCCCGGCCGCGCCGCCCGCCGTGAGCACGCCGGTCACGACGCCCCGGCGCTTGACGAACCACCGGCTGGTCACGGTCGCGACGAACGCCATCGCCATCGACCCGGTGCCGAGGCCGATGAGCACTCCCCAGCAGGCGATGAGCTGCCAGGACGCCGTCATGAAGACGGTCAGGCCACTGCCCGCCGCCACGAGCACGAGCGCTCCGGAGACCACCCTGCGGATGCCGAACCGGTCCATCAGGGCCGCCGCGAACGGCGACGTCAGGCCGTACAGGAGGAGATTGACGGAGACGGCCGAGGCGATCGTGCCGCGCGGCCAGCCGAACTCGGCGCGCAGCGGATCGATGAGGACGCCGGGCGTCGCGCGGAACCCGGCCGCCCCGACGAGGGCGACCAGGGTCACCGCGGCGACGATCCAGGCACGGTGCAGACGTGGGCTGGTTCGGGCCGGAGTGTCGGGAAGTGTCTGGGTCACCCAAGAGAGTCTCGCGGTCACGACCTTCGACGGCGAGTGGCCCAAAGGCCAACATATGAAAGAATCGGGCCATGGCTCATGAGGTGGTCGTCCTCGCCCTCGACGACGTGGTCGCGTTCGACCTCGGCGTGCCCTCGCAGATCTTCGGCGCGGCACGCGACGGCTCCGGGCGGCCTCTCTACCGGGTCCGCGTCTGCACCCCGGACGGCGGGCCGGTGCGCACGTCGGCCGGGTTCGCGGCCGTCCCCGACCACGGCCCGGAGGTCCTCGCCACCGCCGACACCGTCGTGATCCCGGGCGTACACGGCGGCACGGCCCTGGAGACGGGCGTCCTCGAGCCGTCGGTGGCCGACGCACTGGCCAGGCGGCGACCGGGCACGCGGGTGATGTCGATCTGCACGGGCGCGTTCGTGCTGGCCGCCGCGGGCCTGCTGGACGGCCGCCCGGCGACGACGCACTGGTTGCACGCCGAGCGGTTCCGCGCGCTGCATCCGACGGTGCGACTCGACCCCGGCGTCCTGTTCGTCGACGACGGTGACGTGCTGACCTCGGCCGGGGTGGGCGCGGGGGTGGACGTGTGCCTCCACGTCATCCGCCGCGACCACGGCAGCGCCGTCGCCAATCGCGCGGCCCGGCGCTCGGTCATGCCGCCGTGGCGGGAGGGCGGCCAGTCGCAGTTCATCGAGCGGCCGCTGCCGGAGACCACGGGATCCTCGACGGCGGAGACCCGCGCCTGGGCCCTCGAGCGGCTGCACGAGCCGCTCGACCTGGCACGCCTCGCCCGCCGGGCGGGCATGAGCGTACGGACGTTCACCCGGCGGTTCCGCGCGGAGACCGGGCTCAGTCCGGCGCAGTGGCTGGTCCGGCAGCGCATCGAGGAGGCCCGGCGGCTGCTGGAGACCACCGACCTGCCGATCGACCAGGTGGCCGCGCGCGCCGGCCTGGGCACCGCCGCCTCGTTGCGCCAGCACCTGCACGCCGCCGTAGGCATCTCCCCGGCCACCTACCGCAGAACATTCGGCGCCTCAGCGGTCTGACTCGCGCCGGGCGTCTCCGGCCGCCCACCGCAGGGACGCTCACCGCCTCGGCGGCCCGACCACCGCATCACGCCGGGACCGCCGTCCCCGGCCATCCGCCCGGACGCCTCGGCAATCCGGTCCCGCCGCGTCCGTCAGCGCTCCGGGCCCCATGGGCGGACGGTGGCGTCGCCGGCCGTCACGAGGCCGGACTCGTAGGCCAGGACGACGAGCTGGGCGCGGTCACGGGTGCGCAGCTTGGTCATGGCGCGGCTGACATGCGTCTTCGCCGTGGTCGGGCTGATCACCATGTGCGCGGCGATCTCGTCGTTGGACAGGCCGCGGGCGACCAGCGCCGTCACCTCCCGCTCCCGGTTGGTGAGGGCGGCGAGCGCGTCCGGAGTGGAGGTGCGCGGACGCCGGGACACGAACTCCCTGATCAGCCGACGGGTGATGGCCGGTGCCAGCAGCGCGTCGCCGCGCGCGGCGACGCGGACGCCGTGCAGCAGGTCGGCCGGTTCGGTGTCCTTGACGAGGAAGCCGCTCGCGCCCGCGCGCAGCGCGTCGAAGACGTACTCGTCGAGCCCGTAGTTGGTCAGCATCACGACGTGGACGCCGGCCAGGCGCTCGTCGGCCGTGATCCGCCGGGTCGCCTCGATACCGTCGACCACGGGCATCTGAACGTCGACGAGGGCGACGTCGGGCCGGTGCCGAAGGGCCAGTGCGACGGCCTCCTCGCCGTTCGCCGCCTCGCCGACGACCTCGATGTCGTCCTCGGCCTGGAGAAGGGCACGGAATCCCGCACGGATGAGCGCCTGGTCGTCGGCGAGCAGCACCCGGATCACGGCGCCTCCCGCCCGGCCCGGGCCCCGGCAATGTTCCCAACCGCAGTCTCGGCGCCGGTCGCGCCCCCGGCGGCAGCCCCGGTCCCGGTTCCGGCAATGCTCCCGCCCGCAGTCCCGGCGCCGGCCGCGCTCCCGGCCATGCCCTCCGCGGCAGCCCCGGCCGCGGCAATGCTCCCGGCCTCGGTCCCGTCTTCGGTCGCGCTCCCGGCCCCGGTGCGGGCGGTGACGGTCGGGTTTCCGGGGCCGTCGCCGTCCGACGGTGGCTCCGGCGGGTCGCCCAGGGGCAGCTCGGCGCGTACGGTGAACCCTCCTTCCGGGCGGGGCGCGGTGCTGAGCCACCCGCCTAGGGCGGTGACCCGTTCCCGCATGCCGGTCAGGCCGACGCCGGGTGTCGGAGTCGTCCCGGGCCGTGCCCGGCCGTCGTCGTCGATCTGGACGGTGAGCGTGTCCGCGCCGTAGTCGAGGCGCACCGACGCGGACGCGGCGCCGGAGTGCCGGGCGACGTTGGTCAGCGCCTCCTGCACGATCCGGTAGGCCGCACGGTCGACGGCGGACGGCAGCTCGCGGGTCCGGCCCGCGATGGTCAGGTCGGCCCGCAGGCCGGCGGAGCAGGCCCGCCGCAGGAGCTGCGGCAGCCGGTTCAGTCCGCTGCCGGCGTTCTCGCCGTCCGCGGTCTCGCCGTCGGGCTCGCGCAGCACCTCGAGCGTCGCCCGCAGCTCGCGCATCGCCTCGCCGCTGGCCTCCTGGATGGCCAGCAGCGCCTCCGGGACCTCCTCGCCGCGTTTGCGGGCGAGGTGGATCGCCACCCCGGCCTGGACCTTCACGATGGAGATGCTGTGGGTGAGCGAGTCGTGCAGTTCGCGGGCGATCCGCAGGCGTTCCTCGCCGGCGCGGCGCAGCGCCATCTCCTCCCGGGTGCGTTCGGCCTCCGCCGCCCGCTGCCGCGCCTCGTGGACGTAGGCGTCCCACTGCCGGAAGGCGCCGCCCATCATCACGCTGGCGACCAGCCAGCCGACGAGCAGGAACCGGTCCTGAACCACCTGCCGGACCGGTTCGCCATGGTGCAGCGTCAGGTCCGTGACCACGACGATGACGAGGGCGGCCATGGGCACCGGGACGGCGATCCGGCGCCCGGCGCGGGCCGCGATGAACAGCGCCACCATCACCGGCTCGGCGGCGGCCACGCCCGGATATCCGCGGACGAGGTAGACGAGGACGCACGCGGTGGTGACGAGGAGGACGGCGACCGGCGACCGGCGGCGTACGAGGAGCGCGGCGGACCCGGCCAGCAGGAGCAGGTAGCCGAGGGCGTCCAGGCCGGTACGCCCGGGAGGCGCGATCGCGGCACCGATCAGGGCGAAGGCGCCGACGGCCGTCGATACGAGCAGATCGGAGACCGGCGGACGCAGCCGGTGCTGGAGTCCCATTCGCGCAGCCTAAACCGAAGACTTCGCCACGGGCTCCTCCCGGATGTGGAGCAGCGCGCTACTCCCTCGGGAGTACGCGGGCCGTCGCTGCGCCGCGTGGGGCAGCGCGACTGCCGTCCCCCGGCCGACGACGGCGGGGCGGCCGGGCGGCGAGCATCGGAGGCGACCGATGACGGCCGCCGTCACACCGGTGACGGCCGACACTCCCGGGGAGCGGAACGACAATGACGTGGAACGCGACGACCGCGGAGCGCATCGCACACACGCTGCGCGAGGCCTTCGCCGGACTGGTGCACCTGCCCGGCGACGCGTCGTACGACGAGGCGCGGACGGCCTGGAACCTCCAGGTCGACCCGCACCCGCTGATCGTCGCCGAGGCGACCCGCCTCGACGACGTACGGGCCGCGGTCGCCGCCGCGCGCGAGCACGGCCTGCCGTTCGCCGTGCAGGCCACGGGGCACGGCACGATCGTGCCCGCCGACGGCGGCCTGTTGCTCAGGACGTCACGGATGGCGGAGGTCCGGGTCGACCCGTACCGGCGTGTCGCCCGGGTCGGCCCCGGCGCGCGCTGGTCGGACGTGATCGCGGCCGCCGCGCCGTACGATCTGGCGCCGGTGTCGGGCAGCCCGTTCGTCGGCGTGACCGGGTACACCCTCGGCGGCGGTGCGGGGTGGCTCTCCCGCAAGCACGGCTTCGCCGCCGACGGCCTGGTGCGGGCGGACGTGGTCACCGACGAGGGCGAGCATGTCACGGCGGACGCCGACCACCACCCCGACCTGTTCTGGGCGCTGCGCGGCGGAGGCGGGAACTTCGGCGTGGTCACCGCGCTGGAGGTACGGCTGCACACCGTCGGGCGGGTGTTCGCGGGCCTCTCGCTCTACGACGGCGAGCGTGCCGCCGAGACGCTCGCCCGCTACCGGGAGTGGGCGGCCGATGAGCCCGACGAGCTGAACACCGCCGTGATGCTGATGCGGATGCCGGACGCCCCGGGGATCCCCGATCCGGTGCGCGGCCGGCCGGTCGTCGGCGTCCGGGTGTTCCACCTGGGCCCGTACGAGGAGGCCGAAGCGCGGCTCGGTCCGCTGCTGGAGGCGGCGGGGCCGCCGCTGGTCGACGGCTTCCGGGCGATGACGTTCGGGGCGGCGAGCACGGCGATCTCCGGGGCGGCGCCGCCCCCGATGGCGGTCCGCCAGCACATCGACCTGTTCCGTGACCTGCCCGGCGCGGTGCTCGAAGCGCTGCCGGACGCGGTGTTCGGCGGGACGCCCGCGCCGGCGGTCGAGGTCCGGCACTGGGGCGGGGCGATGGCGCGGCCCGCGCCGGACGCCGGGCCGGTGGGCCACCGCGACGTGCCGTTCTCGGTGATCGTGAGCGCGCCGTACGGGCCGGGCGGCACCGGGTACGGAGACCCGGCCGTGCGGTCCGGCGTGGACGCGGCCGTCGACGGCCTGGCCGGCCGGCTGCGCCCGTACGCCACCGGCGGGTCCTTCCTGAACTTCCTGGCCGATCCGGCCCGGACCGCGACCGCGTACACGCCGGAGAACCACGCGCGCCTGGCCCGGGTGAAGAAGACCTGGGACCCGGACGACCTGTTCCGCCCGGGTCACCACATCCCGCCGCTGTGACTCGCGGCGCGGGACCCGGACGGCCGGTCGCGTCCGAGCCACCGCGTCCCCCGCTGTGACAAGGCCGCGCGAGATCCGGACGGCCTGTCACCTCCGCGCGTCCCCTGCTGGGACAGGGCCGCGCGGCGTGGGACCCGCCTGACATGTCGGGCCGCCACCGGGGCGGCCCGGCCGATCAGACCAGGCAGGTGGGCCCGAGGAGCTGCTTGAGGTCGCCCATCAGCGCCGGCGAGGCCGTGACCCGGAGCCTGTCGTCGAGGCGGACGACGGTGGTCCGGGGGCCGTTCTGCAGCTGCAGGTGGACCTCCGTCTGCCCGGGGTGGGCGCCCAGCACCTCCTTGAGGCTCTGCACGACCGGTGGGGTCACCCGGGTCACGGGCATCGAGACGGTGAGCGGCCGGCCGGAGTCGCTCACCGTCAGGTCCGGCTGGGTGACCTCCATGGCGATCAGCTTCGGGGTGTCCTCGCGCTTGTCGAGGCGGGCCTTGACGACGAGGATGGCGTCCTCGGCGAGCAGCGTGGAGCACAGCTGGTACGCCGACGGGAAGATCATCAGCTCGATCGCGCCCTCGAGGTCCTCGAGGGTCGTGAGCGCCCAGGAGTCGCCCTTCTTGGTGACCTTGCGCTGCAGCCCCGAGACCAGGCCGCCGACGGTGACGATCTGCCCGTCCGCCCGCTCGTCGGCGGTCAGGGCGGCGATCGAGCAGTCGACGTTGGCGGACAGGATGTGCTCGATGCCGAGCAGCGGATGGTCGGAGACGTACAGGCCGAGCATCTCGCGCTCGAACGCCAAGAGGGTGGTCTTGTCCCACTCCCCCTCCGGGATGGCGATGTCGAACGTCGTGTCCACGGCGTCGTCGCCCCCGCCGAACAGGGAGTCCTGTCCGATCGCCTCGTTGCGCTTGATGTCGATGATCGCGTCGATGGCCTGCTCGTGGACCATCACGAGGCTCTTGCGCTCGTGCTTGAGGCTGTCGAAGGCGCCCGCCTTGACCAGCGACTCGACGACCCGCTTGTTGCAGACCTGCGGGGGCACCTTGCGCAGGAAGTCCTGGAAGTCGGTGAAGCTGCCCTTCTCGTTACGGGCCTTGACGATCGCGTCGACGACGTTCTCGCCGACGTTGCGGATCGCGGACAGGCCGAACAGGATCTCGGTGTCGCCCTTCGGGGTGAAGTCCGAGTCGGACTCGTTGACGTCGGGCGTGAGCACCGTGATGCCCATGCGGCGGCACTCGTTGAGGTAGAGCGCGCTCTTGTCCTTGTCGTCCTTGACCGAGGTGAGCAGCGCCGCCATGTACTCGGCGGGGTAGTTGGACTTGAGGTAGGCGGTCCAGTACGAGACGAGGCCGTACCCGGCGGTATGCGCCTTGTTGAAGGCGTAGTCGGAGAAGGGCAGCAGGATGTCCCACAGCGCCTTGATCGCCGCGGCGGGGTAGCCGCGCTCCTGCATGCCGGACTCGAAGGTGGCGTACTGCTTGTCCAGCTCCGACTTCTTCTTCTTGCCCATCGCGCGGCGGAGCAGGTCCGCCTGTCCGAGGCTGTAGCCCGCGACCTTCTGCGCGATGGCCATGACCTGCTCCTGATAGACGATCAGGCCGTAGGTCGTGTCGAGGATGTCCTTGAGCGGCTCTTCCAGCTTCTCGTGGATCGGGGTGATCGGCTGCTGGCCGTTCTTGCGCAGCGCGTAGTTGGTGTGGGAGTTCGCGCCCATCGGGCCGGGGCGGTACAGCGCGAGGGCCGCGGAGATGTCCTCGAAGTTGTCGGGGCGCATCAGCCGCAGGAGCGAGCGCATGCCGCCGCCGTCCAGCTGGAAGATGCCGAGCGTGTCGCCGCGGGCCAGCAGCTCGTACGCCTTCTTGTTGTCGAGCGGGAGCTTCAGCAGGTCGAGTTCGACGCCCTTGTTGGCCTTGATGGCCTTCAGCGCGTCCTGCATGATCGTCAGGTTGCGCAGGCCCAGGAAGTCCATCTTCAGCAGGCCGAGCGTCTCGCAGGTCGGATAGTCGAACTGCGTGATGATCACACCGTCGGAGTCACGGCGCATGATCGGAATGTGGTCGGTCAGCGGCTCCGCCGACATGATCACACCGGCGGCGTGCACACCGGTCTGGCGGATCAGGCCCTCCAGGCCCTGCGCCAGATCCATGATCTGCTTGACGTCGGTCTCTTCCTCGTACAGCTTGCGCAGCTCGCCGGCCTCGCCGTACCGCGGGTGCTTGTCGTCGAAGATCCCCGACAGCGGGATGTCCTTGCCCATCACGGCGGGCGGGAACGCCTTGGAGATGCGGTCGCCCAGGGCGTACGGGAAGCCGAGGACGCGGCCCGCGTCCTTGATCGCGGCCTTCGCCTTAATGGTGCCGAAGGTGGCGATCATGGAGACCTTGTCGGCGCCCCACTTCTCGGTGACGTAGCGGATCGCGTCGGCGCGCCCACGCTCGTCGAAGTCGACGTCGATATCGGGCATGGACACGCGGTCGGGGTTGAGGAACCGCTCGAAGATCAGACCGTGCGGGAGCGGGTCCAGGTCGGTGATGCCCATCGCGTACGCGACGAGCGACCCGGCGGCCGACCCACGGCCCGGGCCCACCGCGATGCCGTTGTTCTTCGACCACATGATGAAGTCGGCGACGACGAGGAAGTACGAGGGGAACCCCATCTGGCAGATGACGTCCATCTCGTACTCGGCCTGCTTGCGGTGCTCCTCGTCGATCCCCTCGGGGAAGCGCCGCTCCATGCCCCGCCAGACCTCTTTGCGGAACCACGACTCCTCGGACTCGCCCTCCGGCACCGGGAAGCGCGGCATGAGGTTGTGGTACTCGAACATGCCGGACGGGTCGACGCGTTCGGCGACGAGGAGGGTGTTGCGGCAGCCTTCGGCCCAGATGTCAGAGGTGTCGACCGCCCGCATCTCGTCGGCGGTCTTGAGGTAGTAGCCGGAGCCGTCGAACTTGAAGCGGCCCGGGTCGGACAGCTGCTTGCCGGTCTGGATGCACAGCAGCGCGTCGTGGGCGGACGCCTCGGACTCGCGCGTGTAGTGGGAGTCGTTGGTGACGACGGGCGGGATGCCGAGCTTCTTGCTGATCTCGATGAGCCCGTCACGGACCCGGCGCTCGATGTCGAGACCGTGGTCCATGACCTCCAGGAAGTAGTTGTCCTTGCCGAACAGCTCCTGGTACTTGGCGGCGGCCTCCAGGGCCTTGTCGAAGTGGCCGAGGCGCAGCCGCGTCTGGACCTCACCGGAGGGGCAGCCGGTGGTGGCCATCAGGCCGGCCGAGTGCTCGGCCAGCAGCTCGAAGTCCATCCGGGCCCACTTGCGGATGAACCCCTCCGTGTAGGCGCGGCTCGTCAGCTTGAACAGGTTGTGCAGGCCCTCGGCGTTCCTCGCCCAGATCGTCTTGTGGGTGTAGTGGCCGCCACCGGAGACGTCGTCGCCCTTCTGGCTGGGCTCACCCCAGCGCACCGGCTGCTTGTGGAACCGGGATTCGGGAGCGACGTAGGCCTCGATGCCGACGATGGGGGTCACACCGGCGGCCGTGGCCTGCTTGTAGAAGTCGTAGGCACCGTGGGTGTTGCCGTGGTCGGTCATCGCGACGGCCGGCATCTTCTGCCGCTCGACCTCGGCGAACATCTCCTTGAGACGGGCCGCTCCGTCGAGCATGGAGTACTCGGTGTGCACATGCAGATGCACGAACGAGTCACTCATGCGCGATGCGCCTCCTTCAGGCATGCGACGCCCCGCGTGCCCGGAGCACGCGCCGCGTCGGAAGTCGTCGTCTGGGGGTGAGAGCCGGCCGGAAGCCGGGTCCCCTGAGCCTAACGGTGCCACCGGGATCATCGGGGCTCGACACTCCGGATGTCCGGTTTATACCTATTTTCGGTCGGCGATGCCTTCCCTTCCAGGCGACGCCTGCCGTGCGCGGCCGGCGGGCCGGCCGGCGGCGGTTGCCTCATCTACCAGGGTCTACCTCATTTCAGCCAGGGAATCGACCGACTTCGTGTCGCGGCTCGAACACGCTCCGCGAGCTTGTAAGGTCGATGGCCGTATTGCGGTTTCGGGGGGAGCGAAAACCAGACTGCAGTTCGGAGGCTGTGTGTCGACAGCACTGGATCACCAGGGCACGACGTCCGACAACGAGAACTCCGGCTATGCCCAGTCCCTGGGCAACCGGCAGGTGAAGATGATCGCCATCGGAGGGGCGATCGGCGTCGGCCTGTTCCTCGGAGCGGGCGGCAGGATGGCCGCCGCCGGGCCCGGGCTCGTCCTCTCCTACGCCCTCTGTGGCATGGCGGCGTTCTTCGTCATGCGCGCCCTCGGCGAACTGGTCCTGCACCAGCCCCGCAGCTTCGTCCCCAACGCCTAGGAGTTCATCGACCCGTGGGCATGGTGGCGAACTGCCGAAGTTTAACTGTGCACGACTGCGCACGGTGCGACTTCGGTTACACTATGTTGTTGGGTGTGAATTCGACGGAGTGGGCACGAGTGCAGAGGATCGGTCCCTGCGCCGCTTACCGCTGGTTCCGTCAAGGCACGCTGCCGATTCCGGCTCAGCGGGGTCCGCGTACAACCGTGGTGAACATCTACACCGTCGCTGCGCCGGATGCCGTGGGCGGTCTCGGGCTGTACGCCCATGTTTCCTCCCACGATCAGAAGCCAGACCTAGAGCGCCGGGTCGCCCGTCTGTCGCAGTGGGCAGCCAAGGAAGAGCACCGCGTCGTGCGGGTCGAGTCCGAAATCGCCTCTGGAATAAACGGCTCCCGTTCCAAGGCCCGACTGCGGCTGGCCGGCTCGGACGTGACCACGATCGTGGTGGAATACGCGGACCGCCTCGGTTGGATGGATGTGGAACTGGTCGAGGCAGCGCTGGTCGGGCATGGCCGTCGTCCGATGGCCCTGGACGACGGTGCGGTTGAAGACGATCTGGTGCGGAACATGGGGCAGGCGCTGACGTCGTTGTTCGCCCGCCCGTGTGGCCGTCGTTCGGCGCGGAACCGTGCCGGCACGGTGCTGGAGGCGGCCCGGCATGGCTGACCTGCGTTCTATCGAGGCGCCGTTCGTTGTGACCGAGCCGTCTGGCGTCTCGATCCGTGACCGGCTCAAGGGCCTGATGCCGGCCGACGTAAAGGTGCTGCGGCTGGTGGGTGATCACCTGGGCTCGCTGGCCTCCAGCGACTTGAAGGCGCGGTGTGCGGCAGGCCCGGATCACGACACTGGCCAATGGGCGGACCGCAAACGGGCGTTAACCGCCGAGTCGTCCTCGCGGTGGGCCGGTTCGATCACCAAGGCCACCCATGACCAGTGGGCGCTGGCACGGCGCAGCCAACTCGCCCACATCCACAGCCTCGAAGCCGGGATCGCCACGATCACCCACCGCCTGTCCTTGCCGGTCGGTGAGAAGGGCAAGAAGAAAGCGCCGGGCGGCTACCGCAACGCGCAGGAATGGTTCGCCAAGACTCGGCGCCTGCACCTGCTCCAAGACCGGCTCGAACAACAGCGGGCCGACAACCAGGCCGGGCGCGTTCGAGTCGTGCGCGGCGGCAAGAAACTGCTGCGCACCCGGCACAACCTGGACGCCGCCGAGCTCACCAAAGCCGAATGGCGTGAACGCTGGCAGGCCAAGCGCCGGTTCCTGGCCGCTGACGGCGAATCCGGCAAGCCGTACGGCAACGAGACCATCCGCGTCACCCCCGACGGTCAGGTCAGCATCAAGCTGCCGGCGCCGCTGGCGCACCTGGCCAACGCGTCACACGGCCGGTACCTCCTGGCCTCGAGAGTGTCGTTTCTGCATCGGGGTGAGCAATGGCGCGACCGCATCAGCGCGAATCGGGCGGTAGCCTACCGTATCCACGAAGATGTGCAGCGCAAACGCTGGTACCTGACCGCCTCCTGGACGACCCCTCCCGTCAAGACCGTCCCCTTGAAGGCCGCCCGGACGGGTGGCCTGGTCGGCGTGGACACCAACGCCGACCACCTGGCCGCCTGGAGACTCGACGCCCACGGCAACCCCGTCGGCGAACCCCGCCGATTCGACTACGACCTGTCCGGCACCGCAACCCACCGCGACGCCCAGGTCCGGCACGCCCTCATCCGCCTCCTGCACTGGGCGAAGCGGCACGGTCTGGCCATCGCGATCGAGAACCTGGACTTCGCCGCGGAGACGACCCGCGAAAAACACGGCCGGCGCAAACGGTTCCGTAACCTGATCTCCGGCATGCCCGTGGCGAAACTACGCGCCAGGCTGGTGGCGATGGCGGCCGAGCTCGGCATCACCATCGTCGCCGTCGACCCCGCCTACACCTCCAAATGGGGCGCCCAGCACTGGCAGCGTCCCCTCACCACCCCCGGTGCTCCGTCACCCGCCATGAGGCGGCGGCGGTGGCAATTGGACGACGCGCCCTAGGACACCCGATCCGGCGACGGACGGCACCGCCCCCGCACGACCAGAGCGATCGCGCAGGGCATCGGACCGTCCAGGCCGCACCAGGTGCCCCAGGGCGTAAGGAACCCCGCCCCCGCACCCCCGGACCACGACCACGAGTCATGCCGCCCGGACGCGGAGCGAACGCAGGGAACCAGGACGCCCAACACCGTTCGGAGCGTCCGACTGAGCACACACAACCCACGCTCAGTCTTTAGGAACGGTTCGCCAGCGGCTGGATTCTGAGGTCGCGCTCTTCGGACGCCTCCAGGCCGGCCTCGATGACGGCCGCCATGATCCGGGCGAGCCGGTCTTCGCCCAGCCGTGGGGCGCGCCGCGCCATGGCCTCGACGATCTCGCGTTCGCGGCGCGGGTCCCGGCCGGCGAAGCCGCCGACCGGCTTGAGCCGCTGCACGGTCGCCGCGAGCTCGGCGCGGCGCTCCAGCAGTGTCGCCAGCGCCGCGTCGATCCGATCGATCGCCGCCCGCGCGTCGGGGATCGTCTCCGGCTCGTCGTCGCGGACGAGCGGCCCGAGCAGGGCCGCCTTGGCGCGTACCTCGGCCACCAGGGCCGGCTCGGCGTCCTCGCCGAGGAACAGTCCCCGCGCGCCCGCCGACAGCGCCGCGACCGCGAGGTCCGGGGCGGCGGAGACGTCCACGAACACGGGCCGGCGGCGCCCGGCCTCCCGGACCAGCTCCAGGTCGATGGTCGCGTGCGGCAGGTGCGTGCGGGTACCGGTCTCGCAGAGGACGACGTCGCGGTTGCCCTCGGCGACGCAGTACTCGGCCGCCGACAGCCACTCCTCCAGCGTCGCGGCCGTGGCCCGCTGCACGACGACGGGGAGGCCGGTACGGGCCACCGCCCGCAGCAGCTGGAAGTCCTGCATCCAGGCTCCGCCGACCACGACGCCGTCGGCGTGCGTCACGACGGCCGGTAGGTCGCGCGCGGAGAACGGCTCCACCAGCAGCGGCCCCCGGTACGAGCGGCGTACCCGCGCCAGCTCGCCGGCCGCGTCCACGCGACCGTGCAGGCGGCGCAGGCTGACCACGGCGACGTCCGGCGCGACGGCGGGGCCGGCGATCATCACGGGCTGGTCTGGATCGTGCAGGTCCGTGATCAACACGGGTTGGTCCGGATCGTGCAGGTCCATCGGTCTCTCCCTCCGGGCGGCCCCGGAGCCGAGCCGCCCACTCACGTCGGAAACGCGAAAGGCAGAGCCCGTGGGGCTCTGCCTCGGCCGGCTCGGGGGTCGTCGCTCAGGTCACGTCGACCGGCTCACCCGGAGCCGGCTGCATAAACGCGAAATAGCGACGATCCACGTGCCCAGGGTAACCGCGACGATTCCCCGGATGCCACCGGGCGGGACCCTCGTCTCGGTCAATGAGACGAGAGCTCCGCGGCGGAATGTTCACCTCAGATCATTCTCCAGGTCAGGGCCGGTTTGTCAGCGGTGTGCCGTATACAGGGGAAGGGCCCGCGGGCGGCCGCCGGTCGCCCGGACGATGAGGGGTGCACCATGAGCACGGACAACGCCGTCAAGGACGACTTCCTGAGCGAGGCGGCTCCGTACCGCCGTGAGCTGCTGGCGCACTGCTACCGCATGCTCGGCTCCGTGCACGACGCCGAGGACCAGGTCCAGGAGACCTACCTGCGGGCCTGGCGCTCGTACGACTCCTTCGAGGGCCGGTCGTCGCTGCGCACGTGGCTGCACCGGATCGCCACCCGCACCTGCCTCACCGCCCTGGAGAGCCGGGGCCGCCGGCCGCTCCCGACCGGGCTCGGCGACCCGAGCGCCGACCCGTTGGACACGCTGGTCGAGCGGTCCGACGTGCCCTGGCTGGAGCCCGTTCCCGACGCCATGGCCGGCGCCGAGCACGCCGACCCGGCGGCGATCGTCGCCTCCCGGGAGAGCATCCGGCTCGCGCTGATCGCCGCCCTGCAGCACCTGCCGCCCCGGCATCGCGCGGTCCTCATCCTGCGCGATGTGCTGAAGTGGCGGGCGGCGGAGGTGGCGGAGGCCCTCGACACGACGACCACCGCGGTCAACAGCATCCTGCAGCGCGCCCGCGCCCGGCTCGACGAGGCCGCTCCCCCGCAGGACGATCTGACCGAGCCGTCCTCGCCGGAGCAGCGCGAGCTGCTCGCCCGTTACGTCCGGGCCTTCGAGGAGTACGACGTCGCCGCCATCGAGCGGCTGCTCACCGCCGACGCCGTCTGGGAGATGCCGCCCTTCACCGGCTGGTACCAGGGGCCGGAGGACATCGGCCGCCTCATCAGCACCCAGTGCCCGGCCGACGGCCCCGGCGCGATGCGGCTGGTGGAGACCCGGGCGAACGGCCAGCCGGCGTTCGCGTTGTACATGCGCGCCGCCGACGGGGCGCACCACGCCTTCGCCCTGCAGGTCCTCACGCCCACGCGCACAGGGGTCGCACACGTCGCCCAGTTCTTCGACCTGCGCCTGTTCACGACGTTCGGCCTGCCCGCCGTCCTGCCGCCCTCGACGGAGCGGCCGATAGCATCGGAGCCATGAGCCGGGAGGTGGCGCACTATCGGCGGCACCCGGCGGAGCCGGGCGTCGACCTGCTGAGCGCCCGCTACGTCACCCACCGCTACACGAGGCACGCCCACGCGACCTTCACCGTGGCGCTCATCGAGTCGGGGGTGGAGGAGTTCGAGCACGCCGGGTCGCTCCTGCGGGCCGCCGCCGGCCAGGTCGCGCTCCTCAACCCGGAGGTCGTGCACAGCGGGCACGCGGGCGTCCCCGAGGGCTGGCGCTACCGCGTGCTGTACCCCGCCGTGGATGTCGTGACGGAACTCGCCGCCGAGCTGGGCGCCCCGGGCGGCACGCCCTACTTCCCCGACACGGTGGTGGACGACCCGGAGGCGGCCCGGCTGCTCCGCGCCGTCCACCGCAGCGCCGAGGCCGGTGACGCCCTCGCGTCCTCGTCCACGCTGCACCGGGCCCTCGCCGGGCTCCTTCGCCGCCACGCCGCCCGGCCGCCCCGCTCGATGCCCGACGCCGCGCCGCCGCGCGCGGTCCGCGCCGCCCGCGAGATCCTCCACGAACGGCTGCCCGACCCGCCGTCCCTCGACGACCTGGCCGCCATGGTGGGCACCGGGCGGTTCGCGCTGTTGCGCGCCTTCCGCACCGCGTACGGCCTGCCGCCGCACGCCTACCTGACGAACCTCCGCGTCCAGCGGGCCCGCGCCCTCCTGGACGCCGGCCGGCGTCCCGCCGAGGTCGCCGTCGACCTCGGCTTCACCGACCAGGCGCACCTGACCCGGCATTTCAAGCGGATCGTCGGCGTGCCGCCCGGCGCGTACCTGCTCGGCCGCCCTGCCTGACCGGTCCCGGACGAAGCCCCCGTCGATACTCACACCGTGACCGTGCCTCGTTGACCCGCAGTACCAGTGGTCAAGCCCGTTGCGTGGGCGCCCTTGGCCCGGCCTGTTGCCGTCATGCCACGCCAGGGTGGTTCCGGTCCTGAGGTCAGCTGCTCTTGTCCGGCTCCGATGCGGTGACGCCCGCCGGGCCGGCGCGGAGCATGGCCCTGTAGAGGGCGTCGTGCTCGGGCGGGTCGGGCAGGGGGCCGCGGGCAGGGGCCTCGAAGGACTGGATCAACAGGGCGACGACGCGTCGCCAGGCGTCGGGAGCGGCGTCACCGGTGGCGTTGACGACGCCGGCGTTGGCCATGTGCACCAGCACCAGATCCGAGGGGTCGAAGTCCTCGCGCAGGCGGCCTGTGGCCTTGGCACGGTCGATGAGCCGCACCATGGCCTCGTACGCCTCGTCGCGGCGCTTTTCCAGGGCCTTGGCGGTGGGGAAGGTCATGGTCAGTACGTCGGCGAAGCCGTAGTCGGCGGCCTGCATCGCGCAGGCGGTCTCGATGTAGCCGGTGAAGCCGTGCCAGGGATCGGGGTCGGCGAGCGCGACGGCGACGGCGTCGGCGTAGGCGTCCATGCGGTCGGAGAAGACGGCGGCGACCAGTTCCTCCTTCGCGGGGAAGTGGCGGAAGAGGGTGGCGATCCCCACCCCCGCCTCACGGGCCACGGAGGCCATGGAGGCGTTCAGGCCATCGCGCCCGAACGTCGTACGCGCGGCGGCGATGATCCGCGCCCGGTTGCGCTCGGCGTCGCTGCGCAGGGGCTGGGCGGCGGTGCCGTCAGGGTGTCGGGCGCCAGGGCTCATGTCGACCAGTCTAACGAACCGGATAGGCCTATCCAGTTCTGTGCTACTCTCTGACGACGAAACGGATAGGGCTATCCGGATCACAAAACGGATAGGGCTATCCAGAACAACCCGCGACCGCGAACCTGGAAGTGATGATCATGAAAGCCGTGGCCTTGGCGCAGGTGCCGGGCACCGCCGAGACGCTGTCCACGCTCGCCGCACACGTCGCCGCGGGCGCCCTGTCGGTGCCGGTGACCGCCGTGCACGACCTGGAGCAGGCCGCACAGGCGTTCGCCGCGTTCGGCGCCGGCGCCCTCGGCAAGATCGCGATCACCGTCACCTGAGTCACCACACCGTTCTCTCCACGTTTCCCCGAAAGGATCGCTGTGACCAGCATCGCCATCGTCGGAGCAGGCCCCCAGCTGGGCCTGGCCATCGCCCGCACCTTCGGCTCCCGCGGCTTCGACGTCGCCCTGATCTCCCGCAACCGCGCCAAGCTCGACGATCTCGTCGGCAAGCTCACCGCCGAGGGCATCACCGCCGCCGCGTTCCCCGCGGACGTGCTCGACCGCGACGCGCTCACCCAGGCGCTCAAGGACGCCGCCGTGCGGTTCGGCGGGATCGACGTCCTGGAGTACTCCCCGGTGGGGACGTTCGGCATCACGACTCTGACCGCTCCGGCCGGGACCGAACCGTCTCATGTGGAGTTCGAAATGAACTTCCAGCTGTACGGGGCCATCGCCGCCACCCAGGCGGTGCTGCCCGCGATGCGCGAGGCCGGCGCGGGCACCCTCCTCTACACCACCGGCGCCGGCTCGATCGACCCCGACCCGCGGGTCGCCAACGTCAACGCCGCCGCGGCCGCGCTGCGCAACTGGGCGATGAACCTGCACAAGGAGTTGGTCGGCACCGGTGTCCAGGCGGCCCACGTCGGCATCGACGTGTCGATCGGCACCGCCGTCATGCCCGGTCTGCCCACGGCCCAGCCCGAGGAGATCTCGCCGGTCTACTGGGAGCTGCACACCACCCACCGCGACGAAGCCGAGCGCGTCTTCAGCCTCTGACACCCCTCCGGCCACCTGATCGCGCCGCGGCGTGCTACGGCCATCGGCATGCGGCCGGTCAGGTCCGCAGCGACCCGGGATCGGGTCGCATTGGGTGCAATTTCGTGCAAGACCACCCCACTCTGGGCCTCCTAACCTGCGGATATGGATTCGGAGAGACGCGCCGCCATCCGCGACGGGCTGGGGGTCGGCCTGGCCGTCGGCCTGTCGGGGCTGGCGTTCGGGGCCGCGGCGGTCGCGGCCGGGCTGGGAGTGGCGCAGACCTGCGCCCTGAGTCTCGTGGCGTTCTCGGGAGCGTCGCAGTTCGCGCTGATCGGCGTGATCGCCGGCGGCGGCAACCTGATCGCGGGGGCCGTCGGCGCGGTGCTGCTCGGCGGCCGCAACGCCCTGTACGGCCTGCGGCTCGCGCGGACGCTCAACGTACGCGGATGGCGGCGGTTGCTGACCGCCCAGGTCGTCATCGACGAGACGACGGCCGTGGCCACCGCGCAGCCCGGCCCACGGGCGGCCCGCGCGGGGTTCTGGGCCACCGCCATCAGCATCTACACCACCTGGAACCTCGCCACCCTGCTCGGCGCGCTCGGCGCGGCCCGGCTGGGCGACCCGCAGACGTACGGGCTCGACGTGGTCGGCCCGGCGGCGTTCCTCGCCCTGCTGTGGCCGCGGCTGACCTCCGGGGGTACCGAGCGCGTGGTCGCGCTGCTCGCGATGGCGATCGCGGTCGCGACCACGCCGCTGCTGCCCCCGGGCGTGCCGGTGATGCTCGCCGCCGTCGCCGCGCTGGCCGGGATCGTACGGCGCCGCACGCCCCAGGCCCGTCAGACCGGCGAGCGCCGGGAACTCTCAGAAGTCTAGGAGGAGACAGATCATGGCCGTCTGGATCGCCGTGGTGGCGACCGGGCTGGGCTGCTACGCGCTCAAGCTCACCGGGCTGGTCGCCCCCCAACGCGTGCTGGACGACGAGCGGGTACGGCGGTTCACCGCGCTCGTCCCCGTCGCGCTGCTGACCGCGCTGGTCGCCGTGCAGACACTGGCGCACGGCCGCACCCTGGAGCTGAACGGCCCCCGGCTGGCCGGGCTCGCCGCCGCCGTCGTCGCGCTGCTGCTGCGCGCCCCGTTCCTCGTCGTCCTGGTGGTCGCGGCCGTCGTCGCCGCCGGCCTCCGCGCCCTCGGCGTCTGAACCGGATGACGGCGGTCTCGGGAGTTCCGGCGGCCGCTGCAGGTGCCGGAGACGGCCCGCCCCACCGGCCTGCGACCCCGTGCCGCTCCAATCGTCGAGCGGCCAGGGATGTCCGGGGCATCCGGCATGCGCGCCCTAGAGGTCGACCACCGAGATCAGGCGGGGCGTCTGGTTGAGCCGGCGGGCGCCGAAGTCGGTGCAGACGACGACGTCCTCGATGCGCGCGCCGTACAGTTCGGGCAGGTAGATGCCGGGTCCGATCGACATGGTCATGCCCGCGTCGAGGACGGTTCCGTCCTCGGGCGTGAGGTAGGGCGGCTCGTACTCGTCGAGGCCGATGCCGTGGCCGGTCCGGTGGAGGATGAACGCGCCGTACCCGCTGTCGGCGATGACCTCGCGGGCGATCGCGTCGATCTCGGCGACCGCGACACCGGGGCGCACCGCCTCGCAGGCGGCGGTCTGGGCGGCTAGCACGACGGAGTACATCGCCTCGAAGTCCTCCGGCGGCTCGGCCACCACGAACATCCGCCCGGTGTCGGAGCAGTGGCCGCCGTACCGGCCGCCGAGGTTCACCCGGACGGCGTCACCGGGGTTGATCACCCGGTCGGACGGCCGATGGTACGGATCGGCCGAGTTCTCCCCCGCCGCGACCGCCACGAACACGATCTCCTCGTGGCCGCTCTCGAGCAGCAGGATGCGCAGTTGCCGTGCCATCTCGCGCTCGGTCGCGCCGGACCAGGTGAGGTCGCGTGCCGCGACGAGCGCCCGGTCGACCGCGATCGCCGCGCGGTCCATCAGCTCGATCTCCTCGGCGGACTTGCGCATCCGCAGCGGCGCGAGCAAGGGCGCGGCGGAGGCGATCGGCGTCTCCGGGCCGAGCGCCTCCTGCAGGGCGAGCAGTTCATGGGCGGGCATCTGCGGATCGACCGCCACCCGCGCACCGGTGGGGATGAGCGAGACCGCCTCGCCGAACGCGTCGGCGACGTGGACCGGCGGGCCGTCCGGCGTGACGACGAGGAACGCCCGGAGCGTCGCCCCGGTGAGGTATCTCAGGTTCGACGACGGCCGCAGGACGAGCGCGTCGACGCCGTGCGCGGTGAGCAGGGCACGGAGCCGGTCCAGGCGTTCTCCGCTCACTCGGCGGCCGAGCCCGCTGTGTCGTAGAGCCAGCAGGACACCCCGTCCAGGGGCACCGGTTCCCGGGTGGAGCAGACGTCCATCGCGCTCGGGCAGCGCGGGTGGAACCGGCAGCCGGAGGGCGGTGCGGCCGGGTTCGGCACGTCGCCGGGGAGCTCGGCGGGCAGCGTGCCGGAGCCGTCCGGCGCGGGGATCGCGGCGAGCAGCGCCCGGGTGTAGGGGTGCTTCGGGTCGTCCCAGACCTCGGCGGTGCGACCGGTCTCCACGATCTTGCCGAGGTACATCACCGCGATCCGGTCCGCGATGAGGCGTACCACCGACAGGTCATGGCTGATGAACAGCAGCCCGGCGCCGGATTCGACGGCGAGGGACCGCATCAGCCCCGCGACCTGTGCCTGCGCGGAGGCGTCCAGCGCCGAGATGGGCTCGTCTCCGATCAGCAGGGACGGTCGCGCGGCGAGGGCGCGGGCGATGGCGATGCGCTGCCGCTGCCCGCCTGAGAACTCGTGGGGGTAGCGGCCGGCCACCTCGGCGTCGAGACCGACCCGCTCCAGGAGCTCACCCGGTGTGGCGTCGTCGCGGATCCCGTCGGCGATCTGCCTTCCCACGCGGCGGCGCGGGTTGAGCGAGGCGTACGGGTCCTGGAACACCATCTGGATCCGCGTCAGCTCCGGGTCGCGACGGCGCAGGCCGAGCGGGCGTACCGGCCGGTCCTCGAAGGCGACCGAACCGGCGGTGGGAGCGGTGATCCCGCAGATCGCGCGGGCGAGCGTCGACTTTCCGCAGCCGGACTCGCCGACCAGGCCGACGACCTCGCCCGCTTCGACGGTGAGGCTCGCCCCCGCCACGGCCCGGACCGGCGGGCGGCCGGGGGTGCGGTGGTCGACGACCAGGTCCTCGACGGACAGAAGGGTCATGGGGTGCTCCGGTCGGGCAGCGCGTCCAGCAGGGCACGGGTGTACGGATCGGCCGGTTCGCGCATGACCTGCGCGCGCGGTCCGGTCTCGACGAGGCGGCCGTCCCGCATCACGCTGATCACGTCGGCGACCGACGACATCACGCCGAGGTCGTGGGTGATGAGCAGCACCGCGAGGCCCAGGTCGTCGCAGAGGCCGCGCAGCAGCCGGAGGATGCCGGCCTGCACGGTGACGTCCAGGGCCGTCGTCGGCTCGTCGGCGATCAGCACCTGCGGGTCGCAGGCGAGTGCGATGGCGATCGCGATGCGCTGCCGCATCCCGCCGGAGAAGTGGTGCGGGTACCGGCCGAGCGCGCCCTCCGGGTCGGGGATGCGGACCTTGCCGAGCAGTTCCGCGGCCCGTTCCCTCGCCTGCCGCCGGTCCAGCTTCAGATGGTGGCGCATGGGGTCGGTGAGCTGACGTCCGACGGAGAGCATGGGGTGCAGGCTGGTCGACGGGTCCTGGAAGACCATGCCGATCTCGCTGCCGCGCCGCTTGTTCATCTCCTTCGGCGCGAGCGCCAGCAGGTCGGTGCCGCCGAGGGAGATCGTTCCGCCGGGGCGCGCGCCGTGCGGGAGCAGGCCGAGGACGGCCAGGCCGGTCATGGTCTTGCCCGAGCCGCTCTCCCCCGCCAGTCCGTGCACCTTCCCCGCCTCCAGGGCGAGGTCGATGCCGCGGATGAGCCGTCTGCCGCCCAGCTCGACGGTGAGCTCTTCGATGGCCAGGATCGTCACAGCGCCCGCTCCTTGATCGCCCTGGCGGTCCGCGGGTCGAGCGCGTCGCGCATGGTGTCGCCGAGGAAGTTGAACGCCATCACCACGGTGAGGATGGCCAGTCCAGGGAAGACCCCGACCCACCACTTGTCGAACACCTGCGTGGCCGACGCCACCATCGCCCCCCACTCCGCGGTGGGCGGCTTGGCGCCGAGGCCGAGGAACGACAGGCCGGACAGCAGCAGCAGCTGGGTGCCGATATCGAGGGTCGCGAGCACCAGGACCGGGCCGGTCACGTTGGGCAGCACGTCGGTGCGGAGCGAGCGCCACACGGAGAAGCCGAGCAGCCGCCCGCTGAGCACGAACTCGCGGGACCGGATGCCGAGCACCAGACCGCGGGTGACGCGCGCGTACGCCGGCCAGGAGACGACGAGGACCGCCAGCACCGCGTTGCGCAGGCTCGCGCCCAGCGACGCGGCCACGGCCATCGCCAGGATCACCGTCGGGAAGGCGAAGACCAGGTCGGCCACCCGCATGATCGTCTCGTCCACCCACCGGCCGAAGTAACCGGCGCAGGCGCCCAGCAGGCCGCCGATGACCACCGACAGCGCCACGAGCAGCAGGGTCAGCGGGATCGAAAGCCGCGCGCCGTACAGCACCCGGCTGAAGACGTCCCGGCCCAGGTCGTCGGTGCCGAACCAGTGCGCGCCGCCCGGCGGGCTCAGCCGGGGGAACTTCTGCGCCAGCGGGTCGTACGGGGCGAGCAGGGGCGCCGCGACCACGACGATCAGCCAGGCGATGGTGACGACGAGGCCGACCACGGCGAGGGGCCTCCGCCACGCCTCCGGAAGACGGCGGATCATGTGCTCCTCACTCTCGGGTCGATCACGCCGTACAGCACGTCGACGATGAGGTTGACCACGACGTAGATCGCGCCGACGACGAGGCCGACGCCCATGACCGCGGGCAGGTCGAGGTTGGTCGCGCTCTTGTACGCGTACTGTCCGATGCCGGGCCAGGCGAAGATCGACTCCACCAGCACCGTGCCGGACAGCAGGCTTCCGAAGGCCAGGCCGGCCACTGTGATGATCGGGACCAGCGCGGCGCGCAGCACGTACCGCAGCAGCACCACGCGTCCGGGCAGCCCCTTGGCGCGTGCCGCCCGCACGTAGTCCTGGCCGAGCACCTCCAGCACCGCCGAGCGGGTGAACCGGGTCAGCAGGCCGATCGTGTACGCGGCGAGCACGAGCGCGGGCAGCGCCAGGTGACCGACGGCGCTGGCGAACACGTCCCACTGGCCGGCCAGGGCCGCGTCCACCGTGTACAGGCCGGTGACGTGCGGCGGCGCGGACATGGTGGGAGCGATCCGGCCGGAGCCGGGGGCCAGCTTCAGCCGGTAGAAGACGAAGTAGAACGCGAGCAGGGCCAGCCAGAACGTCGGCACGGACACGCCGGCGAGGCTGGTCACCCGCAGGAACTGGTCGACGATCCGGTCCCGGCGCAGCGCCGCGATCACTCCGAACGCGACGCCGACCACGAGCGACAGCAGCAGCGCCGCGCCGGCCAGCTCGAACGTCGCGGGCACGAACTCCGCGAGGTCCGCGTCGACCGGGCGGTGGCTCTGCTGCGACTCGCCGAGATCGCCGTGGGCGAGATTCCGCAGGTACGTGACGTACTGGACCGGCAGTGGCTTGTCCAGGCCGTGCTGCTCGCGGAACTGCTTGACGATCGCCGGGTTTCCGAGGGCCTGCTGCCCCAGGTTGGCCGCGGCCGGGTCACCCGGCACCAGGTTGGTGAGGGTGAAGGTGACCAGCGTGACCCCGACGGCCAGCAGTACGGAGACCGCCAGCCGCCGGGCCAGGAAGCGGATCAGCTGATGCTTCACTTGCTGCCGAGCGCCGCGAGGTCGATGGTCCACACCGGGTTCAGCGCCAGGCCGGTCACCGAGGCGGCGCTGACCACGTGCTGGCTCGGCTGGAACAGCGGAACGATCGGACCGCCCTGGTTCAGCTGCGCCTGGATCTGCTGGTACTGCTGCGCGCGCTCGTCGCCGATGGTCTGCGCGGCCTTGTCACCGGCCTGCTCCAGCGACGTGGCGTCGCCCTTCTTCCAGCCCGCCCGCAGGCCGATGAGCTTGCCCGGGAGGAAGGCGAGGTAGTCGCTGGCGTCCGGGTAGTCCGGGCTCCACCACCACAGGCCCATCTCCTCCTTGCCGTCGCGGTAGTTCTGCAACGCGGTCGCGATCGGCGCGGGAGCCAGGTCGACGGTGATGCCGACCTCCTTCAGGTTCGCCTGGATGCGCTCGGCGAGCGGCTGGAAGGACAGCCCGTTGAGCGTGTAGTCGCTCGGGAACTCCAGCTTGACCTTCGGAGCGGTGACACCGCTCGCGGCGAGCGCCGCCTTGGCGCCGGCCACGTCACGCTGGGTCGCCTGGGCGGCGGGCAGCGCACCGTTGATCATCGACGGCACGATCCCGGCCGCCTGGACCGAGCCCTCACCGGCGAGCTGGAGCAGCCCCTGGTAGTCGACGCCCTTGCGGACGGCCTCGACGAACTTCGGGTTGGACGTGACCTTGCTGACGGCGCTGCTGTGGTTGGCCAGCAGGAAGAACACGCTCGCCGAGGCGCCCTTGGCGACCTGCAGGCCCCCGCCGATCCCCTGGGCCTGATCGGCCGACAGGTCCAGCGCGACCTGGCTGTCACCGCGCTGCACGTTCAGCTTCTGCGTCGGCGCCTGGACGTTGCGGATCACCACCTTGCCGTACGTCGGCTTGGTCGTGCCCCAGTACTTGGCGTTGGCCTTGAGCACGACCTGCGTGCTCGCGTTGAACGACTCCAGCACGTACGGGCCGGAGCCCGCCGACTGGCCGTTGAGGAACGACTCCGCCTTGTCGTCGGCGCCCTCGGTGCCGCCGTGGGCCTTGACGACCTTGGAGTTGACGATGCCGAGCGCCGGGTTGGGCAGGATGAACGGCAGCGCCGGGTTCGGCTGCGCCGACCGGAGCTCGATCGTCGTGTCGTCGACCTTCTTCACGGTCACGCCGTCCAGCAGGAACGACGGGTTGCCCTTGAGATCGCGGACCCGGTTCAGGGAGAACACCACGTCGTCGGCGGTGACCGGGCTGCCGTCGGAGAACGTCGCCCCCTGCCGCAGCTTGAGCGTCAGCGTCTTGCCGTCCTTGGACTCCTGGTACGACTCGGCCAGCGCGGGCACCGGCTTGCTGACGTCGGAGCCGGTGAAGGTCAGCAGCGTGTCGTAGAGCGCCCGGTCGACCAGCAGGCCGGTCTGCTCGTACATCCGGCCGGGGTCGGCGGTCTTCAGGTTGAAGGACGTGTCGACGACCAGCGCCTTGCCTCCGGACGCCGATGAGGACGAGGAGGAGGATCCGCCGCCGGAGCATGCGGTCAGGCTGATCGCGGACGCCACGAGGACGGGCAGGATCGCCCGCCGGGGCACGGAGCGCAGGCTCGGCATGTACAGCCTCCGATGATTTCGGTCAGGGCGAAAAGTCCGCATCTAGACGTTTAAGCGTCGATAGTGCAGGGTTGCGCCATTGGTGTCCACAAACACCGCGAAAGTCGAGATGAACTGCTCGGGAGGCACGAGATCATGGCCGAAACGTCGGACGGACCGTCCTCTGAGGAGTGGCGGCCTGGACAAATCCCTCCCGACCTCGACGCCGTCAGCCTCCGGATGCTGGACGTGCTGCGCGAGGACGGCAGGATCTCCATCGCCGCCCTCGCACAGCAGGTGGGCATCTCCCGCGCCAACGCCTACAGCCGGTTCGAGGCGCTCCGGGCGAACGGCGTGATCGTCCGGTTCACCGCCCAGGTCGACCACGTCCGCAGCGGGCTGGGCGTGTGCGCACTGGTCTTCGTGACCGTCCGCCAGCAGATGTGGCGGCAGTTCCGGAACCAGCTCGCGCTGATGCCCGAGGTGGAGTACTGCGCGATCACCACTGGCCAGCACGACGCGATGATCCAGATCAGGGTCCCCGACGTGGCCACGGTGCATCACCTCGTGACGCATCGGCTGGCGAGCATCCCGGCCGTCAAGGCGACCGAGACGGTGTTCATCCTCGATGAGGTGCTGCGCCGCCCGTACGTCCTGCCCTCGGATCAGCGACCGCTGCCCCAACCGTCGGGCGCCGCCCCCGGCACCGATCCGATGCCGCTGGGGATGACGCGATTCGTGCGCGCGGACGCCGGCCGCGCCGGCCTGAGCGAACTGTAGGGCGCGTCTGACACATCCGCTGTCCGGCTGCGCGACCGCCGGACACCCCCTGGGGCGACCGGCGACGGGACCGCCGGCTCGCCGTTCGCCGATCCGGCGGTCCACCGCCGGCCGCTCTCAGGCGGGGAGCTCCTCGCAGACGCTGACCTGCGGCGTGTCGTCCCCGTCGAACGTGAACTCCTCGACCAGTCGGAGCCGCCCGTCCGGCAGCAGCTCGATGCGGCTGGTGCTGCGCCCGGCCACCGGCGACTCGCCGTCCATGGTCAGGTGCACGTAACTGAGTTCGATCTCGTCCTGGCGCCGGACTCCGACGAACCGCCCGTGCAGCACCGTGTCGCCCTCGTAGCCACCCCAGATCACGCCGTCCTCCTCCCGGTAGTCGAACCGGGTGGGCGCGTCGGGATCCACCCGGCTCGCCGTCGAGCTGACCATGGCGAACCGCCGGCCGTCCAGGTTGAGCTGCGTCGTCTCGTTCACGGAATGCATCGTGCCGGGTTTCGCGCCATCCGCAACCGGCGCTGAACACTTCGCCGAGCACGCGCCCTTCGCTTGGACGAACCGCGGGATCTCACTCTGGAAACCGCCCATACGTCTCGATCCGGGGCTGCCTACGAGACGACCGGGTCGGTCAATCATCCGGCTCTTCGCCGGCGCGGTGCAGGCGTGCTGCCAGCGCTCGAACATGCTCTCGGAGTTCGGGCGGGTCCACGACCTGGAAATCGATGCCTTTGATCGCGATGTACACGGCGATCTGATCCAGTGAGCCGGCACCGGCGTAGAACAGGCACGACTGCTCATCGAGCTTCTCCAGCCTTCCGGCAGCAGGTGAGGTGTGTTCGGCGACCACTTCGATCGGAGCGAGAAAGAGGATCTTCGCCTGGAATCGGTACGGCGCCGAGGACAACGCCTCGGACATGAAGGCACGGAGGTCTTCGGCCGGTGCCGGCCGTGGAGTGAAACGCGGGCCGGGCTGGGGCGGGCCGTCGATACGGTCGACACGGAAGGTGCGCCAAGCGTCGCGGTCCAGGTCGAAGGCCAGCAGGTACCAGCGGCGGCCGGTGTGCACCAGGTTGTAGGGCTCGGCGCGGCGGACGTGCTTCTGATAGCCGAACCGGATTCCCTCATGGGCGCGGCAGGCCGCGGCCAAGACCGCCAGCAGGTTCGCGTCCACTGCTGGTCCGGGGCCGGTCAGCGGCACGATCGCGGACTGCATCGCCGTCACCCTGTGGCGCAGCCGCGAGGGCAGGACCTGTTCGAGTTTGGCCAGCGCGCGCAACGACGTCTCCTCCATTCCGGAGACCGATCCCACGGCGGCCGCGCGCAGCCCCACGGCTACGGCGACGGCCTCGTCGTCGTCCAGCAGCAGCGGCGGCAGAGCGGCGCCGACGCCCAGGCGGTAACCGCCGGCCGTGCCGGTCGCGGACTCCACCGGGTAGCCCAGGTCGCGGAGCCGATCGATGTCACGCCGGACCGTGCGTGTGGTCACGCCCAGCCGGTCGGCCAGTTCCGGCCCCGGCCAGTCGGGCCGCGACTGCAGCAGCGACAACAGCCGCAGCAGCCGCGCCGAGGTCTCCAGCATGCGCGAGAACTCCTTGAAAGGCGATGTTGCTTGAGGACCATACCTGTCCTCAACGGTTCCTAGTGTCTCGAGTGCCGGCCCGAACGGCGCACGGCCCGAACCACGCGATCCAAGGGAGAACGTCATGATCCTCGTCACCGGCGCCACCGGGAACGTCGGCCGCCACGTGCTGGACCTGCTGGTCGAGAACGGCCGCGCCGTCCGCGCCCTGTCCCGCGACCCGCAGCGCGCGACGTGGCCGGCGGAAGTCGACGTCATGGCGGGCGACCTGGCCGACGCCGCATCGCTGGGCCCGGCCCTGGCCGGCGTCGATGCGGTGTTCCTGTTCGCCGTCCCCGGCAGCGGACCGGGTTTCGTCGCCGCGGCGCGGCAGGCAGGAGTGCGCAAGGTGGTGCTGCTGTCCTCCGGGGCGGTCGATGACGACGCGCAGGCCCAGGACGGACCGATCGCTTCGTACCACGCCGAGATCGAGCAGGCCCTGCGCGCCTCCGACCTGGAGTGGACCTTCCTGCGTCCGGATGTCTTCGCCGCCAACACTCTGATGTGGGCCGGGCAGACCAAGACCGGCGACGTGGTGCGCGGTGCCTACGCCGAGGCGGCGGCCGCACCGGTGCACGAGACCGACATCGCCGCCGTCGCAGTCGCGGCGCTGACCCAGGACGGGCACGCGGGCCGCGTCTACGAGCTGACCGGTCCCGAGTCGCTGACCCATGCGGAGCAGGCCCAGATCATCGGCGAGGTGCTCGGCCGGCCAATCCGCTTCGCCGAGCTTCCCGCCGAGACGGTGCGGCAGGCCATGAGCGCACACGTCCCGGCTCCCATCCTCGACGGCATCTTCAAGGTCTGGTCCGCCTCCGTCGGCCGGACCACACCGACCACCACCGGCGTCGAGGACGTCACCGGCCGCCCCGCGCGCAGCTACCGCGAATGGGTGATCGACCACGCCGCCGCATTCTGACCGCCCTTCACCCCCTCCGACGCACCATCAAGAAAGGCCTGAGAACCATGTCCGACGTCCACCCGTTCCGGATCGACATTCCGCAGGAGAAACTGGACGACCTGCGGCGGCGGCTGGCGGAGACACGCTGGCCGGACGCCTCGCCCGCCGGGGACTGGAGCCGAGGCGTGCCCGCGGCCTATCTGAAGGACCTGGCGGGCTACTGGGCCAACGGTTACGACTGGCGCGCGAACGAGGCCGCGCTGAACGAGTACCCGCAGTACACCACCGTGATCGACGGCGCCGTGATCCACTTCCTGCACGTCCGCTCCGCCGACCCGGACGCCATGCCGCTCCTGCTGCTGCACTGCTGGCCGGGCTCGGTGGTGGAGTTCGCAGACGTCATCGACCTGCTCACCGACCGGTTCCACCTGGTCGTCCCCTCGCTGCCCGGGTTCGCGTTCTCCAGCCCGCTCACCGAGGCCGGCTGGACCGACGGGCGCGCCGCGGCCGCGTTCGCGCGGCTCATGGAACGGCTGGGGTACAAGCGCTACGGCGTGCAGGGCGGCGACGTCGGCGCCCTGATCGCACCGCTGGTGGGGCGGGCCAAGCCCGAGCGGGTGATCGGGGTGCACCTGAACGCGATGTTCGCGCTCCCCACCGGCGACCCGGACGACATGGCGAGCCTCACCGAGGCCGAGCGGGAACGCCTGGCGGCGATGAAGCGGTTCCAGGACAAGGGCGCCGCGTACATGCAGGTGCAGGGCAGCCGTCCGGACACTCTCGCCTACGCGCTGACCGACTCCCCCGTCGGGCAGCTGGCGTGGATCGTGGAGAAGTTCCAGGAGTGGAGCGATCCGGCGGCCAAGCTCCCCGAGGACGCCGTCGGCCGGGACCGGCTGCTGACCAACGTGATGCTGTACTGGCTGACGGGGACGGCACGCTCAACGGCCAACTCCTACTACGAGCGCTTCCACGACCACACCATGTGGGCGCCCAAGCCGCGCGGCACCGTCCCCACCGGGGTCGCCGTCTTCGTCACCGACTACGCCATCCGAGTCTTCGCCGACAAGGCCCACAACATCGTGCACTGGTCGGAGTTCGAGCGTGGTGGCCACTTCGCAGCCATGGAGGCGCCCGACCTGCTCGCCGGAGACGTCCGGGCGTTCTTCGCCGGCCTCTCGTCAGCTTCTCGGCCGTGAACGGCCGAGCTTGGGGCTCGGGTGTTCACGCCTTGTTGCGCTCCCCGTCGCGGCTGGCTGTCGTGCCGGGGTCGCATCTCCTTTGCCCCTGGTTTCAGGGTTGGGGACGGGCATGCTGACGAATGCCCACGCCACGCACGCCCGTTTGCGGATGTTGGTGGCGGCGATGACGTCGGCGGGGCCAGCGAACCCGCACCGACGGCAATGGAAGGTGTCCCGGTCGGGCCGGTTGGCCCGCTTGGTGTGCCCGCACCAGGGCACGGGACACCGCTGGGAGGTGTAGGCCGGGTCCACTTCCAAGAACGGCACCCCGGCCCGCAGCGCCTTGTACTGGAGGAACTCACCGAGCTGGTGGAACGGCCAGGTAGAGAGTGTGGCCCGCTGGTGCCGCCTGAGCCGTACCCGATCGCGTATCCCACTCAGTTCTTCGAGTGCGATACCGCGTCCGGTGCGTCGGGCATCGGCCACAATCTGCTTACTGATCTTGTGGTTCTCATTCGAGGCGTGCCGCGCCTCCCGCGCCGACCGGCGGGCCAGGCGGCGGGCGGCTGAGCGGCTGCCTGCGGCTTTCTTGGCCTGCAGTTCGGCGCGCAGCCGGGCTTGGCGCCGGCGATAGCGCTGCAGGCCCGTGCCCTGGTGGTTGTCGCCGTCGGAGGTGGTGGCCAGGTTCACGCTCCCCCGATCCACCCCGATCCAATCGGTCGGCTCAAACTGCGGGGCCTCCTCGACCTCACAGGTCGCGTTCAGGAAGAACATCCCGTCGCGGTGTACGAGGTCGGTTTCGCCCTTGCGGCGGTCCGCCAGGAATTTGAGCTGCCCGGGCTCGCCGGTGAACGCGATGCCCTGGACCCGGCCCTGGGCGGTCCAGATCGAGATGGTCCGGGCGTCCATCTGCCACGACAAGCACCGGTCATCGAACGGCTGAGCCGCATCGGCCCGGAAGGCGATGGGCTTGGACTCGGCTTTGCGGCGCCGGTGCGAATGCTCACCGCCCAGCAGGCCCGCTTCGATGTGGGCGTGCAGGGTGGTGTAGGCGTCGGCGACTTTACGGATCACATGCAGCGCGGGCTGCGCCGACAGCCCCCGCGCCTTCAGATCCGCATAGACGAGCTTTTGCAGCTTGTGCCGGGCGAACACGCCCTTCTCAAACGCGAGCGCCGACACCTCGTTGGCCGCGGCGTTGCACAGGGGCAGGGTCACCGCGAGCGCCGCCGCCTGCACGGGCGTCGGCACCAGCTTCACCTGCACCACCAGCTTCACGGAAAGTGACCCTACAAGTGCGCGCCGACATCGACGTCGAACTCCGCGAATTCAGCGGCGAAACCGACCACGTCCACCTGCCCCTGCACTACCCCACCCAAGATCGCCCTGTCCCGCTTGGTCAACAGTCCCAGAGGGGTCTCCGCTGCCATCTCAGGCAGGAATACCGCGCCCACCTGTCGAAGCACCTGGTGGGGCGGTCACCTGTGGTCCCCGTCCTACTTCGCCGCCTCCTGCGGCGGCACACCCCTGGCGATCATCACCGGATACATCGAGAACCAGAAACGACCCGACTAACCAACCAACCGCCCAGGCGGCGCTAACGCGCCGCGTGCAACAGAAGCGATTCCTCCCGGCCCTGAAGGACCGGGATTCCTCACTAGAAGCCGGTTGAAAGGCCACCCGTGAGAACGCCCACCACTGGCGGCACCTCCACGGGGTCCGCGCAGCGATGGGATCAGGACTCGCCGGCGACGATCTCCAGGGCGTGCGCCAGGTCGTCCGGGTAGGGGCTCTCGAACTCCACCCAGTGCCCCTGCGTCGGGTGCTCGAACCCGAGGCGTACGGCGTGCAGCCACTGCCGGGTCAGCCCGAGCCGGGCGGACAGGGTTGGGTCGGCGCCGTAGAGGAAGTCCCCGACGCACGGGTGGCGGACCGCCGACATGTGCACGCGGATCTGGTGGGTGCGCCCGGTCTCCAGCTTGATGTCGAGCAGGCTGGCCGCCCGGAACGCCTCGAGCGTGTCGTAGTGCGTGACGGACGGACGGCCTCCGGCCACCACGGCCCACCGGCCGTCGCCGGACGGGTGCCGGTCGATCGGCGCGTCGATGGTGCCGCGCAGCGGGTCCGGGTGGCCCTGGACGAGGGCGTGGTAGCGCTTGTCGACGGTCCGGTCCTTGAACGCCCGCTTCAGCCGGGAGTAGGCGACCTCGCTCTTGGCGACCACCATCGCCCCGGTGGTGTTCGCGTCGAGGCGGTGCACGATGCCCTGGCGCTCCGCGGCGCCGCTGGTGGCGATCGTGTGCCCGGCGCCGAGAAGACCGCCGAGCACGGTCGGGCCCGTCCAGCCGGTCGTGGGGTGGGCGGCGACGCCGATCGGCTTGTTGACGACGACGATGTCGTCGTCCTCGTACAGGATGGTCATGCCGGGGACCGGCTCCGGCTTCGGCGCCGGCGCGGCCGGCGGCGCGGGCAGGGTCACCTCGAGCCAGGTGCCCGCCTGCATGCGGTCGGATTTGGCGGCGGTATGCCCGTCGACGAGGACGTCACCGGCCGCGATGACCTCGGCGGCGCGGCTGCGCGACAGTCCGAAGAGCCGGGCCAGGGCCGCGTCGAGGCGCTCTCCCTCCAGGCCGTCGGGCACGGGGAGGCTGCGGTGTTCGCTCATCAGTGCTTCGCGTCCCGGACGGAGGTCTGGTCGGCCGTGTGGCCGGCGTCCTTCGGCGCGCCGCCCTCGCCCTCGGCCGAGGCGTCGCCGGGAGCGATGGCGGTGTCGCCTTCGGCGTCCGGGCGACCGCGGTCCGTCCCGTCGTCGCCGCCGGAGCGGGCCGCGCCGGGGTCGCCCTCCTCGTTCGGTCCGCGCGTGGCCTTCGTCGCGCCGGAGGCGCGCTCGGCGGGCGCGTCCGGCTTCGTCGAGGCGTCGGCCTCGCCGGTCCCGGCGTCGTTCCCGGCCGGGTCGTCCTTCGCCCGCTCGCCCTTCTTCGCGTCGTCGCGGTAGACGGTGCCGTCCACCTGAAGCCCGCGCGAGGCCAGCACCACGGCCAGGGCCCCGCCGCAGACGATCGCCGAGTCGGCGAGGTTGAACACGGGCCAGTGCGGCAGCTCGATCCAGTCGACGACATGCCCGCGCAGCGGGCCCGGGGACCGCAGCAGGCGGTCGGCCAGATTGCCCAGCGCCCCGCCGAGCAGGAGGCCGAGGGTGATGGCCCATGGCAGGCTGCGCAGCCGCCGGGCGTACCGCAGGATCGCCACGACGACGCCGGTGGCGATCACGGTGAAGACGTAGGTCATGCCGATGCCGATGTTGAAGGCGGCACCGCTGTTACGGAGCACCCGCAACGTCAGCAGCCCGTTGATCAGCTCGACGGGCGGGCGGTCCTGCAGCGTCGCCACGACGATGACCTTGCTGATCGCGTCGGCGGCGAGGGCGGCCGCCGCGACGGCGACGAGCACGCCGATGCGCCGCGGCCGCTCGGCGGCTTCCTGCTCTGGGTTCATGGCGTCGCTCAGCGACGCTCCTCGCGCTGTTTGCATCTCACACATAGGGTCGCACGCGGAAACGCCTGCAGGCGCGCCTTGCCGATCGCCTGACCGCACGACTCGCACACCCCGTAGGTGCCCTGATCGATCCGGACGACCGCGCGTTCGTTCTGGGCGAGCAGGTCACGCGCGTTGTAGGTCAGCGCCATGGCCTGCTCACGCTCGAACGTCTTGGCGCCGGCGTCGGCCTGATCGTCGCCGGCCCCCTCGGCGGCGTCGTTGATGCGCTCGGCGATCTGCGACTCGGCCGTCGCGATCTCCGCGGTCAGCTCCCGCATCTCCGCCTGCAACCGGTCACTGACCTCGGACAGCTCGGCGCTGGTCCACAGGTCCTCCCCCTCGCGGACCGGAAGCCGTTGCGCGGTGGCCGTGGAGACCTGCTGAGCCTTGGCCGACCGGTGACGCGGCCCGGTGCGCGACGTACGGGGTGCCTCGGCTGTGCGATGCTTATCTCCCGCACCAGTGGTACCGTCCATGTGGGCCCCCTCGCGCTGATCATGTATTTCGGCAGTGCGGGCAGCATAGGTCGCGGTTCGCCAGACGGCAAATGACCAGCGGTTGTCACACTCCGCATATCGCCCATTACGCCAACAGAAGGTCGACTTCCCCTGGCGTGTCATTGCCCGCTCTTGACCCACGCGGCCGGTCCGAAACCCCCTCCTGCCCGCCTCCGCTCCGTTAACGGGAAGAAGTCACGTGCCCTGGTGCGTTATCGTCGCTATCGGCAAGGCGTTGATGGGGACACCTGCCGCCGTACGCAGCCTTGAGCGACCCGGAGACGGTGTGAGTCCGGGGGCGTGCCCGGCGGTCTGATCACCCCTGAGCCGTCGGCAGAACGGCCAGCAGGCCCAGTAGACCCGGCAGCCGACCGCAATGAGCGGGTCGTTCCTTCTTCCGGGAGCGGCCAAGGAGGGTGGTACCGCGGGGCTTCGCCGCCTCGTCCCTCCGGTTTCCACGTACAAGTTCGTGATGCCGGAGGTGCACCCGAAATGCCCGACGAGCCGCAGGCCACGCCCGAGACGGGGCGCGGCAGGCTGCGTACCCTCCCCGCGCAGGTCGACCTTCCCGCGCTGGAGCGGGACGTCCTGGCCCGCTGGCGGCAGGGCAAGGTCTTCCAGCGGTCCCTCGACCAGACCGATGCCGGGCCGCAGTGGGTCTTCTACGAAGGACCGCCGACCGCCAACGGCATGCCCGGCGTGCACC
Source organism: Actinoallomurus vinaceus (assembly GCF_039542055.1). Taxonomy (NCBI): domain Bacteria; kingdom Bacillati; phylum Actinomycetota; class Actinomycetes; order Streptosporangiales; family Thermomonosporaceae; genus Actinoallomurus; species Actinoallomurus vinaceus. The sequence continues at coordinate 641,201 of NZ_BAABHK010000003.1, forward strand.
ACGTCGAGGCCCGCGTGTTCAAGGACCTGTTCCCGCGTTTCAAGACGATGAAGGGCTACAGCGTCCGCCGCAAGGCCGGGTGGGACTGTCACGGCCTGCCCGTCGAGGTGGCCGTGGAGAAAGAGCTCGGCATCTCCGGCAAGCGCGAGATCGAGTCGTACGGCGTCGCGGAGTTCAACGCGCGCTGCCGCGAGTCGGTGCTGCGCCACGTCGACGCCTTCGAGGCGATGACCGAGCGCATGGGCTACTGGGTGGACCTCGCGCAGGCCTACCGCACGATGGACCCCGACTACGTCGAGGCCGTCTGGTGGTCCCTCAAGACGATCTTCGACAAGGGCCTGCTGGTCCGCGACCACCGCATCAGCCCGTACTGCCCGCGCTGCGGCACGCCCCTGTCCGACCACGAGCTCGGCCAGCCGGGCGGCTACGAGACCGTCGTCGATCCCTCGGTGACCGTCCGGTTCCCGATCGCCGACGGCCCGCTCGAAGGCACCGACCTCCTGGTCTGGACGACCACGCCCTGGACGCTGGTGTCCAACACCGCGATCGCCGTCCACCCGGACGTGACGTACGTCGTCGCCGCCCGCTCCGGCGAGCCGGGCCGCGTGGTGGTGGCGGAACCGCTGTTCGCCCAGGTCCTCGGCGAGGGCTGGCACATCGTCTCCCGCGTCGCCGGCGCCGACCTCGTCGGCACGTCGTACCGGCGGCCGTTCGACCTCGTCGAGATCCCCGACGCGCACCGCGTGCTGGCCGCCGACTTCGTCACCACCGAGGACGGCACCGGCCTGGTCCACATGGCGCCCGCCTTCGGCGCCGACGACTTCGCGGCCACCCGGGCGGCCGGCATGCCCGTCGTGAACCCCATCAACCCGGATGGGAAGTTCGACCTGTCGGTGCCGCTCGTCGGCGGCGTGTTCTTCAAGGAGGCCGACGAGCGCCTCACCGAGAACCTGAAAGAGCGCGGGCTGCTGTTCCGCTCGGAACGGTACGAGCACAGCTACCCGCACTGCTGGCGGTGCCACACGCCACTGCTCTACTACGCGCTGCCCGCCTGGTACATCAAGACGACGGCCATCAAGGACCGGCTCCTGGAGGAGAACGAGCGCACCAACTGGTTCCCCGCCACGATCAAGGAGGGCCGGTACGGCGAGTGGCTGCGGGGCAACGTCGACTGGTCGCTGTCGCGCAGCCGCTACTGGGGCACGCCGCTGCCGCTCTGGCTGTGCGAGGACGAGCACCCCACCTGCGTCGGCTCTCTCAAGGAGCTCGGTGAGCTCGCCGGGCAGGACCTGAGCGCGCTCGACCCGCACCGCCCGTACGTCGACGACGTCGTCTTCGCCTGCCCGGACTGCGGCAAGGAGGCCCGCCGCGTCCCCGACGTGATCGACGCCTGGTACGACTCCGGCTCCATGCCGTTCGCCCAGTGGGGCGCGCCGCACCGGCAGAACGAGACGTTCGAGGCGTCCTACCCGGCGCAGTACATCTGCGAGGCCATCGACCAGACCCGCGGCTGGTTCTACTCGCTGATGGCCGTGGGCACGCTCGTCTTCGACCGCTCGTCGTACGAGAACGTCGTCTGCCTCGGCCACATCCTCGCCGAGGACGGCCGGAAGATGAGCAAGCACCTCGGCAACGTCCTCGAGCCGATCCCGCTCATGGACAAGCACGGCGCCGACGCCCTGCGCTGGTACATGGCCGCGGCCGGCCAGCCGTGGGCCGCCCGCCGCGTGGGCGACGTCGCGCTCGAGGAGATCGTCCGCAAAATCCTCCTGACCTACTGGAACACCGCGTCGTTCTTCGCGCTGTACGCCAACGCGTCGGGCTGGACGCCGGACGCGCCCGCCCCCGCGTACGCCGACCGGCCGCTGCTCGACCGCTGGGTGCTGGCCGAGCTGCACCGTACGGTCCGCGAGGTCGACACCGCACTCGAGGGCTTCGACACGGCCGCCGCAGGCCGCCGCCTCGCGGAGTTCATCGACGACCTGTCCAACTGGTACGTCCGCCGCTCCCGCCGCCGCTTCTGGGAGGGGCCCGAGGCGTCCGGCGACGGCGAGAACGCCGCGGCCTTCGCCACCCTGTACGAGTGCCTGGAGACGCTGACGCGGCTCATGGCGCCGATCGCCCCGTTCGTCACCGACTACGTCTGGGACGTCCTGCGGCACGACGGCGACCCGGACTCGGTGCACCTGGCGACCTGGCCGGAGGTGAACGAGGCGCTCCTCGACGCCGAGCTGTCCGACCGGATGGCGCTCGTCCGGCGGCTCGTGGAGCTGGGCCGGTCCGCCCGGGCAGCGTCGGGCGTCCGCACCCGCCAGCCGCTCGGCCGGGCGCTGGTCGGCGCCGCGGGCTGGGCGTCGCTCCCCGACGAGCTGCGCGCGCAGATCGCCGACGAGCTGAACGTCCAGGGCTTCGACACGCTCGCCTCGATCGGCGGCGAGCTCGTCGAGTACCAGGTCAAACCCAACTTCCGCGAGCTGGGCAAGCGCTTCGGCAAGCAGACCCCGAAGGTCGCGGCGGCCGTCACCTCCGCCGAGCCGGCCGGGCTCGTGCACGCCCTGCGCGACGCCGGCTCGGTCACCGTCGAGGCCGACGAGGTCGGCAAGGTGGACCTGGCGCCGGACGACGTGATCGTCACCGAGCGGCCGCGCAGCGGCTGGGCGGTGGAGAGCGCCGCCGGGGAGACGGTGGCGCTGGACCTGACCGTCACGCCGGAGCTGCGACGCGCCGGGCTCGTCCGCGAGGTGATCCGCCTGGTCCAGGAGGCCCGCAAGAACACCGGCCTCGACATCAGCGACCGGATCGACCTGTGGTGGCGCACCAGCGACGCCGAACTCGCGACGGCGCTGCGCGAGCACGGCGACGAGGTGGCCGGCGAGGTGCTCGCGAGCACCTGGCAGGACGGCGAGCCGGACGCGGACCTGACCCCCGTCCAAGACGAGGAACTGCGCCTCACCTTCTGGCTGCGCCGCTCCGCCTGACCCGCCGCGGGCATCGGCGACCGGCCGGGCAGGCCCGGCGACGTCGACCAGGCGAGCGAGGCCCTCACCGTTAGGCGGTGAGGGCCTCGCAGGAGTGTGCGGCCGGTACCCGGTCCGCCGTAGGTCGGAGTGGTGGGGTCAGTCGACGACGACGTGGAACGGGGCGCTTCGGAATCCGCCGGAGGTCTTGCCGGTCAGGACGCGGAACGTTCTGGTCGCGTCGCCGCATCCGGTGTTGTCGCTGACGAGGACGATGGTGTCCCAGGGAGCGCCTCCGCGCGCCGTGGCGACGGGCACGGCCGTGGCGGCGTTGATGTGGTGGTCCAGGTCGATGCAGTAGTCGCCGGTGTGAATCTGGCGGACGTTGGTGATGCCGGTGGAGCGTACGACGGTGCCGTCGGCGTTGACGTAGGCGGCGGCGCGCGCACCGGGGGTGTGGGCGCCGCCGATGCCGGCCAGGGCGGGGACGGCGACCGACAGCGCGGCCCCGGTGACCAGTGCGGCGGCGGCAATGGCGGTGGTGGTGAGCTTCGCGGGCATACTCGTTCTCCTCGGTCGAGAGATGGGGTGGGAGCTCGATCGGGTGTTCATTGCAGAGAGTAGTCAATCGATTACTCTTTGTATCCATAGCGCGACGGTGACCTCGCTCTTACCGGCTCTCGGCAGCCTCGTCCGCCCTGGATGCGACACGGGGATCGCAGGATTATCACCTGACGTGATAACTCGAATACGCAGAGTAGCGTCCGCTGTGAAGTCGATCTACGAGGACATCCCTCACGACAGAGCGGGAGTTCAACACTGATGTCACAACGATCCAGATCCGCTCTCACCGCACCGGCCTGCGCCCTGTTGGCGCTGCTGGCCGCACTCGCGGTGCAGGTGGCGGCCGGTGCCGCTGCGCACGCCGGCCCCACCGCGCGGCGGGCCGCCACCGGGCCCTGTGTCCGGTACGGGCAGACGACCTACCCCGTCGAGTACTACTGGAAGAACGCGCTCGGCATGAGGCTGGGCAGCGGGTCGATCTCGGTGAACACCTCCCCGTCCCTGTGGGGCGGGCAGATCACCCCGGGCGGCACCTTCACCCTCACGCTGACGCACCGTACGGCCCAGTGGCCGCTCCTGGTCCGCAGCTACACCACGATGTGGGACGTGTCGTCCCTGCTGGCCAACGCCGACGTCATCGGCCGGTCGGGTACCGGCACCATCAACGGCAACACCCTGTCGATCCCCTCGGTGGGCAGCAAGACCGACCCGCCGTCGACGGTCATCACCTTCCGGGTTCGGCAGGGCACCATCGGGCGGAGCATGACGATCCGGCCGAGCGGGATCAGCAGCGTCATCGGCCTTCCGGGTCAGCTCGGCAACAACACACCCGCCCCACCGATTCAGATCGTGAACGGGCAGTCCATCTCGCCCACCAGGGCGGTCGATGACACCGCCACCACCCGGCAGGGCAACGCCGTCAGCGTGCCCGTCCTGGCCAACGACACCGCGAGCTCACCGACGATCAGCAACGTCACCACGCCCGGCCACGGCACCGCCACGATCTCCGGCGGCAACGTGATCTACACGCCCGCACCGGGCTTCGCCGGCACCGACACCTTCACCTACACCATCACCACCGCGTGCGGGACCAGCACCGCCACGGTCACCGTCACCGTCACCTGCCCGCCAGCGGTCAATCTGGTCAACGGCAGCTTCGAAACGCCGCCCGTGACCGCGGCGGCCGGCTGGGACCTCTTTCCCGACGCCTCCACCAATCCGAGCGTCGGCTGGCACACCACCGCTACCGACAAGAAGCTTGAGTTCTGGCGCAGCGGCACGGGCGGAGTCCCGGCAGCCGACGGGCAGCAGTTCGCCGAACTCAACGCCAACCAGGTCTCCACGCTCTACCAAGACGTGCCCACCGTTCCCGGAACGGTGATGACCTGGTCGCTGTATCACCGAGGCGTCCTGGGCACCGACGTCATGCAGGTGCTCATCGGCGCACCGGGCGCGCCCGTGGCGCAGATCCCTGCCGGGGCCTCCTCCCCGAACATCTCCGACGGCAACACCGCCTGGCGGCACTACACAGGGTCGTACGTCGTCCCTCCGGGACAGACCATCACCCGATTCGCCCTCCACTCGGTGTCGGCGGCGGGTGGTCGCCCGACGAGCGGCAACTTCGTGGACGGCGTGGTGTTCCAAACACCGCCCTGCCCGGTCACGACCAGACCGTGAAGTCGGGGCGCTGATTCACCCGTGATGGCACCGCGTGAAGCCTTGCCCCTCGCGGTGCCATGACGGGTCCTCGCCTGCCGCGATCGCCGCCGGGAGGCGAGGACCGCAACCCGCCCGCCGCCCAGGCCCCGTGGGAGCGCACAACACCAGCGCGTGGCCGTCTGCCGGTGGCGATAGTCACATAGTTGACTATTCGTGTATGTGAGTACATCACAGCTATGTTGAGGGCATGTCGTTGCGCAATGCCGTCCTGGCCGTGCTCCTGGATGGTGAGGCATCCGGGTACGACCTGGCCAAGACCTTCGATGCGTCGGTGGCCAACTTCTGGATGGCCACCCCCCAGCAGCTCTACCGAGAGCTGGACAAGATGGCGACCGATGGCCTGATCCAGGGCCGGGTCGTTCACCAGGAACGCCGTCCCGACAAACGACTGTTCTCTCTCACCGAGGCCGGCCGCCGCGCACTGCACGAGTTCACCGCCGCACCCCCGCGCCCCGGCGCGATCCGCGACGAACTCATGGTGCAGGTGCAGGCGGTCGACGCGGGTGACGCCGAAGCCGTAAAGAACGCCCTTCACGAACGCATGAGCTGGGCCGAAGCCAAGGTCGCCCGCTTCGAACGCCTCCGCGCGCGCCTCCTGGACGGCCGCACCGAGGAGGAGCACCTCGCGCAGGCCGAGCGCATCGGCCCGTATCTCACCCTGCTACGCGGCCTGGCGTTCGAACGCGAGAACGTCCGCTGGACCCGCCAGGCCTTGGCCATCCTCGATCAACGCACCGGAATCCCCACGGAGTAGCCATGCCCTACCAGCGCTATGTCGCGGTCGGCGACAGCCAGACCGAGGGAGTCAGCTTCTCGGTCCTGAAGGACCGAGCTTGCAGCTAGAGCCTCACTGGCTGTGAGGTGGTCTGCCGCGTCTTGGCCATCAGCTTCGTGGGCTGGTGGCCGGGACGTGTGACTTCCGCCCCGCATCCCACACGTTCTGGCCCCTTCGGGCCAGGACACGGGAAGCGTTCCGGTCCGCGTGCGCAACGACGCCGCAACCCCGGCAGATGAACAATGCTTGAGAGATCCGGTTGAGCCGATCGACATGCCCGCACTCGGCGCACTGCTGGGAAGAGTAGGCGGGGTCGACGAACACGACAGGAACACCGGCCCGGCGTGCCTTGTAGACGATGAATTCTCCAAGTTGGGCGAAGGCCCAGGAGTGGAGTGCGACCCGTTGGGGCTTGCGGAGCCGTACCCGTTCACGGATCCCTGTGAGTTCTTCCAGGCAGATTCCGCGTCCGGTGCGTTCAGCCTCGGTCACGATCGTCTTGGAAACACAATGGTTGATGTCTTTGGCCCGCCGCGATTCCTTCCGGCGCTGCTTGGCCAAGAGCCGTTTGGCGGACTTGGTGCCCTTCTTCTGCAGCTTCGCCCGCAGGGCGAGCTGCCGCCTGCGGTAACGGTTCAGCTTGCGCCCGGCGGCCCGGTAACCGGTGGAGGTCGTGGCGATGTTGACGATGCCCAGATCCACCCCGATGAAGCCGCCCGGCTCACGCGTCTCGGCTTCGGGCACCTCACACGTTGCGATCAGGTAGAACACTCCATCGCGTTCGACCAGATCACTCTCGCCCTTGCGGTGGGCGATCAGCTGCTTGAGCGCGTTCGGTGAGCAGGCGAAGCGCACGCCCTTCAACCGGCCCGCCATCGTCCAGATCGAAACGGTCTGGGCGTCGTACTGCCAGCTGAGACACCGATCGTCATACGGCTGGGCCGCCTGGGGCCGGAAGGCGATCGGCTTGGACTCGACCTTGATCCGCCGCTTGGAGCCCTTCTTGCCCAGGTTCCCCGCCCGCAGGTTGGCGTGCAGGCTGGTGTAGGCGTCCCGAACCTTCTTGATCACATGCTGCGCCACCTGCGCACCCAGACCACGCTCCCTCAGCTCGGCATAGGTGCGCTTACGCAGTTCGTACTCACGCGGCACCCCGCGCTCGAACGCCACACCAGACACCCAGCATGCGGCCTCGTTGACCGTGCGCAGAGTGTGCTTCAGCGCCGCCGCCTGTTCCGGCGTCGGCGTCAGCTTGACCTGCGTCACGACCTTCACGATGCGCGACCATACCATCGCTTTACGTCACCGCACTGGGAAATAGTTGGGCCGATCCCCTTCCACCGCTCCCGCCCATGCCGATCTGGCGACGCGCAGCGGTCGAGCTCACCTGGGTCGGCACCTTCCTGGGTCCGTGGATCCTCCGCCGCCTCGAAGGCCACTCCTCCGGCGACGGCCGCACCGCCAAGCGTCCCGAACTGCAGCCCGTCAACTGAGAGACACCCAGGCGCCGGCGTCGGCCCGGCAGGCGGATTCCTCCGGCTCACCGGGCCCCGTCGGCCGCTTCTGCGGGGGGGGTGACGTGTGGGCGGCTGGTCCCGGCCGGGCCGGTGCGGAATGATGCTGGCGTGGACCTTCCCGAGAAACCCGTTGAGGCCGACCCCGGGCGCATGCGTGCCTCGGACGCCGACCGGGACCGGATCGCCGACCAGTTGCGCGAGGCTCTCGCCGAGGGCCGTCTCACGCCCGAGGAGCACGCCGAGCGTCTCGACGCCGTGTACCAGGCGAAGACCTATGCCGAGCTGACGCCGATCGTGGCGGATCTCCCGGCGGCCGGAGGCGTCGCTCCCGCGGCCACGGTCCGCGACGACCTGCCGGCTCCGCAGGCGGGCTCCCCCAACATCGTGGCGATCTTCAGTGGCGCCGAGCGGAAAGGTCGCTGGCTGGTCGAGCCGCAGACCAATGTCGTCGCCGTGTTCGGCGGCGTCGAACTGGACCTCCGCCAGGCCGTGCTGGCCCAGCGCGAGGTCACCATCAACGTCTCGGCCATCCTCGGCGGCGTCTCGATCACCGTTCCGCCGGGCGTGCGGGTGCTCAGCTCCGTGGCCTCCATCCTCGGCGGCTGCCAACTGCCGTCCGATGAGACCGTCGGACCGGACGCCCCGGTCATCCGGCTGACGGGGATGGCGTTGCTCGGCGGGGTCGACGTCAAACGCGCGGCGTCGGGCGACAGTACGGGCAGCGCCAAAGCCGACCATCGTGACTTCCACACGCGCGAGCGTCACCTGCACCGGGAGTTCCGGGAGAAGCAGCGCGAGGTCCACCGCGAGTTCCGGGAGCAGCAGCGAGAACTCCGCCGCCAGCGGCGGTCCCGCTGAGGCCGTACGGTCCGTTCCGCACGTCCGGCCCCGCCTGAGCGGTCTCGGCACCGTCGTCGGGGCGGCCGACCGGGTCAGTCGTCGTCGGGCTGGCAGACCAGGCAGGGAGTGCAGCCGCGCTCCCGCGCCTCCTCCCGGGACAGGCTCTCCAGGTCTTCGGCGTCGTCGGCGATGTCCTCGATCAGCGCGCAGTCCGGCCGGTGGTAGCGCTTGGTGCCGCTCAGGATCCGCACGGTCGGGCCGGCCGTGGACTCCGTGTCATCGGCCTCGTCCACGGGCTCTGCGGGCTTCTCGTCGGCAGCCTCGGCGGAGGAGTCCGCCGGTGACTCGGCGGCATCGGCGGGCCCGTCGTCCGCGGCGTCGGTGGCGTCCTCCGGCTCGGTCGCGGCCTCGGTCTCGTCGTCCTCGGCACGCTCGTCCGACGGGGCCGTCTCGGGCTCGGATCCGGCCGTCGCAGTCTCGTCCGCCTCGGTGTCGGCAACCTCGGTGTCCGGAGCCTGGATGTCCCGCGCCTGGGCATCGGCGTCCGGCGCCTCGGTGTCCGGCGCCTCGGTGTCCGAAGGCGCGTCCTCGGATCGAGCGGCCTCGCGCTCGGAGTCGGCGGGCTCGGCGGTCTCACGCGGCGGCGCGTCGGCGTCCGCGGTGTCCGTCTCGTCGGTGGGGAGATCGTCCTGCGGCTCGGCCGCCTCGGGCTCGTCCTCGGCCGGGGCCGTACCGGACTCGGCGTCGTCCCGCTGACCGGCGTCCGGGGACGCCGTCTCGGCCTTCGCGGACTCGGCGGGCTCCGGCTCGGGCTCGGCGGCGACGGCCTCGTCGGCCTGCTCGTCCGTCGCGGCGGTGTCGCTCTCCGTGCGGTCCACGGGCTCGAACAGCGATCGGCTGCGCCGCCTCGACCGCTCGACGAGCGACTCGGGGGCATCCTCCGTGGGGACGGCGGAGGACTGCTCGGCCGGTTCGACGGTCGTGGACTCGGCGGCGTCGTGGGCATCGATCGCCGACGGCTCGGTCGCCGTGCTCTCGCCGGCCGTGGCCGTACTGGCCGTGCGGGCCTCGCGCTCCTCGGCGGATCGCCGCTCGGCGGCGGGCGCATCCCGCGTGACCGGGATGTCGGTCCGGGTCACCTCGACCGGATCGAGGGCCGCGCTCTGCGGCCTGGTGTCGGTCGCCGTGGCCGTACGCTCCTCCGCGGGCCGGTCGTCGGCCGGCTCGGTGTCGGTGAGGGCGGCACGCGCGGCGAGCGCGGTGTCGGGCAGGCACGCGGTGCAGGCGGTGAACCCTTCCTCGCGCGCCTCGACGAAGGTGAGCTCCTCCTTGTCGCGCCCCGCGAGCTGACGGCAGGTCTCCAGGTGGTACCTCTTGCGCCCCGGGACGACCCAGACGGTCGTCTCGGCGGGCACGTCGGCCGGGGACGCGGACGTCGCCGGTACGAGCGGCGCGTCCTCTCCCGCTCCGACTCGCGCCTTGGCCTTGACCGGCCTGGCGGTCGCCCGGCCGGCGGACGTCTTGGCGTTCGCCGGGGCCGCGGTGGTGCCGAACAGCTCCTTGCGGCGGAGGAACACGCCGACGGCGAGGAAGAGGGCGGAGACGATGCTGATCCCGATGGAGACGTAGATCAGCTTCAGCCCGTCAAGACCGAGAATCTCATGCCCGGTGTTGCCCGTGACGATGCCCGTCACAAGAAGAGCGATCGCCAGGACGACGAGCACGCCACTCAGGATGATCACACAGGTCTCCCTCTACCGACCGTCGTACCGGAGGTGCGCAGCAACGCTAGCGCAACTTCGGCCGGTTCGGCCGCCTCCAACCGGCTAGATTCACTCAGCGCCGGTCGTGCGGATTGTCGGCGGTGTGGAAGCTCCCGGTGGCTCCGTGCTGGGCGTGCTGCGGCTCACCCTGCGGCGGCTGCGGGAAGGGGTTGGCTCCCGTGTTGCCCGGCCCGACGTTCGGCTGTCCGTTGCGCGGCATCTCGGGGTGCGGCGGCGGAGGGGGTACGGCGGGCTGTGCCGGCTGCGGACCCGTGTTGCCCGGTCCGACGCCGAACGGCCCGGCGTGGCTGCCGGCCTCCAGCTCGCGCAGCTGACCCTCGAGATACGCCTTGAGACGGCTGCGGTACTCGCGCTCGAACGCGTTCAGGTCGTCGACCATGCGCTCGAGCTCCTCGCGCTGCTGGACGAGGGAGCCCATGGCCTGACGGTGGCGCTCCTGCGCGTCGCGCTCGAGCGACTCGGCGCGGGCGCGGGCCTCGCTGACGATCTGCTCCGACTGCCGGCGGGCCTTGCCGAGGATCTCCTCGGCCTCACGCCGGGCACGCCCCAACGTCTCGTCGGCCTCGCGGCGGGCGTCGGCGATCGCCTGGTCGGCGGTCTGCTGCGCCAGGGCGAGCACGCGCGCGGCCGTGTCCATGTTGTCCTCGCCGGGCGTGGCCATCGGCGGAGGCGGCGGCGGTGCCTGCTGCGGAGCGGGGGGCATGCCGAGACCGCCCATCATCGGCTCGGGCTCCGGCTTCGGCTCCGGCGGTTTGGGCGGCTCGGGCAGATGCGCTATCTCGGGCTTAGGCTCGACGATCGGAGCGGCCATCGCCGGCACCTTGCCGCGAAGGCACTCGGCCAGTTTGGCGCGCAGCTCCTCGTTCTCCTGTATGAGCCGGTCGAGCTCGGCCTCGACCTCGTCGAGGAACGCGTCGACCTCCTCTTCGTCGTAGCCCGGCCGAAGCCGGGTGGTACTGAACTGCTTGTTCCGCACATCCGCGGGTGTCAGCGGCATCTGGTCTCCTTGGCGCGCTTGGAGTCTGTCCCCGAACGGACGGTACCCGATCAGAGCGGCTGGACAATGATGATCAAGAACCAGACCACGAAGAAGAGAACCGTGAAGCTCAGGTCGAGTGCAACGTTACCCAGCCGGACGGACGGGATGAAACGGCGTAGGAGCTTGAGAGGTGGATCGGTGACGGTGTATGTGGCTTCCGCCAGCACCAACACCACCCCTCTGGGTCTCCATGACCGGGCGAACGCCTGGAGCGTCTCGAAGACCATCCTGCCGATGAGGAAGAGCAGGAAGAGGTACAGCGGGATGCTCAGGTAACTTCCAAGATTCACGAACACTCTCGCATGTGGCTGTCAGCTCTGATTGAAGAAACCGCGTTCTGCCATACGGGCCTTGTCCTCGGCGGTCACCTCGACGTTGGCTGGGGACAACAGGAACACCTTGTTCGTAACACGCTCGATGCTTCCGTGCAGGCCGAATATGAGACCAGCCGCGAAGTCGACAAGACGCTTGGCGTCGCTGTCGACCATCTCGGTGAGGTTCATGATCACCGGGGTGCCCTCCCGGAAGTGCTCTCCGATCGTGCGGGCCTCGTTGTAGGTCCTGGGATGAAGAGTAGTGATACGAGCGAGGTCGGATACCGTCGACTCCCCAACTGGGGGCCGGCGCTCCGGCCCGAACGGCTTCTGCTCCTCCTCGGCGGGCGCCTGAACTGCGGCAGGCTGGCCTGCGGAATCGTCGGATCCGCGTTCGGCTCGACGCCGGTCGACGGCTTCGTCGTCGTAGACGTCGTAATCGTCGTAATCGTCGTCGTAGCGGTCGTCCTCCACGAGGCCGAGGTAGACCGCCATCTTGCGCATCGCGCTGGCCATACGCCCCCTCCGTCGTCCGCCGACAGGAGATCCCTGCGGGAAGCTTCCGCTCGCTGATCGTTACGTTTGAACGCGGACGCCAAGGTCCACGGTGGGGACATTACCTGACGATTGCCCGTCGGCCTCCGAGCAACGCCGTACCGACTCGGACGTGTGTCGCACCACACGCGATCGCTTCTTCCATATCACCGCTCATTCCGGCAGAAATCATGTTCGCCCCCGGATAAGACTTCTGCACCGCGGCGGCGACGTCGGCCAGCCGGGCGAACGCCCGCGCCGGATCGCCGCCCAACGGCGCGACCGCCATGACGCCCCCGAGGCTGAGGCCGGGAGCCGAGGCGACCGCGTCGGCCAGATCCGGGACCGCGTCGGCGCGGATCCCGCCCCGGCCCTCGGCGTCGTCGAGCGCCACCTGGACGAGACACCGGACCGGCCGGCCGGCGCCGACCGCGGCGCGCGACAGCGCCGTCACGAGGCGCTCCCGGTCGACCGAGTGCACGACATCGGAGTACGACACCACCGAGCGGGCCTTGTTGGTCTGCACCTGACCGACGAAGTGCCAGGTCAACCGCAGGTCGCGGCATTCGTCCGCTTTGGCGGAGGCCTCCTGGTCGCGGTTCTCGGCGACGTCGGTGACGCCGAGTCCGGCCAGCAGGCGCACGTCCGAGGCAGGGAAGGTCTTCGTCACCGCGATGAGCGTGACCTCGTCGGCCGACCGGCCGGCAGCGGCGCACGCCTTGGCGACGCGTTCGCGGACCGCCGCGAGGTTCGCGGCCAGCTCGGCTTCGCGGCTCGGCATCACTACTTCAGGAAGTCCGGGACGTCCAGGTCGTCGTCCTCGTCGAAGACGACGGGGCGGCGGCGGACCGGATCGGAACCGAGGCGCGCCGCGGTCGGCTCGGTGGCCGGCCGCGGCACCTTAGGGCGCGCCGCCGCCTCGCCGGAGGCCGGACGCGGCGGCGTCGTGCCGGTCGGGCCCTCGGCCGGCTTGTCGGCCGAGGACTCGGGCTTGGCGGCCTCCGGCTTGGGCGGGTCCGCCTTCGGCTGGTCCTGCTTCGCCTCGGCCGGCTTGGCCTCCCCCATGCCGGGCTCCCGGTGCGGAGCGGGCGGGGCCGACGCCGGCAGCGGGGCGGGCGTCGGCGCGGGGACCGCGGCGACGCGGGGCGGCACCGGTGGTGGCGGCGACGGTGGCGTCACCGGGCGTGGCGGGGTCACGTGCGGTGGTGGCGCGGCCGGGCGGCCCGGTGGCGACATCCGCTTGGGCTCCGCCTGGGGCGCCGGGGCGTTGTGCGGCCGGATCTCGTCGAAGCCCGCGGCGATCACGGTCACCCGGACCTCGTCGCCCAGGGCGTCGTCGATGACCGCGCCGAAGATGATGTTCGCGTCGGGGGCCGCGGCGTTCGACACGAGCTGCGCCGCCTCGTTGATCTCGAAGAGCCCGAGGTCGGACCCGCCGGAGATCGACAGCAGGACGCCGTGGGCGCCGTCGATGCTGGCCTCCAGCAGCGGGCTGGAGATCGCCATCTCGGCGGCGGCGACCGAGCGGTCGTCCCCGCGCGCGGAGCCGATGCCCATGAGCGCGGAGCCGGCCCCCGACATGACCGACTTGACGTCGGCGAAGTCCAGGTTGATCAGGCCCGGCGTGGTGATCAGGTCGGTGATGCCCTGAACACCGGAGAGGAGCACCTGGTCGGCCGCCTTGAACGCGTCGAGCACGCTGACCTGGCGGTCGGAGATCGACAGCAGCCGGTCGTTCGGGATGACGATCAGCGTGTCGACCTCGTCGCGGAGCGTCTCGATGCCGGCCTCGGCCTGCATCGCGCGCCGCTTGCCCTCGAAGCTGAAGGGACGGGTCACCACGCCGATCGTGAGGGCGCCCAGGGACCGGGCGATGTTGGCCACCACCGGAGCGCCTCCGGTGCCGGTGCCGCCGCCCTCGCCCGCGGTCACGAAGACCATGTCGGCGCCCTTGAGCACCTCCTCGATCTCCTCCCGGTGATCCTCGGCGGCCTTCCGCCCGACATCGGGGTTGGCGCCCGCGCCGAGGCCACGGGTGAGCTCACGGCCGACGTCGAGCTTGACGTCGGCGTCGCTCATCAGCAGCGCCTGGGCATCCGTGTTGATCGCGATGAACTCGACACCCTTGAGCCCCTCTTCGATCATCCGGTTGACGGCGTTGACGCCGCCGCCGCCAATGCCGACGACCTTGATGACCGCCAGGTAATTCTGCGGTGCTGCCACGACGAGGGGCCCTTCCGCTCGCTCTATCGAACCGGCCGGCGTGACACCGCTCCGGTGTTTCTTACTGAAGTCACGTACATTGTTGGGCCGGAACCCTCACCCTCAAGTTGAGACTTAGAGTTATGTCAACCTAGGGCTGATACGGACAGTAGGGGCGCCCCACTGCAGGGTCAACTAACCCGGCCCTGAGCACACCGGCGTGTCGCGCGACACCCCAGACATCCCATTTCATCCGATCCGGTGCGCGCCGTTCCCACCCGCCGCGCGAAGACAAGTGTCCCGCGCCGGAGGATCGTTCGCTACTCGGCCGCGACCGCCGCCCCCGTCACCTCGTGGTGACGACCTCCGGAGAGCTGACATCGATCGTCCCCACCCCCCGCTGTGGCGACTCGCTCAGCAGGCCGTGCAGCAGCCGGAGCTTCTCCGGACCGCGCTCCGGCGCGCCCCAGACGACCGTGACCCCGTCCTGCAGCCGCAGCGTGACCGCCTCCGGTGACAGGACCTCCACGCCGACCACCCGCCGCCCGAACCACGAGGGCAGGGCACGCACGACGGCCAGACCGGCGCGCAGCGCCGGATCGCTCTGCGTGGGATTCGCCACGTCCAGCACCGGCAGCCCCCGCGGGCGGGCCGCGGACGTGAGCACCGTCACCCCGTACCGATCGATCTGGAGGAACCGGTTGTCGTGCTGGGCCACGACGATCGGCGTCCGCTCCCGCACGACGATCCGGACGGTGGTCGGCCACCGCCGCTCCACACGGACCGTCTCGACCGCCTGAACCCCCTCCACCCGGTCGCGGACGACGTCGGTGTCGAGCCTGGCCATGGGCTCGCCCAGCCGCACCCCCGCCGCGGCGAGCACCTCGGCGCGCGGGACGAGCCGCTCCCCCGTGACGTCGATCCGCCGGACGACGAGCAGCCGGGACCCCAGCAGGACCCACGTCGCCGTGCCGAGCACCGCCGCGACGAAGAGCCCGACGAACAGGACCTTCCACCGGCTCGTGCGCCGGCGGGACGGCGTCCGGTCCGCCGCCTCCACGCCCGAACCGGACGCGCCGGTACGGGACGCGCCCGCGCCGGATGAACCCGTACCGGACGCGCCCATGTCGGTCGAGCCGGTATGGGACGTGCCCGTGCCGGGCGAGGCCGCACCTGGCGTGTCCTCCGAGAAAGGACCGTCTCCCGATCCCCGCGACGTGCCGTCGGGGTCCATGGTCGCGCCTCCTCACTCGCTCCAGGCGGCACCGGACGCGCCGCGCGGAACGCGCCCGAGACCTCGCGACCACGACGGGCCCGGTCGCCATGGGTCCTCTCCGGGGCCGGAGCCCCGGGAATCCCCGGCGGACAGGGGCGCGTCGCCGCCGTACGGCCCTGGGCGTCGCGAGGCCGCCGGAACCGGTCGCTCAGGCGCCGAGCAGCCGCAGGATCTCCGGGCCGAGCCGGGTCACGTCTCCGGCACCCATGGTGATGATGACGTCCCCGGGGGCCGCCATGGCCGCGACACGCCCGGCCACCGCGCTTTCGTCCGGCTCGTACGTGACGCGTCCGTGCGGGACGGCCTTGGCCACGAGCTCGCCCGTCACCCCGGGGATGGGGTCCTCGCGGGCCGGGTAGACGTCCAGGACGACCGCCTCGTCGGCGAGCCCGAGCGCGGCGCCGAACTCGGTGGCGAAGAACTGCGTGCGGCTGAACAGGTGCGGCTGGAAGACCGCGACGATGCGGCCGCCGCCGAGCTGCTCGACGTAGTCGCGGGTGGCGCGCAGGTCGGCGGCGAGCTCGGTCGGGTGGTGGGCGTAGCTGTCGAAGACCCTGACGCCCTTGACCTCGCCCTTCGGCTCGAGCCGGCGCCGCGCCCCGCCGAAGCCGGCCAGCCCCTCGGCGACCCTGGCGGCGTCGACGCCCAGCTCGACGGCCACGGCGTACGCCGCCGCGGCGTTCTGGGCGTTGTGGCGGCCCGGCACCGCCAGCTCGAAGTCGCGCCCGGTCACGGTGAACCGCGAACCGAGCCCACGGGGGGCGAATCCCTCGACGCGGTAGTCGGCGTCGGCGGCCTCCCCGTAGGTCCGCACGGTGAGGCCGCGGCGGACGCCGGTCTCGCCCAGCGCGCGGGCCCCGGGGTCGTCGGCGCACACGACGAGCAGGCCGCCCGTCTCGATCCGCCCGACGAAGTCGGCGAAGGTCTCCTTGACC
Source organism: Actinoallomurus vinaceus (assembly GCF_039542055.1). Lineage (NCBI taxonomy): Bacteria > Bacillati > Actinomycetota > Actinomycetes > Streptosporangiales > Thermomonosporaceae > Actinoallomurus > Actinoallomurus vinaceus. Next base: position 657,657 of record NZ_BAABHK010000003.1, read on the forward strand.
TTCTCGAATCCGCCGTAGTTGTCCAGGTGGTCGGCCTCGACATTGGTCACGATCGCGGCGTGCGGCGTGAACATGAGGAACGACCCGTCGCTCTCGTCCGCCTCCGCGAGGAACAGGTCCCCCGAGCCCTCCCCGGCTCCCAGGCCGGTGGTGACGAGCTGGCCGCCGATGCAGTACGACGGGTCGGCCCCGGCGTGCTGCAGGGCGACGGTCAGCATCGACGTGGTCGTGGTCTTGCCGTGGGTGCCGGCCACGGCCACGGCGCGGCGGTCCGCCATCAGCGACGCGAGCGCCGCGGCGCGGTGCAGCACGCGCAGGCCGCGCTCGCGGGCGGCGGCCAGCTCCGGGTTCGTCTCGCGGATGGCGGTGGAGACGACCACGGTGGCGGCGTCGCCGACGTGCTCGGCGGCGTGCCCGACGTACGTCGTCGCGCCGAGCTCGCGCAGCTCGGTCAGCAGCTCGGAGTCCTTGGCGTCGCTGCCGGAGACCGGGATGCCGCGGCCCAACATGATCCGGGCGATCCCGGACATGCCGGCGCCGCCGAGCCCGACGAAGTGGACCTTGCCCAGACGGTCGGCGGGAACGATCTCCACCGGCGTGACGAGACTCATGACTGGATTCCCTGGGACTGGGCGACGACGCGGGCGACCATGCGGGCCAGGGCGACGTCGGCGTCCCGCCGGCCCATCCGGGCGGCGGCCTCGGACATCGTGGCGACCTGATCTGGTGCGCCGAGGATGGGGAGCACGTTGGCGCGGATCCAGTCGGCGGTCAGCTCACCGTCCTCGACGAGCAGCCCGCCACCGCCCTGGACGATCGGCTCGGCGTTGAGCCGCTGCTCGCCGTTGCCGATCGGCAGCGGGACGTACGCCGCGGGCAGGCCCACGGCGGTCAGCTCGGCGCAGGTGATGGCGCCGGCCCGGCACATGGCGAAGTCGGCCGCGGCGTACGCGAGGTCCATGCGGTCGCAGTACGGCAGCATGATGTAGGCGGGGTCGTCGGGCGTGAACTCCGGCTCCGCGAGGTTCTTCGGGCCGACGATGTGCAGGATCTGGATGCCGGCCTGCCTGAGCTGCGGCACGGCCTCCCCGACGGCGCGGTTGAGCGAGCGGGCGCCCTGGGAGCCGCCGAAGACCAGCAGCGTCGGCAGGTCGGAGCGCAGGCCGAAGTGGGCCCGCGCCTTGTCGCCCATGCCGAGCCGGTCGAGGGTGGCGATCTCCCGGCGCAGCGGGATGCCGACGATCTCGGCGTTCGAGAGCGGCGTGTCGGGCGCGGCGACCGCGACGTGGTCGGTGAAGCGGGCGCCGAGGCGGTTGGCCAGGCCCGGCCGCGGGTTCGCCTCGTGCACGATGATGGGGATCTTCCGGCGCCGCGCGGCGAGGTAACCGGGGGTCGCGACGTAGCCGCCGAACCCGACGAGCACGTCGGCCTGCGTGCGGTCGAGGATGGCCGCCGCCGCGTTGATCGCGCCGGCGAGCCGGCCGGGCACCGTCAGCAGCCGGGGCGTGAGGGTGCGGGGCAGCGGCACGGGAGGGATCAGGGCGAGCTCGTAGCCCCGCTGGGGTACGAGACGGGTCTCCAGGCCCCGCTCGGTGCCCAGGCAGGTCACCTGCACGCCGGGGTCCTCCCGGCGCAACGCGTCGGCAAGGGCCAGGGCGGGTTCGATGTGTCCGGCTGTGCCACCACCGGCCAGGACAACCCTCATGCTCGCGCTCCTGATCATTCTCGCTCCGTCACGGGTTCGACACCCTCAGCGCTTTGCCAGGCCCAGCCAGCTTAGAGCCATTACAGCCGGTCCCGGACCACGTGCGGCGAGGGCCTGCCGGGCTCCGGGCTCGCGTTTCGCGAACGACAGCAGCATGCCCAGGACGAACAACGTCGGGATGAGGGCGGACCCACCGTACGACACCAGAGGCAGCGGAATGCCGGTAATGGGCAGGACGCCGATCACCGCGCCGATGTTGATGATGGCCTGGACGATCAGCCACGCGGTCGCCCCGGCCGCGGCCAGCCGCATGAAGGGGTCCTTGACCCGGCGGGCGATCCGCAGCCCCGCGTACGCGAGCAGGCCGAACAGCCCGAGGACGATGAGCGTGCCGATCAGGCCGAGTTCCTCGCCGATGATGGCGAAGATGAAGTCGGTCTCCGGGTGCGGCAGGTAGTTCCACTTCGCCCGGCCCTCGCCGAGGCCGGTGCCGAGCAGCCCGCCCGAGGCGATGGCGTAGAGCCCCTGGATCCCCTGGTAGTTGATGGTCAGCTGGTTGCCGGACTGGTCGAGGAAGCCGGTCAGCCGCGTCATGCGGTACGGCTCGACGACGATGAGGATGGCGACCAGGACGCTGGTCACACCGGCCATGCCGACGAACAGCCGGCCCGGCGCGCCCACGACCCACAGCAGCGACAGGAAGATCGTCAGCAGCACCACGGTGGTGCCGAGGTCGCTGCCGAGCATGACGAACAGCACGAGGACCCCGGCGCCCGGCAGGAGAGGGATCAGCAGCTGCCGCCAGTCGGTGAGCTGCCGCAGCTTCTCCTTGCGGGCCAGCAGGTCGGCGCCCCACAGCACCAGGGCCAGCTTGGCCGGCTCCGACGGCTGCAGCTGGAAGGGCCCGCCGAAGCTGATCCAGCGCTGCGCGCCGTTGGCGCTCTGCCCGAGGCCGGGGATCAGTACCACCATGAGGGCCAGCGCCGACAGCAGCATCAGCGGATAGGCGATCGTCCGGAACATCTTCGGAGGCATCCGCCCCGCGACCCACATCAGCGGCAGGCCGATGCCGACCCACAGCGCCTGCCTCTCGAACAGGCTGAAGGCCGACCCGGTGTCCTGGTACTGCTTGATGCTCGACGCCGACAGCACCATGACGATGCCGAGCGCGAGCAGCAGCAGGGAGCTGCCGAGCACCAGGTAGTAGGAGGTGAGCGGGCGGTCGAGCAGGCCGGCCACACCGGACGCCCAGGCGCGCGGCCCCGACCGCGGCTCTTCCTCGTCGTAGACCGCGCTCACGGTCGGCTCACCCTCCTCGGAGACCCGGCCCCTCGCTCGTCCCGAGTACTCCCCGAACCGTCGTCGGCCCCGCTCACGATCGAATCACGCCCCTCGGAAACCCGGCCTGCGGCTCACCCCCGAGCCACCGGCCACGGTCGGCTCACTCTGCTCGGAAACCCGCCGCGTCGCTCATCCCGGGAGCCGCCGGACGGACGCGGCGAACGCCTCACCGCGTGCCGGGTAGCCGGCGAACATGTCGAACGACGCCCCGACGGGCGCGAGCAGGACGGTGTCCCCCGGCCGGGCCAGGCGAGCCGCCTCGGTCACGACGCGATCCATGGCACCAGTGTCGGTGTCGGCGACGTCGACGACCGGGACATCCGGGGCGTGTCGCGCGAGTGCCTCGGCGATCCGCCCGCGTTCGGCGCCCATGAGGACGACGCCCCGCAGCCGCTCGGCGCAGGAGAGTACGAGCTCGTCCACGTCGGCGCCCTTGAGGAGCCCGCCGGCGATCCAGACGATCGAGCGGAACGCCGCCAGGGAGGCGGCCGCCGCGTGCGGGTTGGTCGCCTTGGAATCGTTGACGTAGTCGACGTCGCCCACGGTCGCGATGTGCTCGATGCGGTGCGGGTCCGGCCGGAACCGCCGCAGTCCCTCGCCGACCGCCTCGGGCGGCACGCCGTACGCGCGGGCCAGCGCCCCCGCCGCGAGGGCGTTGGCGACGTTGTGCGGGGCGAACGGCCGGACGTCGGAGAGCTCGGCGAGCTCCGCCGCCTCGCGTACGGGGTCGGCGGTGAAGGCCCGGTCGACGAGGAGGTCCTCGACGACGCCGAGCCGGCCGGGGCTTGGCATGCCGAGCGTGAAGCCGACGGAGCGCTCGGCGCGCTCCCCGAGGCGTACGGACCACTCGTCGTCGGCGTTGACCACGGCGAGCGTGCCGGGGCCGAAGATCTTTCCCTTGGCGGCGGCGTACTCCTCGAGGGAGCCGTGCCAGTCGATGTGGTCGGGCGCGACGTTGAGCACGGTCGCGGCGAGCGGCCGGATCGAGCTCGACCAGTGCAGCTGGAAGCTGGACAGCTCCACGGCCAGCACGTCGTACGGCTCCGGCCCCGCGCCGTCGGCGCCGGCGACGACCTCGACGATGGGGGTGCCGACGTTGCCGACCGCGATCGTCCGGTGGCCCGCGGCCTCGAGCATCTGGGCCAGCATGCGCACGACGGTGGTCTTGCCGTCGGTGCCGGTGACGGCCAGCCAGGGCGGGGCGTCCGGCCCGCGCAGCCGCCAGGCCAGCTCGACCTCGCCGATGACCTCGAGGCCGGCCTTGGCGGCGGTCTCGAGCAGCGGGGCCGTGGGGCGCCAGCCGGGCGAGGTGACGACCAGGTCGGTCTCCGGCGGCAGGGTGTCGCCGTCGCCCAGGCGCGTCGTGACGCCCGGCAGGGCGGCCTCGGCGCGCAGGGCCTCGTCGTCGCGCGCGTCGACGAGCGTGACGTCGGCACCGCGGGCGGCCAGGACGCGGGCGGCGGCGCGGCCGGACAGTCCGGCGCCCGCGACGCACACCCGCAGCCCCTTCCAGGCGGTCATCAGTTCGGCATCCATTCGAGGTAGAACAGCGACAGGCCCGCCCCCACGCACAACAGGGAGATCAGCCAGAACCGCACGACGATCGTCGTCTCGGCCCAGCCGGACAGCTCGAAGTGGTGCTGCAGCGGCGCCATCTTGAAGACGCGTTTCCTGGTCAGCTTGAACGACCCGACCTGGATGATCACGGACAGCGTGATGAGGACCGGCAGCCCGCCGAGGATGATGAACAGCAGCTCGGTGCGCGTCATCACGGCCAGGCCGACGATCACGCCGCCGAGGCCGAGCGAGCCGGTGTCGCCCATGAAGATCCGGGCCGGCGGCGCGTTCCACCACAGGAACCCGACGAGGGCGCCGAGCACCGCGGAGGCGACGACCGCCGTGTCGAGCGGATCGCGCACGGTGTAGCAGTTCTGCGCGAGCCCGGCGTAGAAGCAGCTGTTGCGCAGCTGCCAGTTACCGATCAAGACGTACGCGCCGAGCACTGTGCCGACCGCACCGCCGGCGAGGCCGTCGAGGCCGTCGGTGAGGTTCACCGCGTTGGACGTACCGGCGATCATGATCAGTGCCCAGAACACGAAGAGATACGGGCCGATCGAGGGCCCGAAATCGCGCAGGAAGGACAGGTGCGTGGTGGCCGGTGTGGCGAAGTACGCGTTGGGGAACCGCAGCGACGCCAGCGCGAAGACGACTCCGATGATGATGATGCCGATCATCTTCGCGCCGCTGCGCAGGCCCAGGCTGCGCTGCTTGAAGACCTTGATGTAGTCGTCGACGAACCCGACCATGCCCAGGCCGGTCATCAGGAACAGCACGAGCAGGCCGGACACCGTGGGCGGGGTCGCCGTCACCGCGTGGGCGACGAAGTACCCGATGAGCGAGGCGACGATGAACACGGTGCCGCCCATCGTGGGCGTGCCCCGCTTGCTCAGGTGCGCCTGGGGCCCCTCCTCACGGATCATCTGGCCGTACCCGAGACGGCGGACCACGCGGATCCACACCGGCGTGCCGAGCAATCCGATGATCAGGGACAGGGCCGACGCGACCAGGATGGTCCTCACGCTTCGTGCCCCCCTTCGGACATCTCCAGCACTGCCTGGGCGACCTTCTCCAGCCCGGCGACGCGCGAGCCCTTCACCAGCACGACGTCACCCGGCCGCAGTCTCTCGCCCAACACGGCCACCGCCGCGTCGGCATCCTCGACCCGCACGCCTTCTCCCGTCCATGACCCCACTTGTCCAGCACCTTCCAGCACGGACGCGGCGGTCTCGCCGACGGCGATCAGGCCCGCCAGGCCGCCCCGCGCCGCGTGGGTACCGATCCTCTCGTGCTCACTCACCGTCGCCGCACCCAGCTCCGCCATTTCGCCGAGCACGGCGAAGGCGCGCCGGTCGCGGGCCATGTGAACGAGGGTGTCCAGCGCCGACCGCACCGACTCGGGGTTGGCGTTGTAGGCGTCGTTGATCACGGTCACGCCGTCGGAGCGCTCGGTCACCTCCATCCGCCAGCGGCTCGCCGGGGTCGCCTCCGACAGGGCCTCAGCGATGTCCGCGACGGGCATGCCGAGCTCGTGGGCGACGGCGGCCGCGGCGAGCGCGTTGCTCACCGTGTGCGCGCCGTACAGCCGGAGCGCGACGTCGGCCGATCCCTCCGGGGTGACCAGGGTGAACCGCGGGCGGCCCGCGTCGTCGAGGGACTCGGCCGTGGCGCGCACGTCCGCCTCCGGCACGCGGCCGAACAGCGTGATCCGCGCCGAGGTGCGGGCGGCCATGGCCCGGACGAGCGGGTCGTCGGCGTTGAGGACGGCCACGCCTTCGGGCGACAGCGCCTCGACGAGCTCGCCCTTGGCCTTCGCGACGACCTCGCGGCTGCCGAACTCCCCGATGTGGGCGCTGCCGACGTTGAGGACGACGCCGATGTCCGGCGGCGCGACGCGCGCGAGGTGGGCGATGTGCCCGATCCCCCGCGCGCCCATCTCCAGGACGAGGTAGCGGGTGCTCTCGTCGGCGCGCAGCACGGTGAGCGGGTGGCCGATCTCGTTGTTGAACGACCCGGGTGGCGCGACGGCCGGGCCGAGCCGGCCGGTGAGCCACGCCATGAGGTCCTTGGTCGAGGTCTTGCCCGCCGAGCCCGTGACGCCGATCACGGTGGTGTCGGGAAGCCGCTCCACCACCGCGCGGGCGAGCGCGCTCAGGGCGGCCAGGACGTCGTCGACGATGATCGCGGGAACGCCGACGGGCCGCTCGGCGAGCACGGCCGCCGCGCCCGCCTCGACCGCCTGCGCGGCGAAGTCGTGCCCGTCCGCGTGCTCGCCCCGGAACGCCACGAACAGCGTCCCGGGCTCGGCCTTGCGCGAGTCGATGACGACCGGTCCGCTCACGACCGTCTCAGGGGACGCACCGTCCATCCTCCCCCGGGTGATCTCCGCGATCCTCGCGAGCGAGAGTGGGATCAAGTCTGCTCCTTGCCGGATGTCCGAATGGTCGGTCGTTGCGGGGGCACACCGACGCCGCCCCGCGTCTCATACGCGCGTGAGGCGTACGGCGGCCGCCCGTTGACGGCGCGCCGCGCGCGCTCAGTGGTCATCTCGTCTCTCCAGGCGCTCGCGCAGGGCGCGGCGCAGAACCTCGCGGTCGTCGAACGGGAGAACCGAGCCGCCGACATACTGCCCCTGTTCATGACCTTTGCCGGCGATGACGACGACGTCGCCGCGCCGGGCCCGGCCGGCCGCGAGGGCGATCGCCGCCGCCCGGTCGGGCTCCACGACGACGTGGGCCCGGTCGTTCTCCGGCACGGTGAGTATCCCCCCGACCATAGCGTTGAGGATGGCCCAGGGGTCCTCGGACCGCGGGTTGTCGTTCGTCAGGACGACGACGTCGGCGAGACGCGTCGCGAGTTCTCCCATGACGGGACGTTTGCCGGCGTCCCGGTCACCGCCGCAGCCCAGCACGATGATCAGCCGTCCGTCGTCGGCGACGAGCGGCCGGAGGGTCTCCAGGACCGCCTGGACCGCTCCGGGCTTGTGGGCGTAGTCGACGAGGGCGGCGAAGTCCTGGCCCTCGTCGACGCGCTCCAGCCGGCCGGGGACCCCCGCAACGCCGGCGACGCCCCGCACCGCGATCTGCAGGGAGATCCCCGACTCGACGAGCGCCACGATCGAGCCGAGCGCGTTGGCGACGTTGAAGGGGCCGGGCAGCGGCACGCTCGCCTCGGCCTCCACACCGCCGGGGCCGACCACCCGGAAGTCGCTGCCGTCCGGCCGCAGCCGCACGTCTTCCGCCCGCCAGTCCGCGCCCGGGTCGCCGTCCGCGGAGAACGTCGTGACCGGGATCTTCGCGACCTGGGTGAGCCGCCGGCCCCAGGAGTCGTCGACGTTGACGACGCCGATCCGGGCGTACTCCGGGGTGAACAGCAGCGCCTTGGCGGCGAAGTAGTCCTCCATCGTCGGGTGGTAGTCCAGGTGGTCCTGGGAGAGGTTCGTGAACACGGCGATCTCGTAGCAGGCACCGCCGACCCGGCCGAAGTCCAGGGCGTGGCTGGAGACCTCCATGGCCGCCGCGGTCACGCCGCGCTCGCGCATCAGGGCGAACAGGCCGTGCAGGTCGGTCGCCTCCGGGGTGGTCAGCGCGCTCGGCAGCACCTCGCCGCCGACACGGATCTCGATCCCGCCGACCAGGCCCGTCTCGTGCCCCGCGGCCCGCAGCCCCGCCTCCAGCAGGAAGGTCGTGGTCGACTTGCCGCTCGTGCCGGTCACGCCCAGCAGGGTCAGGTCGCGCACCGGGTCGCCGTACACCCAGGAGGCCACGCGGCCCAGCACCGCGCGGGGGTCGTCCACGACGAGCACCGGCAGCCCCGACTTCTCGGCCCGGATCCGGCCCTCGCGGTCGGTGAGGATCCCGGTGGCGCCCGCCTCGGCGGCCTGCGCCGCGAACACGGCACCGTGGAAGCGGCTACCCGGAAGCGCGGCGTACAGGTCGCCCGGCAGGACCCTCCGGGAGTCGTGCGTCACGCCGGTGACCATCCCCCGCAGCGGCTCACTCCCCTCGCTCAGGCCGAGGAGGGTGGCGAGCCCGGACAGCGGGCGGGCGGGAACGGTCTTGGGTCGCATGAGATCGGGATCGGGTCTGTTGGACACGGCGGAGAGGGTACCGCCGGTCAGCGCTGGTCTGGGGAGATACGGATCTTCTGTGACCGGCCCGAGCTCGGCGGCACGCGCCGGCTCTGCAGCGCGAAGCTCATGATGTCCTTGAACACCGGAGCCGCCACCTCACCACCGTAGTAGCCGTTCTGCGGCTTCTGCAGCACGACCTCGACGACGAGCTGCGGGTCCTCCGCGGGGGCGAAGCCCACGAAGGTGGAGGTGTAACCCCCGCCCTGGTAGCAGCCGCAGCTCGGGTTGATCCGCTGGGCGGTGCCGGTCTTGCCCGCGACGCGGTAGCCGGGGATCTGCGCGGCGGGCGCGGTGCCCTCCTTGGTGGTGACCCCCTCGAGCATCTTGGTGAGCTCGGCGGCGGTGGTGCCGCTGATGACCCGGCGCTGCGCCGGCTTCGCGGCGGGCGTGACGTTGCCGCGGTCGTCCGTGGTGCCGGCGATCACGTTGGGGGTCACGCGGACCCCGTGGTTGGCGATCGTGGAGTAGACGCTGGCGACCTGCAGCGCGTTGACCGACACGCCCTGCCCGAACGCGATGGGGTAGCGGTCGGTGCCCCACCACTGGTTCGGCGGCTTGAGCAGGCCGGGGTTCTCGCCCGGCAGGCCGACACCGGTCTCCTCGGCGTACCCGAAGGCCCGCATGTACTGGTAGAGCTGGGTCTCGGTCAGCTTCTCGCTGGCCAGGATGGTGCCGACGTTGCTGGACTTGGCCAGGACGCCGCTGAAGGTGAGGCTCTCGGGCGCGTGCCGCTCGGAGTCGTGGAACGTCCGGTCGAGCCGCGTGACGTGGTCGGGCACGGTGAACACGGTGTCGGGTGTCACGTGCCCGACCTCCAGCGCCGCCGCCGCGGTGACCACCTTGCTCGTGCTGCCCGGCTCGAACCCGTCGCCGACCGCCCGGTCGCCCCAGTCGCCGGGCTTCCACTTCCAGTACGTGGCCGGGTCGAAGGTCGGTGCCGTCGCCATCGCGAGGACCTGCCCCGTCCGCGGATCCATGACGATGGCGGTGCCGCTCTGCGCCTTGGTCGCCTTGACCTGCTGGGCGATCGCCGCCTGGGCCTTCCACTGGATGTCCTGGTCGAGGGTGAGGCGCAGGCCCTTGCCGGGGATCGGCTTGCTCTGCTGGTCCTCGCCCATGGGGATGCGCTGGCCCTTCTCGCTCACCTCGACCTTCTGCCAGCCGCTGCGCCCCTTGAGCAGCTTGTTCATGCTGGACTCCAGGCCCGCGGCGCCGTCGTTCTGGGTGTTGACGAAGCCGGCGACGTTGGCGGCGAGCGAACCGCCCGGATAGATCCGGCGATACTCCTGCAGCGTGCCGATGCCGGTGAAGTCCATCTGCGTCACCATCCGGGCCTTGTCCGGCTCCACGTGGTGGATGAGCTCCCGGTAGTGGTCCATCTTCGACCGCGGGGTCAGCTTCTGCAGGAGCGTCGCGGGGTTCAGGCCGAACATCGACGCGAGCGTCGTGGCGATCTTGTTGCGGATGTTCGTCTTGTGCTTGGCCTCGTACTGCTGGATCAGCGACGGGTCCGCGTAGATCACCCGGGCGTCGACGGTCATCGCCAGCGGCTGCCCCGCGGCGAAGGTGATGGACCCGCGGACCGCCGGCAGGTCGATCCGGCTCAGCCGCTGCCGTACGGCCGCCTCGGCGTAGCCCTTGGACTCGATGCCCTGCAGCTGGACGAGACGCCCGGCGAACAGCGACAGCACGAACGCGACGAGCAGCAGGCCGACGTTCAGGCGCTTGATGGGGTCGCGGCGGACGATCCGGCGCCGCAGGAGCGTGCGGGGCCGCCGCGCCGCGGGCGGACGGCCGCCGCGGACGCGCCGGGCGCCCTGCGCCGGACCGGCGGCCCCCCGTGCGCCCGAACGCGCCGATGACGCCTGACCGCGGCCGCCCTGGCCCCGGCCGACCTGCCCGGGGCCACTCGTGCGGCGCGGGCCTCCGGGGGGTGAGGGTGCGGCCGGTCCGCGGCCGCGGCGCGAGGTCACCGCGTGCCGCCTCCGGTCCCGCCCGTCTGACGCGGCGCCGTCTTCGCATGCGGCGCCGTGCCGGCGGTCCGGCGCGGCGCCGTGGTGGTCCGGCGCGGTGGCGTGGGGTCGGCCGGGGGCACGAGCACGCCGGGCGCGCCGGTGACGGCCCCGGCCGCCGCGGCGGCCACCGCGTCATCGGACACGCCCTGCGGGCGGGCGCCGCCTTCGATCAGCCGTCCCGTGCGGGGGTCGATGAAGGCCGTGCCCTGCGGGTCCTTCATGTTGAGGCCGAGGGCCTTCTGGTGCAGCACCGCCGGGTCGTTCTCCTTGGCGATCTCCGCCTGGAGCGCCTGCTTGCGCTCGGCCAGCTGCCGGTTGTCGCGCTGGAGCTCGCTGAGCGTGAAGGCGTCCTGCGCCAGGACGGTGTTCAGCAGCAGGAGGCTGACGAGGGCGCCACCGAGCAGACCCACGATGACCAGGACGAACGGCGCGCGGGCGCGCGGCGGCGCGGGCTGCCGTGACGGCCGCCGCTGCGGGCGCGTCGCGGCACCGCCCTCGGCGGTCCGGCGCGTCGGCGTCCCGGTCGCCGTCCGGGCGGCCTTCGTCGCCGTGGCACTCGTCGCCGGCGTCGCGGTCTTCCGGCCGGTCGCCGGGGCGCCGGTCCTTCCGGCCGCGGTGCGGGCCGCCTTCGCCGAGGCGGCGCGGCGCGCGGTGGCAGTGCCGGTGGCCGCCGACCGCGAGGCCTCCTTGGCGCCGCCGGTCCGCGGCTTGCCGCGCTTGGCCGCGCCGGTGGCGCCCGTCCCCCGCGCGGTGGTGCGGCCGCCCTGCGTCTCCTTCGGCGCCGCCGCGGCGCCCTTCGGAGCCGCCCTGGCGCGCTTGTCGCGCGGCGGATCCGCCGTGTCCTTCGTCGTGGCACCGGCGTCCTTCGCGGCACCCGCGCGGGTGGACGCCTCGCCGCGACGGAGGCGGCGGCGCCGGGTCTCCGGCGGCGGAGTCGTGATGGTCATGCGATGCCTCCTGCTCCACTCCGCCCGCTCGGCGGTTCTTCACCGGGGGGCATCGCGCGGATGCCTCGCGGACGTCGCTCCTCCCGGATCCGCTCGGCGGCGCGCAGGCGTGCCGAGGCGGCCCTGGGGTTGGTCTCGGTCTCCTCGTCGGACGGCTGCTCCGCGCCCCTGGTGAGGAGGCGGAACCGGGGCTGCAGCTCCGGCAGCGGCACCGGAAGGTCCGGTGGGGTCGTGTCGGTGGTGCGCTCGGCCAGCGCGCGTTTGACGATCCGGTCCTCCAGCGAGTGGTAGGACAGGACGGCGATGCGCCCGCCGAGGGCCAGGGCGTCGAGGGCGGCGGGCACCGCGCGCTCGAGCGCGGCGAGCTCGCCGTTCACCTCCATGCGCAGTGCCTGGAAGGTGCGCTTGCCCGGGTGGCCTCCCGTACGACGCGAGGCGGCGGGAATGGCGCCGCGGACGACGTCGACGAGGCGGGCCGTCGACGTGAGCGGGGCGCGCCCCCGCTCACGGACGATCGCCTCGGCGACGCGCCGCGCGAACCGCTCCTCGCCGTAGTCGCGCAGGATGCGCGTCAGGTCGGCGATCGAGTAGGTGTTGACCACCTCTTCGGCGGTGAGCCGCTGGGTGCGGTCCATCCGCATGTCGAGCGGTGCGTCATAGGAGTAGGCGAAACCGCGCTCGGCCTCGTCCAGTTGCGGGGACGAGACCCCGAGGTCGAACAGGACGGCGTGCACCCGGCGGATGCCCAGCTCGTCCAGGACCCGGGGGATCTCGTCGTAGACGGCGTGCACGAGCGTGAACCGGCCGGCGTACGGCTCCAGGCGGCGCCCGGAACGCTCCAGCGCCGTCGTGTCGCGGTCGAGCCCGATGAGCCGCGCCCGCGGGTACGCGTCGAGAACGGCGATGGCGTGCCCGGCGAGGCCGAGGGTGGCGTCGATGTAGATCGCGTCCTCATCGGAGGGCACCGACAGGGCCGGGGCGAGCAACGCCAGAATCCGGTCGAGCATGACCGGCACATGGCCCTGCCTGCGCGAGCCCTCCTCGCGCTCATCGTCGCCGTGCATGAAACCCCCTCAGGACGCCACTGCTCGCGGACAGCGCTGACACCGCGTTCGCTGTCGCCCGTCACCCCTGAGAGAGAAAACAGATCAGGAACGATGTAGGCGGCCGGTGTGGCCGTCTGCCCCGTGGGAGACGCCACCCCTCATGCTCGGCGGCTCACCGCTCAATGGCTCAACGCCGGCCCCCGTCGGGGTTTCGTCCGGCCAGGTCCCCATCCGCTGCTCCGTGAGGAAGAGAGTTGTGCAACGGCCATCTGGCACCGGGGAAGGTGCGCCAGCTGGGAGCGGGTGGAGACCTCGCCGAACGAATACCGATCACCGGCGATGGTGCGTCAAAGAATCCCGGGCAGCACCTCCTCCGACAGGTCGGAGAACTGCTGTTCTTGGTCCGCCAGGTAGGTCTCCCACGCGGCGGCGTCCCAGATCTCCAAGCGCGTGTTGGCCCCGATGACGGCGCAGTCGCGGGTCAGGCCCGCGTAGCGCCGAAGCGGTTGCGGAATGGTGATCCGGCCCTGCTTGTCGGGGACCTCGTCCGAGGCGCTGGCGAAGAAGACCCGGCTGTAGTCCCGCACTGCCTTGGCGGTGACCGGTGCGGTGCGAAGCGCCTCGGTGATGCGCTGGAACTCGGCCTCAGGGAAGACGTAGAGGCAGCGTTCCTGGCCCTTCGTGATCACCAATCCCCCTGACAGCTCCTCGCGGTACTTCGCCGGCAGGAACAGTCGTCCCTTGTCGTCCAGGCGCGGTGAGTGAGTGCCGAGGAACATCGGCCCCCACCTCCCGCTTCGCGGGGGCGATGCGCCCTCCCCCACGGCGCCCCACTGTACTCCACTCTCCCCCACGGTCAACGACCAAAACACCGGTCACACGGCATCTCGCCGCGCGAATGGCCAGGTCAGAAGAGGGCGCCGTCGTGGGGTGTCAGAGGGGGCGTCAAAGCCGCCGGGCGCGTCGGTTCGGACCGCCGCGCGGGCCTCCGGAGCGGCCTCCGGGAGCGGTGGTGGGGGAAGTGGAGGAGCAGAGGGAAGGCGGCCATCACCGGAGGAGAGGAGCGAAGGGAACACGGCCCGTCACGGGCGGCGACGTGGACCCCTCCGGGACCCCCAAGACATCGCCGTGAACGGCCCTGACGACGTACTGTCAGTACCACACGGAATTGGTATGACCCAGTTACAGGTGACATATCGGGTGAGTGCCCGTCCGCGGGCGGTGGTGTGGCTATCCGCGCCCGCCGTTCGGGTGGCCGAGGAGGGGTAAGTGTCAGTAACCACGCACGACGGTGTTGGCGGCTTGGACGGGCTGGGCCAGATCTCGCAGAAGATCCTCGCGGCCATCGAGTCCGTCATCGAAGGGAAGCCCGACGTCGTACGGCTCGCGCTGACCGTCCTTCTCGCCGAGGGTCACCTGCTCATCGAGGACGTTCCGGGTGTCGGCAAGACGATGCTGGCGAAGGCGCTCGCCCGGTCGATCGACTGCTCGGTGCGCCGGGTCCAGTTCACGCCCGACCTGCTGCCGAGTGACGTCACCGGGGTCAGCGCCTACAACCAGGAGCGCCGGGAGTTCGAGTTCAAGCCGGGGCCGGTGTTCGCGAACATCGTCGTGGGCGACGAGATCAACCGAGCGTCGCCGAAGACGCAGTCCGCGCTGCTCGAGTGCATGGAGGAGCGGCAGGTCACGGTGGACGGCCACACCTACGCGCTGGACGCCCCCTTCATGGTCATCGCCACCCAGAACCCGGTGGAGATGGAGGGGACCTACCCTCTTCCGGAGGCGCAGCGGGACCGGTTCACCGCCCGGATCGCGATGGGGTATCCCGATCCCGGCGCGGAGCTGGAGATGCTCGACGTGCACGGCGGGCCGTCGCCGCTGGACCGGCTCCAGCCGGTCGCGCACGCCGCCGACGTCCGGTCGATGATCGAGGTCGTCCGCAAGGTGCACGTCGCCCCCGCGTTGCGCTCGTACGCCATCTCCCTGGTCACGGCCACCCGGGAGCATCCCGAGCTGCGCCTGGGCGCCTCGCCCCGGGCCACGCTTCAACTCGTCCGCGCCTCCCGCGCCTACGCCGCCCTCGACGAACGGGAGTACGTCCTCCCCGACGACCTGCAGCGTCTCGCGGTCCCCGTCCTCGCCCACCGGCTGCTGCCGACGGCCGACGCGCAGGTCCAGCGCCGCACGCCCGAGCAGGTCGTCGCCGAACTGGTCCAGCGCGTTCCGGTCCCCGGCCACCGGCGCTGACATGACGACACTCAGCGCGCTGACCACGCGCGGCCGGTCGTTCATGGCTGCGGGGATCACCGCCATCGTCTGCTCGTTCGTGCTGGGCGAGCGCGACCTGCTCCGCGCCGGCCTGCTGGTCCTGTCGCTCCCGCTCCTGTCCGTCCTCGTCGTCTCCCGGACCCGCTACCGGCTGACCTGCTCACGCCGGGCGTCCCCCGCCCGGTTCCCGGCGGGGCAGGAGGCGCAGGTGCACGTGCTGCTGGAGAACGTCTCCCGGCTGCCCACCGGGATCCTTCTCCTGGAGGACCAGGTGCCGTACACGCTGGGCGGACGGGCACGGTTCGTCATCGACCGGATCGAGCCGCACGGGGCGCGGGAGATGGCCTACCGGGTGCGCGCCGACGTCCGCGGCCGCTACCGCGTCGGACCGCTGACCGTACGTCTCGCGGACCCGTTCGGCCTCGTGGAGCTGGCGCGGTCGTTCTCGGCCGCGGACGCCATCACCGTCACCCCGCCGATCGTGCCCCTCCCTCCGGGCCGGCTGACCGGCTCGTGGACGGGCGGCGGCGAGAGCCGGGCCCGCATGGTCGCCAGCGCCGGGGAGGACGACGTCGCCCCGCGCGAATACCGCCACGGCGACGACCTGAGGCGGGTGCACTGGCGGTCGACGGCACGCCGCGGCGAGCTCATGGTGCGCCGCGAGGAACAGCAGTGGCAGACCAGCGCGACCCTCTTCCTCGACACCCGGCGCACGGCGCACTGGGGCGACGGGCCCGGGGCGACGTTCGAGCAGGCGGTCTCGGCGGCCGCCTCCATCGGGCTGCAGCTCGGTCGGGAGAACCTCGGCCTGCGGTACGTCACGGACGAGGGCGTCGCGCTCCCCCCGTCGGCGACGTTCGAGGGGGCGCTGCTCGACCTCCTCGCCGTCGTCCGTACGTCGACCGGCCGGTCGCTGCGGCCGGGCGTGACGGCCCTCCGCGAGGCCGCTGCCGCCGGCGACGGCCTCATCGTGGGCGTCTTCGGGCGGCTGACATCGGAGGACGCGCGGGAGGTGGCCCAGGCCAGGCGCGGGGCCGCCGCCTGCGTCGCGGTGATCGTCGGGGAAAGCGGCACGGGCCCCGAAGTTCTCCGGATGCTCCGGGTGGCGGGGTGGCGGGTGCTCACCGTCCCCTCGGCCGCCGCACTGGAGACGGCCTGGGCCGAGGCCGGTGGGTCCGCGGTCCTCGGTGAGCCGGATCGGACGGAGGCGCGATGAGGATACGTCTCACGATCGTGGCCTGCGTGGCGACGCTGCTCGCCTCGTTCGCGCTGTATCCGCTGTTCAAGACGGCGACGTGGTTCGGCAGCGGGCTCGGCGCGGTGCTGACCGTCGGTCTGGCGGGCGTGGTCACCCGGAGGCTGCGGCTGCCGATCCTGGCCTGTCTCGCGATCGGCCCGGCGGCACTGCTGATCTACCTGACGGTGCTGTTCGCGTCCGGTCCGGCGCTGCTCGGCGTCGTCCCCACCCCCGCGTCGATGTCGTACCTCGCCGCGCTGGTCCAGGACGGCTGGCAGGAGTCGTTCCAGTACGCCCCACCGGTGCCGGTGCTGCCCGGGGTCGAGCTGCTGAGCACCGGCGGCATCGGCCTGATCGCGTTCCTCGTCGACCTCCTGGCCGTACGGCTGCGCCGCGCGGCGCCCGCCGGGCTCCCCCTGCTCGCGATGTACGCCCTGCCGGCGAGGTTCCGCCAGGAGAGCGCGGGGTGGCTGGTCTTCCTGCCGGGCGCGGCCGGATACCTGGCGCTCCTCGTGACCGACGCCCGGGACCGGCTGTCCGGCTGGGGCCGCCCGATCTTCACCCGGCACTGGTCGGGCGAGAAGTTCGTGCACGACCGGCCCGACTCGAGCCCGCTGGCCGTCACCGGGCGGCGCATCGGGCTGACCGCCGTCGCCATCGCCCTCGTCGTCCCGCTCGCGGTGCCCGACGTCCACCCCCGCTGGCTGCCCGGCACCGGCGGGGACGGCGAGGGCGGACTCACCACCGTCACGACCCCGGACCCGCTCGTCAGTCTCAAACGCCAGCTGGTGCGCCAGGACGACGCCGTCGTCCTCACCTACCGCACCACCGACGGCCTGACCCCGGAGTACCTGCGGATGTACTCCCTGGACCGGTTCGACGGCGACGGCTGGACGTACTCCCCCATGCACGGGGACAAGAACGCGCGTGTCGACGGCAAGACCCTGCCCGAGGCACCGGGCCTGGGCGACAGTTCGATCCGCACGGTGAGTACCAGGATCGCCGTCGACTCGCACGTGCGCGGGATGAACGTGCTGCCGACCCCGTACCCGCCGACCAAGGTGGCGATCAAGGGCGACTGGCGCGTGGACGCCCCCTCACTGATGATCTTCTCGCTGCGCGACTCGGCCGGCGGGCGGACGTACACGGTGTCGAGTGTCCGCCCGACGCCCACGTACCAGCAGCTGGAGTCCACGGCGCCGGCCCCGGCCGACGTCGCGTCGCGCTACCTCGCGGTGCCCCGCGCGATCCCCCAGGACGTCGTGGCCCTGGCCAACCGGCTCACCGCCTCGGCGTCGACGCCGTACGACCGCGCCGTGAAGCTCCAGCAGTGGTTCGTCCGGCCGGGGAACTTCACCTACAGCCTCGACGCGCCGTCCCCGCGTAACGTCGGGGCGCTCCGCGACTTCCTGTTCACCAGCCGGACCGGGTACTGCGAACAGTTCGCGGCGTCGATGGCGCTGCTCGCGCGGATCGTCGGCATCCCCGCGCGCGTCGGCATGGGCTACACCGCGGGCACCCGGCGGCCGGACGGGAGCTGGATCGTCCGGACCAGGGACACCCACGCCTGGCCCGAGCTGTACTTCAGCGGCATCGGCTGGCTGCGGTTCGAACCCACCCCCGCGGGCGGCGGCGGCCAGGGCAGCGCGACCGTGCCGGACTACACCGCACCGCAGCTCCTGCCCGGCGCCCCGACCGGAGGGTCCACGAACCGGCTTCCCACGACCGGGCAGACGCCGGACGGCAGCTCGACCGGCGGCACCGGCACGGCCCCGCGCCACCGCCCCGACCCGGTGGACCGGAACGGCGCGGCCGGCGCGTTCCCCCCGCCCGACCACAGCGGCCCGCCGATCGGTCGGCTGCTCCTGCTTCTGGCCTTCGTCCTGCTGCTGGCGATCCCGGCGGCGCTGCACCGCCTCGCGCGCGTCCGCCGCTGGGCCCGGCCGACGTCCGACGCCCACGTCGCGCACGCGGCATGGGACGAGCTGAGGATCGCCGCCATGGACTTCGGGCTGCCCTGGCGGCCCGGGGACAGCCCGCGGGCCACGGCCCGGCGGCTCATGGAGGCGCAGCCCCTCGGCGAGGCGGCCGCGGACGCCCTCACCCGGCTCGTACGGGCCGAGGAAGTCGCGCGGTACGCCCCGGCGCCGGGCCCCGCCACGGGTCTGCGCGACGACGCGCGGGTCGTACGGACCGCGATCGCCGCCGGGGCGGGCCGTCGGCGCCGGTGGCGGGTCCGGCTACTGCCGCCGTCCTCGATCGCGCTCCTGCGTCACGGGGCCGGACAGGTGCTGGACGCCTTCGACCGGCTGGACTCCCTGACGCTGCGCCGCCGGCACTCCGCGAGCTGACCCGGCTCGTGATGGGGTGCGGCCGCTCTCCGGGCCCGGCGGACGGTCCGTGCGCCATGTCCGCCGGGCGGGCCTGAAGGGGCGCGTGCCGGCAGTCCGGCGCCGAACCGGCGCCATGTCCGCGCCGGACGGGATCAAGGGATCTTGATGTGGCCGCTTCCGGCCGTCAACGCGTCACCGCCCGGCGGGCCGCCGGGCGGTGACAAAGGTCCTGTCGGGGTCAGGGCTCTTCGTGACGGCGGCGCCAGCGCTCTTCGAGGCGCTCCATAAACCCGCCACTCTTGGCCGTTTTCGGCCGCTTGCGCCCGCGCTTGCGCGGCGCCGGGGCGGCGACGCCGTTCATGCGCTTCCAGCTCGTCAGGCCCCATGCACAGCACGTGACCATGAGCAGGAAGCCCGCCACGCTGATCACGATGCTGATCGGCATCGTGTTCACGATGACGCCTGCCAACACCACGAACAGGCCCAGTGCGGAGCCGATCGCGGCCTTCCAGATCCTGCGCCTGTAATGCACCTGCGGATCGGTCGAGCGGACCGCCGAAGCGAACTTCGGATCCTCGGCGTACAGCGCGCGCTCGATCTGGTCGAGCATGCGCTGCTCGTGGTCAGAGAGCGGCACGGCGCCTCCCAAAGACAGCCCCGCGAGGGGGAATCCCACGCCGGACGGGGACATGGCTATCGGTGATATGCCCAGAATACGAGGCCTGACGACCGCGGGAAAGAAAACGTTCGACTGGAGATAGGCGGATCGTCATTCAACGTCCCTGCTCACTGCCCGTAGTCACCATGATCACGCTTGTCTCAGGGGTCATGCCTGCCCTCCCGATCGTGGCGATTATCACGTTCACGCTCGGCGCGGACCAGCGCGGCGGGGCGTACGGTCCCCGCGCCGAACCGGCGTGCGGCCAGGTCCATGGCCGCCTCGGCCTGCCGCCAGCCGGTCTCCGGCTCCCCCAGGGCGAGCTGCCGGGGCGTCGAGCCGGCCGGCATGAGGTTCTCCACGCGCACGCCGACCAGCCGTAGCGGAACCCCCTCGAGCCCTGACGCCTCGTACAGGGCGCACGCGGTGGCGTACACGTCGCGGGCCAGATCGGTCGGGTCCGGGAGGGTGCGGGCCCGGGTGATCGTCGTGAAGTCCCCGCGGCGCAGCTTGACGGCGATCGTGCGGCCGACCAGGTCGGCGTTCCGCAGCCGTGCGCCCACCCGGTCGGACAGCCGCAGCAGCTCCCGCCGGATCGCCTCGGGGTCGGCGATGTCGTGGTCGAAGGTCTCCTCCGCGCCGATGCTCTTGTCGGGAACGGTCGGCGTCACCGACCGCGGGTCCCGTCCCCAGGCGAGCGCGTGCAGATGCTCGCCCATCGCCGCCCCGACCTCGCGCCGGAGGGTGTCGATCGGGGTCTGCGCCAGGTCGCCGACCGTACGCAGCCCGAGACGCCGGAGGATCTCCTCGGTGCGCTCCCCGACCCCCCACAGCGCCGCGACCGGCAGCGGATGCAGGAAGTCGACGACTCCGTCGGCGGGCACGACCAGCAGGCCGTCCGGTTTGCACCTGGTTGACGCCAGCTTGGCCACGAACTTGGTGCTCGCGATCCCGACCGAGCAGGTGATGCCCTGCTGCGCGGACACCTGCTCGCGGATCATCCGGCCGATCTCGGCGGGCCGGCCGAGGCGGCGCAGCGCCCCCGCCACGTCGAGGAACGCCTCGTCGAGCGCCAGCGGCTCCACGAGCGGCGTGATCGACCGGAAGATCTCCATGACGCCCGCGGACACGGCGGCGTACTTGTCGTGGCGCGGCGGCAGCACGACCGCCTGCGGGCAGAGCCGCCGGGCCCGGCTCATCGGCATCGCCGAGTGCACGCCGAAGGCCCGGGACTCGTACGACGCGGCGGCCACGACACCACGCGGCCCCGCCCCGCCGACGACGACCGGGCGGCCGCGCAGCTCCGGGCGCTCGAGCAGCTCGACGCTCACGAAGAAGGCGTCCATGTCCACGTGCAGGACGGTGCAGCCGGTGTCGTCCCCCGGCGGCCCGGGCGGCGGCCCCGGCCGATGCAGCTGCTGTTTCCTGCTCATCGTTATGACTACGGACGCCGGTGGGCCAGGGCGTGGAGCTGGGTGGCGACGTCCTT
Source organism: Actinoallomurus vinaceus (assembly GCF_039542055.1). Taxonomy (NCBI): domain Bacteria; kingdom Bacillati; phylum Actinomycetota; class Actinomycetes; order Streptosporangiales; family Thermomonosporaceae; genus Actinoallomurus; species Actinoallomurus vinaceus. The sequence goes on from NZ_BAABHK010000003.1 coordinate 678,385, forward strand.
CAGGACGGGGTGCATGGACACGGCGCGCTCGAGGGCGACGAGCTCGTCGGCCGCGCCGCGCTCACCGTCGATGATGCCGCTCGGGACGAGGTCGGAGAACACTCGGACGCCGTGCACCGGCCCCGCCCGCAGGCCCGCGCTCTCGATCAGCTCTGCCAGCATGCCCGAGGTGAACCGGCGCGGAACCGGATCGCGGTCCCCCCACCGGCCCTGCGCGCTGGACAGCACGCGGCGGGCGTCCTCGAAGTGCCCGGCGAGCGCCCGGTGGAGGACGGCGGCGACCTGGTTGGCGGCCAGCACGCTGACCGCTCCGCCGGGGCGCACGGTGCGGGCGATGGCGGCCAGCGCCGTGGCCGGGTCGTCGACGTACTCCAGCACGCTGTGGCAGATCACGAGGTCGGCGCTGTCGGGCCCGACCACGTCGAGTAGCCCGTCGGCGTCGCCCTGCACGGCGCGGACGACGACGCCGGCGTCGGCCGCCCGGCGCTCGAGGCCGGCGAGGGCGTCGGGGCTGGCGTCGACCACCGTGACCCGGTGCCCCAGCTCGGCGAGCGGCACGGCGAAGCCGCCCGTGCCCCCGCCCGCGTCGAGGACGTCGAGGCGGTCCCGCCCCGACTCCTTGGCGCTCTCGTCGAGAACGTCGCGCAGGATCTCCCACACGACGGCGGTGCGCATCGACCGCGATCGCGGACGATCGGTCACGGCTGCCCCCTCCCTGCTCAACGGCCCCAGGCCCACACTAGACGTCTACAACGACAGGGAGGGCTTCAGCTCCAGCAACCGCGACAGCAGGCCGTTGACGAACTTCGGCGACTCGTCGGTGGACAGCTCGGTGGCCAGGGCCACCGCCTCGCTGACCGCGACGCCGTCGGGGACGTCCGCGCTCCACAGCAGCTCGTACGCGCCCAGGCGCAGGATGTTGCGGTCGACGATGGGCATCCGGTCCAGCGTCCAGCCGACGGCGTACGTCGTGATCAGCTCGTCGATGCGCTCGCGGCGCTCGGCGACGCCCTCGACCAGGCGCTCCATGAACTCCTGCTCGGCGAGCCGATGCTCGGAGTCGCGGATGCGCCGGTCGAGGACCTCGGCCGGCCGCTCGCCGCGGATCTCGGCCTCGTAGAGGATCTCGAGGGCGCGTCTGCGCGCCTTGCTCCGTGCGGCCACGGATCAGGCTCGACCGAGGTAGTCGCCCGAGCGCGTGTCGACCTTGATCTTCTCGCCGGTCGTGATGAACAGCGGGACGTTGATCGTCGCGCCGGTCTCGACCGTGGCCGGCTTGGTGCCGCCGGTGGAGCGGTCACCCTGCAGGCCGGGCTCGGTCTCGGTGATCTCCAGCACCACGGCGGCCGGCAGCTCGATGTAGAGCGGGGTGCCCTCGTTGAAGGCGATCACGGCGTTCTGCTCCGGCAGGAGGTAGTCGGCCGCGTCGCCGACCGTGGCGGCCGGGATGTGGGGCTGGTCGTAGGTCTCGGTGTCCATGAAGACGAAGTCCTCGCCCTCGCGGTAGAGGTACTGCATCTCCCGCTTGTCGACGTTGGCCACGTCGACCTTGGTGCCGGCGTTGAAGGTCTTGTCGACGACCTTGCCGGACAGGACGTTCTTGAGCTTGGTACGGACGAACGCTCCGCCCTTGCCAGGCTTGACGTGCTGGAACTCCTGAACGGTCCAGAGCTGGCCGTCGAGGTTCAGCGTCATGCCGTTCTTGAGGTCGTTCGTCGTCGCCACTGTGTGTCGTTCTCCCGCTTCGGCGGTCTGCCGCGTCTAGATGACGAGCAGGTCCTTGGTCGTCTTGGTGAGCAGCTCCGGACCGTCCGCACGGACCACGAGCGTGTCCTCGATGCGGACCCCGCCGCGACCGGCGACGTAGACGCCGGGCTCGACGGTGATGGGAACTCGATCCGTCAGTTTACCGGTCTTGTCATACCCCATGAGCGGTGCCTCGTGGATCTCCAGGCCGACGCCGTGTCCGAGTCCGTGCGGGAAGTCGTCGCCGTGGCCGGCCGCCTCGATGAGATCGCGGGCGGCGGCGTCGACCTCCTTGGTGATCGCGTCGGGGCGCGCGGCGGCGACGCCGGCGGCCTGCGACGCCGCGACGAGGTCGTAGATCTCGCGCTCCCAGGCGCCCGCCGCGCCGACCGCGACCGTACGGGTCATGTCGGCGTGGTAGCCGCCCTGGCGGGCGCCGAAGTCCATGGTGACGAGGTCGCCGTGCTCGATCGCGCGGTCGGACGGGACGTGGTGCGGGATCGCGCCGTTCGGGCCGCTCGCCACGATCGTCGCGAACGCGGGCTGCTCGGCGCCGAGGTCGACCATGGCGCGGTCCAGGGCGATCGCGATCTGGCGTTCGGTGACGCCGGGCCGGATCGTCGGCAGGACCGCGTCGAAGGCCCGGTCGGTGATGGCGCAGGCCTCCCTGAGGAGGACGATCTCCTCCTCGTCCTTGACCCTCCGCAGCTCCTCGACGGCATGGCCGAGGACGACCAGTTCCGGCGCGTCCGGCTCCGCGGCGAGCGTGTCGCGCGCCTCGACGGTGACGTCGTGCGCCTCGAACGCCAGCCGGCCCGGCACCTTGGCGGCGAGCGCCCCGGAGGTGTTCCGGTCGATGACGCATTCGAGCTCCGGGCAGACCCGCGCCGCGGTCCCGGCGTACCGCCCGTCGGTCGCCAGCACGGCGGTCCCGTCGGCGCGGACGAGCAGGGCGGCGTTGGAACTGGCCAGCCCGGTGAGGTAGCGGACGTTGACCAGGCGGGTGATGAGCGCGGCGTCGGCGTCGCGGGCGGCGACGAGCCCGGCCAGCCGCGCGCGGCGGGCCTCGTGGATCTCCGGCATGCCCCCGACTGTACGCCCGGCCGGTGACCTCGGCCGACACCGCCCGGGCGGGCCCGTCCCCCACGGACCCGCCCGGAACGGCGCGCCGTACGCTGCGGAGATCGGCCGGACGATCGGCCATGATCGAACGGCGGCGCGGCGTCACACCGAGCTCGATCAGCCCGACGCGACGGCGCGGCTCACACCGAGGTGGCGAGCTCCCGGGCCCTCTCGATCAGCCTGACGCGACGGCACGGCGTCACAGCGAGGCGGCGAGCTCCCGGACCTTCTCGATCAGCTTGACGCGGCCCTCGTGGTCGCTCGCCATCGGCGTGACGTTGAGGGTCGTGACGCCGGACTCCTTCAGCGCCGCGAGACGGTCGCGGACGAAGCCCTCCGAGCCGATCAGGGAGGTCTTCTGGAGGAGCTCGTACGGGACCTTCTCGGCGGCCTCCTGCTTCTTGCCGTCGAGGTAGAGGTCCTGGATCTCCTCGGCCTCCTTCTCGTAGCCGTACCGCCGGGCGAGGTCGTTGTAGAAGTTGCGGCCCTTGGCGCCCATGCCGCCGATGTAGAGCGCGGCCATGGGCCGGCCGAAGTCGAGCAGGCCCTCGACGTCGTCGCCGATCGCCAGGAACGCCTGCGCGACGATGTCGAGCTCGCCGAGCGAGGGGTCGCGCTTGGCCTTGCCGCGGGCGAGCGCGTCGCCCCAGACGTCTCCGGCCTTCTCCGGGACGTAGAAGATCGGCTCCCAGCCCTCGGCGAGTTCGGCGGTCATCTCGACGTTCTTCGGGCCGAGCGAGGCGATGAAGATCGGGATGCGCTCGCGGACCGGGTGGTTGATGAGCTTGAGCGGCTTGCCGAGGCCGGTGCCCTCCTCGGCGGGCAGCGGCAGCTTGTAGTACTTGCCGTCGTAGGTGAGGCGCTCGCGGCGCCACACCTTGCGGCAGATCTCGATGATCTCCCGGGTCCGCCCGATGGGCGCGGTGTACGGGACGCCGTGCCAGCCCTCGATGACCTGCGGGCCGGACGCGCCCAGGCCGAGCACGAACCGCCCGCCGGAGACATAGTCGAGGCCGGCCGCCGTCATCGCGGTGAGCGTCGGGGTGCGGGAGTACAGCTGGAGGATGCCCGAGGCGATCTGCAGACGCTCGGTGCGCGCCGCGATGAAGCCCATCTGGCTGACCGCGTCGAAGCTGTACGCCTCCGGCACGAAGACGATGTCGAGCCCGGCCTTCTCATAGTCCGCCAGCTCATCGACGGTCTCCCGGAAACCGCCCGCGTAGTTGAGGGACATCCCGATGCGCATCTGTCGCACCCCTATCCTGTCCGTACCACTCAAACCGAATGAGATTCCGTCTTACCGTACTGAGGCCGGCCGGAACACCATGCAGGTGCTGGTGCCGTGGGCGACCAGCCGCTCCTGGTCGTCGAAGACGCGCCCGTCGGTGGTGGCCACGCGGCCGCCCAGATGGATCACGGTGCCCTCGCAGCGCAGCCCCACTCCGTCGAGGGCGACGGCCCGCACGAGGTTCACCTTCAGCTCCAGGGTGGTGTACGCGGCCCCCTCCGGCAGGGAGGTGTGCACGGCACAGCCCATCGCCGAGTCGAGCAGCGTGCTGTAGACGCCGCCGTGCAGCGTCCCGAGCGGGTTGCCGAGGTCCGGCCGGGTCCGCAGGCCGAAGACCACGCGGCCGGGCTCCAGCGTCTCGACCGTCATGCCCAGCAGGCCGCCGATCCCGGTCTCCCGCCCATCGAGCAGCGCCTTCAGCTGCTCCAGTCCTGCAGTCACGATGCCTCCCAGTATGACGCTTGGCATAATGAGCGTTCTCTATGATGGCCGTCATAGTCAAGGTGAGACACCTCATACGCCGAGGCGGAGCGACGATGACCTCTGACGCCCGGGAGCGCATGATCCGCAGCGCCGCGTACCTCTTCCGGGAGCGGGGCTACAGCGGTACGGCGTTCAGCGACGTCATCAAGCACAGCGGAGCACCCCGCGGCTCGATCTACCACCACTTCCCCGGCGGCAAGGAGCAGCTGGCCGAGGAGGCCGTCCGTTACGCGGGCGACTACCTCGGCGCGGGCGTCCGCGCCGCGATGCGCGACGACGATCCGGTCGCCGCCGTGCACGCCTTCCTCGGCTGGTGGCGCCGCGTGCTGGTGAAGAGCGACTTCCGGGCGGGCTGCCCGATCGCCGCGGTCACCGTCGAGTCGGGCACCGTCGAGCCACGGCTCACCGAGGCGGCCGCGAGCGCCTTCCGGCGCTGGCAGGAGGCCCTGGCCGCCGGGCTGCTCTCGGCCGGCGCGACCAACGCCCGCGCCGGCCGCCTCGCCACGATGATCGTCGCCGCCGTCGAGGGCGCCACCGTGATGTGCCGGGCGCAGCGGTCCCTGAACCCGCTCGACGACGTCATCGCCGAACTGGAGGAGCTCATCACCTCCGCCTGCGAACGCTGACGACCCGCGCGCGGCGTGCTCCGTCCGGGAGGTGGACGCCTCCGGTCGGCCCCCGTCTCCGGAGGAAGGCGGAAACCCCGTCTCGGGATGAGGGCGGACGCCCTGGTCAGTCCGCGCTCTCCGCCAGGAGCTCGGCGATCGCCTGCAGGGCCAGGACGTAGGAGAGGAGGCCGAAGCCGGCGATCGTGCCGGTGGCCACCGCGGCGACGACCGAGGTGTGCCGGAACTCCTCCCGGGCGGCGGGGTTGGAGATGTGCACCTCGATCAGCGGCGCGGTGCGCTGGGCGATGGCGTCGCGCAGTGCGTACGAGTAGTGCGTGAACGCCGCGGGGTTGAGGACGACCGGGATCCGGCCGTCGGCGGCCTCGTGCAGCCAGGACACCAGCTCGGCCTCGTCGTCGGTCTGGCGTACCTCGGCGTGCAGGCCGAGGGCCCGGGCCGTGTCGCGGCACAGCGCCGTCAGGTCGTCGAAGTCCGCGGCGCCGTACACGTCGGGTTCGCGGCTGCCGAGCCGCCCGAGGTTCGGCCCGTTCAGGACGAAGACCTCACTCATCGACCGCTGCCCTCTTCTCCTGGTCCGGCCCGCTCAGTGGGTCACCCGCTCGTACGCCCGTACGAGCAGGTCCTCGTCCGGGTCCTCCAGCCGGCCCGGCGCGGCGACACCGTCGAGGACCACGAACCGCAGCCGCGCCCCGCGCGCCTTCTTGTCGACGCGCATGGCGTCGCGCAGCGCCGGCCACACGTCGGGAAGGTAGGAGGTGGGCAGGCCCACGGCGGTCAGGATCGCCCGGTGCCGTTCGACGTCCGCGTCGCCGAGGCGGCCGACCAGACGGGCCAGTTCGGCGGCGTACACCATGCCGATGGCGACCGCGTCGCCGTGCCGGAAGCGGTACTCCTCGACCTTCTCGATCGCGTGGCCGAGCGTGTGGCCGTAGTTGAGGATCTCGCGCAGGCCGCTCTCCTTGAGGTCCTCGGACACGACCCGGGCCTTCACGGCGACGGCGCGCTCGATGAGCTCGAGGGTGTGCGGACCGTCCGGGCGGCCCGCGGCCTCGGGGTCCTCCTCGATCAGCTCGAGGATGCGCCGGTCGGCGATGAACCCCGCCTTGATCACCTCGGCGAGGCCGCTGACGTAGTCCTCGCGGGGCATCGTGACGAGCGTCGTCAGGTCGCACAGGACGCCGGCGGGCGGGTGGAAGGCGCCGACGAGGTTCTTGCCCTCGGGGATGTCGATCGCGGTCTTGCCGCCGATCGCCGCGTCGACCATGGCGAGCAGCGTGGTCGGCACCAGGACGGCCTTGACGCCGCGCAGCCAGGTCGCGGCGGCGAACCCGGCCAGGTCGGTGGTCGCGCCGCCGCCGACGCCGACGACGACGTCGGTGCGGGTCATGCCGAGCCGGGCGAAGCCGGACCACAGCCCGGCGAGCACGGCGACGTCCTTGCCGGCCTCGCCGTCGGGGACGGGGAACGCGTGGACGTCGTAGCCGGCCTCGGCGAGCGCCCCGCACACGGGCCGGGCGATCTCCGGCAGTCCCTCGGGGTGCACGACCGCGACCGTACGGGCCTCGCCGACCAGGGCGGGCAGCTGCCCGAGCACGCCGGTGCCGATCACGACGTCGTACGGCGCGTCGCCACCGACGTGGACGCGGGTCACGACAGCCCCTTGACGATCTCGTCGGCGATGTCGGCCGGCTCCCGGTCGTCCGTGGCCACCTTGAGGACGGCGAGGCGCTCGTAGACGGGGCGCCGCTCCTCCATCAGCTTGCGGAACTGGCTGCGCGGGTTGAGCACGAGCAGCGGCCGCGCCGAGGCCAGCCCGACCCGCTTGACCGCGTCCGAGAGCCCGACCTCGAGGTACACGACCCGGTGACCGGCCAGGTCGGCCTGGGTGCCGGGGTCCAGGATCGCGCCGCCGCCGAGGGCGATCACGCCGTCGTGGGTCGCGAGGGCGTCCTGGACGGCCGCGCGCTCCAGCGCGCGGAAGTGCTCCTCGCCGTCGTCGACGAAGATCTCCCCGATCGGCTTGCCGGCGGTGGTCTCGACGTCGTGGTCGGTGTCGCGGAACGGGACACCGAGGCGCTCGGCGAGGAGCCGCCCCACGGTGGTCTTGCCGGAACCGGGCGGTCCGATGACGACGACCTTGGAATTCACTTGATCACCAGAGATGAGAGGTAGCCCTGCAGATTACGTGCGGTCTCCTCGACGGAGTCACCGCCGAACTTCTCGACCATGGCCTCGGCCAGCACGAGCGCCACCATCGCCTCGGCGACGACCCCGGCGGCGGGCACCGCGGTGACGTCGCTGCGCTGGTTGATCGCCTTGGCAGGCTCACCGGTCGTCACGTCGACCGTGTCCAGCGCGCGCGGCACGGTCGAGATCGGCTTCATCGCGGCCCGTACGCGGACCGGATCGCCGGTGGTCATGCCGCCCTCGATGCCCCCGGCGCGGCCGGTGCGCCGCCGGATGCCCTCGGGGGTGTTCTCGATCTCGTCGTGCGCCCGCGAACCCGGGCGGCGCGCGGTCGTGAAGCCGTCGCCGACCTCGACGCCCTTGATCGCCTGGATGCCCATGAGGGCCCCGGCGAGGCGCGCGTCGAGCCGCCGGTCCCAGTGGACGTGACTGCCCAGGCCCGGCGGCAGGCCGTAGGCGAGGACCTCGACGACGCCGCCGAGCGTGTCGCCGGCCTTGCGGAGCTCCTCGATGTGGGCGACCATCGCGGCGCTCGTCTCCGGGTCGGCGCAGCGCACCGGGTCGGCGTCGATCCGCTCCAGGTCGTCGGGGCCCGGGACGACGCCGTCGGGGACGCCGATCTCGCCGAGCGCGACCACGTGGCTGAGGACGTGGGCGCCCGCCACCTGGTTCAGGAACGCCTTGGCCACCTCGCCGATCGCGACCCGCGCGGCGGTCTCGCGGGCGCTGGCCCGCTCCAGGATCGGCCGGGCGTCGTCGAAGCCGTACTTCTGCATGCCCGCGAGGTCGGCGTGGCCCGGACGGGGCCGCGACAGCGGGGCGTTGCGGGCCTGGGCGGCCAACTCGTCCGGGTCGACCGGGTCGGCCGACATGACCGTCTCCCACTTGGGCCACTCGGTGTTGGCGACCTCGATCGCGACCGGGCCGCCCTGGGTCCGGCCGTGCCGGATCCCGCCGACGATCGTCACCTTGTCCTGTTCGAACTTCATCCGGGCGCCCCGACCGTGACCGAGCCGCCGGCGGCGCAGCGCCTCGGCGATGTCATCCGAGGTCACGCGGACGCCGGCGGGCAGCCCTTCCAGGATCGCGACGAGGGCCGGGCCATGAGACTCCCCCGCCGTCAGCCAGCGCAGCATGTGGTGAATCCTTTCATCCCCACGGAAGGCTACGCGCAGCCGTCCGGAGCGTGAGACGAAGGACATGGCCCGGCGTGTCCGAGAGCCGGATGAGGGACGCGGCCCGGCGCGTCCGTGCGCTGCCGGTCAATCCTCCTCATCGGCGGAGGCGAGCGCCGCGGGGGTCCAGGCCGTCACGGCCCGCGCAGCGGGGTTCGGGCCGGTCACGTCGGAGACGTCGACCGCGAACCGGCCCACGGCCCAGGCCATCCCGTCACCCAGCTGGTCGAAGATCGTCTTGTTCGGGTTGCGGACGTCGTCGCACCTCTGGTGATAGCACCAGTCGAGCGGCTGACCCGCGACACCGCCGAACAGCCGTGCCCACGTCTCGGTCTTGATCAGGTTCGAGCCGCTGGTCTCGCCGCCCGCCGGGATGCCGGCCGCGATGAAGGGCCCGTAGTCCGAGCGGCCGTCGAAGTCACGGCCGACCGTCGGCAGGCCACGACTCGCGTGGAAGTCGGTGAAGACCTTCTCGATCTGCGCGGACCCGGCCGGGCCCGGGCCGGCGCCCTCGTGGTCGCTGTCGTCGCCGTCATAGACCATCCGGGCGTAGTTCGGCGAGCCGATCATGTCGAAGTTCAGGTAGAGCGCGGTGTCACGCAGGTCCTGGGGGCCGAGCCGGGAGACGTAGACACCGGAGCCGAGGTCGCCGTGCTCCTCAGCGCTCCACCAGGCGAACCTGACCCGGTCGCGCACCTGGCCGAAGTGCCGGGCCAGCCGGAGCGCGGTCTCCAACTCCATCGCGCTGCTCGAGCCGTTGTCGTTGATGCCGGGCCCCTCGGTGACGCCGTCGAGGTGAGCGCCGACGACCACCGTCCGGTCGGCCCGCCCGGTCGGCGTGTCGGCCAGCAGGTTGAAGGTCGTCGCCTTGCGCGCCCGGCCGCGCAGCTCCAGGTGGAGTGTCACCGGGCCGGAGGCGGCGTCGGCGACGAGCCCGTCGGCCTCCTTCTTGGAGATCGAGGCGACCGGGATCCGCACGTCGGCGGCGGTGAGCCGGGTCCGCAGGACCATGTTCTCGGCCGGGTTGTTCGTGTTGATCAGGGCGGCGATCGCGCCCGCCTCCGCGGCGGCCTTCTGCTTGACCGTGTTGGTGCAGCCGCCCGCCGCGATCAGGGCGATCCGGCCGTCGTACGCGGCGCCCGCGTAGTCGCCGGCCTCACAGCCCGGCGTGGCGTCGGTCCCGGTCGGCACGACCGCCAGCGGAGCGGTGACGCCGCCGACGGGGGTGGATGCGGAGAACCGCGCGATCAGCGGATGGAGCGCCTTCCGGCCCGGCGCGGTCTCGCCGAGGGTCTGGGCGAGGAAGTCGTAGTCGTCGAAGGTGAACTCCTGGCGGCTGACGCGGTACCCGGCCGCGGTGAGCCGCTCTGCGACGTAGCGCGCCGACGCCTCGTGGCCCGGCATGCCGGCCGCCCGGATGCCGCCGTTGCGGTCGGCGACCCGCTGCAGCGCCACCAGGTGACGGAACGCGGCCCGCCCGCTCACCTCACGGACCAGCGTGCGGGCCAGGCGGGTGGTGTCCGTCCGGGCATCGCCCGGACCGGCCGCCGAGGCGCTCGTCATGGAGCCGGCGGCGGCGAGGGCGGCGATCGCGGCGACCACCGCGACCCGTCTGCTGGGGCGGACCGGGGGCAGGGGCATGCATGACTCCAGAGGTCGCTCCGGCCGGAGGGCCCCCGCCACCGACGATGTCAGCGACGATCATGCACTTTACTATTTCTTTACGTCAACGCCAGAGTTGGCGTGACCTCCTCCACGCGCACCGCCCCCATCGAGCTCGGCCGGGAGCCGCCGTCGGAGACCTGTGTGACGGCCGCCCGACCGCGGACTCCAGTGGTGATCAGGGACGCAGGGGGTTGCGAACGACAACGCCGGGAAATCGAGTGAAGTCCCGGCCCATGCTCCATAGTTCGCGCACTCCGTTGCTGATGCACAGCGCGGCGATCCGGCCGTCGTGCACCATCGGCCCGACGATCTTCCCCTCCCGCAGCGCCGAACGGAGCACCTCCCAGTACAGCGCACCCGAAAGGCCTGAATCGTGCCCCGAAAGGGGCGCAAATAGCCATCCGGGACACGATTCGGCTACGCGGCGAGCGGTCGGCTCAGTGGACGTTCCGGTGGCGGAACCGGCGGAACCGCCCGTCGAAGAAATCGCGGCCGCGGATACGGGTGTGCGCGAAGATGGGCGGGTGTCCGGCCGTCTCAACGCAGACGACCCGGCGGCCGTGGCGGTCGGCGCCGCGGGAGTCCGGGTCGAAGAAGCAGCCGATGGCGACCTCCGGGAATCCGATCGCCCCGGTGAACTCCAAGTGGCGGCGGGTCTTGAACGGCCCGTCGTCGAAGAACCGGTCATCGAAGAAGCGCCGATTGTCGTCGTCTCTATCGGGGCCGACGGTGACGTTGGTCCCGCCGCCGTCCGTGACGGCGCTCGTGCTCGGGGACGGCTGAACATGCGGGAGGGCGTTCTGGTGTGCCGGGTGGGCGGCGTCCGGGCCCGGCGCGCGGTACGCGGCGGCGGCCGGCGCCGGGTTCCACGACGTCGCCGCCGTCAACACCCCGGCCGATCCGGCCGTGATCAGGACGATCCACGAACGAAGGCCGGTGATCGGGCTCTTTGTCCGCCCGTTAGCGCGAGGAGTCAATTGTTTCCCCATATCTGTTCGGCCCGATAAGACGGGTCTCCTTCGGGGCACGCCATGGGCGTACCACAAAATTGAATACCCCTTCCCATCCGACAGGGAATCGCGACTCACGCCGGGAAAAGGCAAACAGCGAGGAATGATATTTCGGCACCCGGACATCATTCGTTCTTCGGGCGCGGAATGGCCGGCTCAGGCGTACCCGAGCACCGCCGCCAGCACTCCGGCGAGCATGAACGGCCCGTACGGCATCTCGGATTTCAGCCTCGCCCGCCGGCTCACCAGCAGCCCGGCGGCGTAGACGGCGGCGAGCACGTATCCGGCGCACACTCCGGCGACCCACGCGCGAAGACCGAGCCAGCCGAGATAGAGCCCCAGGACGCCCGCGAGCTTCACGTCGCCCAGGCCGATCTGGCCCGGCGCGATGAACCACTGGACCGCGTAGAGCGCGGACAGCGCCGCCATCCCGAGCAGCGCGTACGTGAAGCGGACGCCGCCCTCGTCGGTGAAGGGCGCCGCCAGGCCGAGCAGCACCAGGCCCACCGGGTACGACGGGAGCGTCAGCGGATCGGGCAGCCGCTTCAGCGCGACGTCGATGAACGTCAGGACGACACCGGCCACGGCCAGGTAGGCGAACGCGGGGAGGTCGGGGGCCGGACCGATCCGCCAGGCCACCAGTGCGAGGACGGCGACGGTGGCCGTGATGACGCCGAGCCGTCGCCGGACCACCGGCTCGGCCCAGTCGGGGGTGGTCACCCCGGCACTTTATCCGCGGACGAGCCCGATCTCGACGCCTCCGGTGACGTGGCCGCGGAGCCGTTCGGCGAGGCGGTCGGCGGCGGCGCGCACGTCCGGGGCGCCGGCGCCGTCGGCCAGCCGGAGGCGCACGGCGAGTTCGGCCCGCTCACCGGGCTCGACGCGCACGCCGGTGATGCCGGGCAGGCCGTCGACCGCGGCGTGCACGGCCATCAGGACGTCGGGGTCCTCGTGCGGGGCGGTGATCGCGCCGCCGTTCGCGAGGACGTGCAGCCGGGCGCCTTCGATCGCGTACGGCACGGGGCCGGCCACGTCGAGGACGAGTGCGTCGGCGGACTCGTCGACCGCGGCCTGGCAGGCCTGCCGGGCGTGCACCGCGACGGGCCTGGCGTCCGGGCGCCACCGGGCGAGGCTGTCGGTGGAGGTGAAGGCGAGGACGGCACGCCTGCCGTCGGCCCCGACGAGCGTCGGGAGGGCCATCTCGCTCTCTTTCTCCCGCCGCAGGCCGTCGACGGTCTCGTCCTCGGTCAGCACCGCGACGACCGGGACGAGCAGGCGGGCGTCGGCGAGCACCGCCAGCACGGCCTGCTCGCCGGTACGGCCCGCGGCGTAGTCGCCGAGAGCCCCCGCGACGGCGGGCGGTGCGCCGCCGTCGTCGTCGGGGAACTGCGGCTGCGGGATACGGTGTCCGGACACAACAGCCCAGCGTATCCCCCGTTATAGCCGGTGGAGCCGCTCGACGGCCTCGTCGATGACCTCGTCCCGCTTGCAGAAGGCGAACCGGGCGTACGGGCCGCCGGCGTCGGAGTCGTAGAAGACCTGCGTCGGGATGGCGACGATGCCGGCGCGCTCGTGCAGGGCGCGGACGAACTCCCGGCCGTCGCCGAAGCCGAGCGGCCGGACGTCGGCCTGCACGAAGTAGGTGCCCTGCGGCCGGAACGTCGTGAGCCCGGCGGCGGTGAGCCCGTCGCTCAGCCGGTCGCGTTTGGCCCGCAGCGACACGCGGAGGGCCTCGACCCACTCGCGCTCCTCGCGCAGCGCGTACGCCACCGCGCGCTGGTACGGGGCGCTCGCGGTGAAGGTGAGGAACTGCTTGACCGTCTGCGCCGCCCGTACGAACTGCGGGGGCGCGGTGATCCAGCCGACCTTCCAGCCGGTCACGGAGAACGTCTTCCCGGCCGAGGAGATCGCCACGGTGCGCTCGCGCATGCCGGGCAGCGTGGCGAGGGGGACGTGCGCGGTCCCGCCTCCGGCGTCGTCGTAGGTGAGGTACTCGTAGACCTCGTCGGTGACGGCGATGAGGTCGTGCTCCCGGCACACCTCCGCGATGATCTCCAGCTCTTCGCGGCCGAAGACGGTGCCGGTGGGGTTGTGCGGGGAGTTGAGGAGGAGGACCCGGGTTCGCGGCGTGACGGCGGCGCGCAGCTCCTCCGGGTCGAAGGTGAAGCGCCCGGCGTCGGGTCGCAGGGTCACCGGCCGGCGCACTCCCCCGGCCAGCGCGATGATCGCCGCGTAGGAGTCGTAGTAGGGCTCGAACACGACGACCTCCTCCCCCGTCTCGACGAGGGCGAGGATCGTCGCCGCGATCGCCTCGGTGGCGCCGACGGTCACCAGCACCTCGTCGGCGGGGTCGTAGGCCAGGGAGTACCGCTCCGCGCGCTGGGCGGCGACGGCCTCGCGCAGCTCCGGCAGCCCCGGGCCGGGCGGGTACTGGTTCGCGCCGCCCATGATGGCCTCGGCCGCGGTCTCGAGCAGCTTGGCGGGGCCGTCGGTGTCCGGGAAGCCCTGACCCAGGTTGATCGCACCGGTGCGGACCGCCAGCGCCGTCATCTCGGCGAACACCGTGGTGCCGAATCCCTGCATGCGGGTGACGAGCGGATCGTTGTCGAAACTCACCGGGCCAGCGTAGATCTGTACGGTGGAGAAAGACGAGATGAGGAGGTCGTGATGCGGATCGCCCTGTGTCAGATCCCGGTCGGCGACGACCCGAAGGAGAACCTGGAGCGGGTCCGCGACGCGCTCGCCACCGCCCCGGACGCCGACCTGGCGATCTTCCCGGAGGCCACGCAGGTGCGATTCGGCAGCGGTATCACCGCCGCGGCGGAGCCGCTCGACGGCCCGTGGGTGACCGCCCTGGCCGAGGCGGCGCGCGAGCACCGTACGGCCGTGATCGCGGGCGTCTTCGAGCCGGCGCCCGACGGGCGGGTGTACAACACCGCCGTCGCGCTCGACGCGGAGGGCGCGTCGGCGGGCGCGTACCGCAAGATCCACCTCTTCGACGCGTTCGGATACCGGGAGTCGGACCTGATCGCGCCCGGCGACGCTCCCGTGGTGGTCGAGCTGTGCGGCGTCCGGATCGGCCTCGTCACCTGCTACGACCTGCGCTTCCCCGAGCTGGCCAGGGCGCTCGTCGATCGCGGCGCCGATCTGCTGGCCGTGATCGCCTCCTGGGCTCAGGGCACGTTCAAGGAGGAGCACTGGGTCACGCTCGTCCGCGCCCGCGCGATCGAGAACACCGTCTGGACGGCCGCGGTCGACAAGGCCCCGGACCCGCCGAAGGCCGAGGGACCGACCGGGGTGGGCCGCAGCCTGCTCGTCGACCCGATGGGCACGATCCAGGCCGACCTGGGGCCGTTCCCGGCCGTACGCGTCGTGGAGACCGACGACGCCGTCACCGAGCGTGTGCGGAGGATCCTCCCCGCACTCGCGCATCGCCGTCCCGAGGCGATGGGCTGACGCCGCGACGGCGCTGGACGAACGCCAGGACCAGTCCGGCGGCGAGCCAGACGGCGGCCACGACCTTCGCCATCGTGGTCGCCGCCACGATGATCCAGACGGAGACCGCGGCGCCGGCGGCCGGCACGAGCAGGTACGGCAGCCACGCCCGGCTCCGGCGGCGCACGACGAACAGGCCGATCACCGACGCGTGCAGCAGGGTGAAGGCCGCGAGGGCGCCCATGTTCACGATGGACACCAGCACGTCCAGGCCGTTCGAGCGCCAGGCCGCCCACAGCGAGACGACGGCCGCGACCCCCGCCGTGGTGAGCAGCGCGGCGCGGGGCACGCGGTGGCGGGCATCGACGGTGGCGAGCGCCCCGGGCAGGCCGTGGTCACGCGCCATCCCGTACATCAGCCGGGACGCGGCCGCCACCGCGGACATCGCGGAGAACGCCGGTCCGATGCCCTTGACGACGACGAACGCCAGGTGGAGCCAGGGCCCGAACGCCGAGTTGGACATCGTGTAGAACGCGGTGCCCTGTTCGGCCGGCACCGACACGAGGTGCTGCGGGCTCACGGGCATGAGGAGCCCGGCGAGGTACGTCTGCGTGACGAAGAGCAGTCCGGCCAGGCCCAGGCAGAACAGCACCGCGCGGCCGATCTGCCGCTCGTCGCCGGTGTTCTCCTCGGCGAAGGACGCGATGCCGTCGAAGCCGAGGAACGACAGCACGGCGACCGAGACGGCCCCCATGACGGCGCTCGCGGTCGTCCCGCCGACGCCGGTGAGCGGCGACGTCCACGGCCGGGCCGGCCCGTGGGTCGCGAGGACCACGATCGCGGCGACGATGAAGACCGCGAGGAGGAGGATCTCGACGACGAGCACGACGAACCCGACGCGTGCCGCGATGCGCACGCCGGCCAGGTTCAGGGCGGTGGTCCCCACGAAGGCGGCCGCGGTGAAGACCCAGGCGGGGATCGAGGGCACCTGGGAGTGCAGCGCGATCCCGCAGAACAGGTAGGCGACGGCGGGGATCAGCAGGTAGTCGAGCATCGCCATCCAGCCGGCGAGCAGGCCCGCCGGCCGGCCGAGCCCCGCGCTGGCGTAGGCGAACACCGAGCCGGCGTTCGGCACCCGGCGCGACATCTGCGCGTACGACAGGGCGGTGAAGCCCATGGCGATCGTCGCCACGACGTAGACGAGGGCGACCGCGCCGGAGCTCTTCGCGTCGAGCACGCCGAAGACGCCCACCGGCGCGAGCGGACCGATGAACAGCAGTCCGTAGACGATGAGGTCGCGCAGCGACAGACTGCGGCGAAGACCCTGCGGCTCCAAGGGGGATCTCCCGGGGAATTCGGATGTATCCGTATGTCGGAATGTATCCGTCCGGAAAACGGAACGCCAAAGCGTTTTACCAGGTCAGAGGGTTACCATGACCTGAACTCGCCTCAGCGTTCGCAGGAGCCTCAGGGGTTCAGCCGACGTTGGACGCGACCTCGGCGAGCGCGTTCTCGAAGACCTCCCGCGACTGCGCCCCGGACACCGCCCAGGTGCCTTCGAAGACGAAGAACGGAACGCCGGTGATGCCGACGTTCCGTGCCACCTCGAGCTGCGCGGCGACCGCCGCCTCGCCCTCCCCGGCGGCGAGGCGCTCGGCCACGCCGGGCAGCCCGGCCTCGGCGGCGAGTTCGGCGAGCGTGCCGTGGTCGTTCAGGTCGCGCCCCTCGGCGTGATGGGCGCGGAACAGCCGGCCGACGACGGCGTCCTGAACCCCGGCCTCACCGGCCATCGCGACGACCCGGTGCGCGTCGCGGGTGTTGGCCTGCAGCGCCTTCTCCGGCGCGTACGGCAGGCCCTCCGCCGCCATCAGCCCCCGCATCCGCTCGTGCATCTCGGCGACCCGCTCCGGGCCGCCGAACTTCTCGGCCAGGCTCTGCTCGACCAGCCCGCCGGCGGACGCGTCCGGGTCCAGCTGGTACGGCCGCCAGGTCACGGCGACCTCGCCGCCGAACCGTTCCACGGCACCCGCGAACCTCGCCCGGCCGAGATAACACCACGGGCACACCACATCGGAGAAGATCTCAACGTTCACAAGAAGTGCCAACGGGCACACTCGTGCCCGCATTCCTCGGCGTCCCGGTACCCCTACCGGTGGATACGCTGGGGGGCTCGACATCTCCAACAAGGAAAGACATCCCATGGCGCTTGAGCGACCCGAGATCGACTTCCCCGAGGGCAACCCGCCCGCCGACCTGCAGATCACCGACATCACGGTCGGCGACGGTCCCGAGGCCAAGCCGGGCTCGACCGTCACCGTCCACTACGTCGGCGTGTCGCACTCGACCGGCGAGGAGTTCGACGCCTCGTGGAACCGCGGTCAGCCGTTCAGCTTCCCGCTCGGCGGCGGCCGCGTCATCCAGGGCTGGGACCAGGGCGTCGCCGGCATGAAGGTCGGCGGACGCCGCAAGCTGGTCATCCCGCCCCACCTGGGCTACGGCAACCGCGGCGCCGGCGGCGCCATCAAGCCGGGCGAGACGCTGATCTTCGTCGTCGACCTGCTGGACGCCGGCTGACCGGTCCCCTGAGAGCCTGACCGACGGCCCCGTCGCCGATTTCCCGGTGGCGGGGCCGTCGCGCACCTTGGCGGCCGCGTCGCCGATCGCCGGTGGCGGGGCCGCCGCGCCCCGGGCATGTTCGGTCAGTTCGCGATCGAGATGTGCCGGCGTACCGTCGCGTCGTCGGCGAGCAGCGCGAGGATTCCCGTGGCGAGGTCGGCGCGGGCGATCCGGATCCCGCCCCGGACGTTGAGGTCGGTCGCGGTCCGGTAGCGCCCGGTGCCCTTCTTGTCGGTGAGCTGCGGCGGCCGGACGATCGTCCAGTCGAGGTCACTGTCGCGGACCTTCTCCTCCGCACGGCCCATGTCGGCGAAGCCGTGCCGCAGGACCCGCTTCAGGATCGGTTTCGCGACGTAGCGCGTGACCGGGCCGTCGCCGGCGTCGATGACCATGCCGGCCGCACTGATCATGATGAAGCGGCGGACGCCGGCCTTGCCCATCGCCGCGATGATGCTGCGGGCGCCGTTCTGGCTCACGGTCGTCGGGCCGGAGTCGCGGGGACCCAGCGCGGAGACGACGGCGTCGGCGCCCGCGACGGCGGACACGATGGCCGCCGGGTCCATCACGTCGGCCGTCACGACCTTCAGCCGGTCGTGGGCGGCGACGGTGAGCCGCGCTGGGTCACGGACCACCGCCGTCACCTCGTGTCCCCGCTCCAGCGCCTGCCGCACCAGCTGCGTGCCGGTGCCTCCGCTCGCTCCGAAGATCGTAAGTCGCATCGCTCGTCGCCCTTCCCCTGACAGCGTCGGTTGGTGAGTACTCACTAACCATACGGGAGGAAGGTTGGTGAGTGCTCACTAACCACGATAATGTGAGAACGTCCGATCGACAAAGGGGGATCGTGGGAACCCGGGATCGCATCCTCGACGCCGCCGCCGGCCTCATGCGCGAGCGCGGCATCACGCGCACCACCACCAAGGAGATCGCGAAGGCGGCCGGGCTCTCCGAGGCGGCCCTGTACAAGCACTTCACCGACAAGGCGGAGCTGCTGCTCTACGTACTGCGCGAACGGATGCCCGGTTTCGCCCGCGTCGACGCCCGCCCCGGCGCGGGCAGCGTCGAGAAGACCATCGCCGAGCTCACGCGCGCCACCGTGGACTTCTACCTCGACGCGCTGCCGATGCTGGGCTCGCTGCTGGGCGAGCCGCAGCTGATGGCCGCCCAGCGCGAGTCGCTCCGCAAGTACGGTGCCGGGCCGGAGCACGTCGTCCGCCGGTTCGCCGACTACCTGCGCGCCGAGCGCGACCTGGGGCGGATCGCGGCCGACGCGGACCCCGACGCGGCGGGCGCCCTGCTGGCCGGCGCCTGCTTCCAGCAGGCGTTCCTCCGCTACTTCGCCGAGGGCCCCTCGGCCAAGCCGGTGCCGGACGAGACGGTTTCCGCGCTCAGCGCCACACTCATCCGCGCCCTGGACGTACGAGGTTGACGAGGGACGGCCCGGCGGGCGTGACGAGCTGCTGATGCGGCCGGCGCGGTCCGACGGCGTGTACGTCCCGAAGTTCTCCCTGGACGCGATCGCGGCGCGCACTCCCCAGGACGCTCACCGCGGCTCCGAGGTCATCGCACGGTGGGCCCGCGGTGGCGGCCCTGGCCATCTGGCCGGGGCCGCCCGACCCCGGCCGCCTGGCGCTGGTCACCCGACGCCGACGAACAGTGTGACGTCCGATCCGGGACAGGCGCGGGTGCCGGCGGCCGGCTGCTGCGCGACGACCTTGCCGATCCAGTAGTCGCTCCGGCGCCGCTCGAGCGTGACATGCAGGCCGTTCCCCTCGAGCACCTTGCGGGCCTGGGCCACCGGCCAGCCCTTTCCGTCCAGGACCGTGACCGGTGTCCCGCCCACCACGACGTCCACGGGCGTGTGCGCGGCGGCCGTCGTGCCGGCGGCGGGAGCGGCGCGCAGGACCGTCTTCCGCCGGGACGCCGCGCAGTCCACCGTGACGCGCCCCATCGTCAGCCCGGCTCCGCGGAGCCGGGCGGCGGCGGCGTTCTCGGACAGCCCGGCGATCTCCGGCACGCGTACCGGCGCCGCATCCGCCGGTCTCGCCGGCGAACCAGGGGCCGGGGAGGCCGGGGCGCCCGTGGTGGCACGGGCCGGGGACGAGCCCCTCGATTCCGCCGCGTTCGCGGCCAGGACGGCGCCCGAGGCGGCCACCGCGACCGCCGCGGGGATGAGGACCTTCCGCAGCCGGGACCGTCGTGGCCCGGCGGACCGCCGGGGACTCTCGGCCGCGTCGTTCGTGGTGAGTCCGCCGATGTTCCCGATGGTCTCGGCGGAGCCCGCGATGGTGTCCGCGGCCGCGAACTCTGCCGCCGCCGACAGGAGGGGTATGTCCAGAGAGGTCGGCGCCGCCGAGGCCGGGACTCGATCCGCCGTGTCCGCGGGGTTCGGAGCCGCCGGGACCGGGACACCGTCCACGGCGGCCGGTACGGGGACGACCGTTGTCCGGCCGGCGTCGGCGGCCGGCCGGTCGGTGGCCTTCCCGGCTGCCGTCCGCTCGGCGGCGTTCCCGGCGGCAGACCGGTCGAGGGCGGTGGCCGCCGGGGATTCCGCTCCGCCGAGGAGCCGGAGGAGCACCTGCCGCGCCGATGGACGCCGTGCCGGGTCCTTGGCCAGACACGATTCGACGAGGCCGCACACCGGTTCGCGCAGGCCGGTCAGGTCCGGGGACTCGTTCAGGATCCGGTTCAGCACGGCCGGGATCGCGTCGTCACCGAACGGCGGGCGGCCGGTCGCCGCGTACACGACCGTCGCGGCCCACGCGAAGACGTCGGCGGCCGGGCCGCTGCCGGCTCCGGAGAAGCGTTCGGGCGCCATGTATGAGGGGGTTCCGACCACGCCCTGGGTGGCGGTCCGGGTCGTGTCGAGGGCCCGTGCGATGCCGAAGTCGATCACCCGCGGACCGTCGGGGCCGAGGATCACGTTGGCCGGTTTGAAATCCCGGTGGACGATGCCCGCGTGGTGGATGGCGGTCAGCGCGGTGGCCGTCCCGATGGCGAGCCGTTCCAGCGCCCCGTCGGTGAGCACGCCCTCGGAGGCGACGCGCCGTTGGAGAGACGGGCCGTCGATGTACTCGCTGACGATGTAGGGCCGGTCGCCCGCCATTCCGGCCGACAGCACTCCCGCCGTGCAGAAGCGCGCCACCTGCATGGCCAGTTCGGCCTCCCACATGAACCGGTCCCGGGCGGCGTCGTCGCCCCACAGATCCCCGCGCAGCAGTTTCACGACGACCACCGCGCCGTCGGAGGCCTCCCCCCGATAGACGATCCCCTGGCCGCCTTCGCCCACCCTGCCGGTCAGCCGGATGTCCCCCACCTGCCGCGGGTCGTCCGGGTACAGGGGCGTCGTGTTCGGCATCCGTTCCTCCTTCGGCGCGTCTTCGCCGGGTATTCGGAGCCGATGCCGGGCCGGATGGGTGCCGGACGGGGGAAATTTCTGGACGTGTCCGCGCCGCGTGGCGAAAGTGATCCGAGATTGCCCGAACCTGGCCACCACATCCCTGCATCAACCCCTATGAAGAGACTTAAGATCCACTGAGGGGAAGCTGGGGATGGATGCGCGGAATACGGTTGATCGCGTCGTGTGTGCTCGCGGCGCTGCTCGGAGTGGCCTCCGGCCTGTGGCCTGACATCCGGGTACGGATGAACGCCCCCGCCGCGCACGCGGCGGAACGTCCGGCGATGGCGCAGGTCCTGGCGCCTCCCCGGTGGCCGGCTCCGAAGCCGGGCACCTGGCAGCTGTCCTACCAGCGGCACGGCGACGGCCTGCCGCCGGTCGTCGACCGGATCGCGACCCAGGACAAGGTCGTCTTCATCACGATCGACGACGGCTGGGAGCACGACACCCGGTTCGTCGACATCGTCCGGACCCAGCGGGTGCCGATCTTGGTCTTCCTCACGGACCAGGCGGCCCGGACCGGCTACGAGTACTTCTGGGCGCTGCAGCACGCGGGCGCGCCGATCGAGGACCACACGATGGACCACGCGGCGCCGTTCAACGACATGCGGCGGCTGTCCTCCTCCGCCCAGCACCGGCAGATCTGCGACTCGGCCGACATCTACGCCCGCCAGTACGGCAGGCGACCGGAGATCTTCCGGCCGCCCGGCGGCTCGTACGACCAGGTCACCCGGACCGCGGCCCGTGACTGCGGCATGAAGTCGGTCATCGTCTGGTCGATCGAGTTCTACAACGGCCTGTCCGGCCGGCTGGCCCGGATGGACGGCGGCTCGGACCTGCGGGCCGGCGACATCATCCTGATGCACTTCCGGCCCGGCCTGGCCCGGGACTTCGAGCACCTGCTCACCTGGATCCGCCAGGCGGGACTGCGTCCCGCGGCGCTGGAGAACTACCTCCCACGTTCTCTCGGCGGCAAGGCGGCGGGGTGACCCATCCCACGTTCGCGTTTCGTTAAATCAGGTTGATCAACCGCCAGATCCGGACAGTTTTATAAATGTCCACCGTCGTTCCTGGGGGATATCCGATGGCTTTTCGCCCACTGCTCCGCACCCTCACCGCGGCCGCGGTCGCGGTGCTCACCGCGGGAGGCGTGGCAGCCTGCGGCCCGGGCACTCCGCACCAGCGGACCGCGGCGCCGGTGGCGTCGCGGGGACCGGGAGGCGGTGCTCCGAGCGAGACGCCGACCGGCGGCCCGCCCACGTCGGCCTCGGGGTCGCCGTCCACCTCGTCCTCCCCTTCACCCACGCCGAGCGGCTCCCCCACGTCCGGCACGCCGTCGGCGTTCCCGCGGTCGCGCCACGGCCTGCCTCCGGTGATCAGCGACATCCCGGTCCAGGACAAGGTCGTCTTCATCACCATCGACGACGGCTGGGAGAAGGACGCCGACTTCGTCCGGCTGATCCAGGAGCGGCAGATCCCGGTGACGCTCTTCCTGGCGAACATGGCCGTCAAGAAGAACTACGGCTATTTCCGCGAACTGCAGCAGGCGGGTGCGCTCATCGGGGATCACACGATGACGCACCCGTACATGCCGGGGCTGTCCTACGCGCGGCAGAAGCAGGAGATCTGCGACGCGGCCGACATCTACACCACGCAGTACGGCTCGCGCCCGACGCTGTTCCGCGCGCCGTACGGGGAGACCGACCACGACACGCTGCGTGCCGCGCGGGACTGCGGGATGAAGGCGATCTTCTTCTGGCGAGAGGTCGTCAGCAACGGGCGGATCGCCTACCAGCGGCCCGGCGGTCTGCGCCCGGGCGACATCCTGCTCGTGCATTTCAACCCGAACATGACCGCCGACTTCAAGAAGATGCTCCGCACCATCCAGAAGCAGGGCTTCCGGCCCGCCGCGATGCGGGATCACCTGCCCGCGGAGTTCTTCCAGTAGTCCTCCGGTCAGGGATGCAGGGCGGTGCGGAGCGCCCGGAGCCAGTGCGCGGTCGTCGCCGTCGCGATCGCGCTCTCCGGCGCGAACGCCTCGAAGAAGTGCCAGGCGCCCGGCACGTGGTGGAGCTCCACCGGCACGTCCGCCTCGATCAGCCGCCGGGCGTAGTCCACGCCCTCGTCGCGGAGGGGGTCCATCCCGCAGGTGAGGACGTACGCCGGCGGCAGGCCGCGCAGGTCCTCCGCCCGGGCGGGCGCGGCGTACGGTGAGGCCTCGCCCCGGTCGGGGCCGAGGTAGTTGTCCCAGGTGTGGACGAGGCCGGGACCGTTGATGATCCTGCGGTCGGTGACGTTCCGGCGGGAGGCGGCCACGTCCCGGTCGTCGAGGCACGGGATCAGCAGGCACTGGTAGGCGATGGCGGGCCCGCGCCGGTCCCGCGCCATGAGGGCCATGACGGCGCTCAGGCAGCCGCCCGCCGACGCGCCCGCGACGGCGATCCGGTCCGGGTCGAGGCCGAGCGCGGCGGCGCCGTCCGCCATCCAGCGCAGCGCCGCGTAGCAGTCCTCGACCCCGGCGGGGAACCGGTGCTCCGGCGCGAGCCGGTAGTGCACGTTGACGACGACGGCGCGGGCCTCGGCGCAGGCGTCGCGCGCCATCGGGCTCGGGCCGTCCAGCTCGCCGTACGCGAAGCCGCCGCCGTGGATGTAGAGGATCCCGGGCAGCACCTCGCCCTCGGCGGCGTCGGCCGGCCGGATGACGTGCAGGTCGAGCTTGTCACCGTCCGGCCCTGGGATGGCCTCGGATTCCACGGTCACGCGGGGGTCCGGGCCCATCCGCGGGGCCACCAGCGCGGCGAAGTTCGCGCGGGTCGCCTCGATGTCGGCGTAGGGGTTCGCCGGGCGCGCCGGGAGCGCCGCGAAGACGTCCGCGAGTTCGGGGTGGACGTACATGAGCACCTCAATAGTCTCAGTGATACGGTTGCAATGAGACGAAGGTATGGTCTCAGTGAGACGGTGTCAACGGGAGGTGCGCGTGGAGTTGAGCATGTCGGCGTACGTCGTGCTCGGTCTGATCGCCCGTCACGGCCCGATGACCCCGTACGAGCTGAAGGCGCGCGTCGAGGAGAGCATCGCCCCGTTCTGGCCGATCCCGCACGCGCAGCTCTACCGCGATCCGCCCCGGCTGGCGGAGATGGGCCTGCTGACCGAAGAGACCGAGGAGAGCGGGCGGCGCCGCCGCTTCTTCCACCTCACCCCGGCGGGCGAGAGGGCGCTCCGCGACTGGCTGGCGGCCCCGGAGGTCCCCCAGGCCGAGTTCCGTGACCCCGCCCAGCTCAGGCTGGCCTTCGCCGACCTCGGCGACCCCGACGACCTGGCGCGCCTCGCGCGGACCCAGGTGCATCAGCACCGAGAGCTGATGAGGATGTACGAGCAGCGGCGCGCCGCGCTCGACCCCGGCGACGCGGGCACCGTCTCCCGCGAGCGCATGCTGTCCTACGGGATCCTGCACGAGCAGGCGCACGCCGCCTTCTGGGAGACCATCGCCGCGGCGGAGGACCCGGACGACTCATCCGAGCCGACCCCCCGGGACCACTGGCAGGCCAACTGACGCCCACCCCGCCCCGGGCCGCCTCGATCGGGCGACCGCCGATGCGCGGGCGCTCGCCGGCGGTCGGCATGGTAGGCGCGGCCGTCGCGCCCCGCCGCAACCCGACGATCATCGCGGGAATGATGGCCATGGGCGGCCTGGGACTCGCGCTGGTCGCGGCCGGGACCCCGGTGACGTTCGTCCTCGGAGCGGTCTTGGCCTTCGCGGCGGGATGGGGCTGGACCGGCCTCCTGCTCGCCACCGCGCTGCGGCTCGTCCCCGGCCGGGCCGAGAACACGGGCCACACCGGACAGGTCGGCATCTACAGGGGCGCCACCGTGGCTCCGTTCGCCTTCAGCGCCCTAGCCGGCGCCACCGGCCTCGCGGGGGCCGCCCTCATCGCCGCCGCGGCCGGCGTCGCCGGGGCGGCGGCCACACTCGCCGGAGCGCTGCTACTACGACGCAGCGGGTAACGGGAAGCGCGCCGACGCCGTACGGGGCCTCAGACGACAGGAATCGCGCCGCCGCCGTACGCCGCCTTAGGCGAACGGAAAACCGCGCCGATGCCGTACGGGCCTCGGGTGAGCGGGAACCGCGCCGGTGTCGTCGCCGGCGCGGTCGGCCCGGCCGCCGCGGGGTCAGATGCCGACCGGATGCCAGACGGTCTTGGTCTCCAGGAACGCGGTCAGCCGGCCGGTGCCGGGGTCGGCGCTCCAGTCGTCGGCGGCCGGGCGGTGCACCCGCTTGAGGGTGTCGGCCGCGGCCCGCTCGCAGTCGGCCGCCAGATCACCGGGCGCGCCGGTCAGGTCGAGGGCGTTGACGTCCTGGTGGGAGGCCAGCCAGGGGGCGAGCTCGGCGCGGTGCCCGGTGAGGAGGTTGACGACGCCGCCCGGCAGGTCCGAGGTGGCGAGCACCTCGGCCAGGGTGATCGCCGGAAGGGGCGCGGGCTCGGAGGCCACGACGACCGCCGTGTTGCCGGTGACGATCACCGGGGCGATCACCGAGACCAGCCCGAGCAGCGCCGAGTCGGGCGCGATCACGCCGACGACACCGGTGGGCTCGGGCGTGGAGAAGTTGAAGAACGGCCCGGAGACCGGGTTGGCCGACCCGGTCACCTGGGCGAACTTGTCGGCCCACCCGGCGTACCAGACCCACCGGTCGATCGCCGCGTCCACCTCGGCGGCGGCCGCCGTCTTGCCGAGACCGGAGCCGCGCAGTTCCTCGACGAACTGGCCGCGGCGCCCCTCCAGCATCTCCGCGACGCGGTAGAGGATCTGGCCCCTGTTGTAGCCGGTCCGCCCCGCCCAGCCGGACTGGGCCTTGCGGGCGGCCACCACCGCGTCCCGTACGTCCTTGCGCGAGGCGCGCGCGGCGTGGGCCACGAACTTGCCTTTGGCGTCGTTCACGATGACGGTCCTGCCGGACTCCGACCGGGGGAACACGCCCCCGATGAACAGCTTGTACGTCTTGCGGACACTCAGTCGCTCGCTCACCGCAGGTACGCCTCCAGTCCGTGCCGTCCGCCCTCGCGCCCGAAACCGGACTCCTTGTACCCGCCGAACGGGGAGGCGGGGTCGAACTTGTTGAAGGTGTTCGCCCAGACCACGCCCGCCCGCAGGCGCTCGGCCATCCACAGGATGCGCGAGCCCTTGTCGGTCCAGATCCCCGCCGACAGGCCGTACGGGGTGTTGTTGGCCTTCTCGAGCGCCTCGGCCGGCGTGCGGAACGTCAGCACCGACAGAACCGGCCCGAAGATCTCCTCCCGGGCGATCCGGTGCGACGCCGCCACCCCGGTGAACACCGTCGGCACGAACCAGAAGCCCCGCTCGGGCAGCTCGCACGCCGGTGACCAGCGGGTCGCGCCCTCCGCCTCGCCGGTGTCGGACAGCTCGCGGATCCTCGCCAGCTGCGCCGCGGAGTTGATCGCGCCGACGTCGGTGTTCTTGTCGAGCGGGTCGCCGACCCGCAGCGTCGTCATCCGCGCCTTCAGCCGGTCGAGCAGTTCCTCGGCGACCGACTCCTGGACGAGCAGCCGCGAACCCGCGCAGCACACGTGCCCCTGGTTGAAGAAGATCCCGTTGACGATCCCCTCGACCGCCTGGTCCAGCGGCGCGTCGTCGAAGACGATGTTGGCGGCCTTGCCGCCCAGTTCCAAGGTGAGCTTCTTGGCCGTGCCCGCGACCGACCGGGCGATCTGCCGGCCGACCTCGGTCGAGCCGGTGAAGGCGACCTTGTCGATCCCGGGGTGCTCGACCAGCGCGCGGCCCGTCTCCCCCGCCCCGGTCACGATGTTCACCACACCGGGCGGCAGGTCCGCCTGGACGCAGATCTCGGCGAACGCCAGCGCGGTCAGCGGCGTCGTCTCCGCCGGCTTCAGCACGACGGTGTTACCGCAGGCCAGCGCCGGTGCGATCTTCCACGCCAGCATCAGCAGCGGGAAGTTCCACGGGATCACCTGCCCCGCGACGCCCAGCGGCCGCGGGTCCGGGCCGAACCCGGCGTGGCCGAGCTTGTCCGCCCACCCCGCGTAGTAGAAGAAGTGAGCCGCGACCAGCGGCAGGTCCACGTCCCGCGACTCGCGGATCGGCTTGCCGTTGTCGATCGACTCCAGGACCGCCAGCTCCCGCGAACGCTCCTGGATCAGCCGCGCGATCCGGAACAGGTACTTGGCCCGCTCCGCGCCCGGCATCGGGCCCCACACCGTGTCGTACGCGCGGCGGGCGGCCGCGACCGCGCGGTCCACGTCGTCGGCGCTCGCCTCGGCGACCTCGGCCAGGGTCTCCTCGGTGGCCGGGTTGATCGTCTTGAAGGAGTTCTTCGCCTCGACGAACTCCCCGTCGACGAACAGGCCGTACGACGGCTTGATGTCGACGATGGCCCGTGACTCCGGCGCGGGGGCGTACTCGAAACTCATGTCTGCCTCAGTCGAGAGTGAAGTAGTCGGGGCCGCCGTACACGCCGGTCGTGAGCTTGCGGCGCTGCATCAGCAGGTCGTTGAGCAGGCTGGACGCCCCGAGCCGGAACCACTCGGGCGTCAGCCAGTCCGGCCCGGCCGTCTCGTTCACGAGCACGAGGTACTTGATCGCGTCCTTGGTCGTACGGATCCCGCCCGCCGGCTTCACGCCGACCTGGCGGCCGGTCCGCGCCCGGAAGTCGCGCACGGCCTCCAGCATGACCAGCGTCACCGGCAGGGTCGCGGCCGGGCTCACCTTGCCCGTGCTCGTCTTGATGAAGTCGGCGCCCGCGAGCATCGCCAGCCAGGACGCGCGGCGCACGTTGTCGTACGTGACCAGCTCGCCGGTCTCCAGGATCACCTTCAGGTGCACGTCGCCGCACTCGGCCTTGACCGCGACGATCTCGTCGAACACCTTCTGGTGGTCGCCCGCCAGGAACGCGCCTCTGTCGATCACCATGTCGATCTCGGTCGCGCCGTCGTCGATCGCCCGGCGGGTGTCGGCGAGCTTGGCGTCCAGCGGCGCCCGCCCCGACGGGAACGCCGTCGCGACGCTCGCGACGCCGATCCCCGTGCCGTCCAGGGCCCGGACCGCCTCGCCGACGAGGTCGGAGTAGACGCAGACGGCCGCGACCTTCGGCACACTCGCATCGGCCGGGTCCGGGTGTGCCGCCTTCGCGCACAGCGCCCGTACCTTGCCGGGGGTGTCCGCGCCCTCCAGCGTCGTCAGGTCCACCATCGAGATCGCCAGGTCGATCGCGTACGCCTTCGCCGACGTCTTGATCGAACGGGTCGCCAGCCGCGCGGCCCGCTCCTCCGCCCCCACCTGGTCCACCGCCGGCAGACCGTGCAGGAAGCCGCGGAGCTCGGCCGGCGAGGCGGCCGTGTCCGCGAAGGTCGACAGGTCAGGCACGTCTCCCCCTGTGTTCGAGTGTCCGGTCGAGGATAAGCCCCGCCACGAGGAGCATGACCACCTGCAGGTGCTCGATCCCCCACGATTCAACAGTCTTCGCGGAACGGACGGCAACAGTACGACGACGAGCACACGAACACCGTGACGTCGCGAGGTCGGGCGACCTACACTTGCGCGGCTCTCATCGTTGATCGGGCCGAGTGAATCGGGCGGAGTGAAGACGTGTTCGTTCGTCTGACCGTGGCCGCGGCCGCCTTGCTCGTCACGGCGGCTTGCTCCCAGCACACCGGCACGCCCATCGGTCGCACGGTGGAAGCGCCGTCGCCGCACACGCTCACTCCGAGCGCGGCACTGGACCTCCATGCCGCGGTCCGGCGATGGTGGCAGCGCTCCGTGGCCATGCCTCGCTCGCAGTACTTCACTCCGAAAGGGTGTGGGCTGAAGCAACCGGCCGACATCTGGCTGCTCGGCGGCGGCCCCGCAGGGGACGAGACTCACCGTCGCTGCGACGTTCCCGCGAACCGGCTCATCCTCGCACCGGTCATCACAGGATTGGCCGACACCGACCTTCCGTCTCCTTCGGAGCCCATGCCCGACTCGGGCCCGATGGACGTCCGGCTCGACGGCCGGTCCCTGACCCCGGTCAAAATCGAGAATCGCCCCTACCGCCTGCACGGGGCCCCCGGATCGGTCGTACGCGGTGACGTACGGGTCACCGACGACGGCTACTGGGTGCTCCTCCCCGGCCTGGCGCCCGGCGTGCACACGCTGACCATCCGAATTCCCGGACTGCACGAGCGCCCATACCTGGCGTGGACGCTCAACGCCACCTGATCGCCGAGGGTTGTCCGATGGGGCCCGCGGTGCCGGCCGATGGCCTGATCTATGCCCTCACCGGCGACGGCGTCGTGCACTGTTTCGACGCGGTCACCGGGGAGCCGCGCTGGCTGTTCACCGCGGACGAGCCTGCGGGGCCCTCCGCCTGGCGAGCCGGGGCAATAACGGGCCGTTCCGCACCTGCTCAGGAAGCCCGTTCAACTCATACAGAGCACGTCCGTGGAAGCCGTCGAACTTGTAGCTCACACCCGGCCTTCCCACTCCGGGGGGACGTAGCGGACGAACGCCTCCGAACGTCCCTGGACAGCGTCCTGAACAGCCTCTTCGTATCCCGGCCGAGCATAGGCGATCGCTCGCAGGCGCCACCGCCTGAGTAAGGTCTGCACCTGCTTGAATCGCGCAAGATCGTGTGCTGCATCGAGGGCTTGGTCGTATTCTGCCCGGAACTGCGCACGGTGCGTTTGCGGAAGCGCATCAAAGATCGCGGCCGGATTCTCACCCGGATCTTGCGGCCCGGCAGGCCCACTTCTCTTCTTAGTCACCTTCGGTAATCTTATGGTATCGTTCTGTCATTAGCACGCTCCGCGCCCAGGCGACGCGGGGCACCCTCCTCGGTCCGATAGCTGTGCAGGCTGGACCGATAGCGTCCGGAGGGACGTGCCACGCGGGTCGGCGGCTCTGCCTGCCGACACCAGGGCACGAAGACGATTGGCATACGCCCGGCATCCAGCCAGGACGACTCCTGAGGATTCCTCAGAATCGCTTAGCCAATCAGAGACGCTCTAGCGGCTCGGCGGCCATGCCCTAACGCATGGCCATCGGGTTCATCGCGCGCCGTCACATGAGAGGACTCGGCGATCGGGTCCCAGACCCAACTGCCGGGCCGCCGCGTCCACGGTCTGGGCGAGGAGGACGGCGATGGTCATGGGTCCGACGCCGCCGGGCACCGGTGTGATGAGGCTCGCGCGGGTCTGGGCGGTCTCGAAGTCGACGTCTCCGACGTTGCCGGGGTTGTAACCGGCGTCGATCACGACGGCTCCGGGCTTGACGTCCTCGCCGCGGATGAACTGCGGCCGGCCGACGGCGGCGACCAGGATGTCGGCCTGGCGCACGATCGATTCCAGGTCCTTCGTGCGCGAGTGGCAGTACGTGACCGTGGCGTTTCCGGCGAGCAGCAGCATCCCGACCGGCTTGCCGAGGATGGCGCTGCGGCCGACCACGACGGCGTGCCTGCCCGCGAGGTCGACGTCGTACTCCTCCAGCAGCCGCATGATGCCGCCGGGAGTGCAGGACACGAAGCCCGGCAGCCCGAAGCTCATCGCGGCGAAGGACCGCATCGTGACCCCGTCGACGTCCTTCTCCGGGGCGATGGCCTCGAACGCGGCGCGCTCGTCGATGTGCGAAGGGACCGGGTGCTGGAGCAGGATGCCGTGCACCTGCGGGTCCTGCGACAGGGCGCTGACGGCGTCGACCAGTTCCGCCGTCGTGGTGGTGGACGGCAACCCCACGTGCCGCGAGACGATGCCCGCCTTCTCGCAGCGGGCGCGCTTCATGCGGACGTAGGTCACCGACGCGGGGTCGTCTCCGACCAGCACGGTCGCCAGGCACGGCGCCGTACCGGTGTCCCGGGTGATCTGCGCGGCCCGGGCGGCGCTGCGCTCGGTGATGCGGCGGGCCAGGCCCGTACCGTCCATGAGGCGGGCGGCGTGCGTCTGGTGCATGGGCTGCTCCTGTGCGGTCCTCACGACTCGGCCCAGGCGCACGGCACGATCCTCTGCCGGGCCGCTCCCCGGTGGTGCTCCACCTCAGCGCCAGTCACGGCCCAAGATCCACACTAGCAACCGGCTGGAATCGGGGTCACCGGCAGGCGCCCGCCCTCGAAACGCGTTGAAGCCGGCCGTTCCGCCGGTGAAGGCTCTCGACCGTGTCTCGTGAGAAGGAGCCGTCGTGACGGGTGTCTGGACCGCCGACCTGTGCCTGGGGGGCATCGTCCTCGTGGGCGCGTCCGTCCAGCGGCTGGCGGGGATCGGTTTCGCGCTGGTCGCGGCACCCGCGCTGGTGCTGTTCCTCGGCCCCTCCCAGGGCGTACTGCTGTCGAACGCCGCGGCCGGTGCCATCAGTGTGATCGGGCTGGCGGATGGATGGCGGCGGGTCCGGCTGCGCGCGATGATGCCGCTGGTCGTCGCGGCCGCCTGCACGGTGCCGGCCGGGGCGTGGGTCGCCGCCCGCCTTCCCCAACAGATTTTGCTCGCCGGGATGGGCGCGCTGGTGACCGCGGCGGTGCTGCTTGTGATCTTCGGCACACGGGTGCCCGCGCTGAGAGGATCCGGCGGGGCCGTCGCCGCCGGTGCCGCGAGCGGCTTCATGAACTCGTCGGCCGGAGTCGGCGGCCCGGCGATGTCGCTGTACGCGGTGAACGCCGACTGGCCGGTGCGGGAGTTCGTCCCCAACGCGCAGTTCTACGGGGTCGCCGTGAACGCCCTGTCTCTCCTGGTGAAGGGCGTGCCGCGGCTCACCGTCACCGCCTGGCTGCTGGTCACGGCCGGGCTGGCGGGAGGTGCCGTCGCCGGGCGGGCGCTCGGCGATCGCATACCGGAACCCCGTGCCCGGCGGATCGTGCTGCTGCTCGCCCTGGCCGGCGGCCTCACCACGCTGGCCAAGGGCCTGTGGGAGCTCACGTGATCACCCGTACGGTGCGCCGTCGGAGATCGTGTCCCGCTCAGGTCAGCCGACCGGCGGCTCGCAGCTCGTCGAAGATGATCTGGTCCACCGGGGAGACGCGGTCGCGGTCGGCGTAGGACAGCCAGACCACCTCTTCGATCTCGCTGCTGGGCGAGAGGGTACCGAGGTAGTCGCCGATGTAGCAGGTCATCCTGACCTTCACGCCGTCCGGATGACCGTGCGCCTGCGCCTCGTACGTTCCCAGGTGGGCGACGGTCTCGGGAACGATCGCGACGGTGAGCTCCTCCTCGATCTCCCGGACCAGGGTCTGCAGGTCGCTCTCCCCTGTCTCGCGCTTGCCACCGGGAAGGTAGTAGGCGTCCTTGCCGCGCGACCGCGTGCTGAGAACCCTGCCGCCCTCGACCCTGATCCACGCCACCTTGTCGATGACCGACATCGCCTCTGCCCCGATCTCCCGTACGGCCTTGATCGTGGCGCACCCTACCGAGGTCGGCTCGGCTCCCGATACCGACCGGACGGTCGCCGCCGCCTGAGCCGCTCCGCCGCCCAAAGGGAGCAGGAGGTCGAGCACCGGTCATCGACCGCGACCGGGGACCACTAAGGTCTTTTTTGGATCAAAGCGGCGTGAAGCCTGCCCGCCGGCCGGAGGCCGACGTGCATGGTAGTGAGGAGAGGCGATGTCGGGTTGGGGACCTCGGCCGGGCGGATTCGACGCGACCGTGCCCAACATCGCTCGGATGTACGACTACTACCTCGGCGGGAAAGATCATTACGAGGCGGACCGGATACGCGCCGAAGAGGCGGTCGCGGCCGACCCCACGCTCGTCAACCTGATCAAGGAGAACCGCGCGTTCCTGGGACGTGCGGTCAGATACCTCGTCGAGCAGGGCATCGACCAGTTCCTCGACATCGGCACCGGCCTGCCCACCCAGCAGAACGTGCAC
Organism: Actinoallomurus vinaceus; assembly: GCF_039542055.1. NCBI lineage: Bacteria > Bacillati > Actinomycetota > Actinomycetes > Streptosporangiales > Thermomonosporaceae > Actinoallomurus > Actinoallomurus vinaceus. The sequence goes on from NZ_BAABHK010000003.1 coordinate 710,996, forward strand.
CAGATCGCGCACTCGGTGAACCCCGGCGCCCGGGTGGTCTACGTCGACTACGACGAGCAGGTGGTCGCGCACGGGCGGGCGTTGCTCGCCCGCTCGGCGCATACCGAGATGATCCAGGCTGATCTGCGCCGGCCCCGGGAGCTCCTCGACCGCGTGGAGGCCAAGCGGCTGCTGGACTTCAGCAAGCCGGTGGCGCTGTTGCTGGTGGCGACTCTGCATTTCGTCCCCGACGAGGACGACCCGGCGGGCATCATGACCGAGCTGCGTGACGCGCTCGCTCCGGGCAGCCACCTGACCCTGACCCACGCCTCGGCCGACGGCATCCCCGACGTGGTCGCCAAGGTCGTCGAGGTCTACAAGAAGACGTCCGCGCCCGGCACCCCCCGTACCAACGATCAGGTGACGGGCCTTTTCGGCGACTTCCCACTGGTCGACCCCGGCCTGGTGTGGGCGCCGCTGTGGCGGCCCGAGCGTCCGGTGAGCCCGGAGGACGCGGTACGGACCTGGTTCTACGCGGGCATCGGCCGCAAACCGTAGGACCTGGGCCCGCGCGCAGCACGATCTCCCGCTCGATGCCGGGTCGAGCCTCCGGCCCGGCGGACCGGTCGCCCATGAGGCGGAACCACGCCGGCCGGGCGTTATTCCGGCTCCCCGGGACGGCGGCTGCGGGCGCCGGGCATGACATCGCGCTCGCCGGGGGCGATGACGCCGGCGCCGGTGTCGCGCGGGGTGCGCTGGACGGCGTTGAGGACGTGGTAGCCGAGCAGGACGGCGATGGTGCCGAGGGCGATGCCCTGCAGCGGGAAGTCCTTGGTGATCTTCAGGGTGACGTTGCCGATGGCCAGGATGATGCCCGCCGCCACGGGGACGAGGTTGACCGGGTCGCCGAAGTCCACGCGGTTCTCGATCCAGATCTTCGCGCCGAGCAGGCCGATCATCCCGTACAGCACGACCGTGATGCCGCCGAGGACGCCGCCGGGGGTCGCGGCGACCAGCGCGCCGAACTTGGGGCACAGGCCCACGAGGATCGCCACGATGGCGGCGACGTAGTAGGCGGCGGTCGAGTAGATCCTGGTGGCGGCCATGACGCCGATGTTCTCGGCGTACGTGGTGGTCGGCGCGCCGCCGACCGCGGTGGCCAGGACCGTGCCGATGCCGTCGGCGGCGATGGCGCGGCCGAGGTACGGGTCGAGGTCCGCGCGGGTCATCGCGGCGACGGCCTTGACGTGGCCGGTGTTCTCCGCGATGAGCGCGATGACCGGCGGCAGGGCGACGAGGATCGCGGAGGTCTTGAAATCGGGGGCGTGGAGGTGCGGGAGGCCGAACCAGTCCGCCGCCTTGACCTTGCTCAGGTCGACGCGGAAGTGGGAGGTGACCTTGCCGGTGCCGTTGGGCGCGGTGATCCGGCCGGCGGTCCCGTCGAGGATCCAGGACAGGAGGAAGCCGAAGACCAGGCCGATCAGGACGGCGATCCGCGCCCAGAAACCGCGCAGGACGACCGCGCACAGGACGACGACGGCGAGGGTGGCGAGCGCGACCCACTGGTCCTGCGGCCAGTAGACGTTCGCGACGACCGGCGCGAGGTTGAAGCCGATCAGCATGACGACCGCGCCGGTGACGACGGGCGGGAAGATCCGGTGGATGATCCCGGCGCCGAGCACGTGGATGACCACACCGACCACGGCCAGCACCGCACCGGCGACGAGGATCGCGCCGGTCACGTTCGCGGTGCTGCCGCCCGCCGCGCGGATGGAGGCGACCGCGCCGACGAAGGACGCGCTGGTGCCGAGGTAGCTGGGCACCTTCCCGGCGGTGATCAGCAGGAACATGGTCGTGGCGATGCCCGACATCATGATCGCGAGGTTCGGGTCGAGGCCCATCACGACCGGGAACACGAAGGTCGCGCCGAACATGGCGATCACATGCTGGGCGCCGATGCCGACGGTGCGGCCCCAGGACAGGCGCTCGTCCGGCGCGACCACCTCGCCCGGCGGGGGTGTGCGCCCGTCGCCGTGCAGTTTCCAGCCGATCGCCATGGAGTCCCCCCGGGGGTGGTCAACAGCTCATCTCCGAGGTCTTAAGTGTGCATGAGAACGAGTCAGCTTCTCGGCCGTGAACGGCCGGGCTTGCGGCTCGGGTGTTCACGCCTTGTTGCGCTCCCCGTCGCGGCTGGCTGTCGTGCCGGGGTCGCATCTCCCTTCCCCCTGGAATTGGGGGTCGGGACGGGCATGCTGACGAATGCCCACGCCACGCACGCCCGTTTGCGGATGTTGGTGGCGGCGATGACGTCGGCGGGGCCAGCGAACCCGCACCGACGGCAATGGAAGGTGTCCCGGTCGGGCCGGTTGGCCCGCTGGGTGTGTCCGCACCAGGGCACGGGACATTGCTGGGAGGTGTAGGCCGGGTCCACTTCCACGAACGGCACCCCGGCCCGCAGTGCCTTGTACTGGAGGAACTCACCGAGCTGATGGAACGGCCAGGTAGAGAGCGTGGCCCGCTGGTGCCGCCTGAGCCGTACCCGATCGCGTATCCCACTCAGCTCTTCGAGTGCGATACCGCGTCCGGTGCGTCGGGCATCGGCCACGATCTGTTTGCTGATCTTGTGGTTCTCGTTCGAGGCGTGCCGCGCCTCCCGCGCTGACCTTCGGGCCAGGCGGCGGGCGGCCGACCGGCTTCCCGCGGCTTTCTTGGCCTGCAGTTCGGCGCGCAGCCGGGCTTGGCGCCTGCGGTACCGCGCCAGGCCCGTGCCCTGGTGGTTGTCCCCGTCGGAGGTGGTGGCCAGGTTCACGATCCCCCGATCCACCCCGATCCAATCGGTCGGCTCAAACTGCGGGGTCTCGTCGACCTCACAGGTCGCGATCAGGAAGAACATCCCGTCGCGGTGCACCAGATCGGTCTCGCCCTTGCGGTGGTCCGCCAGAAACTTCAATTGCCCGGGCTCGCCGGTGAAGGCGATGCCCCGGAGGCGGCCTTGGGCGGTCCAGATCGAGACGGTCCGGGCGTCCATCTGCCACGACAGGCACCGGTCATCGAACGGCTGAGCCGCATCCACCCGGAAGGCGATGGGCTTGGACTCGGCTTTGCGGCGCCGAGGTGAATGCTCACCGCCCAACAGGCCCGCTTCGATCTGGGCGTGCAGGGTGGTGTAGGCGTCGGCGACCTTACGGATCACATGCAGCGCAGGCTGCGCCGACAACCCCCGCGCCTTCAAATCCGCATAGACGAGCTTTTGCAGCTTCTGCCGGGCGAACACACCCTTCTCAAACGCGAGCGCCGACACCTCATTGGCGGCGGCGTTGCACAGGGGCAGGGTCACCGCGAGCGCCGCCGCCTGCACGGGCGTCGGCACCAGCTTCACCTGCACCACCAGCTTCACGGAAAGTGACCCTACAAGTGCGCACCGACATCGACGTCGAACTCCGCGAATTCAGCGGCGAAACCGACCACGTCCACCTGCCCCTGCACTACCCCACCCAAGATCGCCCTGTCCCGCCTGGTCAACAGTCCCAGAGGGGTCTCCGCTGCCATCTCAGGCAGGAATACCACGCCCACCTGTCGAAGCACCTGGTGGGGCGGTCACCTGTGGTCCCCGTCCCACTTCGCCGTCTCCTGCGGCGGCACACCCCTGGCGATCATCACCGGATACATCGAGAACCAGAAACGACCCGACTAACCAACCAACCGCCCAAGCGGCGGAAGGACCCCGGACCTGATACCGGATCGTCAGATGCCCGTCGTCGCCGATCACATCGACGTCGTCGGCGTCACCGTCGTCGCCGACGACATGGATGTAACGGATGGCGGTGGTGAACCCCTCGCCCAGCGTCGCGGCCGTCTCGAACAGGTAGTCGTTCAGATGCAGCCATCCCCGGCTCCACCGGCCCGATATCCGTAGACCGAGGTGGGGATCGGGAAACTCCAGCCGGCCGAGCCGCCACACCTTGACCAGCTGCAGCGTCGGAACCTGCACGGTGTCGTCGCCCAGCGCCCAGACCGGAAGCCCCACCCGGCGGCTCAACACCGCAGAGTCGACGCCGAGCCCCCGCAACGAATGCAGGACGAACCGCACGAGAGCGGTCGAGACCGTCCCTTGTGCCACCGATCCCCCAACAGCCGTGGGCCCGGACGAAGCCGAAACCTACACCTGCACTCTGAAAGGGAACGGGTGTCGCCGCGGGCACGGTGGGGGCCTCAGATCCCCCGCATGCGCAGGACGTGCAGCGCGAGGGTGAGGTTGAGGCGGAGATGGGCGTCGTCGGTGAACGGGCCCAGCAGGCGCTCGAGTTTGCCGATGCGGTAGCGGAGCGTGTTGTAGTGGAAGTGCAGGCGGCGGGCGGTCTCGGCGACGTTGAGGTTGGTCTCCAGCAGCACCTGCAGCGTGCGCCGCAGGTCGACCGCCTCCGGGTCCCGGTCGCCCGCGAGCTCGCCGAGGGTCTCCTGGACGAAGGCGTGCAGCTCGGCGGTGTCCTCCACCAGGCTGAGCAGCCGGAAGACGCCGAGCTCGTCGAAGTGCACGATGGCCCCGTCGCCGTGCATCTGCCGCCCGACCCGTACCGCCTTGACGGCCTGGTCGTACGCCGACGGCAGATCGGCGGGCAACTCCGCGACGCGGCTCGCCCCGACCGAGAAGGTCCGCTCCTGGTCGGCGAAGACCGTGGCGGCGTCCTTGGCCAGCGCCTGGACGTCGCAGGCGTCGGCGGCGACCACCGCGACGACCTCGCCGGAGAACCCGGCCACCGCGCCGTTGCGGTCGCGGCGCCGGACCGCCGAGGTCCACGCGGCGACGAGCCGGTCCTGGAGCACGCGTTCCTCCGGGCCGCGCGCGGGCCCGCGGTCGAGGGCGGCGACGATGACGGCGGAGGGGCGGCCGAGGTCCCAGCCGAAGCTCGTGCTGTGGGCGACGACGTGCTCGTCGTCGCCGGAGTTGCCGGTGAGCACGTCGCGCAGGAAGTCCGCGCGGTACTTGCTCTCCACGGCGGACACGGCCTGCTGCTTGGTGATGAGGAGGGCGACGACGGTGGCCGCGCGTTCGAGGATGCCGACGTCGGGCGCCGACCCACCGATCGCCGCCATCCGGCCGTACGTGAAGCCTCCGGCCACCACGGGCACGACGAGATGCCCGTCGAACTCCGCCGCCCCCGGGTCGTCGCAGGTGACCGGCCCGATGGAGGGAACGGTCGCGTCCGCTGCCGGGAAGAAGGACGGGGCGGCGGCCTGCCGCAGAGGCGGGAGGGCGTCGGGCGGCGCCTGGTCGCCGGTGTCCGGCGGTGTGGCCCGCAGCCGGGCCAGGAGCGCCTCGTCGCCGGAGGCCGCGAGCCGTCGGCCCTCGCCGTCCAGTACGGCCACGGCCGCGCCCAGGAGGGTGGCGACCTCGTCGGTGACCTCCTGGAGTCCGCCGCCGCACAGCACGATCTGCACGAGGGCCCGGTGCACCTCCTCGCCGCGCGCCAGGACCGCGGCCTGCCGGTTGAGGATGTCGGTGAGCACCTGGTTGAGGATGTCGTCGAAGCCGACGTCCTCGGGCAGCAGGATGAGGGGGAGGTCGAGCCCGTCGGCCTGGTCGATCATCTCGGCCGGCAGGTGGTCGAGGTAGCGGCCGGGTTTGACCGCGAGGGCCGCGAGCCCGCACGCGTCGAGGTCGGCGACCAGGTGGCCGAGGGATTCGGGGGTGTTGCGGAGTGGATAGCCGGTGGTCAGCAGGAGTTCGTTGGGCTTGACCCAGGCGAGGACGTCCGGGACCTCCATGACGTTCAGGCGCTGCACGACGCGGCCGAGCCCGCCGGCCCCGGCGATGAGCCGGGCGTCCGCGAGGGTGGACAGGCCCAGAATCTCCCCGACGGACAGCCCGTAGGTCAGCGTGCCGGTGCCGGCGATACGAAGCGTCGGAGGACGAGGTACCGAAAAAGACGACATGGCCGCCCCATCTGCCGAAGTTTCCCCCCGGTAACGATCACACGATGACGATAAATACGAACGCTGGCAACCATCGTTGGCAGAATTACCCATACGGCCATGGCCCGCACCCGATTACGTTCACGACCGTGACCGGCCACGATGATGTATGCGGCATGGCCGGGCGACGGTGTGCCGGACGGGCCACGGGACGATCCGACCCAGCGCAGCGCGGGAGGTCCGGATGAAGGCGTCCACCACCGCCGGGCGGCGACGCGGCCCGCGTGCCGCCCCGGCCTTGAGCCTGCCGGGCGCCGCCAGCCTCGGCGTCCGTGCCGTGCTCGGCGGTCCGCGGCGCGCCGCCCGCGCGGTCGCCGTGTTCCCCTCCGCGGCCTATCTCCGGATCGACGGACCCGCCGAGCCGATCATCCTGGCGCTCGTGACCTCCGACGCCGTACGGCCGCCGAACGCCGTGGTCCTGGCCGCACCGGCCCGTCAGGAGCCGTTCCGCGGCGTCCGTGAGGGTGACGTCGCGTTCGCCGGGGACGGCGGCGTGGAGGTCGCCACGCGGCTGCGGGTGCGGATCCGGCGCTGGTGGGACCCCACTCCGGTGCTCGGGCCGCTGTCGCTGGCCCGGCTCGCGCACGGGGCCCACGCGCTGGGCGAGCTGACCGGGCCGTGGGGCCTCAGCGGGCACCCGGTGCCGGGCGTTCTCGCCGACAGTTGCGCGGACGGCGACCTCGCCCATGCCGTCGACGCGGCCGAGCGGATCGTCGGCCTCGGCCCGGGTCTGACGCCGAGCGGCGACGACGCGCTGGCGGGCCTCCTGCTCGCGCTGCGCCTGCTCGGCGGGGCCGTGCCCGGCGGTGGACGCGCCGTCTGGCTGGCCGACTGGCTGGGCGCCGCCGTCACCGCGTACGCGTGCGAGCGCACGACCGCCCTGGCCGCGACCCTGCTGCAGTGCGCCGCGCGCGGTCAGGCGAGCATGGAGACCGCCGCCGTGCTGCGCGGCATCGCCGGCCAGGAGCCCCTGGTGCCCGCCGCACGCCGCCTCGTCGACATCAGCCACACCTCCGGCGCCGACGTCGCCTGGGGCCTGCTCACCGGCTGCCGTGCCGCCCTGGCGCTCAGCGCCCCAAAGCCGGACACCGACCGCGGACAGGCCCGCTGACCGTCGCCGGACCTGGGCGGGCACGAATCCTGGTCCACCCCGGCGAGCAGGATCCCGGTTCCAGGACTCTGACCGCCACCGGACCGAGGCGGGCCGGATCCCGGGTCCACGACGAGGTCTGTCGATCCCTGCCCTACGCGCGCATCGGCCCAGCGCGGTTCGCCGTCATTGGCTCTTCTGCTGGGCCGCTCGTGATCAATACGCTCGAGCGTCATGGACCTGCTGCGTTCCGCGTGGAAGGCCGGCCCCACCGCCGATCTGGGCGGATCGGTGCTGGTCAGCGTCACCGATTTCACCGCCGACCGGCTGCTCGATCTGCCGGGGATCGCCCGTGCCGGCTACCGCCTGCGCCGGTACTGGCCGGAACTGGAGGGCGCGGTGGGCATGTGGCTCTGGACACGGCCGCTGGAACGGCGGGCGGGTTCGGTGTCCGTGTGGGCCGACGGCAGGGCGCTCCGTGACTTCGTGAAACTACCGGCCCACGTGGAGATCATGCGCAGGTTCCGGGCGCGCGGCTCGATCAGAGCCATGACCTGGACGGCCGCGGAGTTCGACCGTGAGGACGTCTGGCGGTCCGCGCGGCGACACCTGGCAGCGGATGCGACGTCGCCGCCGGAGTCGACGACAATCGACGCATGACACTCTCGGGGAACCAGTACGAGATCGCCGCCGGGCCGTACGCCGCCGTCGTCACCGAGCAGGGTGGCGCGCTGCGCGCGCTCTCCCGGGACGGCCGGCCGCTGATCCTCACGCACGGCCCGGACGAGATGCCGCCCGCGGCCTCCGGGCAGCTGCTGGCGCCGTGGCCGAACCGCATCGACCGGGGGCGCTATGAGTTCGGCGGCGAGGCGTACCGGCTGCCCGTCAACGAGCACGAACGCGACAACGCGATCCACGGCCTCGTCCGCCAGGAGTCCTGGACGGTGGACGGGCACGAGCCGCACCGGGTGCGCCTCACGTACCGGCTGCTCGGTCACGCCGGCTATCCGTTCCGGCTGGATCTGGCCCTGGAGTACGCCCTCGACGCCGAGCGGGGCCTGACCGTACGCGTGTCGGCGCGCAACGCCGGTTCACGGCCCGCGCCGTACGGGCACGGTGCGCACCCGTACATCACCCTCGGCCGCCCGCTGGACGAGTGCGACCTCACGATCCCCGCCGACCGGTATCTCGAGGTGGACGACCGCGCCATCCCCGAGCCGGCCGCCCGCGACGTGGCCGGCACCCCGTACGACTTCCGGGAGGGACGTCCGCTCGGCGCCACGCGGATCGACAACCCGTACACCGGGCTGCACCGTGACGCGGACGGGCGCGCGTGGGTGCGCCTGGAGGACGGCACCCACTCGGTCGCGCTGTGGGCCGACGAGGCGCACCCGTGGCTGGAGATCTACACCGCCGACGAGACGCCTGCGGAGATGCGGCGTGCGGGAGTGGGCGCGGAGCCGATGACCTGCCCGCCGAACGCCTTCGTCACCGGCACGGACCTCATCACGCTGGAGCCCGGCGCCGAGTTCAGCGGCTCCTGGGGCATCGCCGGCTCCTGACCCCCGGCTCCGCGCGCTCGCGGGGAGCCGGGCCGGGCCCGCCGGCGGTACGGATGCGAGGCGAACCGGCTCCACGCACTCGTGGGGAAGCGGGCCGGGCCGGCCGACGGGGCGAGCCCGGTTCCGCGCGCTCGCGGGAACCGATGGGCGCGGACGGCGATCAGACTTCCCGGACGTGCCGCCGCGCCGGGTCCGCTCCGTCGGCGATCGGACGCTGACGGGCCGGCCCGGATCGGTAACGTGTGACGCGGTGTCTTTGGGAAGGAACTCCGTGAAGCTGACCCTGTCCTCTGTCGACGACCTGAGCGCCCGTGTCGAAGAGGCGCGAGCCGAGTACGAACGCCTGTACCCCGGCGAGCCGGAGCAGCGCCGGCCGGTGCACACCGTGCATGTCCCGGCGGACCGCTTCACCGCCACGAGCGCCGCGGACCTCGGCAAGGAGGCGCTGCGGCTGCTCGACGCGCACGCGCCCGACGGCACGGCGGCGACCGCGGCGTTCGGCATCGACGCGGCCCTCGGCGACACCGTGCGCGAGCGGGTCGCCGCCAAGCTCGCCCGCGAGCCCGTGGAGGACCTGCGCATCGACTTCGCCGACGGGTACGGCGTCCGCGACGACGCCGAGGAGGACGGGCACGTCACCGCCGCCGTCGAGGCGGTCGCCCAGGCGTACGAGACGCGGTCCCTGCCGTACTACTGGGGGCTGCGGGTGAAGTCGTTCGCGGACGGCGCGCACGAGCGGGCCATGCGCACCCTCGACGGCTTCCTCACCGGCCTGGCCGAGCGTCTCGGCCGGCTGCCGGGCGGCTTCGTGGTGACCTTCCCCAAGATCGTGATGCCCGAGCATGTGCGGATCTTCGGCGACTTCCTCGGCCGGTTCGAGGAGCAGATCGGCCTGCCGGAGGACCTGCTGCGCTACGAGATCCAGATCGAGACCCCGCAGTCGGTCACGTATCTGCCGGACATCCTCTCCCTCGCCGGGAAGCGGTTGAGCGCCGCCCACTTCGGCGTGTACGGCTACACGGCCGCCCTCGGGCTGCCTCCGTCGGAGCAGCGGCTCGACCATCCGGCCTGCGACCACGCCCGGCACGTCATGCAGGTCGCCTTCGCCGGCACCGGCGTACGGCTGTCGGACGGATCGGCGAACGTCGTCCCGGCCGGTGAGGAGACCAAGGACGTGCACAAGGCCTGGCGGCTGCACGCGAGCCTGGTTCGCTACTCCCTGCTGCACGGCTTCTACCAGGGCTGGGACGAGCACGCCACGCAGCTGCCGAGCCGGTACGCCGCGGTGTACGCCTACCTGCTGAACGGCCTGGACGACACCGTCGAACGGCTCCGTGCCCACCGTTCCGGGCAGGACGACGGCGTCGTCGACGACCCGGCGACCGTCGCGGCGCTGACCGCCCGGCTGCGGCGCGCGGTCGACTGCGGCGCCGTCGATCGCGACACCGTACGCGAGCTGATCGACTGACCGGAGAGACTCACCGGCCCGTCGACCGCGGCGCCGTGTGACCGGCGGGCCCCGCGGCGCGTCAAGCGCGAACCGACCGACTGATCGGCAGGCCCGTCGGGCCCTCAAGCGCGACTCCGCGCGTGAACGGATCGGCTGATCGGCGGGCCACCGGTGCGTCGACCGCGATCCCGGGCAGGATCTGATCGGCCGGGCGGCGGGCCTACCGGTCCGCCACCGCGCCCGGGTGCAGCCCCGCCCCCTCGTCGACGCGCCGGTCCTCGCCGCGGTCGTCCACGCCCATGAACTGCCGCAGGTCGTCGATCGCCATGGTCTGCTCGCGGATCTTGGCCATGATGTCGCGGAGCGTGTGCACCACGACGAGGCTGGCCTCCGCCTGGGCGAGGGTGGCGTGGACCTGCGCCAGCGCCGTGTCGGGAGGCATTCGGTTGAGGGCGCTCTCGGCCTTCAGCAGGTGGGAGGTGGCACTGTCATTGTGCGTCACCCAGTGGTAGCCGGGTTCCTCCGGCCAGGCAGACGTCATAGCGGGTTGCTTACCTTCCCAGCCGGAGCGCGCCCCGGCGATCTTGTCTGGACCGTACACGGCCCCCGCGCCTCAGTAGGACGCGCGAGTCCCACCCGCGGTTGGCATCGCGCGCGTCTCGATCCGGCCTCCGCCTCGGTCCCGCTCAGCTGAGGCGTTCGAGGTCCTCCGGGGTGTCGATGTCGTCCGCGGCGGCGACGTCGTCGCAGGGAACGGCGACGACGAGCTCCGGGTGCGCGCGCAGGAAGCCGCGGGCGCCGACGTCTCCCGAGGCACCGGCCGCCGCCTCCGCGAAGTGCTCGTGGGCGATCAGGACCGGGTTGCGCGGCCGGCCGTCGTACGTGGCGACCGCGACCCGCGCTCCGGACTCGTACGCCGCGCGCAGCCGGCGTACGGCCGCCGCCGTCACCCGCGGCTGGTCGACGAGCGCGATGACGACGGCCGGGCAGTCCGGTGCCAGCGCCGACAGGCCGGCGCGCAGCGACGACGCCATGCCGGTCCGCCAGTCCGGGTTGTGGATGACGACCGCACCGGCCACGTCGACCGCGGCCGCGCCGGTGACCACCACGATCGGGGTACAGCCCGCCTCGTGGAGCATGCGCACCCCGCGGTCGACGAGCCGCACGCCGTCGATCTCGACCAGTGCCTTCGGTATGCCGAGCCGGCGCCCCTCTCCCGCGGCGAGCAACAGCGCCGCCGGTGCGCCAGCGTGCCTGATCCCCATCTCCGGAGCGTATCCATCGGCGTGGCCCCGGTCACGCCGATGGGCGTCATGTCGATCAGCGGTGGCCGGTCACGGGCGGGAGCACGCCGTGGGAGGCGCGCTCGGGGGCCGCCACCGTGCCGCCGGCCACGGCGGCCCCGACCAGCGCCACGACGACGAGCCGGCGCATCACGGTCTTCCGGGTGTTCTGCGACATGGTCCTCGGCCTTCCTCCCCGTTCTGGACTCTTACGAGTCTCGGCCGTGGTCCACGCCTGCGCAGTGGGGCCAGACCGACTCTTTGACGGTGGGGCCAGCCCCACCGGTGCCGGGGGTGAGAGGACACTAGCCGCCGTGGATCCGCCCGTCCGTCTCGCTGAGGGGCAGGCCGCTGCCGCCCCAGCGGAGGCGGATGAGCTCGGCCGCGACCGACACGGCGGTCTCCTCCGGGGTACGGGCGCCGATGTCCAGGCCGATGGGCGACCGCAGCCGCGCGATCTCGTCCTCGGTCACGCCCGCGTCCCGGAGCCGTTTGAGCCGGTCGTCGTGGGTGCGGCGGGAGCCCATCGCGCCGACGTAGGCCGCCGGGGTGCGCAGCGCCACCTCCAGCAGCGGCACGTCGAACTTCGGGTCGTGGGTGAGCACGCAGATGACCGTGCGCTCGTCCACCTCCGTCTCGGCCAGGAAGCGGTGCGGCCACTTCACCACCACCTCGTCCGCCTCGGGAAAGCGCTTGGCGGTGGCGAAGATCGGACGGGCGTCGCACACGGTCACGTGGTAGCCGAGAAATCGGCCCATACGGACGACCGCCGCCGCGAAGTCGATCGCGCCGAAGACCAGCATGCGCGGCGGCGGCGCGAAGGAGTGCACGAAGACGGACAGCTCGTCGCGGCGGCGTTCGCCGTCCGGTCCGTAGCGGAGGACGCCGGTGATGCCCTGGGCGAGCATCCCGCGGGCGTCGTCGTCGACGGCGGCGTCCAGGCGGTCGAGCCCGAGAGAGCCCGCCGCGCGGTCGGACCAGACGACGCGCCGGGCGCCGATCTCCCGCGGGCCCGCGACGACGGTGGCGACCGCGACCGGCTCGTGCCGGTCGACCGACGCCGTCACGTCCGCGAACTCCGGGAACGTCGCCGGGCCGACCGGTTCGACCAGCACGTCGAGCTGCCCGCCGCAGGTCAGGCCGACGGCGAAGGCGTCGTCGTCGCTGACGCCGTAGCGCTGGACGACCGGCCGCCCCGTCTCCATGACCTCCTGCGCCAGCTCGTACACCGCGCCCTCGACGCAGCCGCCCGACACGCTGCCCACCGCCTCTCCCCCGGCGGAGACGGCCATCGCGGCGCCCGGCGGGCGGGGCGCGCTGCGGAACGTGTCGACGACGGTGGCCAGGCCGAACGTCTTCCCCTCGGCATACCAGATACGGATCTCGTCGAGCACGTCACGCATCGCCGATCACTCCCGCCAGTTCCTCGAGCGCGGCCAGGCTGTGCCCGGCCACGAAGTCGTCGACGTACGGTAGTGCCGCCGCCATCCCCGCCGTGAGCGGTTCATACCCGGCCAGGCCCTTGTGCGGGTTGGCCCACACCACCCGGTGGGCGAGCCGGCGCAACCGCGCCATCTGCGCGGCCAGCAGCGTGGCGTCCCCGCGTTCCCAGCCGTCGGAGGCGACGACCACGACCGCGCCCCGCGCCATGCCGCGCTGGCCGAACCGGTCGAGGAACTCCTTCAGCTCCTCGCCGAGCCGGGTGCCGCCGCTCCAGTCGGGGATCGCGGACGACACCGCCGCCATCGCCGCGTCGGGTTCGCGATGCCGCAGTTCACGGGTGACCCGGGTCAGCCGCGTGCCGACGGTGAACACCTCCGTGCTGCGGGGAGCGCAGCGTACGGCGGCGTGCGCGAAGCGCAGGAGGACATCGGCGTACGGGCTCATGGAACCGCTGACGTCGACCAGCAGCACGACCCGGCGCGGGCGGGTCCGGTGCGCGCGATGGTGGAGCCGGGAGATCTCGCCGCCCCGGCGCAGGATCGAGCGGACCGTCCGGTTCTGGTCGAGGCGGCCCCGGTGGGCCGCGGTGAACCGCCGGGATCGGCGGCGCGCCGAGACGTCGTCGAGGAGCGCGATCAGCCGGTGCACCTCGTCCCGTTCTTCGGCGCTGAGCCGGGCGACGTCGCGCCGGCGCAGGACCTCGGCCGTGCTGGCCGCCGCGACGCTCGGGTCGCCGCGCGCCTCCTGCCCGGCGGCGCCGGCCGTCGCGGCCGGCCGCGCGGCGACGACCGGGGGCCGGGCGACACGGCGGACCGACGCGGACTCGCCGGAGAAGTAGGCGGCGAAGCACCGGTCGTAGCGCGGCAGGTCGGCCGGGTCGGCGCACAGGGTGAGGCGGCCCGCCCAGTACACGTCCCGCGCGTCCGTCACGTCCAGGCGGTCCAGCGCGCCGATCATCGCCTGGAGCCGTTCGGGATCGGCGTTCACCCCGGCCGCGCGCAGCGTACGGGCGAACCCGGCCAGCGTCCCGACCACGTCACGCGAGGCCTCCCCGCCCACCGTTCCACCACCCGGCGGCCCCGGGGCCCCGGCGCGTCCACCCGGCGCCCCGGCCACGTCACGCACGGGCTCCCGGCGCTCCGCTCCGCCACCCGCCGGGGCTCTGGCGCTTCCGCCCGGCATCCCGGCCACGTCACGCGGGGACTCCCCGCCCTCCGCTCGCTCCGGGGCCCCGACGCGTCCACTCGGCGGCTCCGGCGCCCCGGCGCTTCCGCCCGGCATCCCGGCCACGTCACGCGGGGACTCCCCGCCCTCCGCCCCATCCGGCGGTTCGGGCTCCGGGGGCCCGGCGCGTCCGGTCGGCCCGCTCATGGTCAGGATCCGTTGAGCAGGACGTCGAGGCCCTTGGCGACCCGTTCGGTGTCCTCGCGGTACTTCAGCACCGCGCCGAGCGTGACGGCGGCGGTGTCGGGATCGAGGTCCCGTGCGCCGAGCGCGACGAGGGCCTCGGTCCAGTCGAGGCTCTCGGCGACGCCCGGGGTCTTCAGCAGGTCCAGGCCGCGCAGCCGGGCGGTGGCGCCGGCCACCTGGCGGACGAGCCGTTCGGACGCCTCCGGGAGCCGCCGCCGGATGATCGCTACCTCGCGGTCGAACGCCGGGTGCTCGAGCCAGTGGTAGAGGCAGCGGCGTTTCAGCGCGTCGTGGACCTCGCGGGTGCGGTTCGAGGTGACGATGACGACGGGCGGGTGCTCGGCCCGTACGGTGCCGAGCTCCGGGATCGAGATCGTGAAGTCGCTCAGCACCTCCAGGAGGAACGCCTCGAACTCGTCGTCGGCGCGGTCGATCTCGTCGACCAGGAGCACGCTCGGGCGGTCCGCCGACGAGGTCTCCAGTGCCCGCAGCAGCGGCCGGGCGACGAGGAAGCGCCGGTCGTACAGCTCCGATTCGAGGCGCTGGACGTCGGTCACGCCCGCCGCCTCCGCCGCCCGCAGGTGCAGGAGCTGGCGCGGGAAGTCCCAGTCGTAGAGCGCCTGCGCGGCGTCGAGGCCCTCGTAGCACTGCAGGCGGATGAGGGGGACGCCGAGGACGGCCGCGAGCGTCTTGGCGAGTTCGGTCTTGCCGACGCCGGCCTCGCCCTCGAGGAAGAGGGGACGGCTCATGCGCAGGCTGAGGAAGCAGGCGGTGGCGAGCCCCTCGTCGGCGAGGTACGCGTGCCGGTCCAAAGCCTCGCTCAACGCCGTCGGTGAAGCGAAGTCAGATGCCTGAATTGTGGTGATCTGCGGCACGCCTCAAGGCTACTTGTCCACACAGAACCGTCCAGGGTCGTCACGCACAGCACGCGAAGCGATCTTCTTGCCGCAACTCCCGGAATCGCCGCATAGCGGGCAGTACGCTCCGATGATCATGAAACGAGCACCGCGACCCGACGACCGCCCGAGGAGCCGTTCGATGCGTCTGAGATCTCCGTTGCCGACCGTCGCGGCCGCGATCGTGGCCGTGGGGATCGCGGGGACCGCGTGCTCTCCGGCGCAGCGGGCGTCGCAGACCGCCGCCGGCGCGAGGGCCTCGGTGGCGAACAAGGGCCCGCTGCCGTTCCGGCTGCCCGCGCAGAGCGTCCTGCGCTCTTCCAAGCACAAGGTGTTCGCGCACTACTTCACGCCGTACCCGGTCTCCCTGGACAACAAGGCCGCGGCGAGCGACTACTACACGAAGAACTACCTGTCGCCGACCGGTGAGAACGGCAAGCACGCCGCGTACGGCGGACTGCTCCGGGACCGCCCGATCGCCCGCGCCCCCATCAGCGGCGACTGGCAGCTGGAGGACATGAGGACCGAGGTCCGGCGCGCCGCGGCGGCCGGGCTCGACGGCTTCACCGTGGACCTGCTGTCCGTGAGCTCCTCCAGCGCCAACTGGTCGCGCGCGAAGCTGCTGATCAAGGCGGCCGAGCAGGTCGACCCCGGCTTCAAGATCGTCCTGATGCCCGACATGAACGGCCTCGTGAACGTCAGCGCCGACACGCTCGCCGCCGCCGTCGCGAGCATCGCCAAGTCGCCCGCCGTCTACCACCTCGCCGACAAGCGCCTCGTCGTCTCGCCGTTCAAGGCCGAGGGCAAGAGCGCGGCGTGGTGGTCATCCTGGATCACGCTCATGCGCGACAGGTACGGCATCGAGATCGCGCTCGTGCCGTGCTTCCTCAACTTCGGTTCCAACGCCGACGCGTACGCCGCCATCAGCTATGGCTTCTCCAACTGGGGCAACCGGAACCCGGCCGCCAACGCGGGCCTCGCCGCGAACATCAGCCGCACCCACAAGCTCGGCAAGATCTGGATGCAGCCGGTCTCGGTCCAGGACGAACGGCCGAACCAGGGCAGGTACGACGAGGCCGGCAACACCGAGAACCTGCGGCTCACGTGGAAGGCGGCGATCGCCGGCGCCGACTGGGTGCAGATCCCCACCTGGAACGACTACTCCGAAGGCGCGCAGCTGTCGCCCTCGGCGAAGCACGGATGGACCTACCTCGACCTGTCGTCGTACTACCTCACGCGGCTGAAGACCGGGAAGTACCCGGCCATCACCAAGGACGTCGTGTACGTCACGCACCGGATCCAGCCGGCGGCGGCCAAGCCGAAGTTCGCCGAGACCAGGCTCATGACGCTGCGCTCGGGCAGCACGCCCGCCCGCGACCAGGTCGAGGTGCTCACCATGCTCACCGCCGCCGCGAAGGTCACCGCGACCATCGGGGGCACCGCGCACACCTACAGCGCGCCGGCGGGCGTCCACGTCCAGACGTTCGCCCTCAAGGCGGGCACGAACAGCGTCTCGGTGACGCGGAACGGCGCGGTCACGGCGAAGGTCACCTCGCCGTTCACCGTGACCTCCACCCCCCAGGTCCAGGACGAGCAGTACTACGGGGTGACGAGCGGCCGCTAGACCTGAACCGGCGCGGCTCCGACGGGCTGTGCGGACCGGCGAACCGTGTCGCCGGTCCGGCCCGCCGCCGCGCGCTCCTGCGCCTCCACGACGACGTCGGCGTACCGTTCGGTCCAGCGGCCGAGCGCGTCGATGGGCTCGAGCAGGCCACGGCCCGCCTCGGTCAGCTCGTACTCGACGCGCGGCGGCGCCTCGGCGTACACGCGACGGGTCACCAGCCCGTCGTGCTCCAGCCGGCGCAGCGTCTCGGTCAGCACCTTGCCGCTGATGCCGCCGATCACCTTGCGCAGCTCGACCGGCCGCATCGGGCCGTGGCGCAGCGCGTGCACCACGACGGCGTTCCAGGTGTTCGTCAGCAGATCGAGCGCCAGCCGGGTCTGACAGTCGGCGAGGAGGTCCTCGGTCATCCCTACGTCCTATCGCATCGGCCGGGCACCGAATGGTGCCCATCGGAATCCCTAGTGTCGCTGCCATGCGAATCGGAATTCTCGGATCGGGGCACATGGCCGACGCGCTCGGCACCCAGTGGGCGCGCGCGGGGCACGAGGTGCTCGTCGGCGCGCGCGACGGTGACAAGGCGGCGCGGCTCGCGGCACGGATCGGGCCGGGCGCACGCGCGGGAGGCCTTCGCGACGCCGCGGGCTTCGGCGACGCGGTGCTGCTCGCGGTCGCGTACGACGGCGTGAAGGAGGTCCTCGGGCACGCCGGGGATCTGCTGCGCGGGCGAACGGTGATCGACTGCGTGAACGGCATCGTGCATCCGGGCGTCACGCTCGCCACCGGCGCCGGCCCGTCCGTCGCCCGGCAGATCGCCGACGCGACCGGCGCCCACGTGGTCAAGGCGTTCAACCTCTGCCCGGACGACCTGTGGCGGATGACGCCGCCGCTCGTCGACGGCCGCCCGCTGACCGTGCCGATCTGCGGCGACGACACGGACGCCCTGGCGACCGTACGGACCCTGACCACCGACCTCGGCTGCGTGCCGGCCGACGCCGGCGGCCTCGACCGGGCGGGGGTGCTCGAGGCCACCGCCGCGTACGTCATCGGTATGTACATCGGCGGCGTCGACCCGCGTTCGGCTCTGCCCTCCCCCATGTAGGACCATCGCCGGCCCCATGTGAGGCCCGCCGACACGTCTGCCACGGCAAAGGCCTAAAACCGAAGTTGACGGCGGGTCAAACCTTCACAGACTCGACGCCGGGTTGGTCAGCAGCCGTGCATCGATTGGACTGGATCGGTTGACCTCGCGGCCCGGGTTCGGGCACCGGGGTACGACGCTCAAATACACCCGGTGAAACCGGGCGGCCATCGATGATCGATCATCATTTCCGGGGGCGTCCGGCCCGACTCGGATCCGGTCCTGCGGCCATGGCGTCGAGCCGGGCCTGACGAAGACCCCCGCCGGGGTGTTACCGATGACCAACGGGACAGAGGCGTATCGGGCTCGGGAACTCGCGCGATGTCTCGTTCACGCCGTGTACGAGCTGCAGAAATCCGACGGCGGCCCCGCCCGCGACTGGCGAGAATGGCTCGACGTCGAGGATGCGCACATCGGGGAAGCCGTCGTCACGGAGCTACAGGAAATCCGCCGAGGGCGGCCGTACATCTCCAGTCCGTACGAGCTGGAAGACGCGCTGAAGCATCGCGGCCACAGCCGGGAGATGTTGTGGCGTCTGCTCGCCGGGCCGGAAGACGCGGAGGCCCCGCGACGCCACGTCGGCAAGCGCCGGAGTGCTCATCTGCTCGCGCGATCGCGACGATGGTTCCTGCGGCAGATGGCGTCGGCCTCACTTGCCGCCGTGGCGTCGGGCGTCATCGTGGTGGCGGCCTTCGTCATCCCTCGCCTCGATGCGAGGCCTCTTCAGAGCGACGTTCCCGACCTCGCGCTGCAAGCGATCGCCGTGTCCGTACTGGCTTTTCTTCCCGGGTGGATGTTCGTGCGATTCCTACGGGGACGTGCCGGCGCGCTGTGGGACGAATACGTCATCAACCTGCATCGCCTGGGCTGGGACCGGCCCGGTAACCTGCCCCGGCCGCCGCAGGCGTCCACCTTCTATGACGCCTGGCTGAGGGACGGCGGCCCCGTGGCCGGCGGATCCCCCAGCATCTATCAGAAGAAATTCGACGCCTACTACGGCCGCTCCACCTCCGCCAACGCGCAGGACCCGGGCCGGCACGTGCGGTCGGAGACGCTGCTCCCGGTCTACCTGGCGACCTTCGTCCTCGCCGTCTGCTGGACCGCGCTGCTCTGGGACGACTACGCGTACTCCGTGCTCGGCGAGCCGGAGAAGCAGTCGCTGCGCCCGATGCTGGCCTTCGCCTTCCTCGGCTCGTACGTCTTCGTGGTCCAGATGCTGATCCGCCGCTTCTTCCAGAACGACCTGAAGGCCAGCGCTTATATCACCGCGTTCTTCAGGATCGCCATCGCACTGATCGTCGCGACGGTGGCCTACCTCGCGCTGCCGCCGCTCGCAGACAATCTGTGGGCGCTCGCGGTGGTCGGATTCATGATCGGATTCTTTCCGACGGCCGCCATGGAGTTGTTTCGCCGAATGGCCTGGAAGGCGGTCGGCCTGACCACACGATCGCTCCACTCGAAATTCCCCTTGAGCGACATCGACGGGCTGAACATATGGTACGAGACGAGGCTGCTCGAAGAAGGCATCGAGGACATGCAGAGTCTGGTCACCTCCAACTTCGTGGATGTACTTCTCCACACCCGGGTGCCGGCCGGCCGTCTCGTGGATTGGGCCGACCAGTCGTACCTGCTCCTGCATGTTGATCCGACCAAGGAAACGGCGACACCGCAAGCCTCCACAGAGGACCCGGAAAGAGGAACGCATTCCGCTGAAGCGGTGACCGACCTACGGAAGGCTCTGCGTTCCATGGGGATCAGAACGGCGACCGGCCTCCTGCGGACGTTCGCCGACGAAAGGGTCGTACCCAACGGTGAGGCCGATGGCAGGCGATCCGTTCCGGGAGCGATGAATTTCATCGCACAGCACGGCATAAGTCCGGCGAGAGTATGGACCCTGGTCCGCCTGCTGGCCGAAGAGCCGGGCCTCAATCCAATCATCAACTGGCAGAGCAACGGAATCCCGCTGACCGCACCCACCCCCGCCCCGCCACATCGAAGAAAACCTTCGACCTAGAATTCTTGGCCCGGACTCAACAGGTCAATCGGACCCCAAAATTTCGTGAAGCGACGATTTCCGGGTAGATCATCAGCGTTCGCGGCGATTGCATGGGTAGGGCGTTGATTGTGAGGGACTGCGCGGATCACGTCAGTCGCACTGACGCGGCCGGCGGTTCAGGCGAGACATCAAACGAGGAGCGATCAATGCATGCGCCACCCTACACACCGCCACCGTTGACGAACCCGACGTTCAATGACGATCGGGTGCGCCAGTGGCAGCAGCGGATGAAGGACCGCGGCTGGAACATCACGGTCGACAGCGACTACGGCGACCAGAGCGAAAGCATCTGTAGAGCGTTCCAGAAGGAGAAGGGCCTGCGCCCCGTGGACGGCATCGTCGGGCCGGTCACCTGGAAGGCCACCTGGGAGGCACCGATCACGGCCGCCGCCTCGCCCGGACGCTGACGCAGGACCACTATCCGGGCCGGCCCCCATCGCCGGGTGGTCGGCCCGTGCCATGCCTTCTCGGCGGCGGGGCCGCCCCTGTTTCTCGCCGAGGATTCCCGGGGTCCTGACCCCGGGAATCCTCGGCGGCCGGCGAACGACGTCAGCGGCGCCAGGACGGCATGACGTCGAACATCGCCGCGGTCTTGGCGGGATCGCGGTCGACGAGTTCGTCGAGCACCTCGTCGATCCGCTTCATGATCGAGTCGTCGAGACGCCGCCCGCTGACGGCGGCGTTCTCGGCGACCTGCTCCGGTCTCGAGGCGCCGATGATCGCCGCTGCGACGTTCCCGTTCTGCAGGACCCACGCCACGGCGAGCTGGGCCATCGTGAGCCCGGCCTCATCGGCGATCGGCCGCAGCCGCTGAACCCGTTCGAGCACCGTGTCGGACATGTAGCGGCCGACGAAGCGCGAACCCCGCGCGTCGTCGGCCCGCGACCCCGCAGGGACGTCACGGCCGGGCAGGTACTTGCCGGTGAGAACGCCCTGGGCCACCGGGGAGAACACGATCTGCCCCAGGCCCAGACGCTCGCACGCGGGCACGACCTCCGGCTCGATGACACGCCACAGCATGGAGTACTGCGGCTGGTTGGACACCAGCGGCACCCCCAACGAGCGGGCCAGCTCCTGCCCCTTCTCGATCTGGGCGGCCGTCCACTCCGACACCCCGATGTGGAGCACCTTCCCCTGCCGCACCAGGTCGGCGAACGCCCGGATGGTCTCCTCGAGCGGAGTGTCCTCGTCGAAGCGGTGCGCCTGGTAGAGGTCGACGTAGTCGGTGCGGAGCCGCCGCAGGGACGTGTGGCAGCTCTCCATGATGTGCTTGCGAGAGAGTCCCCGGTCGTTCGGGCCCGGGCCGGTCGGCAGGCACACCTTCGTCGCGATGACGAGTGATTCGCGGCGGAGCCCGGCCAGCGCACGGCCGAGCACCTCCTCGGCGCGCCCCTGGGAGTAGATGTCGGCCGTGTCGAACGTCGTGATGCCGGCGTCCAGGGCCGCCCGGACGCATGCCGCCTGCGAGTCCTCCGCGATCTGACCGTCCAGCGTCAGCCAGTTCCCGAAAATGATCTCGCTGACCTTCAGGCCGCTGTGCCCCAGGAATCGATGCTCCATGGTGATCACAGTAGTGACGGCCCGCGGCGCGAATCGAATCGGTGCGGGGGCGAGCGGTGGCGCTTGATCAGGCGCAGCTCGTTCCGGCCACCCGGGCGAACTCCTGGGGCATCGGGGACCTCGTGCCGGCGAGCCACACGGGCGCGCAGATCATCGGCGGGAGGCCGGACACCGGCACACTGACGACATGCGGGTTGTCGGGGCGCAGCGAGGCGACCGTCAGGTGGACCGCGTCCCCCTCGGCCGCCAGGATGATCGCCTCTTCGAGGGACGCGGAGGCGTACCGGGTGACACGGCGGAGCGGTACTCCGTTCGGAGTGGTACGAGGGATCCAGATGTCGGCGAGTCGCTCCGGCATGCCGCTCGGGTAGAGCAGGTCATGGTCGGCCAGTTCCTCGACGTCGACGACGGCGCGCCGGGCCAGCGGATGCCCGGTCGCCACCAGTACCGCACGTTCGTCCCGCAGCAGCGCGGGTCCGACCCGGACGCCCAGGTCCCGGATCAACGAGGGGTCGGCGGGCAGCCAGCCGATGAAGACGTCCACCGGCCAGTCGTCGCCCCAGCGGGCCGGATCGGTGTTGGGGTGCGCGGACCGCACCACGGCACACTGCGGGTGGGCCCGCTCGAAGGCCCTGATCGGCCGGTCGGCCACACCTTCGGGCAGGCTCGTCGCGACGCCGACGCGCAGCACGCCACGCCGTACGCTGCGCTGGGCCTCGGACAACGCCCGCTCCATCCGGTCGTACGCGGGCCGGAGCTCCTCCTCCAGCCGTTCGCCGAGCGGTGTCAGCCGGACCCGCCTGCTCGTCCGCTCGAACAGCGGAGCGCCGACCCTGCGTTCGAGCGCGCGCACCGCCTGGCTGACACGAGGAGTGGAGATGCCCAGGTCGGCCGCCGCGCGGCCGAAGTGCAGCTCGCGGGCCACCGCCAGGAACGCCTCGATCTCCCGGATCTCCATACGACCATTGTGTCGCCCCACTTAACGATCGTGGCGCGATCCGTCGTTGATCGCCTGCTCCCGCGCGACGAGCCTGGGAAACACTATGGGACTCGAAGAACAACTTCCCGGGGGATTCCTGCTCACGACGGTCGAGGCGGTGGCCGGCCTGGCGCGTAAGTCGTCGATGTGGCCGATGACGTTCGGCCTCGCGTGCTGCGGGATGGAGCTGATGGCCACCGGCGATCCGCGCCACGACTTCGCGCGGTTCGGAATGGAGCGCCCGTCGGGCTCGCCGCGCCAGGCGGACCTCATGGTCGTCGCCGGGCGCGTCAGCCAGAAGATGGCACCGGTGCTGCGGCAGCTGTACGACCAGATGGCCGCACCGAAGTGGGTCATCGCGATGGGCGTCTGCGCCTCATCGGGCGGGATGTTCAACAACTACGCCGTCGTCCAGGGCGTCGACCACATCGTGCCGGTCGACATCTACCTGCCCGGCTGCCCGCCCCGCCCGGAGATGCTGCTCGACGCGATCGTCAAACTGCACGACAAGGTCCAGAACACGAAACTGGGCGCACACCGGCGCGCCGAGATCGTGGCCGAAGAGCGCGCCCGCCTGACGGGGCTCCCGCTCATCGACGTGTCCCCCGCCGCCGTGAAGTAACGACGGCTCGCAGTGGATGGGGAGCGAAGCTGCTCCCAACCGACCGTCGTTCGAACCTGGGCCGATGAATTCCATTGGCGGACGCCGAAAGCACAAGACCCCCGCCGGGCCATGCCGGCCCAGCGGGGGTGTTGAGGGAGATACGGCGTTGAGTCAGGCCATCACCAGCGACCGCAGGGCCTCCTCGATCACGGCCACCTCGACACAGTTACCGCCGTTGGCCGTGCTACGCGCAGCCTTCCGCCACGTCACCGCAAGCTCGACGCAGTTGCCGCCGTTCGCGCCGCTGCGAGTGGACTTCCACCACGTCAGGTCATCCATTGCTCCGACTTCCTCCGGATGAGCTCGATCGACTGCCGCCTGGGGAAGGCGTCAGCCCGGAACACCTCGAACATACGCCGCAGCACCGCGACGTCATGCGGGCGTCCGACCACCTCTCCGTTGAGCTGACTGTCAACGTAGGCCAGCTCTGCCCCGTCGTCGAGGGTCGCGACGACGAAGGGACCCGTGAACCCGGCGCACGCCTCGGCGCTCGACGGAACGATCTGCACGATCACGTTCTCCCGTTCGGCCAGGGCCGCCAAGTGGACGAGCTGGTCGGCCATGACCTTGGCTCCGCCGACGGTCTGGCCGAGCACGCTCTCGGCGAGGACGGCGACGAGGACGGGCGGGGAGTCCTCCCTGCTGAGGATCTTCTGGCGGTCCAGCCGTGCGGCCACCATGTCATCCAGGTCGGCGATGTCGTACGGGCCCGCCCGCAGCACCGCACGTGCGTAGTCCTCGTTCTGCAGCAACCCCGGGACCACGGTCGACTCGAACGACAGCAGTGAGGTGGCCCGGCGTTCGACCGTCAGCCACTTGTCCAGCCATTCGGGCGGGACCTCCCCCGCGACGAGCTCGTCGATGACGCGGACCAGGATGTCGCCCAGACCCAGGATCGGCAGGAGGCGTTCGAGGTGCTCCGGCCTCGGCAGCATCCGGTGGGTCTCCCACCCGGCGATCAGGGAGTCCGAGACATAGAGGGATTTCGCCACCGCCGCCCGGGTAAGCCCTTTCGCCTCGCGAGCACGGCGAAGCTCTTTGGCGACGAACACCCGTGCTGTCATCCGATTTCCGCCCATCGGCCCGCGTCCCTTCGTACGAAACGGTGAGTGCCCTATTCGCCCGGTAACAGTGGAGCACTCCTCAGAGTACTCATATGAACACTCCCTGTGGTCGATTGCCGAGAAACCAATGACCCCTCGGACTCCGCTTGACGCCCGTATTAGCTAACCGCTATCTATTAGCTAGCCGTTAGGGAGACATGCGCGACGCAGTGCCCGCGATGCTCGCGAAGGAGCCGTCGCACGGCCACCATCTGCGCGCGGCTGCGGCGGGCTCTCGGGGAATGCAGGCCAGGTCCGGGGAAGCCTGCGAGCGAGCCTGGTCGAGGTCGGATAGGAATCTGAGGGTGCATGAACGAGTTCGGCGATGTGCTGCAGGTCCGCGGCCTGTCCAGAGAGCATGGCCAGGGGCAGAGTCTGGTCCGCGCGGTCGGTGGAGTCGACCTGGACGTACGAGCGGGACAGATGCTGGCGGTGATGGGGCCCAGCGGCTGCGGCAAGTCCACACTGCTGCACCTGCTGGGCGGCCTTGAGCGGCCCACCGACGGGCAGGTGTGGCTGGGCGGCCAGCGCATCGACACCGTGAGCGAGCGGGGGTTGGCCCGGCTGCGGCGCCGGTCGGTGGGATTCGTCTTCCAGGCCTTCCACCTGGTGGAGGAGCTGTCGGCGGCGGAGAACGTGGAGCTGCCCGTGCTCTTGGCCGGGCGGTCGGCGCGCTCGGCAAGGCGCCGCGCGGCCGTCCTGCTGGAGCGGTTCGGGCTCGCCGACCGCGCCCGGCATCTGCCCTGGCAGCTGTCGGGAGGGCAGCGTCAGCGGGTGGCCATCGCCCGTGCCCTGGCCAACGAACCGCTGGTCCTGCTGGCCGACGAGCCGACCGGGAACCTGGACACCGCGGCGACGCTCGATGTGCTGCGGATCTTCGCGGACCTGCGTGCCGCAGGGCAGACCCTCGTGGTCGTCACGCATGACGAGCGGGTCGCGGCCACCGCGGACCGGCTGGTCACGATGCGCGACGGAGTGTTGGTCGACGACACCTGGCTGGCAGGCAATGCCAGGCGGCTCGACGGCCTGTTCGGACTGGAGGGCTGAAGGCCGTGGGCCGCGCCGTCGCCACCGCCGCCATGAGCCTGCATTATTCGGCGACCTGACTGCGCCCGATGAGGTCCAGTAGCGCCTCCCGGGTCTGGCGCATGACGGCGACGGTCTCCTCGGCGGCTGCGGCGATGGCCGGGTCGCCGGGGGCGATGGGCGGTTCGACCAGTACGGCCACGGTCTCCGCGAGGACCTCGTCAGGCGCGTCGACGCCGAACGTGGCGGTGGCCGGGTCGGACATGGCGGTGCCGAACCCGGTGAGCACGGCGTGCATGGCGTAGGCCTGGCTGGACAGGGGACGGTCATGGCGGATCAGGCCGTGTCGGTGAAGAACCGGCATGACCGCCTCGCACAGGGCGCTGGGACTGGTGCGGGCGAACAGGTCGCGGTCGCCGGCCTGCTGCGTGAGCAGCCGCAGCAGGTCGGCGTCCTCGCTGTTCAGGCGGTGTGCCAGCGGGAGTCTCAGCCCGGTGCGGATCAGCAGCGGGGCCAGGCGGCGCGGCAGCACCGCGGCGGGGTCGGCGATGAGGCGGCCGATGATCTCATCCAGGAACGCCAGTAGTTCGCGGGCGAACAGCCCGAGGATGAGGTCCTCCTTGGCGGGCCAGTACAGGTAGACGGTGCCCTTGCCGACCTGTGCGGCCCGGGCGATCTCGCTGACCGTGACCTTGCGGACGCCGTGGTCGAGCACCAGCTCGCGCGCGCTGTCCAGGATGCGGGCGGCTTTGCGCGAGCGGTGCTCGATCAGCTGGCTCACCTGTGCTGTCCTCTACTTTCGTACGCAAGACGGGTCACACGGCGGCGACGTCGAGCTCTTTGTTCGTGAAGTCGGGGCCTTTCATTATCTTGCCCATGGCCGGTCCGAGGATCGGCCTGTTCACGAGGCGGACCATCACGGTGCGCATGATCTGTTCCCTGCGATCGTGGGGCGTGAAGATCCTGCGCATGATCAGGGCGCTGTCCTGCTCGATGTCGATGAACGGCCGCATCCGGGCCTCCCACGCCCGCAGCGCGCCGGGCAGGTCGTCGGGGTGGCGCTGCAGCATGGTGCCCAGTAGCTCGCCGCCGGCGATGGCGCTGGAGGCTCCCATGCCCGCGTACAGGGTCACGCACCAGGCGGCGTCGCCGACGAGGACGACCCGGCCGCGGTGCCAGGTCGGCATCTTGACCTGGTGCACGGCGTCGAACAGGTGCTCCGGGGCCTGCTCGAACCGCGTGAACAACGTCTCCAGCAGGGGGCCGGCGGGCTGCGGGCCGAACGCTGCGCGGATGGACTCGATCGGCGGGCGTGCGAACTCGGCGTCGATGTCGTCGGTGCGGTAGGAGAACAGCAGGCTCGGGGCGTGATCGGAGAAGGGGAAGGTCCATGCCGAGCGTCCCGGCTCGGCCATGATCAGGCCCTCGTGGAGGCCGAAGCCCTCGATCGGCGCGTCGAGCGCGGTGGCGCCGACCATGTAGTTCAGCGGATGCAGGAACTCCTCCGGGCCGAAGACCAGCCCGCGCACGGTCGAGCGCATCCCGTCGGCACCCACCACCAGGTCGAAGCGCTCGGTGACGGTGGCGCCGGAGGCGGTGTCGTGCAGGGTGACCTCCGCCGCGGAGGCGTCCTGGGTGATGCGGGTGGGCACGGTGGAGTAGCGGATCTCCACATCGGCCGGCAGCGCGGAGAACAGTCCCTGTTCCACGTCGCCTCGCAGCAGTAGCCGGGGTCTGGTGACCACGCCGGGCATATTGGCCGGATTCATCCCTGGCGTGCGGCGCCCGGCCCGGTCCACCTCGTAGCTGACGAGCCGCGGATCTCCGCGGTCGCCGATCGCCTCCAGCACGCCCAGCCGCCGCGCGGAGGCGACCCCGGTGCCGAACAGCATGATGAAGTACCCGCTCGAGCGGCGCGCGGCCGCTCGCTCCACCACCACCGGCTCCCAGCCCACTTGCCGGAGCCGCAGCGCGGTGGCGATGCCCGCGACCCCCAGCCCGACCACCAGCGCACGACGCCGCCCGGTTGTGTCCGTCATGACGAGCCCCTTCCGACGAACTGACCAAAATGGTTCTGCTGGTCAGTTTATGGCAGGCCTCAGTGAGTCCACGTGCAGGGTCACCGGATCCCAGGCCTGGCACACCCGTCGCTCGGACGGCTGGGATGGTCGCGGTGTCTGAACCACGAGAACCCGCGGCGGCGGGATCCTTTGACGCTCGGTGCGGTCCCCCCGGGCCGCTCGTCAGGTCAGGGGCCGGGGGTCTCGCCGCGTTCGTGGATGAGGGTGGTCAACTCGGCGAGGGCGCGGTCGGCGCGCTCGCCGTCGGAGGACTGGATGCCCATGACCGCGACGGTGGAGCCGTCGGACAGGTCGAGGGTGGGCCAGGGCGCGCCCTCGGCCATGGACACGCCCAGCACCTCCGCCCACTCGTACTCGTGCGTGCGCAGGCCGTTGACGACCGTCACCCCGTCGGGGTCGGCGGTCACCCGGCTGCGGGCCAGCATGTGGAGGATCCCGGCGACGACCAGCCCGATCGCGACCAGGCCGATCCGGTCGCCGAGACTCCAGGGGGCGGGCATGACCACGGCGAGGGCGATCATGCTGAGGACGACCACCGTCGCAAGGACGTACGGGACGATCCTGGCCCGTCGTGGCCGCCACGTCGCCGTGGTCATGAAAGAGCCGCCTTAACGAAGTGATCAGTCGACGATCTTGGAGATCGGGATCTCGAGGATGTCGCGGGCGCCGGCCGCCTTGAGCGCCGGGATGAGGGTGTTCACGCCGTGCTTGGCGACGACGCTCTCCACCGCGTGCATCTCACCGCCGGCCAGCGGGGTGACCGTGGGCGACGACATCGACGGGATGATGTCCAGGACCGACTGCAGCGCGCCGTTCTCGACGTTGAGCTTGAGCAGGACGTTGCCGCGGGCGCGGATCGCGCCCTGCAGCAGCAGCGCGATGTCCTCCATGGCCGCGCGCTTGTCGGCGTCCTCGTACGCCTCACGGTTGGCGACCAGCTCGGTGTAGCTGGTCAGCAGGGTGTCGAGGATGCGCAGGCCGTTCTTGCGCAGCGACGAGCCGGTCTCGGTGAGGTCGACGATCACGTCGACGATGTCGGGGACCTTCGCCTCGGTCGCGCCGTACGAGGGCACCACCCGCGCCTTGACGCCGTGCTTGGCGAGGAACCGCTCGGTCAGGGCGGGGAACTCGGTGGAGATCCGCACCCCTTCGGGCAGGTCGGAGACGGTCTGCCAGGGCGCGTCGTTCGGCACGGCCATGATGACGCGCACCGGGTTCGACGTGGCCTTGGAGTACTTCAGCTCGCCGAGCGAGACGACGTCGGAGTCGGTCTCGGTGATCCAGTCGCGCCCGGTGATACCGAGGTCGAACAGCCCCTGCTCGAGGTAGGTCGGGATCTCCTGCGGGCGCAGGACCCGGACGCGGTCGATCCGCGGATCGTCGATCGAGGCGCGGTAGTCGCGATCGGAGCCGCGTCGGACCGTCAGGTCGGCGGCGTCGAACAGCTCGAACGTCGCCTTCTCCAGAGAGCCCTTGGGCAGCACGAGTGACAGCACGGTTCATGAACCTTTCTGCGAGAGATGGGTGTCGCGGCGTCGACGCTCAGGAGCCCAGATGCTCCGCGTCATGCCGCGCGTGACCGTGGTGCCGAAGACCTCGCAGGGTCAGTGCCGTATCAAGAGCGGCCACGGTCGCCTCCATCCCTTTGTCCTCGTGGCTGTGGTCCAGCCCGCATCGGTCCAATGCCTGGTCGAGCGTCTCACATGTTAGTACCCCGTTGCCCACCGGGGTGCCCTCATCCAGGGCAACCCTTGTCAAACCCGCGGTGACCGAGTCGCAGACGTAGTCGAAATGCGGGGTCTCACCGCGGATGACCGTTCCCAGGCAGACGACCGCGTCGTTGTCGCGGGCGAGCTGCTGGGCGACGACCGGGATCTCCAGCGCGCCGGCCACGCGGACGACCACCGGTTCGGCGACGCGGCACTCCTTGGCCGTGGCGACGGCCCGCTCCAGCAGCCGGTCGGTGACCTGCGCGTGCCACCGGGTGCAGACGATGCCCAGTCTCAGCCCTGAGGCGTCGACGAAGGTCTCATCCGGACGTCCGACGCCACTCATGCGCCCTCCTTCCTCGCCCGACCAACCCACCCCGGCCGACCTCCCGGCGTCGAGGGAGTGACCAGACACGCTGTGCTTTCGATTCGCTCGCTGCGCTCGCTCATGCCAGGTCTCCGATCGTGTGGCCGAGGCGGTCGCGCTTGGCGGCGAGGTAGCGCCGATTGTGCTCGGTGACGGAGACGGGCAGCGCGACCCGTCCGCGCACCTCGACGCCGAAGCTCTCCAGCCCGGCGACCTTGGCCGGGTTGTTGGTCAGCACCCGGACGGACCGGACGCCGAGGTCGAGCAGCATCTGCGCCGCGTTGCCGTACTCCCGGGCGTCCACCGGCAGGCCGAGCTCGAGGTTGGCGTCGACGGTGTCGGAGCCGTCGTCCTGGCGCTGGTAGGCCCGCAGCTTGGCCAGCAGGCCGATGCCCCGGCCCTCGTGGCCGCGCAGGTACAGCAGCACTCCCCTGCCCTCGGCGGCGATCGCGGCCATCGCGGCCTCGAGCTGGGTGCCGCAGTCGCAGCGCTCGGAGCCGAGCACGTCGCCGGTCAGGCACTCCGAGTGTGCCCGGATGAGGACGTCCTCGCCGTCGCCCAGGTCGCCGTACACGAGGGCGACGTGCTCGCCGTCGTCCACCTCGCTGGCGAAGCCGACCGCGCGCCACATGCCGTGGCGGTTGGGGATCCGGGTCTCGGCGACGCGCTCGACCATCCGCTCGGTCCGCTTGCGGTACTCCACGAGCTGCTCGATCGAGATCAGCTTGAGGTCGTGCTCCTTGGCGAAGATCTCCAGCTGCGGCAGCCGTGCCATCGTGCCGTCGTCGTTGACGACCTCGGCGAGCACCCCGGCCGGGGTCAGCCCGGCCAGCCGCGCCAGGTCGACCGCCGCCTCGGTGTGCCCGCGCCGCCGCAGCACCCCGCCGTCGCGGTAGCGCAGCGGGAAGATGTGGCCGGGCCGGACCAGCTCGTACGGCTCGGTCGCCGAGTCGGCGAGCGTGCGGATCGTGTGGGCGCGGTCGGCGGCGGAGATGCCGGTGTCGACGCCGTCGCGGGCGTCGACGCTGACGGTGTACGCCGTGCGCATCCGCTCGTGGTTGTGCGCCGTCATCAGCGGGATCTGCAGCCGGTCGAGGTCATCGCCCTCCATCGGCACGCAGATCACGCCGCTGCTGAAGCGGATGGTGAAGGCCACCAGCTCCGGCGTCGCCTTGGAGGCGGCGAAGATGATGTCGCCTTCGTTCTCTCGGTCGGCGTCGTCGACGACGACCACGGCCTTTCCGGCCGCGATGTCCGCGATCGCCTCTTCGACGCTGTCGAAACTCATGCCGCTACCACCTCGGGCTCGGTGTGCCGCCGCTGCCGGCGGTACTGCTTCAGCCAGTCACGGAAACCGGCGAGGACGAGAATGAAGAAGATCCCGTACGCCGCGCCGGAGACGTACAGCCCCGACTTGAACGCCAGGGGGACGCCGACCAGGTCGACGAGGACCCAGATGACCCAGAAGTCGACGAGCGCGCGGCTCTGCGCGAACGTCGCCACCGCGCTGCCGACGAAGATGTACGCGTTGGCCAGCGGCGACCAGGAGATCTGCAGCCAGGGGATGTTCGCGAACAGCAGGGCCACCGCGGCGGTGCCCGCCGCGAGCGCCCCGATGAGCGCGGCGCGCTCGCGCGGGGTGGCCGGGCGCACGCTCAGCTCCCGGCTCTCCCGGAGACCGCGCAGCCACCGGACCCAGCCGTACGAGGCCAGCGCCAGGAACATCACCTGCTTGAGCGCGTTGCCCGGCGCGTGCGCGCTGACCGAGGCGACGAGCAGCAGCGCCGCGCCGGCGATCTGCACGGGCCAGGTCCAGATCGTGCGGCGGATCGCCAGCAAGACCGTGCCCAGGGACAGGACGTTGCCCACCAGGTCGGTCCACAGGACCTTCTCGCCGAGAACGGTGATGCCCGCCTGTGTCCAGGAGCTCACCGTGCCCCTCCTGCCGTGACGAGGCGCTCGACGTACTTGGCGACGACGTCGACCTCGAGGTTCACCGGGTCGCCGGGGCCCTTGCGGCCCAGGGTGGTCAGCTCGAGCGTCGTCGGGATCAGCGCGATGGTGAAGGCGTCGTCGCGGGCCTCGACGACGGTGAGGCTGACGCCGTCGACCGTGATCGAGCCCTTTTCGACGACGTAGCGGGCCAGCTGCGGGGGCAGCTCGACGGTCACGACCTCCCAGCGGTCGCCTGGCTCGCGGGAGACGATCCTTCCGACGCCGTCGACGTGGCCCTGGACGATGTGCCCGCCGAGCCGGTCGGTCGGCCGTACGGGCCGCTCGAGGTTGACCGGCGACCCCGGCTCCAGGCCGGCGAGGCTGGACCGGTCGAGCGTCTCCTTCATGACGTCGACGGTGAAGGCGTCGTCCTTGACGTCGGTCACGGTGAGGCAGACCCCGTTGACGGCGATGGACGCGCCGTGCACGGCGTCGGAGACGACGAGCGGGCCGCGGACGGTGAGCCGGGCGGAGTCCCCCGCCGGTTCGAGCGCGACCACCTCGCCGAGTTCCTCGACGATTCCGGTGAACATTCAGTTCTCCCTTCGGGCCGCTACCGGCCGGGTGGGGGTTTCGGCGGCTTGCGGTACGGCGGTGACGCGCAGGTCCGGGCCGATCCGCGTGATGTCCTCGATCCGCAGGTGGCGGGCCTCGGCGAGTGTGCCGACGCCGGCCGGGCCGAGGGCGGCGGGGCCGGCGCCGAGGAGCGTCGGGGCGAGGTAGGCGACGACCCGGTCGACCAGTCCGGCGGCGAGGAATCCACCGGCCAGCGTCGGGCCGCCTTCGAGGAGGACCGAGACGATCTGCCGGTCGCGGAGCTCGGCGAGGAGGGCGGCCAGGTCGAGGCCGCCGTCGCCGCGCGGCAGGCGGACGACGGCCGTGCGGGTCTCCAGTGCCGTGGTGTCGGCGTCCTCCCCGACGGCGATCAGCGTGGGGGCCTCGTCGTCCAGGATCCGGCTGGTCAGCGGCGTACGCGCCCGGCCGTCGACGACGACGCGCAGGGGCCTGCGCGACGTGAGCAGGTGATCGTGGCGCTGCACGCCCCGGACGGTCAGGCGGGGGTCGTCGGCCAGCACGGTGCCGGCGCCGACGACGATCGCGTCGCAGCGGGCGCGGAGCTCGTGGACGTCGTGCCGGGCCTCCGGGCCGGTGATCCACCGGCTGGTGCCGTCGGCGGCTGCGGACCGGCCGTCCAGCGTCGCGGCGAACTTCCAGGTGACGTGCGGCCGGTTCAGCCGGGTGCGGGTGAGCCACTCGGCGTTGGCCAGCTCGGCCTCGGCGGCGAGCAGCCCGCCCTCGACCTCGATGCCCGCCTCGGCGAGCCGGCGGGCTCCGCCGCCCGCGACGGGATCGGGGTCGGCGACCGCGTAGACGACGCGCGCGACGCCGGCGTCGATGACGGCGAGGGTGCACGGGCCGGTACGGCCCTGGTGGTCGCAGGGTTCGAGGGTGACGACGAGCGTGCCGCCCCGGGCGCGTCCGGCGGCCTCCCGGAGCGCGACGACCTCGGCGTGCGGGCCGCCGGCGTAGGCGTGGTACCCCTCACCCGCGACCTCTCCGGCGGCGTCGAGGACGACGCAGCCGACGACGGGATTGGGGCTGGTCTCACCGCGGGCGCGGACGGCGAGCGCCAGCGCCCGGCGCATCGCCCGCTCCTGCGCGGGATGATCGGTCACCCGGGCCTCCTCATCAGGCTCCGGGTGTGTGGCAAGGCCACGAAAGGCCATGCCCACGAAGGGCACGGCCGCGCGCTGCCTCCCATCCGGACTTTAACCGTCGGTCCCGGAGTTCCACCGGGTCAACCGGCCGATGGTTTCGGCCGGGTCGCGGACTGTCACCGCCGGTTCGGAATTTCACCGACCCCGGAGCACGCTTACTGACTCTCAACCAGTGTGCCACGCCGGGCATTCCACGCCATATGTGAGGATGCGCACGTCCACATTCGGCCAAACAAGCGCTCGCTTGGTTTCCCGAAAGTTGTCGACGCTAACGATGGCGCGGGCCACCTGTGGTCCGATATAGATCGAATGTCGTTCTAGCGCGAAAGATAAGGCGGGCCAATGACGCAGCGGACGGAGTGGACGGAACCTGGAGCGTTCCAGGTGGCACCGGGCGTGCACCGCATCCCCCTGCCCCTGCCGAGTGACGGCCTCCGCGCCGTCAACGTCTACGCGGTCGAGGGCGATGACGGGCTGGTCCTGGTCGACGGCGGCTGGGCCCTCGAGGAGTCCCGGCGGCGGCTCGAGGCGGCGCTGAAGGAGATCGGGTACGGCCTCGGGGACATCACGCGGTTCCTCGTCACCCACGTCCACCGCGATCACTACACGCAGGCGGTGGCCGTACGCCGGGAATTCGGCACGCGGGTCAGCCTCGGCATCGGCGAGCGCGCGACGCTCGAACTCCTCACCCGGCCGCGGCGGCGCGAGGACTCCCCGCAGCTCGCGCAGCTCCTGACCTGCGGGGCGCGACCGCTCGTCGAGCGTCTGAAGGCCGCCTGGCGGGAGGGTGGCCACGACGTCCTCGAGTGGGAGATGCCGGACGACTGGATCGACGGCCGTACGGAACTGCCGCTGGGCGGCCGGGACCTCCTCGCCGTCCCCACGCCGGGCCACACCCGGGGGCACCTCGTCTTCGCCGACCTCGACGGCGGGCTGATGTTCGCCGGCGACCACGTCCTCCCCCACATCACGCCGTCCATCGGGTTCGAGAGCGCGCCGGGCGCCTCGCCCCTCGGCGCGTACCTGGACTCCCTCAGAATCGTCCGGGAACTCCCCGACCTGCGGCTGCTCCCCGCCCACGGACCCGTCACCGACAGCGTGCACGCCCGCGTCGACGCCCTGCTGGCGCACCACGACGAGCGCCTCGACGCCTGCGCGGCGGCCGCCACCGCGGGTTCGGGCACGGCGTACGAGACGGCCCGCGCCCTGTCCTGGACCCGGCGGGAACGCCACTTCGACGACCTCGACCTGTTCAACCAGATGCTGGCCACCACCGAGACCCAGGCGCACCTGCTGGTGCTCGTCACCCAGGGCCGGCTCCGCAGCCACGCGAACGGCGACGGCGCCACGGTGTACGAGGCGTAGAGACGGGCCGTCACGGGGGGACGAGGCTTAGGGCCGCGACGTCACAGCCGAGGAGGCGCAGCGTGCGGCCTCGCGGTCGGTGGGGACCCGCGACCGCCGTTCGCGCGGCGACGCGGCCTACGCGGTGGGGCTGGCCCTTGCCTGCTCCCTCAAGGAGCGGCCTCCCGGTCAGCGGACCCGCGACCGCCCCTCGCGCGGCGACGCGGCGGGGCCCGGTCCTTGCCTGTTCCCGCATAGAGCGGCCTCGCGGTCGAAGGACCCGCGACGGCGCCATGGCGTACGAGGCGTCGGGAGACGCCGTCACAGGGGACGAGGCAACGTCGGCGTACGCCCACCGGCTCCGTTACCGTCCCCGAGCGCCCCGCCGATGAGGCGCAGGGCACGCGGCCTCGCGGTCGGTGGGGACCTGCGACCGCCAATCGTGCGATGGCGCGGACCGCGCCGTGGCCTACGCGGTGTAGGCGGCGCTCGCCTGTTCGCGCAGGGAACGGACGGCCTCGGCGGGGTCGTCGGCCGAGTAGACGGCCGACCCGGCCACGAAGACGTCCGCGCCCGCCTCGGCGCAGCGCTCGATCGTCTCGGCGTTGACGCCGCCGTCGACCTGCAGCCAGACGTCGAGCTCCCGGCCCTTGATCAGCTCCCGGGCCCGCCGCACCTTGGGCAGCACCACGTCGAGGAACGACTGACCGCCGAAGCCCGGCTCGACCGTCATCACGAGCATCATGTCGATCTCGGGCAGCAGGTCGGCGTACTGCTCGACCGCGGTCCCGGGGTTCAGTGCCAGTCCGGAGCGCGCTCCGGCCGCGCGGATCGCCCGCAGCGTGCGGATCGGCGCGCTCGCGGCCTCCGCGTGGATGGTGACGCTGGACGCACCCGCCTCGGCGTAGCCGGGGGCCCACCGGTCCGGGTCCTCGATCATCAGGTGGCAGTCCAGCGGCAGCGGCGTGACCTTGAGCAGTGACTCGACCACCGGCAGCCCGAGGGTGAGGTTGGGCACGAAGTGGTTGTCCATCACGTCGACGTGGATCCAGTCGGCGTTGGACACCGCCGTCACCTCGTCGGCGAGGCGGGCGAAGTCGGCGGACAGGATGCTGGGAGCGATTTGCACGGCCATGATGCGCCCAAGTGTAGAGACCTCATGCGACCTCCTCAGCGGTGTACCGGCGCCACCTTGACCCGCCGCTCACCCGGCCACTTTGACCCGGCGCTCGCCCGTCGCCGAGAGGCCTCCGGACCCGCGCTCGGCCGACCCCTTGGCCCGCCGCGCGCCCGGCCATCTTGACCCGCCGCTCGCCCGTCGCCGAACGGCCTCCGGACCCGCGCTCGGCCGACCCCTTGGCCCGCCGCGCGCCCGGCCACCTTGACCCGCCGCTCGCCCGTCGCCGAACGGCCTCCAGATCGGCGCTCGGCCGACCGATCTGCGCCCCCGGCTTCTCGCGATCCGGGCCCCGGCCGGGCGTCATCCGCGCGCCTGGGAGGATCACAGGCGTCTGGTCCATGTTGAGGATGGTCCGTGCTCCGGAATCGGAGGTGATCAGCGTGACCGATGCCCGGCGCGGCCACGCCGACGTCGCATGGGTCGACATCCCCCGGCGCGGATCCTGGTGGGCGGTCTGCATCGGATGGGGCCTGCTGCAGCCGGTGATCCTCGCGCTGTGCGTCTTCTGGGGCGGAGTCGCGGGCGTGTCCGTGACCTGGACGCTGCTGCCGCGCCTGCTGGGCATCCGGCCGGGCGTCGGCGGCCTGGCCGTCGGGTTCCTCGCCGGACTCACCGTTGGCCTCACCATCAACCACAAGGCTCGCATGTGGGTCCAGCGAGCGAGACTGCACCGGCTGCGAAAGCGCGGGAGCAAGGCAACGGCACGCGTGGCCGCCGTGGACCGGCGGTACCGCTCGACCAGGGGCTCGAGCAGCACTTCCTACGTCGTACGCCTGCAGTGGATCGACCCCGAGACCGGGACCGGGTACCGGTGCCGGCGCTGGTATCGCTTCAGCGGGAAGGGATCTACGGCGTTCGAGCAGGCCTGTTCCACCGGCGCCGAGGTCACCGTCTGGTTTCCACCGGGCTGGGCGTCCCGGGCCGTCGTGGACCTCCCTTTCACACCTGTCATGGCCGACGTGCTGTTCTGACGACCGCCCGCCGCGTCATGTTCCAGCGCCCAGCGCGGCGTGCACGCCCGCCGAGGCGCTCGTCAGAGTCCGCGGGACCGGCCGGCGGTGTCCGTCCTCAGCCCCGCAGGCCGACGCGGTCGACGTCCACGGCGGCCGCGGCGGACTTCAGCGCCTCGACGGTGACGGCGACCGAGGGGCGGCGTACGCTCGCCGTGCGGACGACCGCGTAGACGTAGCGGGTCATCGCCCGGGGCAGGCGGCGTACGGCGATCCCCGGCACGTCGGCGGTGAGGGCGAGGCTGGGGATCGCGGCGATGCCGACGCCCCGGGCGACCAGGCCCAGGATCGTGCCGAGCCCCTCGAACTCCCACGGCACCGACGGAGCGCCGCCGACGTCGGCGAGGAGCCGGTCGAACGCCTGCCGTGACGGCTCCCCGGGCGGGGCCGCCATCCAGGGCTCCTCGCGGAGCCTCCGCAGGTCGACCGGGACGGCAGGGTCGGCCACCCAGTGGTCGGCGGGCACGACGAGGACGAGCGGGTCGTGCATCAGCAGCGTGAAGCGCAGGCTGCCGCCCCCGCGCGTGGGAAGCCGGCCCGTCCAGTCGTCGATCAGCGCGACGTCGACCTCGCCGGAACGCACTCGCGGCAGCCCGTCCCCGGAGCTCTGGCGGAGCTGGAACGTCAGGCCCGAGTGCCGGCGCAGGCTGTGCGCGAGGGCCGGCGCGAACGCGACCGCCGCCGTGGGGAAGGCGGTCAGGACCACATGGCCGGAGGGCTCCGGCTCGGCCATGTCCGCCTCGGCGAACTCGATCATCCGGAGGATGCGCTCGGCGTGGCCCGCGAGCCGGCGACCGGCATCGGTCAGCTCGGCGCTGCGGGCGGTGCGGTCGAGCAGTGCCGTGCCGATCTCGCGCTCGAGCACGGCGAGCTGCTGGGAGACCGCCGACGGGGTGTAGCCCAGGGCCTTCGCCGTGGCGGCAATGCTGCCACGCTCGGCGAATTCGCGCAGCAACCGGAGCCGCCGGACGTCAAGCATAAGTTCATCTTACGCATAGCAGCGGAAAGCCTCGCTTGTGATGATGCAGCGAAACCCTCGACGATTGAGGGGTACGGCGCCGCGACAACACCTCACTCAACCGCCCCGCATCCACCAGGAGCGAAGATGCCAGTCGCAGTATCCGCGACTCTTGCCGCCAACGAGGCGCTCGACGACAGACGACGGGCCGGCCTTCCGGTGCTGCCTCTCGCGTTCGGCGAGGCCGGCCTGAACGTCCACCCGTCGCTCGAACGCGAGCTCGCCGCCGCGGCCGGCCGCGGCGCGTACGGCCCGGTCGCGGGCAGCGCCGCCCTTCGCAACGCGGCCGCGGGCTACTGGCACCGGCGCGGCCTGCGGGCGGACGCCGATCTGGTGGTCGCCGGCCCCGGCAGCAAGCCGCTCCTGTACGCCCTGCTGCTCGCGATCGGCGGCAGCGTCGTCGTCCCGCGCCCCAGCTGGGTCAGCTACGCCGCGCAGACGCGCCTGATGGGCACCGAACCGATCTTCGTCGCGACCCGGCCCGGCGAGGGCGGGGTGCCCGACCCCGACACCCTGCCGCAGGTCGTGGCGCGCGCCCGCGCCGCCGGGCAGCCCGTCCGCAGCGTCGTCGTGACCATCCCCGACAACCCGACGGGCACCCTGGCCCGTCCCGAGACCGTCCGCCGGCTCTGCGAGGTCGCCCGCGAGCTGGACCTGATCGTCATCGCCGACGAGATCTACCGCGACCTCGTCTTCGACCAGCGGGCCGAGTTCCCATGCCCGGCTCGGTTCGCGCCGGAGCGGACCGTGATCACCACGGCGCTGAGCAAGAGCCTCGCGCTCGGGGGCTGGCGCATCGGCGTGGCGCTGCTGCCGGAGGAGCTCAGCGGCCTGCGGGACCGGCTCGCCGCCGTCGCCAGCGAGATCTGGTCGAGCGCCTCCGGGCCCGTCCAGGAGGCGGCCGCGTACGCCTTCGGCGAGCCGGCGGAGATCGTCGACCGGGTCGCGGCGAGCCGGCGGCTGCACGCGACGGTGGCGACGGCGATGACCGAGCGATTCACCGACGCCGGGGCGCGCGTGCCGATGCCGCAGGGCGGCTTCTACTGCTATCCGAGCCTCGACGGGCCGGCGTTCGCGGACCTCGGCGACCGGTTCGGCATCTCGACGGCCGCCGACCTGGCGGAGTTCCTCCTCGACAAGTACGGCGTCGGCGTCCTTCCGGGGAGCGCGTTCGGCGACCGCCCCGAGGCGCTGCGTCTCCGCGTCGCGACCAGCCTGCTCTACGGCGAGACCCACGAGGAGCGCGCGGCCGCGCTCGCCGCCGCCGACCCGCTGACGCTGCCCTGGATCGCGGACGCGTTGGAGCGTGCCACCGAGGTGCTCGCGGACCTGTCCTCGGACGTCCGCGAGGCCGTGCCGCTCCCTGCCTGAGCTGCCGGATGCCGCGCCGCACAATAAGATCCCATTTCCATGATCAACCGCCGTGCGGCCGGCGAAGGCTGCGATCCGACCCTGCTCGCCGATCTCCCTCGTCGTCTCCGGGGCTGACATGGCGACCGACATCTTCGGAGCGCGTGTCCTAGGCGTCGATCTCGACCGCCGCGAGGTGCGGTTCCGCGTCTTCGTGGTGTACTACGAGACCGCCGACCGCGGTTACATGACGCTGCCCGATCGTGACCGCGGGTTCTTCCTCGGCCTGCTCTGGGAGAGCGGCCGGTGGGATCACCCGATCGGCGAGGCGACGATCGGCCTGGATCAGATCCTCGACGAGGGCTGGTGTGCCACGAACGCCCGCTGGTTCGTCGAGGACGTCGAGTGCACGGCCCGGCGAAACGATCCGCCGAGCGCGGAGAGCTGGGAGGTCCTGCACGACTTCTACTACGAGCGCGACGGCGGCTGGAGGGACGAGGACCACCTCGTCCAGGCCGACTACACCGTCAGGGCCACCCACGAACGCTGGATCGAACACCTGAACGAAGGTGACGCGTGGGGCAGTGCCTGGTATCCGCGGTGGGCGGACGATCCTCGCCCCGAAGACCTCCCGCACATCCCCGACCTCCGCCATCCGGCCACCGTCCTCGAACCGTTCCCCCACGGTGAAACGGAGGAGCTGGCCTTCTCCGACGACGGCCGCCATCTCGCCGTCCACAGCGACAACGGCGAGCTGGTGGTCTACGAGACCGCCACGTGGTCGGAGCACGGGCGCGAGCGCGTCGCCCTCCCCCTGGAAGCCCTCAGGCGCCGGATCCGGACCCGGATCTGATGCGCGATCTGGCGATGGCCGGTGATCCGGTCACCCAGGACGAGCTGGACGCGGTCGCCCGGGACCACGCGCGCTGGGTCGGCTCCGGTGGCGGGCCCGGGGGTTTCCAGATCCTGGCGGTGGGCGGTGTGGTCCTGGCGGTCTACCAGGGGCCGTCCGGGACGGAGGGCGCGCAGGCGGAGCTTCGCAACCGCCTGCTGCCGAGCGACCTCGACCTGCGCGAGGTCGCGCTGCCGTGGGCCGTCCTCACCGGGATCGTCGGCGAGTCGCTCGACCTGTCGGGGGCCGACCTGCGCGGCGCCACCATCACCGACGCCCGGCTCGCCCAGGCCCGCCTGCGCGGGGCGGACCTGAGGAACGCGGACCTGTCGCGCAGCGATCTGCGGAACGCCGACCTGTCCGGCGCCGACCTGACGGGAACCGACCTGGAGAACGCCGACCTGACCGGTGCCCGCCTGGACGGCGCCAAGGGCATCTGACAAATCCGCTGTCCGGCTGCGCGGCGCCCAGACGACGCCTCGCCGCGTTGTCGCCCCCACCCCGGGAGGAGCCGCCGGCCAAAACCAGGCTGACTCCCTCCTTCGCCTTGCGGCGCGCCGTCTGGACGCCGCTCGCTACGAACGGGATCTGTCAGACACGCCCTGGGCGCCCGGGCGATCGACCGGTTCGCCCGGGCACTGCGCGCGCCGTCGGGGCGTCGCGGCCGGCGGCTCGACGCCGCGTACGCCGTGCCGCTGCCGTTCTGGCTGCCTCGCCGGCCGCCCGGCGCCGCTCAGGAACGGCGGCGTAGCAGGGCGAGAAACATCGCGTCGGTGCCGTGCCGGTGCGGCCAGAACTGCGCGTACGGGCCGTCGCCCAGACCCGGCACCTCCGTCAGGTGCGAGGGCGCGTCCAGGCGCTCGACGTCGTCGCGGCCGCGCAGCACGTCGTCGACGACGACCTTGGTCTCGGCCAGGTGCGGGGAGCAGGTGACGTAAGCGACGACGCCGCCGGGTCGTACCGACTCCAGCGCCGAGGTGAGCAGCCGCCGCTGCAGCGGGCCGAGCTCGGCCAGCGACTCCGGGCCGCGCCGCCAACGCGCCTCCGGGCGGCGGCGCAGCGCGCCCAGGCCGGTGCAGGGCGCGTCGACCAGCACGCGGTCGAACGATTCCGGCCGCCAGGCGGGCCGGGTGCCGTCCACCACGGCCGTCGCGCCCGCGGCGTCGATACTGCCCGCGACGAGCCGGGCGCGGTGCGGCTGGACGTCGCAGGCGAGCAGGTGCGCGCCGCGCTCGCCCGCCAGGCCCGACAGCAGGCCGGCCTTGCCGCCCGGTCCCGCGCACAGGTCGAGCCAGCGGCGGTCCGGGCCGTCGAGCTCAGCGCGTACGAGGGCGAGGGCGACGAGCTGGCTGGCCTCGTCCTGGACCGCCGCGCGGCTCTCGGCCACCGCGGGGATCGCACCGGGGTCGCCCTCGGCCAGGTAGGCGGCGTACGGGGAGTACGCGGCGGGTTCGCCGCCGAGCTCCTCGACGGTCGCGCGGCCGGGCCGGGCGACCAGCGTGACCCGGGGCCGCTCGTTGTCGGCGGCGAGGAGCGCCTCGATCTCGGCCCGCCCGACGGCGTCGCGCAGCGCGTTCACGATCCAGCGCGGATGGCTGTGCACGACCGCGAGCCGCGCCGTCTCGTCCTCGGGCGCCACGATGTCCAGCCAGGCGTCGAGGTCGCGGGCGGCGACCTTGCGCAGCACCGCGTTGGCGAACTTCGCCTGCCCGGGGCCCGCCACCGACCGGGCCAGGTCCACGGTCGTGCCGACGGCGGCGTGCGCCGGGATGCGGGTGCGCAACAGCTGGTGGGCGCCGAGCCGCAGGACGTTCAGCAGCGGCTGGTCGATCTTGGCCACCGGCCGGTCGCTGCAGACGTCGAGGACGGCGTCGTACGTGCCGCGCCCGCGCAGGGTGCCGTAGGTCAGCTCGGTGGCCAGCGCCGCGTCGCGGCCGGTCAGCCCGCGCTCGCG
The DNA here is from genome assembly GCF_039542055.1 of Actinoallomurus vinaceus. Lineage (NCBI taxonomy): Bacteria > Bacillati > Actinomycetota > Actinomycetes > Streptosporangiales > Thermomonosporaceae > Actinoallomurus > Actinoallomurus vinaceus. Next base: position 752,850 of record NZ_BAABHK010000003.1, read on the forward strand.
CAGCAGGGACGGCAGCAGCAGGTTGGCGTACGCGTCGCGGTCGTCGACCGCCTGGAGGACGTCGAACGCGGTGCGGCGCACGGGGTCGCGCGGACGGCGCGGCCGCTGCGCGGGAGTGCGGTTCGTCCCCTTTGCGGGGGTGCGGCGGGTGTGCCGGGGCGGCATCAGATCAGCTCGTCCTCGTCGGTCGGGTGGACGCCGCGCGCCCAGTCCGCCGCGTCCATGCGCTGTTTGCCCTGCGGCTGGACTCGCCCGAGCAGCACCGGATGGGTGCCGGTGCCGGCGAAGACCTCATGCTTGGTGGCCCGCAGCCGGCCGGGCGCGAGCGGCTCGGCGTCCGGAGCGGGCCGGACCGGGCCCAGCTTCAGCCGCTCGCCGCGGAACGTCGTCCAGGCCCCCGGCGCCGGCGTGCAGGCGCGGATCAGCCGGTCGACGTGCAGGGCGGCCTTCTTCCAGTCGGCGCGGGCGTCGTCCGGGGTGAGCTTGGCGGCGTACGTGACGCCGTCGGCGGGCTGCGGGCGCGGCTCCAGCGTGCCGTCCTCGATGCCGTCCATCGTCGCGACCAGCAGGTGCGCGCCGGTCTGCGCGAGGCGGCCGAGCAGGTCGCCGCTGGTGTCCTCGGGCAGGATCGGCTCGGTGACGACGCCGTACACCGGCCCGGTGTCCAGGTCCACCTCGATCTGGAACGTCGCCGCGCCCGTGATGTCGTCGCCGTGCAGCACGGCGTGCTGCACGGGCGCCGCGCCCCGCCAGGCGGGCAGCAGCGAGAAGTGGAGATTGACCCAGCCGTGCCGTGGGATGTCCAGCGCCGTGCGCGGGATCAGCGCGCCGTACGCCACGACGGGGCAGCAGTCCGGCGCGATCTCACGCAGCCGGTCGAGGAACTCCGGCTCCTTCACCTTGGCGGGCCTGAGGATCTCGACGCCCGCCTCGGCCGCCTTCTGGGCGACCGGGCTCGGCGTCAGCCTGCGCCCGCGCCCGGCGGGCGCGTCGGGCCGCGTGACGACGGCGACGACCTCGTGCCGGGACTCCAGCAGCGCCTCCAGGGCGGGCACCGCGGTCTCCGGCGTTCCGGCGAATACCAAGCGCACTAGCGGTCTCCGTCCGCGCTCACAGGGCCTTGCCGAACGTGCTGTGCGGGGACTCCTTGACGATCGGCTTCGGCTCGCCGAACCACTCCGCCTCGCGGATCGCCTTCATCGCGGCCTTGCGCTGCTCCGGGTCGAGCCGGTCGATGAAGATGATCCCGTCGAGGTGGTCCGTCTCGTGCTGGACGCAGCGGGCCAGCAGGTCCGTGCCCTCCAGCACGATCGGCTCGCCGTACATGTTGAAGCCCTTGGCCACCACGCCGAAGGCGCGCTTGGTCGGGAAGGCCAGGCCGGGCAGCGAGAGGCATCCCTCCTCGCCCTCCTGCTGCTCGTCCGACAGGTCGAGGGTGGGGTTGACGACGTGGCCCAGCTGGTCGTCGACGTAGTAGGTGAAGACCCGCAGTCCCACGCCGAGCTGCGGCGCGGCCAGCCCGACGCCCGGAGCCTCGAGCATCGTGTCGGACAGGTCCTTGACGAGCGTCCGGAGCTCCTTGTCGAAGTCCTTGACCGGATCCGCCGCGGTCCGCAGGACCGGGTCACCGAAGAGGCGGATGGGCTTGACTGCCACGTACGGCTCCGTTCGACGTTCTGGGGCTGGAGGACCAGTCTACGGAGGGGAACGGTGTCCGACGACAACGTGAACGAAGCCGCGGGCCCACTGGTCGCTCACCCTCGTCGAACGCTCGACCTGCCGGGAACACCCGGGATGAGCGTCCCGGCCGTCACCGCCGGGCGGTGAGGGCCTCCCGCGCGAGGGCCTCCCGCTCGGCGGCCTCCTCCGCCGCGGCCTGCTGTTCCGCCGCCACGCGGCGGTCGAAGGCGCCACGCGCCGCGGCGATCTGGCCCTGATGCTCTTCGGTCCAGGTGACCAGCGCGCGGATGGTCTCGTGCAGGGTCGCCCCGAGCGGTGTCAGCGCGTAGTCGACGCGCGGCGGAACGGTCGGGTGCACCGTGCGGCTCACCAGGCCGTCGCGCTCCAGGTGGCGCAGGGTGCGGGTGAGCATCCGCTGACTGATGCCGTCGATCATGCGACGCAGCTCCGTGAAGCGCAGGCTGCGCCGATCGAGCAGGGCGATCACCAGGAGCGACCACTTGTCGGCGACGCGGTCGAGGATCTGCCGGACCTCGCAGTCCTCGCGGGTGTCCCACTGCAGGACGTCGTAGTCGCCGTCGGTATCCCCGCAGTAACCGGGGGACTCTGAAGTGCCGTCTTCCATGGTCGTCCATGGTGTCCGACGATGCTTCCGGTTACAAGAGAGAACCGGCAGGCACTTCGGTAACCGTGCCGGTTCCGTGCACTCTGAGAGGAATATCGATGCCCTCTTCCGACGACCGCATGGACGCGCGCGCCTGGAGTGTGCTGTTCGTCCTGGCCGGCGCCATCTTCCTGGAAGGGATCGACGTCGCGATGCTGAACGTGGCGTTGCCGTCGATCCGGGCGGACCTCGGCCTGTCCACCGGGATGCTCAGCGGTGTGGTCAGCGCGTACGTGCTCGGCTACGGCGGATTCATGCTGCTGGGCGGCCGTACCGCCGACCTGCTGGGCCGGCGCCGCATGTTCCTGTTCTGGCTGACGGTGTTCCTGGTCTTCTCCGGCCTGGGCGGTCTGGCCACCACGGGCTGGCTCCTCCTGGTCGCCCGGTTCGTCACCGGGGTCGCGGCCGCGTTCATGGCACCCGCCGGCCTCGCGCTGGTGACCGCCAACTTCCCCGAGGGCCCACTGCGCACCAGGGCCCTCGGGGTGTACGCCGGGACCGCTGCGGGCGGCTTCTCACTCGGGCTCGTCGCCGGTGGTCTGCTCACCTCGCTCGGCTGGCGGTGGGTGTTCTTCGCCCCCGTCGTGCTGTCCGCGGCGATCCTGGTCGCGGCGATCCCCCTCCTGCGGGACGAGGCCCCCGCGGAACGCCCCGCGGGCGGCTTCGACCTGGCCGGCGCGCTGACGGCCACCGGCGCGATGCTCACTCTCGTCTACGGCGTGGTGCGGCTGGAGCACCCCGGCTCCGGGCTCGCCGGCACGCTCGGCGCCTTCGCGGCCGGACTGGTGCTCCTGGCGGCCTTCGTCGCGATCGAACGACGGTCGGCCGCGCCGCTGGTCCGGCTGGGCATCCTCCGCTCGGGTCCGCTCGTCCGCGCCGACCTCGGTGCGCTGCTCTTCCTCGCCTCGTTCGCCGGCTTCCAGTTCCTGGCCACCCTCTACCTTCAGGAGCTGCGCGGCTGGACCACCTTGCAGACCGGCCTGGCCATGCTGGTCATCGGCGTCGACACCGTCCTGGCCCCGACCGTGACGCCACGGCTGGTGAACAGGTTCGGCAACGTACGCGTGCTGTTCGGCGGGCTGGCGCTGGCCGCCCTGGGCTACGCGCTGTTCCTGCCGGTCGGGCTCGACTGGACCTACGCCGCGATGCTCCCCACCATGGTGCTGCTCGGACTCGCGTTCTCGCTGACGTACGGCCCCCTGACCATGGCCGGCACCGAGGGCGTCGAGGAGCACGAGCAGGGCCTGGCCGGCGGGCTGCTCTACACCGCCATGCAGTTCGGCACCGCAGTGGGGCTGTCGGCGGTGACCGCCGTGAACGTCGCGAGCCTCGGCACGGCCACGACGCCCGGAGCGGCGCTCGGCGCCATCCGGACCGCCCTGCTGGTCCCCGTCGCCGCAGCGGTCACCGCCCTCGTCGTCACGGCCTTCGGCCTGCGGGCCCGCACCCGTACCGGCCAGGTCGCGGAGGCGCGCCCGGCGCCGGCCGACGTCTCGGCCTGACGAACGGAGGATCGGATGACCACGAAGGTGACCGCGTTCACCGCCATCGAGGACCGGTTCAACGCCTACATCGGCGACATCGTCTACGCCACCATGACGACCGTCGACGCCAAGGGACGCCCCCGGGCCCGGGTGCTGATCCCAATCTGGGAGACGGCCGGCGACCGTCCCACCGGCTGGCTCGCGACGTACAAGACCCCCGTCAAGGCCGCGCACCTGGCGAGGAACCCGCACGCCACCTTCTCGTACTGGAGCCCGCGACAGAACGCCGTCAGCGTCGACACCGTCGCCGAATGGGTCGACGACATGGAGACCCGACGCCGGGTGTGGAACCTGTACCGCGCGGGCAGCCCGCCCGGAACCGGCTACGACCTGGGGAACTTCTGGAAGAGCCCGGCGGACCCCAAACTGCACATGCTCCGGCTCACCCCCTGGCGCGTCCAGGTGATCCGCGGATCCGACCTGCACAGCCTCATCTGGCAGGACGAGGACACAGCCTGACCGCCGTCCACGGCCCGTGCGGGGCCCAGCCCCGCACGGGCACGGTCAGATGAGCTCCAGCGGGTCGATCTGGACCCGTACGACGTCGGCGGCCTTGCGCGCGCTGCGCGCGGCCTGGGCGGCCTTGAGCGACCGCGCCAGGGCGACGCCCCGCGCCCGGTCGACCCGGACGAGCGCGCGCTCCTGGCCGTCGCCGACCTCGACCGGCCCGAGGACCTCCGCGTCGGGCGGGAGTTCGGCCGCCTCCACCAGCTCCCGGATGGCCTGCGGGCTCCCGGTCAGGGACGCCATGCGCACGGCGGGCGGGAAGCCGAGCTCGCGGCGCTCGGCGAGCTCGCGTTCGGCGAACGTCACCGGGTCCCAGCGGATCAGCGCCTGCACGGGGACCAGGGCGCCGTCGGCGAGCACGACGACGGGCCCACCGGGGCGTACGAGGGCGGCGGCGTTGGTCCAGCGCCGCATCGCCTCCTCCCCCGCCCGCAGGTCGGCGCGGCCGAGCAGCACCCAGCCGTCGAGCAGCAGGGCCGCGGCGTACCCCTCGGCGGGCACCGGCTCGGCCCCCGGGGTGGCGACGACGAGCGCCGGTTCGGGGCCCACCGACGCCAGCACGGCGTCCCGGCCCGAGGTACGGACCGGCACGCCGGGGAAGGACCGGCCCAGCTCCTCGGCGGTGCGCCGCGCCCCGACCACCACCGCCCGTACGTGCGGGCTCCCGCACTCCGGGCAGCGCCACGTGCCGGCGATCCGCCCGCACCACCGGCAGTACGGCGCGGCGTGTCCCGAGGTCAGGGCGAGCGGCCCCTCGCACTCGGGGCAGCGCGCCGGGCCCCGGCAGCGGGCGCAGGCCAGGGCGGGAACGTAGCCGCGGCGCGGCACCTGGACGAGCACCGGCCCGTTCTCCAGACCCTGCCGCGCCGTGCGGAACGCCAGGTGCGGCAGCCGCGCCGTGCGGGCCGCCTCGTCTCGGGCGAGCTCGGCGTCGTCGCCCGCGGGCCGGACGTACGGCATCGACCGGCGCAGCCGGTCCCGGTCCGGGACCAGCGGATGCGCCCAGCCGGTCTCCACGAGCTGCGTCGCGTCGGTCGTGCGCGTGTACCCGCCGATCAGCGCGCCGGCCCCCGTCCGGTGAGCGCGCAGCGCGAGGACCTCACGGGCGTGCGGGTACGGGGCATGCGGCTCGGCGTGGACGTCGTCGCCGTCGTCCCACAGGACCACGAGCCCCAGATCGCGCACTGGCGCGAACATCGCGGCGCGCGTGCCCACGACGACCTTCACCTCGCCGCGCAGAACGGTGAGCCAGCGGCGGTAGCGCTCGGCCGGACCGAGCTCGGCGGTGAGCGCGACGTGGTGGTCCGCGCCCAGCTCCGCCCCGAGGGCCGTGTCGACCCGGGCCACCTCCCGGCCGTCGGCGACCACGATCAGGACCCCGTGCCCGCCGTCCAGCGCGGCCCGCGCGGCGCGGGCGGCGAAGGCGGTCCAGTCCGTTCCAGGAAGGGCGGTCCAGACGGCGCGGGGAGCGCGCCCCTCCGTCAGCGCGGTGAGGAAGGACGGACCCGCGCGATAGGCGTCCCACGGCCCGGGATCGACGGACGCGCCTCCCTTCCGGTCGGCTCCGCCGCTCGCCGCCTCGGTCCCTTCCTGGCCGGTCTCGCCGCTCTCCGAGCCGGAGGATGCTCCCGGGTCGATCTTCGAACCCGAGGACCCCGGACCGCCGGGGTCGCTCAGCGTCCCGGGCGGGTCCTGCTCCGCGCCCGTGCACGGCCCGATGCCACCGGCCCCCCCTTCGGCGTCCGCCCCCTGGTCCGAGCCGCCGCTCCCGCCCTCGGTATCCGCGTCCAAGCCCAGGCCGCCGCTCTCGACCGGGCTCCCATCTCGCCCGACATCGCCGCCGTCGACCACCGTCCCGTCTCCGCCGGCGCCGCCGCTCTCGACCGCCATCCCGTCTCCACCGGCACCGCCGGCCTCGGCCCCGGCCTGGTCTCGACGGGCACCGCTGCTTTCCCCTCCGGCCCTTTCGTGGCCGGTCGCCTCGCCTTCGGTCCCGGGCCGGTCCCGACCGGTCCCGTCGGCGTCCGTGCCCGGCGCCGCCCTACCGGCCCGGCCGCTCCGCGCTCCGGCCGCCGCCGACCCCACGCGCGGCCCTGCGCCACGGGCCTGTTCCTCGGCCGTCCGCTGCTCCGTGGCCCGGTCGACGCCGCCGGCTCGTACCGCGGTCGTCTCCTCCCCGCCCGGCCCAGGGCCACCGGCTGGTGCCGCAGTCGTTCCCTCCGCGCCCGACCCAATGCCGCCGGCGTCCGCTGCGGCCGCCTCCCGCTCGACGCCACCGGCCCGCCCTTCAGCCGCCCCTTGCTCCGAACCCGGCCCGATGCCGCCGGCCTCCACTGCGGCCGCCTCCCGCTCCGAGCCCGACCCGACGCTGCCGAACTCCGCCAGGGCCGCCTCCCCCTCGAGGCCACCGACCCGCGCCTCGGCCGCCCCCTGCTCCGAACCCGACCCAATGCCGCCGGTCTCCGCTGCGGCCGCCTCCCCCTCGACGCCACCGACCCGCGCTTCAGCCGCCCCTTGCTCCGAACCCGACCCAATGCCGCCGGTCTCCGCTGCGGCCGCCTCCCCCTTGACGCCACCGACCTGCGCTTCAGCCGCCCCCTGCTCCGAACCCGGCTCGATGCCACCGGCCCGCGCTTCAGCCGCCCCCTGCCCCGGACCCGACGCGATGCCGCCGGTCTCTGCCGCGGCCGCCTCCCGTTCGGCGCCGCCGGCCTGCGCGGCCGCCCGCTGCTCGGCGTCCGTGCCCCGGCCGGTACCGCCCGCCTCGATGACGATCGTCGCCGTCTCCTCGCCCGCGTCCCGGCCTCTGGTCGCCGCCAGGACGGGCCTCCGGTCCGCTTCGGCGCGGGCGTGCCGGGGCGGGACCGCGAGGCGGAGGACGTCGGCGAGGGTGCCGGCGTAGCGGTCGGCCACCTCGCGGGCGAGCGCGGCGATCTCGGGGGTCAGCACCGGTTCGGGGGAGATCACGCGATCGAGGAAGGACAGCCGTCCGTCGTGATCGCTCTCCTCGACGCGTTCGAGCAGGAAGCCGTCGACCAGCTGACCAGCGAACCGCACCCGTACCCGGCAGCCCGGGACGGCCTTCTCGTCCAGGTCGGACGAGACGAGATAGTCGAACGGCCGGTCCAGGTGCGGCAGGGACACGTCGACGGCGACCCTCGCGACCTTCAGCGCCTCCGCGGGCCGCCGCGCGCCCTTGCGCGCCGCCTTGCCGGCCGGCCTCCCGGACGCCTTGTCACCGGCGCGGGTGACCCGCTCGGTCAGGCCGTCCAGGCCCGGGATCTGGGGAGCGGGCCCGGCCCCCCCGCCGTCGTTCGCCACTCCCCCGTCCTACCAGATGGCGCGGACGGCGAATGCCGTCGAGCAGGCCGCCAAGGGCCTGATCTGGTAGCCATCTGCGCCTGCCCGGGTCGGCCGGCCCGCCGGGCGGGGGTCTGTGTGCGGCGGGATCTAGGCGTCGATGCCTTCCGCAGGGCCGTACACCGGCTCGGGGCATCACCCGGGTACCGCCTGTGGTGCCTTCTCGGTAAGCTCCGGCCACGCCGGGAGTCGATCTCCACCCGCGCGCGTCTTCGGACGGCGGCCAAGGGTGATGTCCCTCAGACGACAAGGTTGGCGCACATGATCCGTTTCGTGGTCCGCCGGGTCCTGACCAGCGGGTTAGTCCTGTGGATCGTTACGACGTGCGTCTTCATCCTCTTCTTCGCCACCTCTCGCGATCCGGCCGCCCGCTTCGCCGGAAAGATGGCCACACCTCAGACGCTCGCCCTGCTCAGGCACCGGATGGGCCTGGATGATCCGATACCGGTGCAGTACTGGCACTTTCTCACTCGAACGCTCGAGGGCGATTTCGGCTACTCGTACGTCACGCGCACTCCGGTCGGCGATCTGATCAAAGAGGCCCTTCCCGTCACCGTGTCCCTGGCGGTCGGAGGGTGCGCCCTGTGGCTGCTCGTGGGCCTGGTGTGCGGAGTCGCCAGCGCCAGGCGGGCGCACACGCTCCTCGACCGCGGGATCGCGGTCACCGTTCTGCTCGGCATCTCGGTACCCGCGTTCATCGCCGCCATGACCCTGCTCTATCTGTTCACCGCGGCACTGCCGGTCTTTCCACAGAGCGGCTACGTCCCCATCGCGCAGAATCCGGTGCGATGGTGCGAACACCTGATCCTGCCCTGGGCGACATTCGCGATCGCTCAGGCGGCCGTCTACACCCGGTTGACCCGGGGCGCGCTGCTCGACGTCCTCGGCGAGGACTACATCCGCACCGCACGCGCCAAGGGCCTGGCCGAAGGTCACATCATCTTCCGGCACGGCCTCCGAGCGGCGCTGACGCCCGTCGTCACGCAGTTCGGCATCGACGCCGGCATGGCGTTGAGCGGCGCGCTGGTCACCGAGTCGGTGTTCGGCCTGCCGGGACTCGGTCAGCTGACCACGCGGTCCATGATCAGTGGTGACCTCCCGGTCATCATGGCCGTCGTGCTGCTCGGCGCGTTCTTCACGGTGCTCGCGAACCTCGCCGTCGACATCATCTACTGCTTCCTCGACCCCCGCGTACACCCCGCCTGAACCGCTCCACCGTCCGGCCGGGCGACGGGCGTGCCGGGGCCGCTCACCACATTCCGTCCGGGCTGAGGTCGGCGGATCGACGACCGCGGTCTCACCGTCGGCTTCGCCGTGCAGAACGCCACGTGGGAGGCGATCCCCCCGAAGACGGCCGAGCTCTACCACCGGGCGCTCGAGTCGGTGGATCAGACCCCGCTCGCCGCGCCGTGCCCGCATCCCGACGGGCACCCCGAGGTCGCCGTGGAGGCCAAGGACTGGGCGCGGCTCGCGCGGGCGCTGCACGACCCGGGCGAGGAGAAGGGGATGACGGTGGACGAGGCCGCCGTACGATGCCCGAAGTTCGCCGCCGAGCGGGCTGCCGCGCTGCTCCGCGTCACCGGTGAGCACCTCGCGCCCGAGGAGGACTGAGCGCCTCCGGACGATGGACGGGGGCCGGGCCTTCTGGCACGACCATGCCGTTCACGAAGGCGCCGGTCACCGACGCGGGGCGCCGGTGACCGGGCTCGGTCCGAGACGTGCGGCGGCGACGCGTTTGGGCACGACCATGCGCCAGGCCTCCTGGACGAGTTCGCGCATCTCCTCCTCGTCGAGGGCGGCGAGGCGGACCTCCACCCAGTTGAAGCGCTGGTCGGAGAGACGGGGCATGTGGAACTTGTCCGGCTCTCCGGCGACGAGCGCGGCCCGCTCCTCCTTGGGGAACGCGAAGCCCATCCACTCCTCGTCGGCGGAGAACGCGAGGTAGACGATCTTGCCGACACGGAACTTGATGCGGTCCCTGATCAGGTGCTCTTCGGTGCGCGGCAACGACGATGCCACGCGCCGTACGTCCTCGACCGTGACCATCCCCGCCCGTCCCTTCCTCACGGCCGCGTTACGGCTCAGCAGTCCGGCGCGGAGCAGGTCAGCTCCATCTCGTCGGCGGCCTCCTCCGTACGGGCCCGGCCCGGCGGTCCCGCCGGGGCGTGATGGCGTTCGAGCCGGGCGGCCACGGCGAGGGCCCGCAGCGAGTGCGACCGCACCAGGTGCTGCCGGGGGCTCGCGGCCTGGGTCCTGCGCTGGGGGATGCTGTTGTTCACCGGTGACCTCCAGGGGTTGGGGATGCCACACGCCTGTTGGAAACGGCGTGTGTCTCTCCTACCTCACAGCACAAGATCACCCATGAATATTCCGAAATGTGAATAATTGTTGCCTCTGGAGTCCCACCCGCCACAGAGGTATCAGGCCGGCGTGAAGGTGACGGGCAGGTGCTCGAGTCCGCGCAGTCCACCGACCTGCCAGGGCAGTTCTTCGTACGGCACGGCGAGGGCGAGATCGTCGAGCCGGCGCAGCGCCGTCCCGATGGCGATCCGCCCCTCCAGCCGGGCCAGCGGCGCACCGAGGCAGTAATGGATGCCGTGCCCGAAGGCCAAGTGGGCCCCTGCGGTCCGGGCGACGTCGAGACGGTCCGCCTCGGGGAACTCCGCGGGGTCGCGGTCGGCGACCGCAGTGGCGATGATGACGGTCGCGCCCCGGGGAACGGCCACGCCGCCGATCTCGAGGTCCTCCGCCGCGATGCGCAGGATACCCGGGTTGACCGGACCGTCGTATCGCAAGAATTCCTCGACGGCGTTCGGGAGAAGGCCTGGGTCGTCGCGAAGGAGCTTCAGCTGGCCGGGGTGGGCGAGCAGCGCCACGATCCCGTTGCCGATCAGGTTGACCGTGGTGATGTAGCCGGCGACCAGCAGCAGGAAGGCCATCGCCACCAGCTCGCCCTCATCGAGTCGCTGGTCCCGGTCCCTGGCAGTGATCAATGCGCCGAGCAGGTCGTCGGCGGGGTCCCTGCGCTTGGCCGCCAAGAGCCCTTCCAGATAGGACCACATCTGCTGCCACGCCCAGTCCGTCGCCTCCGGGTCCGGCCGGTCCGGGCGCTGGGTGAGCAGGACGTTCGTCCATTCCTGGAAGCGATCCCGGTCCGTCAGGGGCACGCCGAGCAGCTCGCTGATGACCGTGACCGGCAGCGGCAGGGCGAAATCCTCGATCAGGTCCGCCCGCCCGGCCGGGATGATCGCGTCGAGCAGCCGATCCGTGATCGCCTGCACTCGTGGTTCGAGTTCGGCCACCCGGCGTACCGTGAACGCCTTCGACACGAGACGGCGCAGCCGGGTGTGGTCGGGCGGATCGAGACGGATCATGCTGCGCATGGCGGAGGTCCGCTCCGCGGAGGGCATTTGCTCCAAGAGCCGAGGGTCCGTGGCGCCGCGGAGATCGCTGGTCAGGCGGGGATCGGTGAACGCCTCCCGCGCATCCTCGTAGCGGGTCACCAGCCACGCTTCCATCCCGCGGACGGTGACGACCCGGCGGACCGGTCCGCCCTCGCGGAGCCTGCGGTAGAACGGGAACGGGTCGGCCACGAAGGCCGGATCCTCATGCGGAAGAACGATCGGCTCACCCATCCGGCACCCCCGAACCGGTCACGACGGCGGCGACGTCCGCCGTCCGGACCGCGCCGCTCTCAACCGGTGCCCCGTTCCAGGCCTCCGCTGATGCGACCCCGAACGACCGGAAGCACACCGCCCGTACATGCTCGGTCTGCCCGCCCGCAACCGGCCTCAAGCTTCGCTGTCGCGGCTGCGAGGAGCTACATCGACCCGGACCGCCATCGCTCGGACCGACCTTCTCAGCTGTTCTTGCGAGGAACCCCGGGCGTCCACGCCCGGGAGGAATCGCGTCTTTGGGCCCTGGACTGCGCAGCGGTCCGGTAGTCTCCTCGCATCCGTTCGTGAGCCTGTAAGGCACGAACCGGCTTGCCGGGGATACGGTTCAGATGGTGCTGACCGGACGGATGTCGCCGGGGGATTCCCCGGCGTGGGGCCCTGTCAACGGTCCCGCGCTGCATAGATGTGGCGGATGTGACTCCGGACACGGCAGCCAGTCGCGCCGGAGAGCATGAATCGGTGTGGCCGACTGAGCCGACAGGCTCAGTCGTTCACGGCCGAGAAGTTGACAGACTCAGCCCGATGTCGTTCGCGGCGACCGTGATCGGACCCGCGAACTCCTTGCGGGCGGCCTCCCGGGCGGTCTCGGGCGGGGTTCCGGGCCACAGGTGGGTGAGCATCAGACGGGCGGCACCCGCGCCGGCGGCCTGCCGCGCCGCCTGCCGGGCGCTGGTGAGGAAGGCCGCGTCCTCCGGCGGCACGATCTCCGGATAGGTCGCGTCCGCGATCAGCAGATCGGCGTCCCGGGCGAGTTCGACCACGTCCGGGCTCGGGCCGGTGTCGCCGGTGTAGGCCAGGATCCTGCCGCCTGCGGCCACCCGCATCCCGGCGTTCGGCACCCAGTGCGGGAGCAGCCGGGTGTCGACGGTGAACGGGCCGACGCTCAGGCGGTCCCCGGCGGAGAACTCCCGCAGCGCGAGGGCGTGGTCGAGCATCCCCGGACGGTCCAGCGCCAGGACCGCGTCCAGGGCGCCGGGCAGCGCGTACACCGGCAGGGCCGGGGCCGGCTCCGCCGCGAGGGCCCGGGCCCGCAGGAGCGGGTTGAGGTCGGCGCAGTGGTCCGGATGCCCGTGGCTGATGAGCACCGCGTCGACCTGGTCGGCCGTGACGTGCCGCAGCAGTTCGGGCACTGTCGCGTAGCCGAGGTCCAGCAGCAGCCGGTGGCCGTCGTGCTCCACGAGGAACCCGCTGCACGCGGCTCCCGCCGTCGGCCACGCGCCGCAGCCGCCCAGCACGGTGATCTTCATGGCGAGGACCCTACCGGCGGGCCGATGGTCACATGCCACGACGCGCGGCCGGTACGACACGAGGGCTACTTCGGGATCAGGTGACCTCCGCTGACGGGAGAAGCACTTCCAACCAGCTCGAGATCGTCATGAGCGGCCCGGACGACCCGGCTGCGGCCGTGGAGCCGAAAACGACGCGGCCGCCCCGGATCCGGAGATCCAGGACGGCCGCGATGCGAAGCAGGGTGCTTCCCCGCCGGAGAGCGCGCGGGGTCAGAGCCCGGCGGCCCCCTGCAGGGCCTCGGCGCGGTCGGTCCGCTCCCACGAGAAGTCCGGCTCCTCGCGGCCGAAGTGGCCGTAGGCGGCGGTCTGGGAGTAGATCGGGCGGAGCAGGTCGAGGTCGCGGATGATCGCGGCCGGGCGGAGGTCGAACACCTGGAGGACGGCCTCCTGGATCTTCTCCACCGGGACCTTCTCGGTGCCGAAGGTCTCGATGAACAGGCCGACCGGGTGGGCCTTGCCGATGGCGTAGGCGACCTGCGCCTCGCAGCGGTCCGCGAGGCCCGCGGCGACGACGTTCTTGGCGACCCAGCGCATGGCGTACGCGGCGGAGCGGTCGACCTTGGAGGGGTCCTTGCCGGAGAACGCGCCGCCGCCGTGGCGGGCCATGCCGCCGTAGGTGTCGATGATGATCTTCCGGCCGGTCAGGCCCGCGTCACCCATCGGGCCGCCGATCTCGAACCGGCCGGTCGGGTTGACGAGCAGGCGGTAGCCCTCGATGTCGAGGTCGAGCTCGGCGACGACCGGGTCGACGACGTGCTCCTTGATGTCGGGGCTCAGCAGGTCGCTGAGGCTGATGTCCGGGGCGTGCTGGGACGACACGACGACCGTGTCGAGCCGGACCGCGCGGTCGCCGTCGTACTCGATCGTGACCTGGGTCTTGCCGTCGGGGCGCAGGTAGGGGACCTCGCCGCTGTTGCGGACGGCGGACAGGCGGCGGGCGAGCCGGTGCGCGAGCGTGATCGGCAGCGGCATCAGCTCCGGCGTCTCGCGGCAGGCGTAGCCGAACATCAGGCCCTGGTCGCCGGCGCCCTGGCGGTCGAGCTCGTCCGAGCCCTCGCCCTCGCGGGTCTCGTACGCGTCGTCGACGCCCTGCGCGATGTCGGGCGACTGCGCGCCGATGGAGACCGACACGCCGCAGGAGTGGCCGTCGAAGCCCTTGCTGGAGGAGTCGTAGCCGATCTCGAGGATCTTCTCCCGGATGACGCCGGGGATGTCAACGTACGTCTCGGTGGTCACCTCACCCGCGACGTGGACCTGACCGGTGGTGATCAACGTCTCGACGGCGACGCGGCTGCGCGCGTCGTCCTTCAGCATCGAGTCGAGGATCGCGTCGCTGATCTGGTCGGCGATCTTGTCCGGGTGACCTTCCGTCACGGACTCGGAGGTGAACAGGCGACGTGACACGTGGGTGCACTCCTTGCAGCGGCTGCTGACTGACGTAGCAGAGCGGATCTCTTACGGGTATCGGACGCGCAGTCTATCCAGAGGCGATTAAGGCACGCTCAAGCCACGCTGGACCCGTGTTCTTTACTGTAGCCGCCCTGTCACCTGGTCCCATACGACGTCGGCCAGGTCTTCCTTCGACCCTCGGGGGACGTCGACGGAGGTGCCGTCGGCGGACAGGATCACGGCGGCGTTGTCGGGCGCGCCGAACGTCAGGCGCTCGCCCACCTCGTTGACGACCAGCAGGTCACAGCCCTTGCGGGCGAGCTTCTCCCGGCCGTGGCGGAGCACGTCGTTCGTCTCGGCGGCGAATCCGACGATCACCTGGCCGGGGCGGCGGGCGGCGACGAGCTCGATGAGGACGTCGGGGTTCTTGACCAGGGTGATCGGCGCGGGTTCGTCGTCGTCCGTTTTCTTGATTTTCACGTCGCGGTAGCCGGCCGGCCGGAAGTCGGCCACGGCGGCCGCCATGACGACGGCGTCGGCGTCGGCGGACGCCTTGAGCACCGCGTCGCGCAGCTCGAGCGCCGACCCGGCCCGCACGATCTCGGCGCCCGCCGGGTCCGGCAGCGCGACGTTGGCGGCGACGAGGGTCACCCGCGCGCCGCGGGCGAGCGCGGTCCGCGCGAGGGCGTAGCCCTGCAGGCCCGACGAGCGGTTGCCGATGAACCGGACCGGGTCGATCGCCTCACGGGTGCCGCCGGCGGAGACGACGACGTGGCGGCCGGCGAGGTCGGTGGGGATGCCGCCCCGCGCCAGGACGAGGCGGGCGACGTCGAACAGGGCGTCGGGATCGGGCAGCCGCCCCTTGCCGGAGTCGGCGCCCGTGAGCCGGCCGACGGCCGGCTCGATCACGAGACAGCCGCGCGAGCGCAGGGTCGCGACGTTGGCCTGCGTGGCGGGGTGCTCCCACATCTCGGTGTGCATCGCGGGCGCGAACACGACCGGGCAGCGCGCCGTCAGCAGGGTGTTGGTGAGCAGGTCGTCGGCGAGGCCGTGCGCGGCCCTGGCCAGCAGGTCGGCGGTGGCCGGTGCGACGAGGACGAGGTCGGCGCCCTGGCCGAGGCGGACGTGCGGCACCTCGGCGACGTCCGACCAGACCTCCGTGGCCACGGGCTCGCCGGAAAGCGCCGCCCATGTCGGCTCACCGACGAAGCGCAGCGCGTCGCGCGTCGGGATCACCCGGACGCGGTGCCCGGACTCGGTCAGCCGCCGCAGCAGCTCGCAGACCTTGTACGCGGCGATGCCGCCGCCGACCCCGAGGATCACCCGGGGGCGACCGTCCGGGTCAGGTCCCGCACTCACCGGCGGGCCCTTCCTCCGGGCAGGCCACGACGCCGTACGGCCGTCGCCGCGGACGCCCGCCCGTCAGGGCGCGACGCGCCCCAGGGCCGCCGGAGGACAACTCAGGCGCCTTCGATGGCCTCGGAGTGCAGCAGGCCCTCGCGGACCTCGCGCAGCGCGATCGACAGCGGCTTCTCCTGGACCTGGGTCTCCACCAGGGGACCGACGTACTCCAGGAGGCCCTCGCCGAGCTGGGCGTAGTAGGCGTTGATCTGGCGGGCGCGCTTGGCCCCCATGATCACGAGGCTGTACTTGCTGTCAACGATCTTCAGCAGGTCGTCGATCGGCGGGTTCGTGATGCCTTCGGCACCAGGGGCATTCGATGCCACTCCTGCGCCTTCCGCTAGTCGGAGTTCGGTGGTTGTGCAGCCAGCAAGGCTACCAGCTCCGCACAGACGTCCTGGACCGACGTGTTGACCAGTGTGACGTCGAACTCCTTCTCGGCGGCCAGCTCCGTACGGGCGGCGTCGAGGCGGCGCTCGATCACCTCGGGCGGCTCGGTGCCACGGCCGATCAGGCGGCGGACGAGCTCGTCCCACGACGGCGGCGAGAGGAAGACGAACAGCGCCTCCGGCATGGCGGCGTGCACCTGCCGGGCGCCCTGCAGGTCGATCTCGAGCAGGACCGGCACGCCGGCTTCGAGGTGCTCCAGCACCGCGCGGCGCGGCGTGCCGTAACGATTGCCCGCGAACTCGGCCCACTCGAGCAGCTCCCCCTCCGCGACGAGCCGATCGAACTCGGCGCCGTCGACGAAGAAGTAGTGCACACCGTGGACCTCGCCAGGACGGGGCGCACGGGTTGTCACCGAGACCGACAGCCACACCTGGGGGTGGGCACGCCGGATCTCGGCGACGACCGTGCTCTTGCCGACGCCGGACGGCCCGGAAAGGACCGTCAGGCGCCTGGACGGGATGGAGCCGCCCGCCATGGGGGTGGCGGAAGCGGCCGCGGCGGTGTGCCCGCCGCGCCCGCCCGTGGCGAGTCGGTCAGCGATTGCCACCGCCGCCGAACTCACGCTCGAGAGCGGCGCGCTGGTTGGCACCGAGACCCCGCACACGGCGGGACTCGGCGATACCGAGCCGCTCCATGATCTGCTTGGCGCGGACCTTGCCGACGCCAGGCAGGGACTCCAGGAGAGCCGACACCTTCATCTTGCCGATGACGTCGTCGGCCTGCCCATCCTTCAGAACCTCAGCGAGGGAGGTACCCCCGTGCTTGAGCCGGTCCTTGACCTCGGCACGCTCTTTGCGAGCCTTTGCAGCCTTTTCCAGGGCTGCGGCGCGCTGTTCAGGGGTTAGGGGCGGAAGCGCCACGCCGGGTCACCTCGTGTTTCCACTCGATTGAGTCGGACGGCTTGGGAACCTAGCGAGTTCAGGGCCCATAAAGCAACGTGAAAGCCCGTATAGCCCGTCATTAAGTTGCAGATGTTACTCTATGGGGTTCCCTGGTCACTCACTGTATTGAAAGTAGGGGGTTCTTACACCCCGAACCGTACGACGGCCTGGCGTTTCTTGCGAGGGGAAAACAGGCCAGTCAAGCGGCACCGGGACACCCGGGACGCCCGGCGGCGGTGTGTCGCTCGCGAAGCCCCGTTTCACCCGGAGCCGCCGCGCGGCGTCCCGTCCGGACACCTCCCCGGCGCGGCATCCCTCAGCGGATCGCCTCGGCGCTCCACCGAACCGGCCCCGCCGCCGCGAGAGCGCTCACAGAGGGCTCCCTCCGCGCCAAACGTTTCCACGGGCGTCCGGGGGCCAGACGCACCGCCCACGCGGCCCTCAGCGGACCGTCAGGGCACACAGGACTGCCGCTGCCCCCAAGACGGCCTACACGCCCGTACAGAGCCGTCCGCGCGACGCTCGGCCCGACGGCTCCTCAGCGGACCGCTCACGGGCGCACAAGACTCCCACTGCCCCAAGACGGCCCACAGGGCCGTACAGAGCGTCCACGCGGCACTCGGCCCAACGGCTCCTCAGAGCGGGACCGTCACGACTATCGCTGCCCCCAAGACGGCCCACACGCCCGTACAGAGCCGTCCGCGCGACGCTCGGCCCGACGGCTCCTCAGCGGACCGCTCACGGGCGCACAAGACTCCCGCTGCCCCAAGATGCCCCACAGGGCCGTACAGAGCGTCCACGCGGCACTCGGCCCGACGGCTCCTCAGCGGAGCGCTCAGCGGGTCCCATGCGCGCACGGCTCCCGCTCCCCCGAGATCGCTTGCAGGCCCCCGCCCGGCGTCCACAGGGCGGCTCGCCCGAACGCATCGCCGACGCGGCCCGTCCAGCGGACCGTTCCCGTCCGACCGGTCGCCGCCCCCAGCGGGCCGGTCAGGCTGCGCCCGTGCGGCGGAGGGCCGCCGCGATGGCCGCCGCCGCGGCGCCCGGGTCCGGAGCGCCGGTGATGGGCCGGCCGATCACGAGGAGGTCGGCTCCGGCGGCGAGGGCCTCCTCGGGCGTGGCGACGCGCGCCTGGTCCTGTGTTGCCGTGCCGGCCGGCCGTACGCCGGGGGTGATGAGCGTGATGCCGGGACCGACCTCCGCGCGCACGTCCGCGACCTCGCGGGGCGAGCACACCAGGGCCTGGGCCCCGGCGTCGACCGCGAGAGCGGCCATACGGCGCACGACGTCGGACGCCGGACCCTTGAGTCCCACCCCGGCCAGATCGGCCTCTGAGAGCGACGTGAGGACCGTGACGGCGGCGATCTTGGTCTGAGGGGCCGCCTCGACGGCCGCGCGGATCATGGCGGCGCCGCCGCCGGCGTGCACGGTGAGGTACGCGGGCTTCAGCCGGGCCACCGCGTGCGCGGCGCCCGCGACGGTCGCCGGGATGTCGTGCAGCTTCAGGTCGAGGAAGACCTGGACTCCGCTCGCCCCGCGGACGCTGGCGACGACGTCCGGGCCGTACCGCAGGTACAGCTCCAGGCCGACCTTGACCGTGCTGACGTGCGGGGTCACGAGCGCGGCCCATTGCGCGGCGGTCTCGAGGTCCGCCGCGTCGAGCGCGACGGCGATGGGAGCGGTGTTCACTGGGTGGTCTCCTGTTCGATCGGCTCGGTCGAGCCCGTGCCGGCGGTGTCGGCGACCGCCAGGCCGACGTTGGGGTCGATGCGGCGGTAGAGGCTCCCCGCCGGTTTGTGGGCGAGCCCCACGACGTCGGCGAGCCGGTCGATGCCGCGCTCCTTCAACGCCCCGTCGAGCTCGCGCAGGACGCGTACGCAGGCGGACGGGTCGTGCAGGGTCGCCGTGCCCACGGCGACGGCCGAGGCGCCCGCGAGGACGAACTCCAGGGCGTCCAGGCCGGTCCGTATCCCGCCCATCCCGACGATCGGCACCTCCGGCAGCGCCGCGTGCACCTGGTAGACGCAGCGGACCGCCACGGGGCGGATCGCCGGCCCGGACAGCTCTCCGGTGATCCCGGCCAGCCGCGGTCGGAGCGTGTCGGTGTCGATGGCCATGCCGTGCAGCGTGTTGATCATCGACAGGCCGTCCGCGCCGGCGTCCGCGCAGGCCATGGCCACGCCGACGATGTCGGTGACGTCCGCGGACAGCTTGGCGAGCACGGGGACGCGGCGCGGCGCGCTCGCCCGCACCGCGCGCACCAGGCGGGCGGCGGCCGACGGGTGGGCCGCGAACATCGACCCGCGGTCCTCCACATTGGGGCAGGAGGTGTTGATCTCGATCGCCGCGACGCCGGGGGCGTCGGCGAGCAGGCGGGCGACCTCGGCGTACTCGCCGACGCTGCCGCCCGCGATCGAGACGATCACGCGAGCCTCCCGCTCGGCGAGCCAGGGCAGGTCGCGGGTCAGGAAGGCCTCGATCCCCGGGCCCTGCAGCCCGGCGGCGTTGAGGACGCCGCTGGGGGTCTCGGTGAGCCGGGGCGCGGGGCGCCCGGCGCGCGGGCTGGGCATGATGGACGGCGTCACCAGGGCACCGAGTTTGCCCACGTCGAAGAAGCGGCCCAGCTCCCGGCCGGTGCCTCCGCAGCCCGCCGCCGTCATGACGGGGTTCGGCAGCGTGACGTCGCCGATCCGGGTCTCCAGGTCCGTCATGAGAGGGATCCCGGGAGCACGGAGCGGGGGGCGCCGTAGGCGTCGAACGGGATCGTGCCGAGGTCGTCCCAGCGCACCCGCTCGCCGCGGAACACCGGGCCCTCGACGCACGACCGCGCCATGTGGGTGACGCCCTCGTCGTCGATCACGGGGAGCGCGCAGGCCATGCAGACGCCCGTGCCGCAGGACATCGGCTCCTCGACCGCCACCTGGGCGGGCAGGTCGTACTGCGCGGCGGTCCGGGTGACGGCACGGAGGGTCTCCGTCGGCCCGCAGGCGTACACGACCTCGGCGCCGACCTCCTCGACGACGGCGGCCACCAGGTCCTCGGGCCGGCCGCGCTGCCCGAGCGAGCCGTCCTCGGTGACGACGGAGGTGGAGTCGGCGATGCGGCGCGCCGCGCGCGTGCCGTACACGTGCTCGGAGTCGGTGCCGCCGAGCACGAAGTGCAGGGCGCAGTCGCGCTGGCGCAGCACGGCGGCGAGGGGGAACAGCGCCGCCCCGGAGTGCCCCTCGCCGACGAGGACGCAGCGCACGGGGTGGCGCGGCAGCGGGAAGGGGCGGCCGAGCGGGCCGACAACGTCGAGGATGTCACGCGGCCGCAGCGCCGCCAGCCACCGGGTGCCGGCGCCGCGCACCGCGAAGACGATCTCGACGGTGCCGCCGTACTCGGGTTTGACCTCGTGGACGAAGAAGCATCGCCGCGTCAGCATGCTCGACTCGTCGCCGCCGACGGCCAGGGCGACGAACTGGCCCGGCCGGAAGCGCTCGGCGACGCCCGGGGCCACCAGGGTGATCGTGTGGTAGGCCCCGGTCCGCCGTACCGTCAGGACCGTTCCGGGCACCTGTACCGGTGCGACCGGTGAGTCGGTCAACTGTCCTCCTCGCCACCCCAGAGGTGCTCCGCGTGCTCCTGCAGCGACCGGACCCCGACGACGCCCGCCGCGATCGCCTCGATGCCCTGAACGGCCGCGCCGAGCGCCTGCACGGTGGTGAGGCAGGGCACGCCGCGCAGGACGGCGGCGGTGCGGATCTCGTATCCGTCGAGCCGCGGGCCGGACTGGCCCGGGCTGCCGAACGGGGTGTTCACGATGAGGTCGACCTCGCCGTCGAGGATGCGCCGCACGATCGTCGGCTCGCCATCCGGCCCGGGGCCGGCGCTGTGCTTACGCACGATCTTGGCACGCACGCCGTTGCGGCGCAGGACTTCCGCCGTCCCCTCGGTGGCCAGGATCTCGAAGCCGAGGTCGGCCAGCCGCTTCACCGGGAAGATCATCGCTCGCTTGTCCCGGTTCGCCACGGAGACGAACGCGCGGCCCTTGGTCGGCAGCGAGGCGTACACCGCGATCTGCGACTTGGCGTACGCCGTGCCGAAGACCGCGTCGATGCCCATGACCTCGCCGGTGGAGCGCATCTCCGGGCCGAGGATGGTGTCGACGCCGACGCCCTCCGGCGTGCGGAACCGGTCGAAGGGCAGCACCGCCTCCTTGACCGAGATCGGCGCGTCGAGCGGGAGGTCTCCGCCGTCGCCGTTGGCGGGCAGGATGCCCTCGGCGCGCAGCTTGGCGATGCTCTCGCCCATCATCACGCGGGCCGCCGCCTTGGCCAGCGGCACCGCCGTGGCCTTGGACACGAACGGCACCGTACGGGACGCGCGCGGGTTGGCCTCCAGGACGTACAGGACGCCCGCCGCGAGGGCGTACTGGACGTTCATGAGGCCGCGCACGCCGATCTCCCGGGCGAGGGCCTCGGTGGAGGTGCGGATGCGGCCGATGTCCTCGTGCCCGAGCGTGATCGGCGGCAGCGCGCACGCCGAGTCGCCGGAGTGGATGCCGGCCTCCTCGATGTGCTCCATGACGCCGCCGAGGTACAGGTCCTCGCCGTCGTACAGCGCGTCGACGTCGATCTCGATGGCGTCGTCGAGGAACCGGTCCACGAGCACCGGGTGCTCGGGGTTCCACTGCCCGCCACCGGCGCGCTCGATGTACGACTTCAGCGTGTCGTCGTCGTAGACGATCTCCATGCCGCGCCCGCCGAGGACGTACGACGGCCGGACGAGCACCGGGTAGCCGATCTCCGCCGCGATCGCGGCCGCCTCCTCGTACGAGGTGGCGGTGCCGTGCTTGGGCGCGGGCAGCCCGGCGCGGGCCAGGACCCGCCCGAACGCGCCCCGCTCCTCGGCGAGGTGGATGCTCTCCGGCGACGTGCCGACGACCGGCACGCCGGCGTCCTTGAGCTTCTGCGCGAGGCCGAGCGGCGTCTGCCCGCCGAGCTGCACGATGACCCCGGCGACCTCGCCGGTCTCCTGCTCGGCGTGCACGACCTCCAGGACGTCTTCGAGGGTGAGCGGCTCGAAGTAGAGCCGGCCGGAGGTGTCGTAGTCGGTCGAGACGGTCTCGGGGTTGCAGTTGACCATGACGGTCTCGTAGCCGGCGTCGGCCAGCGTGAACGAGGCGTGCACGCAGCTGTAGTCGAACTCGATGCCCTGCCCGATGCGGTTCGGCCCGCTGCCGAGGATGATCACCTTGGGCCGGTCGCCCGGCGGGACCTCGGTCTCCTCGTCGTAGGTCGAGTAGAGGTACGGCGTGCGGGCCTCGAACTCGGCGGCGCAGGTGTCGACGGTCAGGTAGACGGGCCGGATGCCGAGGGCGTGCCGCAGCTCGCGGACGACCTCGGCGGAGGTGCCGCGGATCTCGGCGATCTGCTCGTCGGAGAAGCCGTGCCGCTTCGCCTCGCGCAGCGCCTCCGGGTCGAGCTGGTCGCCCGCCAGGGCGGCGGCGACCTCGTCGAGGGACGCGATCTGGTCGAGGAACCACGGGTCGATCCGCGTCGCCTCGTACAGCTCCTCGACGGTCGCGCCCGCCCGGAGGGCCTGCTGGACGTCGCGCAGCCGCCCGTCGTGCGGCCGGCGGGCCCGCTCGACCAGCTCGGCCTTCAGGGCGGCCCGCTCGCCCTCCGTGAGCGCCTCGGGGCCCGGAGCCCAGGAGAAGGAGCTTCCGGCCTTCTCCAGCGACCTGAGGGCCTTCTGCAGCGCCTCGGGGAAGGACCGGCCGATGGCCATGGCCTCGCCGACGGACTTCATGTGGGTCGTCAGCGTCTTGTCGGCCGCGGGGAACTTCTCGAACGCGAACCGCGGCGCCTTCACCACGACGTAGTCGAGGCTCGGTTCGAAGCTCGCCGGCGTCTCCTGGGTGATGTCGTTGCGGATCTCGTCGAGGGTGTAGCCGACGGCGAGCCGGGCGGCGATCTTGGCGATCGGGAAGCCGGTCGCCTTGGAAGCCAGCGCGCTGGACCGTGACACACGCGGGTTCATCTCGATGACGATCATCCGGCCGGTGCGCGGGTCGATCGCGAACTGGATGTTGCACCCGCCGGTGTCGACGCCGACGGCGCGGATGACGTCGATGGCGACGTCCCGCATCCGCTGGTACTCCCGGTCGGTGAGCGTCATGGCCGGCGCGACGGTGATCGAGTCGCCGGTGTGCACGCCCATCGGGTCGACGTTCTCGATGGAGCAGACGACCACGACGTTGTCGTGCCGGTCGCGCATCAGCTCCAGCTCGAACTCCTTCCAGCCGAGGATCGACTCCTCCAGGAGCACCTCGCTGGTCGGGCTGGCGGCCAGGCCCGTGCCGGCGATGCGGCGCAGGTCGGTCTCGTCGTAGGCCATGCCGGATCCGGCGCCGCCCATCGTGAACGACGGGCGGACCACCATCGGGTACCCGAGGGTCTCGGCGGCGGCCAGGCAGTCGTCCATCGAGTGGCAGATCACGCTGCGCGCGGACTCGGCCCCGATGTCGGCGACGATCTGCTTGAACCGCTCGCGGTTCTCCCCCGCCTGGATGGCGTCGACCTTGGCGCCGATCAGCTCGACGCCGTACCGCTCCAGGACGCCGGACTCGTGCAGCGCCACGGCGGTGTTGAGCGCGGTCTGCCCACCCAGGGTGGGCAGCAGCGCGTCGGGGCGCTCCTTGGCGATGACCTTCTCGACGGTCTCCGGGGTGATCGGCTCGACGTACGTCGCGTCGGCGATCTCCGGGTCGGTCATGATCGTCGCGGGGTTGCTGTTGACGAGGGCCACGCGCAGGCCCTCCGCCTTGAGGACGCGGCACGCCTGGGTGCCGGAGTAGTCGAACTCGGCGGCCTGGCCGATGACGATCGGGCCCGAGCCGATGACGAGGACGGATTTGAGGTCGGTACGGCGCGGCATCAGGTTCCCTGTCCGGACGCGACCACGACGGCGATGAGGGCCAGCGCGGTCAAGACGGCTGCGGCGGCGGTGAGGATGAGGGCGAGCGGAGAGGGCGGACGGGCGCGGACGACGCCGTCGTTCGGGTCGCCGGGCACGTGGCCGTGCGACGCGGTGCCTGCGGCGTGGTCGTCCGTGTGCCCGTGAACGTCACTCATTTTGAGTCCATCAATTCGCAGAACCGGTCGAACAGGCCGGTGGCGTCGTGCGGGCCCGGGGCGGCCTCCGGGTGGTACTGCACGCTGAACGCCGGCCGGTCGAGCAGCCGCAGCCCCTCGACGACGCCGTCGTTGAGGTCGACGTGGCTGACCTCCGCGCGGCCGTACGGCGTGTCGAACGGGCCGTCCAGGGGGGCCTCGACCGCGAAGCCGTGGTTGTGGCTGGTGATGTGCACCCGCCCGTTGGCACGGTCCTGCACCGGCTGGTTGACGCCCCGGTGGCCGAAGCGCAGCTTGTACGTGCCGAGGCCGAGCGCGCGGCCCAGCATCTGGTTGCCGAGGCAGATGCCGAACACCGGGGTGCCGGAGTCCAGCACGCCGCGCATCGACTCGACGGCGTAGCCGCAGGCGGCCGGGTCGCCCGGCCCGTTGCTGTAGAACACGCCGTCCGCGCCGACGGCGAGGATCTCCTCCGCCGTCGCGGTCGCGGGCAGGACGTGCACCTCGCAGCCGCGCTCGGCCATACGTCGGGGCGTCATCGCCTTGATGCCGAGGTCGATCGCCGCCACCCGGTAACGGACCTCGCCCTCGGGGCGCACGACGTACGGCTCGGGCGTGGACACCACGCGCGCCAGGTCGGCGCCGATCATGTCCGGGCTGGCCAGCACGCGCTGCAGCAGCGCCTCGGGGTCGGTCTCGGTCGTGCTGACCCCGGCCCGCATGGCGCCCTTGTCGCGCAGGTGGCGCGTGAGCGCCCGGGTGCCGTTGATCGCGATGCCGACGACGCCGTACTCCCGCAGCTCGTCGTCGAGCGAGCGGCGGGCCCGCCAGTTGGAGACGATCCGGGACGGCTCGCGGACGACGTACCCGGCGACCTGGACGCGGCCGGACTCCGGGTCCTCGTCGTTGACGCCGGTGTTGCCGATGTGCGGCGCGGTCATCGTGACGATCTGCTGGCGGTACGACGGGTCGGTCAGCGTCTCCTGGTAGCCCGTCATGCCGGTGTTGAAGACGATCTCCCCGAACGCCTCGCCCTCGGCGCCGTACGCGGCGCCGTGGAACGTCCGGCCGTCCTCCAGGACGAGCAGCGCGGGCTTGGTCGCGGAACTCAAATGACCTTTCCTTCCAGGACGGTGGGACGGCCGCGCAGGAACGTCGCGTGCACCCGGCCCGGCAGCTCCAGCCCGCGGAACGGCGTGTTGCGGCTCTTCGAGGCGAAGGCCGCCGGGTCGACGGCCGTGCGCGGGGCCGGGTCGTACAGCGTCAGGTTGGCCGGGGCGCCGACCTCGATCGGGCCGCCCTGGCCGGTGAGGCGGCCGATGTGCGCCGGCCGGACCGACATGCGGTCGGCGACGCCGGCCCAGTCGAGCAGGCCGGTCTCGACCATGGCCTCCTGCACGACGGACAGGGCCGTCTCCAGCCCGATCATGCCCATCGAGGCCGGCGCCCACTCGGTCTCCTTGGCCTCGGCCGGATGCGGCGCGTGGTCGGTGGCGACGCAGTCGATCGTGCCGTCGGCGAGGGCCTCGCGCAGCGCCTCGACGTCGGCCTTGGTGCGCAGCGGCGGGTTCACCTTGTAGACCGGGTCGTACGTCTCGGCGAGCTCGTCGGTGAGCAGCAGGTGGTGCGGCGTGACCTCGGCCGTCACCTGCCAGCCCTTGCTCTTCGCCCACCGGAGGATCTCCACCGAGCCGGCGGTGGAGACGTGGCAGACGTGCAGCCGGGAGCCGACGTGCGCGGCGAGCAGGCAGTCGCGGGCGATGATCGCCTCTTCGGCGACGGCGGGCCAGCCGGCCAGGCCGAGCCGCCCGGAGACCTCGCCCTCGTTCATCTGCGCGTGCTCGGTGAGCCGGGGCTCCTGCGCGTGCTGGGCGACGACGCCGTCGAAGGCCTTGACGTACTCCAGCGCGCGGCGCATCAGCACCGCGTCCGACACGCAGTGCCCGTCGTCGGAGAACACCCGGACCCGCGCGGCCGAGTCGGCCATCGCGCCGAGCTCGGCGAGGCGCTCGCCCTCCAGGCCGCGGGTGACCGCGCCGACCGGGTGGACGTCGCAGTGGCCGGCCTCACGGCCGAGGCGCCACACCTGCTCGACGACGCCGGCCGTGTCGGCGACGGGCTCGGTGTTGGCCATGGCGTGGACCGCGGTGTAGCCGCCGGCCGCGGCGGCGCGGGTGCCGGTCTCGACCGTCTCGGCGTCCTCCCGGCCCGGCTCGCGCAGGTGGGTGTGCAGGTCGACCAGGCCCGGCAGCGCGATCAGCCCGTCGGCCTCGACGACGGTCGCCTCCGGCGCGGTCAGGCCCGCGCCGATCTCGGCGACGACGCCGTCGCGGAGCAGGATGTCGGCGGGCGCCCCGCCGAGGATCCGCGCGCCCTTGATGAGGAACATCACGCCTCTTCCCTTCTCGATGCGTCGCCGTCGCGGGGTGCGTCCTCCTGGCGGGAGGCGTCGCCGCTCCGGGCGACGTCGCCGCCGATGGCCGGCTCGGAGCCGCCCAGGAGGAGGTAGAGCACGGCCATCCGGACGGTGACGCCGTTCGCGACCTGCTCGACGATGGTCGAGCGCGGCGAGTCGGCGACCTCCGCGGCGATCTCGACGCCGCGGTTCATCGGGCCGGGGTGCATGACGATCGCGTGGTCCTCGAGCGCGGCCAGGCGGCGGGCGTCCAGGCCGTACCGCCGGCTGTACTCGCGGACGGTCGGGAAGAAGGCGTCGGTCATCCGCTCCTGCTGGACCCGCAGCATCATCACGACGTCGCTCTTGGGCAGGACCGCGTCGAAGTCGTAGGCGACCTCGCACGGCCACGTGTCGACCGCCACGGGGAACAGCGTGGGCGGCGCGACGAGCGTGACCTCCGCGCCGAGGGTGTTCAGCAGCAGCACGTTGGAGCGGGCGACCCGGCTGTGCAGGATGTCGCCCACGATGGTGACGCGGCGGCCGTCGAGGTCGCCGAGCCGCCGGCGCATCGTGTACGCGTCGAGCAGCGCCTGCGTCGGGTGCTCGTGCGTGCCGTCGCCGGCGTTGACGACGCTGCCGCGCACCCAGCCGGCGAGCCGCTGCGGCGCGCCGGAGGCGTTGTGGCGGATGACGACGCCGTCGGCGCCCATCGCCTCCAGGGTCAGCGCGGTGTCCTTGAGGCTCTCGCCCTTCGACACGCTCGAGCCCTTGGCGGAGAAGTTGATGACGTCGGCCGACAGCCGCTTGGCGGCGGCCTCGAACGAGATCCGCGTGCGCGTCGAGTCCTCGAAGAAGAGGTTGACGACGGTGCGCCCGCGCAGCGTGGGCAGCTTCTTGATCGGGCGATCGGCGATCCGGGACAGCTCCTCGGCCGTGTCGAGGATGAGCAGCGCGTCGTCCCGGGTGAGATCGGCCGCCGAGATCAGGTGGCGCTTCACTTGGGCACCTCCAGCACGACGGCGTCCCGGCCGTCGGTCTCGGCGAGCAGCACCCTGACCTTCTCGCGGGTGCTGGTCGGAAGGTTCTTGCCGACGTAGTCGGCGCGGATGGGCAGCTCCCGGTGGCCGCGGTCGACCAGGATGGCGAGCTGCACGGAGCGCGGGCGGCCGAGGTCGTTCAGCGCGTCGAGGGCCGCACGGACGGTGCGGCCGGAGTAGAGGACGTCGTCGACGAGGACGACGACGCGGTCGTCGACCCCCTCGGGCGGCAGCTCGGTGCGGCCGAGGGCGC
Organism: Actinoallomurus vinaceus; assembly: GCF_039542055.1. Lineage (NCBI taxonomy): Bacteria > Bacillati > Actinomycetota > Actinomycetes > Streptosporangiales > Thermomonosporaceae > Actinoallomurus > Actinoallomurus vinaceus. The sequence continues at coordinate 780,498 of NZ_BAABHK010000003.1, forward strand.
GCGCCGGGCGCAGGCGCAGATCGTCGCGGTACATCGTCACGTCGAGCGAGCCCCGCGGGACGGGGGTGCCTTCCACGTCGGTGATCCGCTCGGCCAGCCGGGCGGCGAGCGTGACCCCGCGTGTCGGGATGCCGAGCAGGACGATGTCGCGGCCGCCCTTGGTGCGCTCGAGGATCTCGTGGGCGATCCGAGTGAGCGCCCGCCGGATGTCGGGGGCCTCGAGAACGGTCTTGTGACTCACATCACTATCGGGTGACGGTCCGTGCGCAGGCACGGAGGCAGCACTCACCGCGATACCTCCTTTCCCGCCTCTCTGGACGGGTCTTAAAGGACGTCGGGCGCTATCACGGTAGCAGCCCGGGCGTACACGCCCCACACCGGCACCGTCACGTTTCCGCTGGTGACGACGCTGCGCAAACGGGCCGCCGGACGCCGGGCCGGGGATATGGCAAGCTTTTACCCAACGGTCGACGGCCCTCACGGCGCCGGCCCACCGGATCCCGCGAGCCCCTGCGGGCAAGGGATTCCGGGCCCTCCGAGTCCCTCGTCGGAGCCCCTCCGAGCGCCGACTGTTTCGCCGCTTTTTTCCAATCAGCTTGACCTGGGGCTCGACCCGTTTTACCGTCACTGTCCGTAACCATCCCAGGAGATGGACCCCTCGGGCAGTCGGCCCCCCGGCCGGCTGAGAGTGCGCCGTACGGCACACCCGTCTCGGGGCGGCGGGGTTTCCCGTCCGGGGTCTCCTCCCGGGGCCACTATCGACGACGAGAAAGTGAGCCTGGGGGCCGCGATGCCGTCTGAATACGCTAAGGCTCTCGGCGCGAGACTTCGCGCCATCCGTACCCAGCAGGGCCTGTCCCTGCACGGTGTGGAGGAGAAATCACGTGGCCGCTGGAAGGCCGTCGTCGTGGGTTCGTACGAGCGGGGCGACCGCGCCGTCACCGTTCAGAAGCTGGCCGAGCTCGCCGAGTTCTACGGCGTGCCGGTGTCCGAGTTGCTCCCCGGCGGAGCCGCGCCGAGCCCGCTCGGCCCGACGCCGAAGCTCGTGATCGATCTCGAGCGACTCCAGCAGCTTCCGAAGGACAAGGCCGGTCCACTCGCCCGTTACGCCGCGACGATCCAGAGCCAGCGGGGCGACTACAACGGAAAGGTCCTGTCCATCCGGCAGGAGGATCTGCGTTCGCTGGCGGTGATCTACGACAAGTCACCGACGGAGCTCACCGAGGAGCTCATCGGCTGGGGCGTCCTCGATCCTGAGGCACGCCGCGCTGTCGAGGCGTTCTGATCCATAAATTGTGATCGTGCGGCCCCCACGGGTCGCCGCATGATCGATGCGTCGTGACGGAGCCCGTCCGGCATGCCACCGGACGGGTTTCTTCATGCCCGCGCGCGGTCCGCCACGTCGCAGATCGCGCCGCCGCACGGCCCGGCCTCTCTCGGCCGAGCCTGCGCGCAGCAGCCACCCGCACCAGCCCTGCGCCCGTACCGAGCCGCCGCTCGGCATCGACAGCCGCGCGACCCGGCCCCTCTCAGCCGAGCATGCGCGCAGCAGCCACCCGCACCAGCCCTGCGCGCATACCGAACGCCACGCGACCCGGACCCTTTCGGCCGAGAATGCGTGCAGCGGCCACCCGCACCGGCGCGCGTACCGAACCGCCGCTCGCCGTCGGCAGCCGCACGTATGCGATCGCCGGCGTTCATCGCGCCCTACGAGGCCGGCGCCCGGCTGCGAGCCGGGCCTTCACCTCATCGGCGTCGAGGCCGGATCCGGCACGGGGGGACCGACCGCCACGAGGATCCGCTGCTCGACCGCGTCCTCGCCGTCGGCCTGCGCCGGGACGTCGACGACACCGGCCTCCGCCAGTGCGCCATCCCACCAGGAGGGACTTGTCCCTCGCCACGGGACGGCGTGATTCAGGGACCACCGACCCGCGGATCGCCGGCCACGGCCTGTGCCGGATCACCGAGGGCAGCGCGCCGCGGGCCGGGTGCCACCCGGCGGACCGTGGAAATGGTGAGCGGCCGCGCGGGTCCCGTCGCTTCGGGGGGAGGTCCACGACGGGACCCGCGGGCACGAACCGTGCTCCGGTGAAGAGCCGGTCCCCAGAGGGGCTTCAGCCGGCAGCGGGCAGCATGGGCTGGCCCGGGACGCCGAGGGTCGTTTCGACGAGTGACACGAAGATCTCCGCGTCGCGCAGGAGCTCATCGGCCTCGTCCGCGGTGACCGCGCGCGGCAGGCCGGCCTCCGCCGCTGCGCGCTTGTCGGCGCCGGCGGCGAAGAACGCCGCCCACTCACGCAGCGCGGGCTCGGCCTCGGGGAGCAGCACCCAGACGCTGCGCGGTCTACCACGGGTGCGCGATCCGGGATCGGCGCGCTCGGCGAGTACGGCGGCGGCCGCGCGCAACGCCGCCAGGTGCGCCGCGACATAGCGCAGCGCGGGGGCGGCCGACTCCGCGGCCTCGATCAGGCCGCGCCGGGCCGTCTGGAGGAGTGACATCGCCGATGCGGCGGGCCTGCGCGGTGGCGTAGGACGAAGGGGGGCGGCAGTTGACGACCTTGCGGACATGACATGCCTCCTTCCGCTCGGCGGGCCCGAGGGCCCAGGGGGGCCGGGCGAAGCGCTTCCCCTCGCCCCGCCCGGCCGTCGCATCCCGCCCGGCATGCGCTGCCCGCGAGAGACGATCCCCTCGGCGCGGGCCGCGAGTCCCGCGCCGTACTCGAACACAGGTTCGAGCATGTACTTCAGTAAAGCGTCCGCCGCCCCATTCGTCAACGTGTTCGAATAGATGTGTCTTCGCAGTTCGGAACCTCTTACCTCACGCCTGGCCGTAGGGTGCTGCCATGCACCCCAACGTCGAAAACGTCGCCGCCCGCCTGCGCGAACTGGGCGCCACCGGGCAGGTCCGCGAGCTTCCGGAGGCCGCCCCGACGGCCGCCACCGCCGCGGCTCAGCTCGGCTGCGACGTCGGCGCCATCGCGAACAGCCTGATCTTCGCCGCCGACGGCGAGCCGCTGCTCGTGCTGACCAGTGGAGCGCACCGGGTGGACACCACCGGGCTCGCCGAGCGGATCGGCGTCGCCCGGATCAAGCGGGCGGACCCCGAGTTCGTCCGGGCGGCGACCGGGCAGCCCATCGGAGGCGTCGCGCCCCTCGGCCACCCTGAGCCGATCCGTACGCTCGTCGACGAATGGCTGGCCAAGTACGACGTCGTCTGGGCCGCCGCCGGACATCCCCACACCGTCTTCCCCACCTCGTACGACGAACTGCTCCGCCTGACCGGCGGCACACCGGCCGACGTCGCATAGCCCACCCGCCCGGCCACGGCACGGCGGGTGTGACGCAGCCCACCCACCCGACCGACGGCGCGCCGAGCCCGCGCAGCCCACCTGCCCGCCGACGGCACGCCGGCCGATGCCGCATAGACCACCCGCCCGACCACGACACGGCGGATGTCGCGCAGCCCACCTGCCCAATCGGCGGCACACAGACCGACGCCGCTCAGCCCGCTCGGGTGACCGGAGCCGGACGGTCCGTCACGGCATCGGGCCCGCGTCGCCGGGGACAACGGCCGACAGGCGGTGATACAACGGTCACCGGAGGCTCGAGCGCACTCTTCGGAGCTGGTGCCCTATGGCTGGACAGGACGGTCTACGTGCCAGTGCGGCGCGAGACAAGGATTTCGTCGGCCTCGACACGGCCGCGATGGCTGAGCTGATCCAGCAGATGACGAGCGCCTCGAACGCCATCACCGCCTGGTTGCGCACGAACGCCGCGCTGCCCCCGAGCGTCCCGCGCACCGGCCTCCGCCAGGCCGCGGCCGTCGAGAGCTGGGTCCGCGCCCAGCCGGGGATGCTCGGCCGGCGACGGGCCTACGCCATCGCGCATCTGAGCAAGGGCGCCGCGAACATGCCCCGGGTCGGCGTGGGCCGGCTCGGCGGCCGTCCGGGCCGTACGACACCGGCCGGTGCGGGACACGCCGTCGGCCACTTCCCCGACGCGCACGCCGCGACCCGAGCGGGGGCCGCCGACGGGGCCGCGATCCACGCGGCGCTCGGCGCCCACCGTCCGATCCCAGCCGACGTCTGGAAGCGACTGTCAGCCGACGCCGACGACCCCGACTACGCCAAGGGGCTCTACTCCCGTCTCGGCCCGGCCGGCAGCGCCGACCTGATCGCCGCCGCGCTCGGCCACGAGGCGCGTCTGGCCGCCGTCCGGGAGTCGCTGGGCCTGGCGAGCCACCATCTGCGGATGGACGAGAAGTGGCTCCGCGAGCTCCTCGACGAGGCGTCGCGGAAGGGCGTGCACGACGACGTCGTCCACGTGCTGGAGCACTCCGGGCTCGACCGGCGCGCGAAGGTCGCTCTCGGCCACATCGGGCTGACGCACCTGGCCGCGATCCCGCCGGGGCACCGGTTCCCCACTCCGCGCCCGCCGCATGAGGCGATGGTCCGCGCGGCCGCGACAGACCCCGAGGCGGCGGCCGAGCTCTACGCCCGCCACTCCGAGACCGTGCACCGGGCCTTGGCGGCCTGCCCGGGCTCGACGGCGCTGCAGCGCCTCGCCGGCCACGCCACGACCGCCCACGCCACCACCGGTCACACCGCGGCCGTCCACCCGGCCGACGCCCACCATGCGGCCGCCGACGCCCAAGCCGCGGCCAACGCCACCGATCACGTCACGACCGCCCATACGACCGACGTCGAGGCCGGGAGGCACGCATGACCGCCTATCCGCCCTCTCCGGGCACTCTCCGCCCGCCGACGGAGCCGCCGACCGGCCCGCCGGGCAGTCCCGCCCAGCGGCCCAACCCGGAGTACGCCGAGCTGTACGCCGCCTACGAACGCGCCTACGCGAGCGCGCACACGCTGGAGGCCGCGCTGGATCCGCCGGTCCGTACGGCCGGCGAAGCCTGGGTCGGTCCGGCCGCACGGACGTGGCAGCAGCAGCTCGAGACGGAGCGCGGTCAGCTGAAGAAGGCGGCGGCGCAGATTCTGTGGGACATTTACGGCGCACTGTCGAAAGTCCCGCCTTACATACCAAAGTGAGCCACGTGAGATCAGCCTTCGGATCCCGGCGGGAGACCGCGCCGCAGATACGGGAGATCGACAAGCGGACGTTCTTCCGGCGGCTCGACGCCATGCTGGCGACCTATGCGGCGGCGATGGAGCCGCCGGCCGAGCAGATGCCGGGCCGGCGCACCATCATGGAACGCCACGCGGCCTACCCCGGCTTCCGCGCGTTCGTCGCCGGGCGCCGGCGCGACGTGGCCGGCTTCGTGTACGGCTTCCACGGCGAGTCCGGCCAGTGGTGGCACGACGTCGTCTTCGCGGCGCTGACCCAGACCGGTGGCGCGGCGCACGCGCGGGAATGGATGGGCGACGCGTACGAGGTCGCCGAGCTGCACGTCCACCCGGACAGCCAGGGCCAGGGGCTCGGCCGGAGACTGATCACCACGCTGTGCGCCGAGCGCCCGGAGCGCACGGTCGTGCTGTCCACGCTCGACGCCCAGACGCCCGCCCGCAACCTCTACCGCTCGCTCGGCATGACGGACCTGCTCACCGGCTTCCGGTTCCCCGGGGGCGGACCGCTCTACGCGGTGATGGGCGCGCGCCTCCCGCTGACCTCCAGGCGGTCGTAGACCTCGCGCGTCGCGGTCGACTTGTTGAACGTGATGAAGTGGATGCCGGGTGCGCCCTCGTCCAGCAGCGTCCGGCACAGCTCCGCGGCCTGCTCGATGCCGAGCCGGCGCACCGCCTCCGGGTCGTCGCCGACGGCCTCGAACCGCTCGGCCAGCTCCCGCGGGAACGGCGCGCCGGACAGCTGCTCGGAGCGTTCGATCGTGCTGAGCTGGGTGACCGGCATGATGCCCGGGATGATCGGCACCTCGCAGCCGTGCGCGGCGACCCGGTCGCGCAGCCGCAGGTAGTCCTCGGCCCGGAAGAACATCTGCGTGATGGCGTAGTCGGCGCCGGCCCGGCACTTGCGCACGAAGTGCAGGGTGTCGCTGTCGACGTCCGGGGACCGCGGGTGCTTGTAGGGGAACGCGGCGACGCCCACGCTGAAGTCGCCCGACGACTTGATCAGCCGCACGACCTCCTCGGCGTACTCGACGCCGTCGGGGTGCTTGACCCACTCCCCCATCGGGTCGCCGGGCGGGTCGCCGCGCAGCGCGAGCAGGTCGCGCACGCCGACGGCGGCGAACCTGCCGATCAGGTGCCGCAGCTCGCGGATCGAGTGGTCGACGGCGGTGAAGTGCGCGACCGGGGTGAGCGTCGTGTCGGTCGCGATCCGCTCGACGATCTCGACCGTACGGTCGCGGGTGCCGCCGCCGGCCCCGTACGTGACCGAGACGAACGTCGGCTGCAGCACCTCGAGCCGGCGGATCGCTTGCCACAGGTTGCGCGCACCCTGCTCCGTCTTGGGCGGAAAGAATTCGAAGGAGAACGTGGGCTCGCCCGCGGCGAGCACTTCCCGGATCGTGGGGCGAGCGGACGTCATGCAGACCAGGGTAACGGGACGGGCGTTAAGGCCCACTAGTCTCAATCGTATGACCCCCAGTCGCGTTCGCAAGGAGGTCGACGAGGCGCTGTACGCCTTCGTCGACCGGCAGCGCCCGGTACTGAGCGCCGTCGGCGACGACCTGACCCCGATGCTGACCGCGCTCGACGCACTACTGGCCGGCGGAAAGCGGTTGCGGCCCGCGTTCTGCTACTGGGGGTGGCGCGGCTCGGGCGGCGAGGACGGGCCGGAGATCTTCACGGCGGCGGCGTCCCTCGAGCTCCTGCAGGCGAGTGCGCTGATCCACGACGACGTGATGGACGGCAGCGACACGCGGCGCGGTCAGCCCGCCGCCCACCGCCGGTTCGAGGCGCTGCACGCCGAGTCGGGCTGGCGCGGCTCGGCCGAGGCGTTCGGCGCGGGCGCGGCGATCCTCCTCGGCGACGTGTGCCTGTCCTGGTGCGACGAGATGTTCCAGGGCAGCGGCCTGCCGCCGGAGGCGCTGCGCCGTGGCCGGCCCGTCTTCGACATCATGCGCACCGAGGTGATGTGCGGGCAGTACCTCGACCTCGTCGGGCAGGCGCGGGGTTCGGCGGCGGACGGCCGGGCCATGGTGGAGGCGGCGCTGCGGGTCGTCCGGTTCAAGGCCGCCAAGTACACCGTCGAGCGGCCGTTGCAGCTGGGTGCGGCGCTCGCCGGATCCGGCGCGATGGCGGAGCTGTCGGCGTACGGCATGCCGGTGGGGATCGCGTTCCAGCTGCGCGACGACGTCCTGGGGGTGTTCGGGGATCCGGCCGAGACCGGCAAGCCCGCGGGCGACGACCTGCGCGAGGGCAAGCGGACCGTCCTGATCGCGCTGACCCTCGAGCGGGCGGATCAGGCGCAGGCGGCGACGGTGGAGCGGCTGCTGGGCGACCCCACGCTCGGCCCCGACGGGGTGGAGCGGCTCCGGTCGATCATCGTGGAGACCGGCGCGCTCGACGCCTGCGAGCGGATGATCGAGCGGTACGCCGACGAGGCGTCCGGCGCGCTGGCGAGCGCGCCGCTCACGGCGGAGGCCCGCGCGGCCCTGTCGGAGCTGACGATCGCCGCCACGGCCCGAAAGGTCTGACCCTCTCTGACCTGGACCTCCGCACAAGATCCAGATTCGCCGGACAAGCCGGGTTTGAGTACTCAAGAATGGGGGCATGACAACCCGATTGCACGCATGAAGCTCGACACGCCGTACCCGCCGCGTATCGCCGAACCCGTGGCCCGAGTGTGCGTCCCCGCGCCCGCGCCGCGACGGAGCCCCCGCAGCCGGAGACTGATTCTCGCGCTGACCTTGGTGGCCGTCGCCGGGTTTTTGCTGGGCCTGGGCCTGCCGGCCCATCCCTGAGATCTCACCTGACGCGGCGGCGCGTTCCTGAGCAGAGGCCGGCGAGACCGGCCCCCCATCCCGGCAAAGTGAAGAGCCCCCGGCCCGAGAGAGCGGGCCGGGGGCTCCTGTCGTACGAGGGTGAGGACTCAGGCTTAGAACACGCGCTTCGGCGTGACCGTCTCCGGCTTGCCGTTGCCGATGCTGATGACGACCTTGGTCGCCGTCTTCTTGGAGACCAGGTTCACCGCAGAGCCCTTACTGAGGCCCTTGACGACGACCGTCGCCTTGCCGATCACGATCTTGCCCCGGTAGGCGGTGACCTTGAGCGTGACTGCGGTCTTCGAGAGGTTGACGGCGGAGCCCCTCACCTTGGTGCCCGCCGCACGCTTCGGGTTGAAGGTGACCGTTCCAAGCGCCTGCGCCTTCTTGCCGGACGCGTAAACGTGGAAGTGCTTCACCACCTGCTTGGGCTTGGGCTTCGCGGCGGTGGCGGCCTCGGCGGTGCCGGCGGCGCCCATGAGGGCGACACCGGACACGATCGTGGCGGCAAGCGTCTTACGGATCAACGACATGCGTTTCTCCTCTTTGAGAAGGGGGGTTCGGCCGCGTCTGGGCGACCCTTCACCCGCGGCCGGAGGTGAAGCTAGCAAGCTCTTCGATCTTGCTGGAAGGTCCCAGGACCAAGTTGAGCCGGAAGTCCCCCATAAAGTCGACCAAAATAGTCTGGAAGACCTGTCGCCCCTGCTCAAAGCTCCTGGCAGAGAGAGGGTGAACCCCGGCGTCCCCGGGCCGCCAGAGAAATGATCAAGCGGACTCTGGCGCGACCGGGCCGGGTCTGTTACCAGTGCGGCGGCCGGTCCTCCAGCAGGCGGGCGTCGTCGTCATCGTCCACGGAGTAACCGCCCCAGCCGAGCTCGGACTCGTCGCGCGTCTGGTCGGGCAGCACCGCCAGATCGTCGTCGTCGGCCAGCTCAACGAAGCGGTCATCGTCAGGGTTGCCGATCACGCGTCCCATTGTCGCGCATCCGACGAGTGCTCCGAGACCGGGGCCGCCGACCGCCCCGGAGGCTAGGCGGTGTCCGGCGGACCTTGTTCAGATCCGCCGGACACCCCCTAGAACGCCGGGTCGGCGGCGCGGAGGCGGCGGGCGAGCTCGGCGGCGGCGCCGCGCGGATCGTCCGCTTCGGTGATCGCCCGGACCACGACGACGCGGCGGGCCCCCGCCGCGAGCACCTGGTCGAGGTTGCCGGCGTCGATGCCACCGATCGCGAACCACGGGCGGGTGAAGCCGCCTCGGGAGACGTACTCCAGCAGGCCGAGTCCGGGCGCGTGACGGCCCGGCTTGGTCGGCGTCGGCCACGTCGGGCCCGCGCAGAAGTAGTCCACGCCGGGCTCCGCGGCGGCGGCCGCGGCCTGCGCCTCCGAGTGGGTCGACCGGCCGATGAGCACGTCCTGGCCGACGATGGCACGCGCCGCCGGGACCGGGAGGTCGTCCTGCCCCAGGTGGAGCACGTCCGCGCGTACGGCGTGGGCGATGTCGGCCCGGTCGTTGACCGCCAGCAGCGCGCCGTGCCTGTCGCAGGCCGCGCGGAAGGCCGAGAGGTACTCGATCTCCTGCCGCGCCTCCAGACCCTTCTGCCGGAGCTGCACGATGTCGACGCCGCCCGCGAGGGCCGCGTCCAGGAATGCCTCCAGGTCGCCCTGGGACTCCCGTGCGTCCGTACAGAGGTAGAGGCGGGCCCGGTCGAGCCGGGCCCGCAGGGTCACGGCGCGTTCAGAGGGCAGGTGCCTGAGCACTCGGTTGGCCTTTCGGTCATTCCGGCGCGCCGCGCCACCCGCCCTATGACGATCAAAGGGCGAGCGCCTGGGCGCGCCGGTTGATCTCCTTGACGCGGTGCTGGGTGAGCGCCTGGACGGGCGTGCCCGGCAGGGAGGCGTCCTCGGTGAACAGCCAGCGCAGCGCCTCGACGTTGTCGAAGCCGGAGTCCGCGAGCACGTTGAGGGTGCCCTGGAGTCCCTTGAGCGGCTGGTCGCCGGAGATGAACGCCGCCGGGACGCAGAGGCCGTCGGCCCGCTGCACCCCCAGGAGCTTGTGGTCGCGGAGAAGCTGCTTCACTCGCTTGAGATCGAGGCCCAGCCTGTCGGCCGCCTCGCGCAGGGTGAGCCACTCGCCCACCAGTGCGTCGGTCTTTCGGTCGATCTCGATTTCGGCAACGGTGTGCGTCACGGAACCCTGCCTACCACCTTCGGCACCTTCTGAAACCTCACTCACGGGGCAGCGTCTCTGACCGGAATGGCGGGATCCGCCAGCGCTGACCGGTCGATCCGCTTCTGAGCTGCGATGATACGCCTCGCTTGTACCAGGTCGCGAGGCCGGTCGACCGTCACGATCGCGGCGAGCCGATCGCCGGTGAGCCAGCAGGCCGCCCAGCCGCCCGCCGCCGGGTCCCCGCGCCAGATCATGGTGTCGGCGACCGGGTGATGCCCGGCGTACTGCACCATGTGCCCGAACTGCTCCGACCAGAAGTACGGCACCGGATCGTAGACCCGCTCGCCGCCCAGGAGATTGGCGGCCGCGACCTCCGGGGCGTTCAGCGCGGTGTCCCAGTGCTCGACGCGCAGGCGGCGCCGGAACGTCGAGGACCACCAGGCGGCGCAGTCGCCGACCGCGAACACGCCGGGGCGGCCGGTGCGCAGCCGCTCGTCGACGGCGATCCCGTCGTCGAGAGTGAGATCGGAGCCTTCGAGCCACGACGTCTCGGGGCGGACTCCGATGCCGGTCACGACCGCGTCCGCCTCGATCGAGCCCCCGCCCGCCAGCTCGAGGCCGCCGCGCTCCACGGAGGCGACCTTGACGCCGTGGCGGAGTTCGACGCCCGCCTCGGCGTACCAGGGCGCGGTCTTCGCGCCGACCTCGGCGCCGACGGCGGCCGCGAGCGGCGTGTCGGCGGCCTCCACGACGGTGACCCGGCAGCCGGCCTTGGCCGCCGCGGTCGCGACCTCCGCGCCGATCCAGCCGGCGCCGACCACGGCCACCCGGGCACCGGGGCGCAGGTCGGCGCGGAGGGCGCGGGCGTCGTCGATCGTGCGCAGCACGTGCTGTGGGCCGTCGCCGGGCAGCCGGATCGGCGACGCGCCCGTCGCGATCACCAGGCCGTCGAAGCCGAGGGGGCCCGCCGTCGTCTCCAGGACGTCCGTGAGGCCGGTCACACGGTGGCCCAGGAGCAGCTCGCAGTCGAGCGCCGTCCAGTCGGCGTCGACGGTCGTGTCGTCGAGTTCGCCGCGCAGGACGGCCTTGGACAGCGGCGGCCGGTCGTACGGGCGGTGGGGCTCGGCCCCGACCAGGGTCAACCGGCCTGGGTAGCCCTGTGCCCGCAGGGCCTCGACGGTCCGGACGCCCGCCAGCCCGCCACCTGCGACGATCACCCGTTCCATGGTCGTGACCTTATAGTCTGGATACGTAAGCGTAAGCGCGGGAGTCCGGCGCACCGGGCTGAGAGGGCGGCACAGCGGCCGCCGACCGCATGAGTCCACAGCGGGCTCTGGACCTGATCCGGATCATGCCGGCGAAGGGAGCGCATGCGTGCGGCACGTGGTCATCGTGGGCGGCGGAGTGATCGGTCTCGGGATCGCGTGGCGGTCCCTGACCCGTGGCATCCGCGTCACGGTCGTCGATCCAGAACCGGCGAGCAAGGCGTCGCGCGTCGCCGCCGGAATGCTGACCCCCGTCACCGAGCTCGGGTACGGCGAGGACGCCCTGCTGCGCCTCGGGATCGTCTCGCGTGACCGGTTCCCCTCGTTCGTCGCCGAGCTGGAGGAGGCCTCCGGCGTCGACACCGCGTTCCGGCGCGACGGGGTGCTGCAGGTCGCCCTCGACGCCGACGACCTGGCCGTCCTGGACGAGCTGCGCCGGTTCCAGGAGTCGCTCGGCCTCGCCGCGGAGGCCCTCACCGGCCGGGAGTGCCGGCGCCGTGAGCCGATGCTGGCGCCGTCGGTACGCGGCGGGCTGTTCGCGCCCGACGACGGCTCCGTCGATCCGCGTCGCCTGTCGGCGGCGTTGCTGGCGGCCGTCGACCGGCTCGGCGGGACGCTCATCCGGGACCGCGCGACCGAGATCCTGGTCGACGACCGTGCCGCCGGGGTGCGCCTCGCCGGCGGCGACTCCCTCGCCGCCGACCAGGTCGTCCTGGCCGCCGGTCCCTGGAGCCACGAGATCAAGGGCCTGCCGCCGGACGCCGTCCCCCCGGTCCGCCCGGTGAAGGGCCAGGTGGTGCGCCTGCGGAGTGCGGTGCCCTTCCTCGGCCGTACCGTCCGTGGCCTGGTGCGGGGCTCCTCCGTCTACCTGGTGCCCCGCGCCGACGGCGAGCTCGTCATCGGCGCGACCCAGGAGGAGATGGGCTACGACACGACGGTCACCGCGGGCGGGCTGTGGGAGCTGCTGCGGGACGCCCGCGAGCTGGTGCCCGGTGTGACCGAGCTGGCGTTCGAGGAGGTGAGCGCCGGCCTGCGGCCCGGCTCGCCGGACAACGCCCCGATGCTCGGGCCGTCGTCCGTGCCCGGTCTGCTGCTCGCCACCGGTCACTTCCGCAACGGCGTGCTCCTCACCCCGGTGACCGCCGACGCCCTCGCGGAGACCATCGCGACCGGAGAGCCGCCCGAGGTCATCCGGCCGTTCTCACCCGGAAGGTTCCACGATTGAAGATCACCGTGAACGGCGCCGAACGGGACGCCCCCGACGGGTCGTCCGTGGCGGGCGTGGTCGCGTCGCTGACCGGGCGACCGGCCGGCGTCGCCGTCGCGCTGAACGACGAGGTCGTGCCGCGCGCCGACTGGAACACCACGATTCTTCGGGAGGCGGACCGCATCGAGGTGCTGACCGCCGTCCAGGGAGGTTGACATGCAGCCACACGCCGAAGACGGCCCCACGGAGGCCCTCGACGCCATGACCGGCGACCGTACCGCCGGCTCGGCCGGATCGGCCGGAGACCGCGCCGGCGCGCCCGCCGACCGCGGCGATGCCGTCGCCGAACCGGCCGCCGGCCGCGCCGGAACGGATGCGGCCGGCCGTGTCTCTCCCGACCAACCGACCCCGACCGACCTCCCGGCGGCCCGGCCGGGGCCGCTCGTGATCGCGGGTGAGAGCTTCGAGTCGCGGCTGATCATGGGCACGGGCGGCGTGCCGAGCATGCACGTCCTGGAAGAGGCTCTGACCGCGTCGGGCACCGAGCTGACCACCGTCGCGATGCGCCGCGTCGGTGCCGACGCCCCCGGCTCCGTGCTCGACGTCCTCCGCCGATGCGGCATCCGGATACTGCCGAACACCGCCGGGTGCTTCACGGCGGGCGAGGCGATCCTCACCGCCAAACTCGCCCGGGAGGCCCTGGGGACGGACTGGGTCAAGCTCGAGGTGATCGCCGACGAGCGGACCCTGCTGCCCGACCCGATCGAGCTGCTCGACGCGGCGGAGCGGCTCGTCGACGACGGGTTCGTCGTACTGCCGTACACCAACGACGACCCGGTGCTCGCCCGGCGGCTCGAGCAGGCCGGCTGCGCCGCGGTGATGCCGCTCGGCTCTCCCATCGGCTCGGGGCTGGGCATCCGCAACCCGCACAACATCGAGCTGATCGTCGAGCAGGCCGGGGTGCCGGTGATCCTGGACGCGGGCCTGGGAACGGCCAGCGACGCCGCCCTCGCCATGGAGCTCGGCTGCGACGCCGTCCTGCTCGCGACCGCCGTCACCCGGGCCCAGTCGCCCGCGCTGATGGCCGAGGCGATGCGGCGTGCGGTGGAGGCCGGCCGGCTGGCCCGTCTCGCGGGCCGGATCCCCAAGCGCCGCTACGCCCAGGCGTCCTCGCCGTGGGAAGGGCTGAGCTCGGCCGGATGAACCCGTTCCCATGGCCGGAAACGGTCACGCCGCACGCACCCGGCGGTTGGAAGCCGCCACTCCCCCGATCTCCGCGACGACCCGGATCGGTTCGGTTCGCCGGGCAAGTGGCTCAGCAGGGGATTCGCCGGGAACTTGGTCTCGATCGCACAAGGATTGATGCTTTGATCCGGACTGGTGACGAGTATGGGCCTCAATCCCTAATACACTCCCCCTGATGGATACGACGGTTGCGGACCCCCTCGTCGGGCAGGTGCTCGACGGGCGCTACCTCGTACGGTCACGTGTCGCCCGCGGAGGCATGGCCACCGTTTACGAAGGTCACGACACCAAGCTCGACCGTACGGTGGCGCTGAAGGTCATGCACGGAAACCTCGCCGGGGACGAGGAGTTCGTCCGGCGCTTCATCGGCGAGGCCAAGCACGCCGCCGCCCTGTCCCACCCCAACGTCGTCGCTGTGTACGACCAGGGCACCGACAAGGGCTATGTGTTCCTCGCGATGGAGTTCGTCCCCGGGCGTACGCTGCGCGCCCTGCTGACCGAGCGCGGCCGGCTGGGTCCGCGCGAGGCGCTGCAGGTCATGCAGCCGGTGCTGTCCGCGCTCGGTGCCGCGCACCGCGCCGGGCTGATCCACCGCGACGTCAAGCCCGAGAACGTCCTGCTCACCACCGACGGGCAGGTCAAGGTCGCCGACTTCGGCCTCGCCCGGGCGGAGACGGCGAGCAAGCAGACCGCGACCGGCATGATCATCGGCACGGTCGGCTATCTCGCGCCCGAGCAGGTCATCTCCGGTGACGCCGATGCCCGCACCGACGTCTACGCGGCGGGCATCATGCTGTTCGAGCTGCTCACCGGCCGTCAGCCGTACGACGGCGGTACGCCGCTGGCCGTCGCCTACAAGCACGTCAACGAGACGGTGCCGCTGCCCTCCAGCGTGATCCAGGGCCTTCCGCCGCAGCTGGACGCACTCGTGGCCAGCGCCACCAACCGCGACCCCGCCCGACGGCCCTCCGACGCCGACCACTTCCACGCCGCGGCCGGCGAGGTCTACCGGACGCTGCCGCCGGAGGTCGACACGGCGCTGGCCGGAGTCGCGCCGGCGCCGCCGCCTCCACCTGCTCCGCTTCCGCCGGCGCCCCCCGTCGGCGTCACGGCCGCCGACGGCTCGACTCAGATGTTCGGCGCCCACGCGGGCGGCTATGCGCCGCCGCACGCGGGGACGCAGACGTTCGGCCCGCACACGATGGCGATCCACCGCGAGCCGCCGCCACCGCCTCCGACGATGCGGGACCGGCTGCTGCGGCCGCCGGGCCTGTACGGGCTGATCGCCGCCGGCCTCGTTGTCGTGCTGCTGATCGGCGGGGTCGTGTGGTTCCAGACCGTGGGCAACAAGGAGCGTGTGCCCACGCTGGCGGGGATGACCGAGGAGCAGGCCCGCGTCAACGCCGCCAAGGTCGGGTTCAAGGTCAAGGTCGGCGCCTCGCGCTACGACCCGCGGGTCCCGAAGGACAAGGTCGCCGAGGTCCAGCCGACGGAGGGCACGGAGGTCAAGAAGGGCACCCTGCTCACGCTGATCCTGTCCAAGGGCAAGCAGCCGGTCGGGATCCCCGACGTCAAGGGCGACACGGTCGACGTGGCCACGCAGAAGCTGCAGCAGCTGGGGCTCAAGGTCGGCAATCAGGTCAAGCTGAGCAGCACCACGGTGCCGAGCGGTTCCGTGATCAAGACGCGGCCGGCGGCCGGCACCCAGCAGAGCCCGGACGACCCGGTCACCCTCGTCGTCAGCAAGGGCATGCAGATGCCCAACCTGGTCAACCTCAAGCGAGAGGCGGCCGCCCAGAAGCTGGCCAACCTCGGCCTCACCGTGCAGTGGCAGGAGCAGGACCCGGCCGACGGGCAGCAGCCGAACACCGTGATCGGGCAGAACCCTCAGCCCAACCAGACCGTCGCCCGTGGCCAGCAGGTCCAGGTGGTCGTCACCAAGGCCAAGAAGAAGTGCGACCCCCTGGACTTCATCTGCCAGTGGCAGCAGCGCGACCACGGCAACGACCAGAACGGCCAGCCGGCCGTCGTGCCCGATGTCCGCGGCCAGCCGATCGTGCAGGCGGCCCAGACGCTCATGGACAACGGTTTCCAGCCCCAGGTGGCCGGCGGCAACGCCGGTGACGTCGTCACCGGCGAGGACCCGCCCGGCAACACCCCGCTGCCGAAGGGCACGGTCGTCAAGATCTGGCACTGACCGCCGCCTCCCGGGTGCACCACGCCGGGGAGGCGGCGCCGGTCGTCGGTCGGCGCCGCTCCTCGGAGCGGCGCCCGGCCGAACGGCACCGGTGCGGGGCACTAAGCTGAACCGGTCATGGCCAGTGAACCCATCAATCCGATCGGCGCGCACGTCCCGGTGGCGGGCGGGCTCGCGACCGGCGGGCTGCGCTACGCCGCCGAGATCGGCGCCGAAGCCGTCCAGGTGTTCGTCAGCAACCCTCGAGGCTGGGCCCGGGCGGCCGGGAAGCCCGACGAGGACCAGCGGCTGCGCGAGTACGGCGAGGAGCACGACCTGCCGGTGTTCGTGCACGCCCCGTACCTCATCAACCTCGGCTCGCCGAGCCCCGAGACCATCGCCAACTCCGTCGCCTCGATCCGGCACGCCCTGCAGCGCGGCGCCGCGATCGGCGCGCGCGGCGTGGTCGTGCACACCGGCTCCGCGGTGTCGCAGCCGCGCGAGGACGCGATGCGGCAACTCCGCGAGCACCTGCGGCCGCTGCTCGACGAGATCCCCGACGACGGCCCCGACCTGCTCCTGGAGCCGATGGCCGGCCAGGGCGCCATGCTGTGCGCCACCGTGCAGGACCTCGGCCCGTACCTCGACGCCGTCGACCGTCACCCGCGCGCCGGGGTCTGCCTCGACACCTGCCACGCCTTCGCCGCCGGGCACGACCTGACGGCGCCGGGCGGCGTCGCCGAGATGCTCGACGCCCTGGCCGAGACCGCTGGGGCCGACCGGCTCAAGCTGATCCACGCCAACGACAGCAAGGACCCCTGCGGTTCCCGCAAGGACCGGCACGAGAACATCGGCGCCGGGCTGATCGGCGCGGCTCCGTTCGCCGAGCTGTTCCGCCATCCGGTGAGCCGCGGCGTGCCTCTCGTCATCGAGACCCCGGGCCGCAGCGCCGAGCCGCACCGCGCCGACGTCGAGGCCCTCAAGAAGCTCCGCGACGGCTGAGCCCGGCGGCCCGCCCGGGCCGCTCCGGCCGACCCTCACATCCGGCTCGGACCGCTCCGGCCGCGCCTCGCGTCCGGCTCGGACCTCCGGCTGAGCATCGCGCCCGGCTTGGGTCGCTCCGGCCGCGCCTCGCATCCGGCTCGGACCTCCGGCCGAGCATCGCGCCCGGCTTGGGCCGCTCCCGCTGGGCGTCGCATCCGGCTCGGGCCACTCCGGCCGAGCCTCACGCCCAGCTCGGGCCACTCCAGCCGGGCTTCGTGTCCGGGTTAGGCCGCTCCCCCGCCGGTCTGGCGAGGGAGCGGCGCCCGGTACCCGCGCGCCCGATACGGGCACGGCCCCGGCATGAAAAAGGCCTGGGTGCCGCTGAACAACCCCCCGACCGTTCAGCAGCACCCAGGCGCGCCGCCTGGCGTCCACCCCCCCGAGTCGGAGCCTGGCGGCCGTCCCGAGAACGTTGCTGTGTCCGAAACCCTAGGGTCCCGGCACCGCCCCGCGAAACCCATATTGGCCTCGCCTCGGCAAACGGTCAGTAGTGCGCGGTATACGTTCCGTAATCGAGAGTCGAGCGGTCTGTGGGACGCGACGAACGGTTCACGGCGGCCCCTCCGGCAGGAGGTCCTCGGGCAGGTGCATGCGGGCCATCGCCTGGTCCGTACGGTCGGGGACCCACCCGGGGGTGAGGAGCGAGACCGCGACCGTCACCGCGAACGCCAGCGGCACGGTGACGATCGCCGGCTGCTCGAGGAGAGTGCCGAGCCAGCCGGAGCCGTAACCGGGGTCGCCGAGGACCCGCGCCAGCCCGGCGGCGGTGGCCGGCACTCCGCCGGCGAGCAGCCCGGCGAGCGCGCCGGGCGGGGTGATCCGCCGCCACCACACGCCGAGGACGAGAAGGGGGCACAGCGACGAGGCCGCGACGGCGAACGCGACGGTCACCAGCGCCGCCGACTGCGGAGTGCAGGCCCAGGGCGCGAGCAGCAGCGGCACCGCCACGGCGACGAAGACGGCGGTCTGGAAGCCGCGTACACCGCCTCCAAGGCCCCGCGCGATGCTGCCCGACACGGCGACCACGACGCCGCACGACGTGAACGTGAAGGCGGCGAATGCCCCCGTCGCGACGAGGGCGGTGAGCAGGTCGCCGGTGACGCCGGGCACGATCCGGTGCGGCAGCAGGAGCAGCGTCGCGTCGGTCTCCCCGGTCATCAGCAGCTCCGGCGTGTAGAGCCGGCCGAGCGTGCCGAACAACGCCGGGAACAGGGAGAAGACCGCCAGCATCAGGACGACGAGCCCGGCCGTTCGCCGGGCGGTGCGCCCGGACGAGTTCGTGTAGAAGCGCACCATGATCTGTGGGAGGCCCATCGTGCCGAGCATCGTCGCCAGGAGCACGGAGTAGGTGGCCGCGAGCGGATGCTCACGGCCGCCCGCGAAGGGCGTCGCCCAGCGGTCGCCGCGCAGCAGCGCGATCCGGGACGTGTGAGGCACGGCGGCGCCCGCCGGGAACCGGAGACGGGTCCCGGCCCGCACCCGGTGGCGGCCCGCCGGGAGGCGCAGCCGCTCACCGGTGTGCCGCCGGCCGTCGAGGACGCCGGTGACCGCGACGACGGCGGGGGCCGTCAGGTGGATTCCGGCGGCCGTGTCGGCCGTCACCGTGGTCTCGCGGTGGAAGTACGGGGGCCGGGCGGCGTCGGCGTCGTTCTGCAGCCGCCAGACGGCCAGGAAGACGAGCGCGGGGATGGTCACGGCGGTCAGCTTCAGCCAGAACTGCACGGCCTGGACGCCGGTGATGCTGCGCACCCCGCCGGGGAGGACGAGCACGACGACCGCGGCCATCACCACGAGCCAGCCCATCCACACCGGCAGTCCGCTGATCACCGCGAGGGTCACTCCGGCTCCCTGGAACTGCGGCAGCAGGTAGAACCAGCCGATGACGAGGACGCAGGCGCTGACCGCGCGGCGCACCCGCCGCGAGCCCAGCCGCCATTCGGCGAAGTCCGACAGGGTGTACGCGCCGGAGCGCCGCAGCGGCGCCGTCACGAGGGCGAGCAGCACGACGTGACCGGCGGCGGCGCCGATCGGCAGCCACAGCATGTCGGCGCCGTACGCGAGCACGAGGCCGGCCATGCCGAGGAAGGCCGCCGCGGAGACGTACTCGCCGCTGATCGCCGAGGCGTTCCACCAGGGCGACACCTCGCGGGCGGCGGTGTACAGGTCGGACACCTGGGCGGGCCGGCCCCGCGCCGGCACGGTCGCCAGGGAGGCGATGAGCAGGGCCATCGCGAGCATTGTGATCATGTGTTCTCCTCGCCGGGCGGCGAGTCCCACCACCTTCCGGGGGGTTCGGCGTCGGCGCAGGATCGGTCGGCGCAGGATCGGGTAACTCGTTCGGCGTCGGCGCGGGCTCGGGTCACTCGTGCCGGGCCATGGCGGCGAAGTCGCGCTCGGCACGTTCGGCGAGGCGTACGTGCCGGCGCGCGACGGCGACCCACACGACCGGGACGACCACGCACAGCACCAGCCAGGGCAGGCGCACGCCGAACAGCCGCACCCGCGACAGCGCGGGCTCCCACGCGAACAACAGCGGCAGCCCGCCGGTGAGCAGCGCGACGATCGCGCAGGTCACGGCGGCGTGCCCGGCCTGGACACGCATGAGCGCCCGGACGGGTGCCGCGTCGACGCGGCTCCGGCCACCGGTGACGCGGCTCAGGGGCCGCCTGGAGCGTCCGCGCGGGCTGGTGACGGTGACGCGTTCACTCATCTGGCGATGGGGGCCTCTGCCGGAAGCGCCTGATGAGCAGGTCGCGGACCTCCCGCGTGTGGCGGCGGCTCACCGGCAGCAGCAGGTCGCCGACCTGCACGAGCGCGCGGCCCTCGTCGAAGCGGAGCTCGGTGATGTGCCCCGCGGCGACGAGCGTCTTCCGGTGGATCCGGATGAAACCGGCGGTCCGCCAGCGCTCGGCGAGGGCGGCCAGCGGCATCCGGAGGAGATAACTGCCGTCGGCGGTGTGCAGGCGGATGTAGTCGCCCTGCGTCTCGGCGTGGGTGACGTCGGCACGGGAGATCAGGCGGGTGCGCCCCCCGAGCTCCACCGGAATCACCTCGTCCGTCTCCGGCTCGTACGGAGCGATCTCCCGGTGGACGGCCTCGTCGACGCGGCGAACGGCCTCGCCGAGACGGTCGGGGTCGATGGGCTTGAGGATGTAGTCGACGGCGCCGAACTCGAAGGCGGTGACGGCGAACTCGTCGTGGGCGGTGACGAACACGATGGCGGGCGGGTCGGCGAAACCGGCGGCGAGGCGGGCGAAGTCGAGGCCGTCGAGCGCCGGCATGCAGATGTCGAGGAACACCGCGTCGAGCCGCTCACCGCTCTTCATCATCCGTCCGATCTCGCGGAGCGCCTCGGCGGCGTCCCGGGCCGGCTTGACGTGCTCGATCCGCGGGTGTCGGCGGAGCAGGTAGGTGAGCTCCTCCAGCGCGGGGGCCTCATCATCGGCGGCGAGCACGCGAAGCATGGCAGGAGACTCCCTCTTTTACCGTCAGTATGCAACTCGTTTCACTAAGTAGTTGTTTTCTTTTACCCTGCGGCGACACCTGGGTGGCTCTTGGGCACGCGGAGGCCGACCTTCATCCCCGCTCCGACGGCCGTCTCGATGACCAGGCCGTACTCCTCCCCGTAGACCTGACGCAGGCGGTGGTCGACGTTCACCAGGCCGATGCCGCCGTGCGCCGCGTCCTCTCCCCCGTCCGCCAGGAGGGCGCGCAGCTTGCCGGGATCCATGCCGACCCCGTCGTCCTCCACGCTGATCTCCGCCTCGGCGCCCGCGTCCCGCGCCGTGATCCGTACGTGGAACCGTTCGGTCCCGTACTGCATGCCGTGCCGGATGGCGTTCTCGACGAGCGGCTGCAGGGACAGGAACGGCACCGCGACCGGCAGCACCTCCGGCGCGATCTCGACGCTGAACCGCAGCCGCTCGTCGCCGAAGCGGGCGCGCTCGAGCAGCAGGTACCGGTGGATCGACCGCAGTTCCTCGGCCAGCGTCGTGAAGTCCCGCCGGTCGCGGAACGAGTAACGCGCGAAGTCGGCGAAGTCGAGCAGCAGCTCACGGGCGCGCTCGGGATCGGTGCGGACGAACGAGGCGATCGTGGTCAGCGAGTTGTAGACGAAGTGCGGGGAGATCTGGGCGCGCAGGGCCCGCATCTCCGCCTCCTCGAGTCGCGTCTTGGAGGAGTCCAGCTCGGCCAACTCCAACTGCCCGGAGGCCCAGCGGGCGACCTCGCCGACCGTCTGCAGGCGTTCGTCCCGGACGCCCTCGCCGAAGGCGGCCAGGGTCCCGGCGACGCGCCCCTCGATGGTCAGCGGTGTGATCACCGCGACCCGCAGCGGGCAGCCGGGATCGCCGCAGGCGACCAGCGCCGGCGCCGCGACGCGCGGCCGCCCGGTGCCGAGCACCGGGGAGGCGAGCCCGAGCACCTGCCCCGCATGGGCCTCCCCGACGCCCTCCCAGGCCAGCAGCCGCTCGGTGTCGGTGACCGCGACGGCCGGAACACCGAGGAGCTCCCGCAGGTGACGAGCGGCGCGCCGCGCCGACTCCTCGCTCAGGCCGGTGCGCAGCGACGCCGACGCGAGCGAGATGGTGTGCAGAACGGCGAAGGACGACTCACCGCCCGGCACGTCGTGTCCGTCACGGCGGCGGGCCGACCCCAGCGACCATCCAGCGGCGGCCGCCATCAGGGCGGCCGTGGCGGCGAGTACGGCCTCGACCGAAATCCCCAGCATGACCACAGACGGTAATGCCACCGTCACGGAGACGCGGGTTTTTCGCCAACTCCCTCAGGCCGGGAGGTCGTCCTCCTGGTAGGAGTACCGCTGCTCGCGCCACGGATCGGCGACGTTGTGGTAGCCGCGCTCCTCCCAGAAGCCGCGGCGATCCACGGTGAGGTACTCGATGGCGCGCACCCACTTCACGCTCTTCCAGGCGTACAGGTGCGGCACGACCATCCGCAGCGGCGCCCCGTGGTCCGGAGCGAGCGGCTCGCCGTCCCGGTGGGTGGCCAGCAGCGTCGTCTCGGCGAGGAAGTCGGTCATCCGGAGATTCGCGCTGTAGCCGTACTCCGCCCACACCATGACGTGCGTGGCCTCGCCGGCCGGCGGCGCCAGCCGTACGAGGGTGGCGGTGAGGATGCCCTCCCACCCCACGTCGGGGACGGTGAACTTCGTGACGCAGTGGAAGTCGGCGGTGACCTTCGCGCGCGGCATCGCCTCGACCTCCGGCCAGGTCCACTGGTACTCCCGGCCCGCCTCGGTCGCGCCGTACACGCGCAGGTCCCAGCGCTCGGGCCGGAACTTCGGCACCGGGCCGTAGTGCAGGACGGGCCAGCCGCGCGGGACGTACTGCCCCGGCGGGAGGCGATCCTCAGGCCCCACCGCGTCCTCGACTCTTCGAATCCCCGCTCATGGTCATCGGCCATCCTGCCACCCCCCGCCGACGGTACGCGCCGAGCCCCTCCCCCACGGGCGCTCCGCGCATCGGCTAGGCTGTGCTCCGTGAGCAACGTCTTCTCCTTTACCTATGGCGGGCCCGGGACTCGGGTGGCTGCCAGGAGGACGCTGCGCTAAAAGGCAACCACTGACAGATGCCCCGGGCCCGATGGGTCCGGGGCATCTGTCGTTTCTGGGAGAGGGAGCACCATGGTCGTGGTCATGTCCGCCGAGGCGGAGGAAGCGCATATCCAGGCCGTCGTCGCGCTGGTGGAGAACGCGGGCGGCGAGGCGTTCGTCAGCCGGGGCGTCAACCGTACGATCGTCGGGCTGGTCGGCGACGTCGAGCAGTTCGGAACGCTGAACCTGCACGCCCTGCCCGGCGTCACCGACGTGGTACGGATCTCCGTCCCGTACAAGCTCGTCAGCCGGGAGAACCACCCCGACCGCTCGGTCGTCCGGGTCGGCGGGGTCCCGATCGGCCCGGGCACCATGACCCTCATCGCCGGTCCCTGCGCGGTGGAGACGCCGGAGCAGACCCTCGGGGCGGCGCGGCTGGCCCAGTCCGCGGGCGCCACCCTCCTGCGCGGGGGCGCTTTCAAGCCGCGCACCTCCCCGTACGCCTTCCAGGGGCTCGGCGAGAAGGGCCTGCGGATCCTGGCCGACGTGCGCGCCGAGACCGGCATGCCCATCGTGACCGAGGTCGTCGACGCGCGCGACGTCGAGCTCGTCGCCTCCTACGCCGACATGCTCCAGGTCGGCACCCGGAACATGCAGAACTTCGCGCTGCTGCAGGCGGTCGGCGCCGCCGGCAGGCCGGTCATGCTCAAGCGCGGCATGAACGCCACCATCGAGGAGTGGCTGATGGCGGCCGAGTACATCGCCCAGCGCGGCAACCTCGACATCGTGCTGTGCGAGCGCGGCATCCGCACGTTCGAGAAGGCCACCCGCAACACCCTGGACATCTCGGCCGTCCCGGTCGCCCAGCGCCTGTCGCACCTGCCCGTCATCGTCGACCCGTCCCACTCCGGCGGACGCCGCGACCTGGTCCTCCCGCTGACCCGCGCGGCGATCGCGGTCGGCGCCGACGGCGTCATCATCGACGTGCACCCGCACCCGGAGAGCGCCCTGTGCGACGGCCCGCAGGCCCTCGTGGACGGCGACGTACGGGAGCTGGCCGCGACCGTGCGCGACCTGCCGCCCGTGGTCGGCCGCACCCTCACCCAGGTCTGATCCGACGCCGCGCGGCGTGCCGTCCGGACCCCCGGGCGGCGCGCCGCGGGCAGGCGGACGGGTTTCACCCGACCAACCCACCCCGACCGACCTCCCGGGTCTCACCCGACCAACCCACCCCGACCGACCTCCCGGTAGTCTTTCCGGCATGGCGTACTACACCGCCCAGCTCGGGCCGCCCCGGTTCTGACCGGGGCCACCGCACGCACGCCCGGCACCGCCGGGCGCCTTCTCTGACGCCGCGCTGACGCGGCTCTTTCGGCGCGCCCCGGATTCGCGTACCCGATACGGTTCACCAATCTGGAGCGTTCTCCTTGACCACCTCTGAGGTCTCCTCCGCCGTGCCCGTACGCCGGAGGCTCGGCGGATCCGCCGACATCGTCCTGGCCGCCGCCCTGTGGGGCACGACCGGCACCGTCCGCAGCTTCGTCCATGCCGGCCCGGTCGCGGTCGGCGCCGCGCGCCTGCTCATCGGCGGCGCCTTCCTCTTCGCCGTGGCCCTGCGGAGCGGCGGCCTGCGGCCCCTGCTCGCCCGCGGCACGCGGACCCGGCTGATCCTTCTGCTGGGCGCGGTGCTCGCCGCCGTCTACCAGACGGCGTTCTTCAGCGCCGTCGCCCGTACCGGCGTGGCGACCGGCACGGTCGTCACGATCGGCAGCGGACCCGTCTTCGCCGGCCTGCTGTCCCGGCTGCTGGGCATGGGGACGCTGACCCCGCGCTGGCTGCTGTCGACGGCGGGCGCGGTCGCCGGGTGCGCGGCCCTCACCCTCGGCGGCCAGGCAGCCGGCGTGGAGCCGGTGGGCGTCGCACTGGCCCTGCTGTCCGGCTTCGGGTACGCGGCGTACGCCACCGTCGCCTCGTACCTCATCACCCGGGGCGACGACAGCCGCGCGGTGCTCGGCACGCTGTTCGGCGGATCCGGGGTGCTGCTGCTGCCGGTCCTGCTGATCGCGGGCTCCGGCTGGCTGCTCACCGGACCCGGCGCGGCGGCGGCGCTCTACCTCGGCGTGATCACGACCGGGGTGGGCTACCTGCTGTACGGCCGGGGGCTGCGGACGACGCCGGTCGCCGCGGCGACGACCCTCACCCTCGCCGAGCCGGCGGTCGCGGCGGTCCTGGGGCTGGTCGTCCTCGGCGAGCACCTCGGCGCCGTCGCCCTCGCCGGCCTGGCCCTCCTCGCCGCCAGCCTGGTCATCCTCACCCTGCCCGCCCGCTCCCGCTGAGGCGTCCAAGGGCCGTAGCGACGCACCGGTGCGGCCCTTGGATCGACGCGGGGCGTGGGGTTGGCGCCGGTGGCCGTTGCCGATCTACCGCAAAGATTGGGCAAAGGGAAGTTGATCATGCGGTCGTGGCCGGGGTAAAACCGGGGAAACGGTCCGACGAAAGGTGAAGGAGGACCATGGATCGCGTTCCTGACGAGCCGCTTCCCTACGAACCCCCGATGCTGGCCGAGGCGGGATCGTTCGCCGAACAGACGAAGGGCTCCGGAGGTCTGATCCCCGAGTACCACGGCCACATCCCCCACTGAGACCCGTCGTGAACGGTTCCGATGAGACGTGGTTCGTGGCCCTTCCCGATCGGGAGGACGCCGCGGACGCGGTGGCCGTCCTACGGCCCGAGGCCTCGCAAGAGGTGCCTCATCCCTCCGGGCGGCCGTTTCTCATCGGGAACTGGTCACCGGACGAACTTCGGCTCGCCGGTGCCGACGGCGTACAGGTGGCGGTGCTGGGGCCGTGCCGCGGCACCGCCGCCCTCCTCGCCGACCAGGTCGCCGGGACGCGTACGGTGGCCGACCTCGACCGGCCGGCCTCCGCCCTGGCGGGCAGCTTCCACCTGATCGCGAGCGTTGACGGCCGCGTCCGCGTACAGGGAACCGTCTCCGGACTCAGGAGGGTCTTCCAGACCCGTATCGGCCGGGTGACGGTGGCGGGTGACCGGTCCGACACCCTGGCCGCCCTGGCCGGCTCCGACGTCGACGAAGAACACCTGGCCCTGTATCTGCTCTATCCGTGGCTCCCCTTCGCGCTGACGGACCTGACGCCATGGCGCGGCGTACAGGGCGTAGCCGCCGACCATTACCTTCTCCTCGACGACGACGGGGCCGCCCGGACGGTCCCGTGGTGGCGGCCTCCCGAGCCGGACCTCTCTCTCGCCGAGGGCGCCGGAGTTCTGGCCG
This sequence comes from Actinoallomurus vinaceus, assembly GCF_039542055.1. Classification (NCBI taxonomy): domain Bacteria; kingdom Bacillati; phylum Actinomycetota; class Actinomycetes; order Streptosporangiales; family Thermomonosporaceae; genus Actinoallomurus; species Actinoallomurus vinaceus. The sequence goes on from NZ_BAABHK010000003.1 coordinate 806,344, forward strand.
ACAGACTGGCCGAGGCGGTGGCCATCCGTACGACCGGCGGTGGCATCGTCAGCGCCGACCTGTCCGGGGGCCTGGACTCGACGACGCTGTGCTTTCTGGCGGCCGATCGAGGCGTCGACCTGCTCGGAGTGACGGTCGCCACGACCGATCCGGGCAACGACGACGTGGCGTGGGCGGTACGCGCGGCCGATCGTCTGACGACGCGGGGCAGGGTGGTCCACGAGGTCATCGACCCGGGGGACGTCCCCCTGCCGTACGAGGGCATCGTCGGGGTGCCGCCCATGGACGAGCCGTTCGGCGCCTTCCGGGACATCGCCCGCTCCGACGCGGTCTGGCAGCGGATGGCCCGCCGAGGATCGCGGGTCCACCTGAGCGGCTTCGGCGGGGACGAGGTCCTGCAGTCCCCACCGGCCTACCTGCATACGCTCGCGCGCCGGCGTCCCCTCACCACCCTGTCCCACCTGCGCGGATACCGCGCCCGGTACCGATGGCCGCTCGGCGGATCGCTTCGGGCGCTCGCGGACACACGCGCGTACGGCCGATGGCTGGCAGAGGCGGCGCAGGACATCGACCGGCCGGTGTCCCTCGCCGGAGAACCGCATCGCTGGGAGCCCGCGTTCCGGCTGCCGCCCTGGGCCACCGATCAGGCCGTCGAGACGGTACGCCGCGTGATCCGCGAGGCGGCCGGAACGGCGGCGCCGCTGGCCCTCGACCGGGCCCGGCACGAAGCCCTCGTCTTCGCGCGCCAAGGCGCGAAGACGTACCGCCAGGCGGTGCGGCAGGCCCGCCGAGCCGGACTGACGCTCGCGGTGCCGTTCCTGGACGACCGGGTGCTCGAGGCGTGCCTCGCCGTGCGCATGGAGGAACGGACCGACCCTCGCCTGTACAAGCCGTTGCTGACCGAGGCGATGGCCGGGACCGTTCCGCGGGATCTCCTGGAGAGGACCACCAAGGGCCACTACGCGGTGGACGGGCACGCCGGGCTGCGCCGGTTCCGCGCTCGCTTCGCCGAACTGCTGGAGGACCCGCTGCTGGCCCGGCTCGGGCTGGTCGATGCCGAGGCGCTGCGCTCCGCCTGCCTCTCGCTCTATCCACCGACGTTGGGCCTGCCGGCGCTGGACGCGACTCTCGCCTGCGAGGTGTGGCTGCGCGCCGCCCGTACGTCACGCGACGCCGTAGTGAAAGGACGATCATGACCTTGCGACTTCGCCGGGACGTGTCCACCGCCGACACCGGCACGGGGCTCGTGCTGCTCGACCAGGCGGCGGGACGGTACTGGCAGCTCAACCCCACCGGCGCGCTGGTCCTGCGGATGCTCCTCGACGGAGTGACCGAGCCGGAGGTGGCCCGGACCCTGGCCGAGCGGCACGCGATCGAGGTCGAGCGCGCCGGAACGGACGTCACCGCCCTCGTGGAGAGCCTGCGCGCCGCCAAGGTGGTCGAGGAGGCCGCGCAGTGAGCACCCCGGTCACGGTGACCAGCGGTGGCAGGCTGCCGCTGGTCCTGCGTTCGCTGACGTTCCTGGCCGTCGGGGCCGCGCGGGTACTGGCACGGCTGCCACCGCGGCGCATCCGGGCGGTCCTCGTGGTCCTGCGGGCGGGAGCCGGGCCGGCCGACTACGACCGGGCCCGCCGGGCCCGGCACGCCGTCGTGACGACCAGCGTGCTGTGCGCGGGCGAGGGGTGCCTGCAGCGGTCGCTGGCCACGGCGCTGGTGTGCCGCGCGTACGGAGTCTGGCCCACCTGGCACGTGGGTGTCCGCACCGAACCCTTCATGGCGCACGCCTGGGTGGAGGCCGAGGGCCGTCCCGTCGACGAGCCCGACCCGCCGGGCTACTACCACTCCATCCTCAGCGTCCCGCCGCGCTCCTCCGACGAGTGACGCCTCGCCGGTCGCGCGGAGGTGACCCGACTCACACTCCCATGATCATGCCAAGCCGCTCCGATCATTTTCCAAGACTCTTACGGGAGGCTGACTGGAGTCGACGAAAGGTCTGACATGAAACGGATCCTGGCTCTGACCAGCGCGGCCTGTCTCGCCCTCAGCGCCTGTGGCGCGGCGGCCGCCGAGCGAAGTTCGCAGCAAGTCACGGCTCAGAAGAAACCCCCGCCCAACATCGTCTTCGTCCTCACCGACGACCTCGCGATGAACCTCGTCCCGTACATGCCGAACGTGCAGAAGATGCAGCAGCAGGGCACCACGTTCTCCAACTACTTCGTGACCGACTCGCTGTGCTGCCCGTCGCGGACGACGACGTTCACCGGGCGCCTCCCGCACAACACCGGCGTGTTCACGAACGGCGGCAAGGACGGCGGGTACCAGACGTTCAACGCTCGCGGGAACCAGAACCACACCTTCGCCACCGCGCTTCAGGCGGCCGGCTATCGCACCGCCATGATGGGCAAGTACCTCAACGGCTACCAGCCGACGGACCCGGTGCCGCCCGGCTGGAGCGAATGGGACGTCGCGGGCAACGGCTACCCCGAGTTCAACTACTCGCTCAACGAGAACGGCCGGGTCGTGAAGTACGGCAACAAGCCGAAGGACTACCTGACCAACGTCCTGAGCGGCAAAGGGCAGCAGTTCATCGGCCAGTCGGCCAAGGCCGGCAAGCCCTTCGTACTGGAGATCGCCACCTTCGCCCCGCACGCCCCGTACACCCCGGCCCCACAGGACAAGAACAAGTTCCCCGGCCTGAAGGCCCCGCGCGGACCGGCGTTCAACGAGGCCGACATGTCCGACAAACCGGCGTGGATCAAGAACCACAAGCGGCTCACCGCGAAGCAGATCACCACGATCGACACCGTGTTCCGCAAGCGCGCCCAGGCCGTGCAGGCCGTCGACCGGATGATCGGCAACATCCAGACCGCGCTGAAGAACAACGGCGTCGACCGTGACACCTACCTCGTCTTCAGCTCCGACAACGGCTTCCACCTCGGCGAGCACCGGCTCGCGCAGGGGAAGATGACCGCCTACGACACGGACATCCGGGTGCCGCTGGTCGTCAAGGGCCCGGGCGTCGCGGCCGGTCACCAGACGAGCACGCTCGCGCAGAACACCGACCTGTGCCCGACCTTCGAGGACCTCGCCGGGGTGAAGGTCCCCGCGGCGGTCGACGGCCGCTCCCTCGCGCCGTTCTTCAAGGCCGGGCCCGCGGCGAAGAGCCGCGACGGGGTCCTCATCGAGCATCACGGCCCCGACCACCTGGCGGGCGATCCGGACCTGCAGGCGGCCGCGAGCGGCAACCCGCCGAGCTACGAGGCGGTCCGCACCGGACACGAGGTGTACGTCGAGTACGCCGACGGGGAGCGCGAGTACTACGACCTGAGCCGCGACCCGAACGAACTCGACAACGCCGTGACCCGCGTGCCCGCGGCCCGGCTCAAGCAGCTCACCGCGCTGCTGCACCGCCTGGAGAAGTGCTCGGGCAAGACCTGCCGCTAGGCACGAGCCGCCCGTCGTTGTCCGCGCCGTCTACTCAGACGAGAAAACGCCTCGTCTGAGTAGACGGCCTTGTTCTCGTATGTAGGCCCGAGCGTTTGCAAGGTCACTTCGACCGGTTTCACGTCGGTGCTCCGATCTGCGCGGCCTCATCGGCCGTCAGGGTGATTTCGGGTGCGACGATGATGACGTGCACGGTCTTCCCGTGCTCCGTGTAAGTGACCCATCGCGCAGCGGCGCCCTGATCAACGATTGTGAGACCGCGCCCGTGCTCTGCCAGTTGGCCGCCCCGGTCAGAGCCGGGCATCGGCCGGTGGTCGGGGTCGGTGACGGCCAGATACACGTATCGCTCGGTGACTTTGAGTTCCACACGAATCGGATGCACCTCGTCCGGCCACGAGCGTAGAGCTGCGGTGGCGACGATCGCGTTGGTAACGAGCTCGCTCGCGATGAGGCCGATGTCGTAGGGGTCGTGCGGATAGCCGAACACGGCGGTGGACGCGAATCGACGAGCCTTACCGGCGTACTCAGGGCGAGCGCGAAGCGCCAGCCAGGACGACGACGGCGGCAATCCGATGCGGTCGGCGATCGCCGGACGATCAGGGACCACGGGGGACCATCTCCCTTGTCGGAAGTCTGAATGTCGAACGAGCTGTGTGCACGACCACCATGCACCTAGCATGGTGACGGCGAACATATTCGACCACAGTCGGCCACCATCTCGTAGCAATATGTAGTGATCGGGTAACCTCAGCCATGACCCAGCCCCACAGCCCCACCGTGCGCGGACGCAAGCTCGCGAGCGAACTGTGCCGCCTTCGCAAGGATGTCGGCCTCGCCGTCGAGGAGGCCGCCGCCCAGCTCGGATGGAGCCGCTTCAAGGTCAGCAGGATCGAGAAAGCCCAGACCAAGCCAACGGTCGCCGATCTTCGTACGATGCTCGACCTCTACGGCGTAGACAATGCCAACCGCGCCGCCCTCACGGAACTCCACAAGAATGCCTGGCGGCGCGGCTGGTGGACTGACTACTCCGACGTGTTCCGAGGCTCCTACGTGGCGTTGGAGGATGACGCGGCGACGATCGAGGAATGGAGCCCACAGCTGATTCCCGGGCTGCTCCAGACCGACGACTACGCCCGGGCGGTCATCCGCGCATCACTACCTGGGGATGAAACGGTGGTGCAGCGGCGAGTGCAGGCGCGCTCCGCACGCCGGATCTTGCTCGGCCGTACCGACCGGCCGGCACCAACGTTCACCGCGATCATCGATGAAGCCGCGCTACGGCGGCCGATCGGCGGCCCGGAGGTGATGCGGAGCCAGCTCCGCGTGCTACTGGATGCCGCTCGGCGACCGAACGTCAGTCTGCGCGTGCTGCCGTACACGGCTGGCGCACACCCCGGCCTCGATGGGCCGTTCATCATCCTGAGCTTCCCCGAGCAGTTGGCACCGGAAGTGGCGTACGTCGAGACGAAGGGCGGCGACATCTATGCGGAAAGCGCTGCGGACGTACGCCGGTTTAGGGTGGATTTCGGGAACATTTCAGCTGTGGCGCTGGACCCGGAGGAATCGACGGAGTTCATCGCCGCTGTGATCAAGGAGTAGTCCAGTCCGTGGTGATCCCTGAGAGCGCCGTACGCAGTCTGCCCTGGCGGAAGAGCAGCCGAAGCGGGAGCGGAAACGCGACCTGCGTCGAAGTCGCCGAACTCGACCTCAACTCGATCAAGTAGCCACAGAGCGTGAGGCCCCCGGCAACGCCGGGGGCCTCACGCGCAAGCCGTTCCCGGCGTTGCCTGGGCCTCGTCCGATCCCGCATGCCCTCGCCGCCGGCTACGACCGGGTCTTCCTCATCGCGGCCGGGCTCGGCCTGGCCATCGCGGTGGTCGGCTTCCTGTTGCCGAGGCACCGGCGCGGCTGACCCGGTGAGCCCCGGCCCTCGCGTCAGGCGGCGGGCTCGCCGTACGACGGGCGGTGCTCCTGGAGGTTGGCGGCGAGCTGCTCGGCCATCTCCCCCGCGTCGAGCCGCTTCTCGATCTGGCGCAGGTCGTCGATCTTGGCGCGGGTCTCGGCGCGGCGGGGGGTGAGCACGGTGCAGCAGTCCTCGTCGGGCAGCTCCGAGATGCTCAAGGTGTGGATCTTCCGCGCCTCGGCCATGATCTCGGTCTTGTCCATGCCGATGAGCGGGCGCAGGATCGGCAGGCTCACCGCGTCGTCGAGCGCGGTGATGTTCTGCATGGTCTGGCTGCTGACCTGGCCGAGCGAGTCGCCGGTGATCAGGGCCGCGCCGCCGAGGTTGTGCGCGACGACCTCCGCGGTCTTCAGCATCAGCCGGCGCTGCGCGATGATCTGGAGCCGGTCGGCGCCGGAGGACTTGATCTGCTGCTGCGCCTTGCCGAACGGCACGACGAACAGCCGGGAGCCGCCCTGGAACTTGTCGAGCTCGCGCACCAGGGCGTACGCCTTGTAGATCGACTCTGGGCCGGTGAACGGCATCCCGGAGAAGTGCAGGAAGTCGACCCGCAGGCCGCGGCGCATCATGCGGTACGCCGAGACGGGCGAGTCGATGCCGCCCGACATCAGCACCAGCGCCCGGCCGCTCATGCCGACCGGCAGGCCGCCCGCACCGGGCATGCCGTCGGTGAAGACGAACACCTCGCGCTGGTCGACCTCGATGAACACCGCGAGGTCCGGGTGCTTGAGGTTGACCGGCAGGTCGTAGCGCTCCTTGACCTTCGCGCCGACGAGGGTGTTGAGGTCGGAGGAGGTGATCGGGAAGCGCTTGTCGCGGCGGCGCGCCCGGATGGCGAACGCGCCCTTGCGGGCGAGGGCGGGGTGCTGGGCGACCAGATCGAGGGCCGCCTGGACGGTCGCGTCGACGTCCTTGGCCACCCGCCAGGCGCGGTGCACCCACACGATGCCCATCACGTCGGTGAGCCGCCGGGCCACGGCGTCGACGTCGGCCAGCTCGCCGCTCTCGGCGCGGACGACGATGACGCCTTCGCGCTGCCAGATCTGGATCTTGATGCCGAGCCCCTTGACGGCGGCGCGGATGTTGTTCTGCAGCCGCCGCTCGAACAGCTCGCGGTTCTTACCCTTGAGGACGATCTCGCCCAGTTTGAGGAGAACGCAGGGCTCACCGGCGACGGCGGGCCGCTCGGCGTTCTGGGGCTGCGTCGCGGTTTCGAGCGTGGGCATGCGTCCTACCTCCAACGGACACTGACGGGTGCCCCTCAAGTGTCGCGCACGATGGCGACTACCCGTACCATCCCGGGCGGCACATGCCGCTCTTCCCCGGCGGTGACGCGAACCGGCCCGTGGCATGACGCGCGCCACGGGCCGATGATCACGTCCGTACGGGACCGGGTCGCCCCGGCCTCCGATCAGCCGAAGAAGACCTCGGCCTCTTCGTACCGCTGGACCGGGACGGTCTTGAGCTGGTCGGTGGCCGCGCTCAGGTCGACCCGGGCGATCTCGGTGCCCTGCAGGCCGACCATCTTGCCGAACGCGCCGTCGTGCACCGCGTCGATCGCGTGCACGCCGAACCGGGTGGCCAGCACCCGGTCGAACGCGGTCGGGGTGCCGCCGCGCTGGATGTGCCCGAGGACGGTCGTACGGGCCTCCTTGCCGGTGCGCTTCTCGATCTCGGCGGCGAGGCGCTCACCGATGCCGCCGAGGCGCACGTGACCGAAGGCGTCGAGCTCCTGCGTCTGCGTGTCCATCTGGCCGTCGACCGGGTGGGCGCCCTCGGCGACCACGATGATCGGGGCGTAGCGCGTCTTGAAACGGCTCTCGACGTAGCCGCAGACCTTCTCGATGTCGAACGGCTTCTCCGGGATGAGGATGACGTTCGCGCCCGCCGCCATGCCGGCGTGCAGCGCGATCCAGCCCGCGTGCCGGCCCATGACCTCACAGATCAGCGCGCGGTGGTGCGACTCGGCCGTGGTGTGCAGCCGGTCGATGGCCTCCATCGCGATGTTCACCGCGGTGTCGAACCCGAACGTGTAGTCGGTGGCGTTGAGGTCGTTGTCGATCGTCTTGGGGACGCCGACGACCTTCACCCCCTTGTCGTACAGCTGGCGCGCCACGCCGAGGGTGTCCTCCCCGCCGATGGCGATGAGCGCGTCGACGCCCAGCCCGGCGAGGTTGTCCTTGATCCGCTCGACGCCGCCCTCGATCTTGATCGGATTCGTCCGGGACGAGCCGAGGATGGTGCCGCCGCGCGGCAGGATGCCGCGCACCGCCTGCACGTCGAGCGGCCGGGTGTCGCCCTCGAGCGGACCACGCCAGCCGTCGCGGAAGCCGACGAACTCGTATCCGTAGACCTGGATGCCCTTGCGGACCACGGCGCGGATGACGGCGTTCAGGCCGGGGCAGTCACCGCCACCGGTCAGCACTCCGACACGCATGCCCAACTCCTCTTTGTAACCCTGGGTTCACCCGACCAGACTAGTGGCGCGGGTAGGACGTATTCGAAGCGGCGCGTCCTCAGGACACGACCATCCCGATTGGTCTAGACCATATCGGATAGAGAGGGCCCTGATCAGCCCTTCAGGGGCCTTACTCTCGTCACTCTCCCCTGGGGAAGGTCTCCGGAGCCCGTCTCACGCTCCACCGTACGGCCTGGGCCGTCCTCCGCCTTCACGGTCTCGTCCTTCTCGGCCGTCAGGTCCTTCTTGACGTCGGAGGCGTACCGGTCGACGTACTCCTGGCCCGACAGCCGCATGATGGCGTACATGATCTCGTCGGTGACCGCGCGCAGCACAACCCTGTCGTGCGCCATGCCGTAGTACCGGGAGAAGTCGAGGGGCTCGCCGAACCGCACCTCCGGCCGCGGGCGCAGACGGGGCAGCGTCCGCCCGGAGGGCATCAGCTCGAACGTGTTGATCATGGCCATCGGGACGACCGGCGCACGCGACTCCAGGGCGAGCCGGGCCACCCCGGTCTTGCCACGGTAGAGCCGGTCGTCCGGCGCGCGCGTCCCCTCCGGGTAGATGCCGAGCAGCCTGCCCTCCCCCAGGACGCGGAGGCCGGTCCGCAGCGCGGCCTCGCTCGCCCGGCCACCCGTACGGTCGATGGGCACCTGCCCGACGCCCCGGAAGAACATCCGGCTGATGAGGCCCTTCACGCCGGTTCCGGTGAAGTACTCCGCCTTCGCCAGGAAGGTGACCTTGCGGGGCAGCGGCAGGGGCCCGAAGAAGTGGTCGGCGAACGACAGATGGTTGCCGACCAGGATCGCGGGGCCACGGCGCGGCACGTTACGCGTCCCCTGTGCCCGTGGTCGCCAGACCAGGTACAGGATGGGACCCAAGATCGCCTTGACGACCCAGTAGAACAACGTCCCGCCTTCCCCTACCCCCTGCCGTTAACCCGTCCGTGGGATGATAATCATCTTCCCATCTCAGGCCGGACACACCCACATCCACACACGGCACGTTTTCGTCATTGCACGGCGCGGGGGCCGTAGGCTCATCTTGAAGCGTCGGGCGACGGCAGTTCGAGGGGAGGCGCCATGGCGTTGACGCCGTACGTCCGGTCGCGCACGACCGACGTGCCGCACGACGGCCTGGCCATGATGCGACGGGAGACCGGGGTATGAGTCGGCGCGGCAACGGGCTCACGGCGGACTCCTACATTCCACTGGCCGACCTGGCTCCACAGCTCGCCGACGCGATGCTGGCCGCGCTCCGGGAGGCGGGCATCGCCGCCTACGCGGCGCCGGCGCCGGGCACGACCGGCGGCTACCTCGACGTGCGGCTGCCCGAGGAGCCCACCGACCGGCTGTACGCCGACGCGGCGGCCAAGCAGGCCGCCGAGGACATCCTCGAACGACGCCTCCCCGAGTTGCGCGCGGACTACGCCGCCTCACGCGACGAGGACGAGATCTTCGCCGAGATCGTGGCGGGCTTCGACCGGCCCGCGGACGGCGACGAGGTGCCCTGGCCCGCCGAGGAGAACATCGACGAGGGGCCCGAGGAGGCCGGTGGCGGGCCCGGTGACGAAGCCGGGCCGGAGCGCACCGTGACGGCCCGGGTCGTCAAACCCGCCTCCGAGGACGAGGAAGAGCATTTCATCCCCCCTCCCCCGCCGCCGCTGCCGAAGGCGGACCCGATGACCAAGTTCGCGTGGATCGCGCTGCTGGGCGGGCCGCTGTACCTGGTGCTGTCGGTGTTCCTCGGCTGGGCGGTCCCGAGCTGGGCGGCGTTCGCCGCGGTCGCGGCCTTCATCGGCGGCTTCGTCGCACTTGTCCTCCGCATGGGCGACGACCCTCCGGACGACGACGGCGCCGTGGTCTGATTCCGCCGGCCTCCGCGTCCGCTCACCGCGCGTGAGCGGGCGCGCTCGTCTGTACCGAGGAGCCGGGAGCAGCGACCAGACGAGGAAGGACGGCGCGTTGGGCGGCCGCGAACCGCGCCGGCGAGCCTTCAGACACGAGGGAAGACGGCGCGTTGGGCGGCCGCGAACCGCGCTCGCGCCGGCGAGCGCCGTTTACAGGCGGAGTTCGGCGAGGACGGGGCGGTGGTCGGTGGCGGCCGGGTAGTCGGCGAGCAGGTCGGGGTCGTCCGGCACGCCGCAGCGGAGGACCTCGATGCCCTCGTCGGCGAAGACGCCGTCGATGCGGCGGCTCGGGTTCGCCGCGCTGTAGGTCTCCGGCAGCCCGTACGGCGCGGTCGCGCCCGCGTCCTGGAAGCGCCCGGCGAGGAGGTCCCAGGCGGGGCCGCCCGGCTGTTCGTTGATGTCCCCGGCGACGACGACGGGCGCGCCGGTCTCCGCGCGGACCCGGTCGAGCTCGTCGGCGACCTCCTCCGCGTGCCGGCGGCGCGGCTCGGTGGCGAGGTCGAGGTGGACGCTGGCGGCGAGCAGGCGGACGCCGCGGATCTCGAACAGGCCGAGCGCGAGCCCGCGGCGGTGCAGGCCGGGCACGGGCGACAGCAGGCGGTGCCGCCCGTTCGCGTTCGTGGCCCGAGGCCCGGCGTACAGCTGCAGCCCGGCGGCCCGTTTGAGCACGACCGGGACCAGCGCCGCGCGCCGGGCGAGCCAGATCCGTCTCCGCCGCCAGAACAGGAAGCGCGGAGCCTCCTGCACGCAGAGGATGTCCGGCCGCAGGCGCCGGACGACGCGCACCAGCGCCGCCCGGTCGTCCCGCATCGACCGGATGTTGTAGCTGACCAGTCGAACGGTCGCCATCTACCGGGAACGGGCGAGGTCGGCGGCGCCGACGATGCCGGCGTCCGGGCCGAGCTCGGCGATCCTGATGTCGGCGAAGGGCCGGTGGCCCCGGCCGGTCAGGGCGTTCTCGAACGCGGCGCGTGCCGGCTCGAGCAGCAGGTCGCCCGCCTCCGACAGGCCGCCGCCGATGACGAACGCCCCGGGGTCGAGGATGGCGGCCAGGTCGGCCAGGCCCTGCCCCACCCAGCGGGCGACGCTGCGGAAGCACTCCAGCGCCGCGCTGTCGCCCTCGCGCGCCGCCTCGGTGATCTCCGGGCCGCTGATGCCCTCGGGACTGCCGTTGCCGAGCTCGAGGAGCCGGCCGGCGAGCGCCGGGGACACCCGGGCGAGCTCCCGGGCCTCGGCGACCAGGGCGTTGCCGGAGGCGTACTGCTCCCAGCAGCCGCGGTTGCCGCAGCCGCAGCGCCGGCCGTCGGGGACGACGCGGTAGTGCCCGAACTCGGCGCCGATGCCGAACCGGCCGCGGTAGAGCTCGCCGCCGAGGATCAGGCCGCCGCCGATGCCCGTGCCGAGGGTGATGAGGACCATGTGCTCCTCGCCCCGGCCGGCGCCGAACTTCGCCTCGCCCCAAGCGGTGGCGTTCGCGTCGTTCTCGACGACGACGGGCAGGCCGACCTCGCCCTCGACCTTCTTCTTGATGGGCTCGTCGCGCCAGGCCAGGTTGGGCGCGAACAGCACGGTGGACCGGCTCTCGTCCACGAACCCGGCCGCGCCGAGGCCCACCGCCTCGACCTCGCCGAAGCGCGCCTTGAGAATGTCGACGACCTCCGCGATCACGCGGGCCGTCTCGTGCGGGCTGGTGGACGGCGTCGGGCGCCGTACCTTCTCCAGAATCCGCCCATGGTCGTCGACCACACCGGCGGCGACCTTCGTACCGCCGACATCAACACCAATGGTCAGCGTCATGGACGCTTCTCCTCCGTCAACCCGTCGCCGTGCCGGCGCCCGCCGGGTCGTCGCCCGCCGCCTGGGGGCGCGGCCGCGTGCGCTCGAACCCTGCCATCGCCTCGCGGACCGCCGAGTAGAGCTGCTCACCCGCCGCCATCACGTGGGAGAGGACCTCCGGGCCCGACTCCCGGGACGCCGCGATCGCACGGCACACCGGGCAGTAGCGGCACTCCGCCGCTCCCGTCGCGATGTGGTCGCCCCAGGCCTCGCTGGTCGCCTCACTCCACACGTCGCCCTTGGGGGCGCCGCCCGCGTTGAACCTCCGGCGGAGCGTGTCGGCGAGACGCACGGCCTCGAAGAGCACGGATGCTGGCTGCTCACTCATTGGTCATCATCTACCTATCGTTCGGCGTGAAACCGTACCGCCCCGCGGCGTATGCCCGCGCCATGGGGTGCCCGCGCCGGTCGCGGCCTCGCCCATCGTCGGATCCCGTCGCATGGCTATTCCTCGACGCGTCGCCGGAGCCCCTTGAGGGCCGTCTCGATGATGCGCTTCTCCGCCTTCCGCTTGACCATGCCGATCATGGGCACGCGCACGTCGACGGCCAGCTCGTACGTCACCTCGGTCTCGCCGCCGTGTTCGGCGAGCCGGTAGGCGCCGGTCATGCCGGTCAACATCGTGCCGCGCTCCGCGAGGTGCCAGTGCACCGCCTCGTCGTCGTCCCAGTCGTAGGCCAGGACGTAGGTGTCCTTGATCGGTCCGGCCTCCAGCGTGATCCGCACCTGTTCGGCGCGGCCGTCGTCTCCGGTGGTGACGACCTCGGCCGCGGTGATTCCTTCCGCCCATTCAGGGTATTCCGCAAAATCGGCGATAACCGCCATGATCTCCGGCTTTCCAGCCTTGATCGCGATACTGGAGCTCGTACGGTCCGCCATCGGCGTTTCCCTCTTTCAAGCTGGTTATCGGGCGGAAATGGGCGCGGCGTCACTGCCTTGAGCGGAGCGTAGCGGCTACCACTCGAGAACGTAGGGAACCCCCCGCGCGCGGAAGTGTCCGACGTTCACGCATTCTGTACGGCCGATGCGCGTCCGGGGGACGAGCGGCTGGTGGACGTGCCCGAACAGCACGTACTTCGGCCGGGTCTCGTGGATCATGCGCAGGACCGCCTCGCTCCCGCGTTCGAAACGCCGCGCGACCGTGTCGTACAGCAGTTCGGGCACGGCGGGCGGAATGTGGCAGCACAGCACGTCGACCTCGCCGACCGCGGCGACCTTGGCCGCGAAGACGTCGTCGTCGAGCTCGTACGGGGTGCGGTACTCGGTGCGCAGTCCGCCGCCGACGAAGCCGAAGCGCAGGCCGCCGATCTCGACCGTCTCTCCGTCGAGCACCCGCTGGCCGGCCCGCAGGCTCTCCGGCCACAGGCGGGGGATGTCGACGTTCCCGTAGGTGAGGTACGCCGGCGTGGGCATCGCGCCGAACAGCTCCTTGTACTGCCGGCGCACCGCGGCCTCGATGTACGGCCCGGCGTCGCCCTCCAGCGTCGCCCACATCGACCGGGAGAACGCCCGTGCCTCCTCGAAGCGCTTCTGGGTGCGCAGTTCGATGAAGGTCTCGGCGTGCTCCTCGCCGAACAGCTCGGCGAAGATGCCCTTGCCGTGGTCCTCGTAGTCGATGAACAGGATCAGATCGCCGAGACAGATGAACGCGTCGGCCCCGTCACCGGCCCGGGCGAGCGCGTCGGCCCGTCCGTGCACGTCGCTCACCACATGAACCCGCATGCGCCAACTTTAAGACCTGCCGGCCGCACGGCCGTGGCCACCGCCCGGCGCCAAGGCCCGGCGTCCGCCCGGCCCGCAGGCCGTACGGCACGCGGCCGGCCGCTCCGCGACAGAGGACAGCGCTCACCCGACCCGCCGGCCGCACGGCCGTGCCCACCGCCCGGCGCCAGGGCCCAGCGTCCGCCTGTCCCGCAGGCAGGTGGCCCGGCTCAGGGCTCGGCGGCGGCGTCGACGAGGGTGCGCCATTCGCGGACGCGGGCGGCGTCGACGGGCGCCTGTCCCGCGGCGGCCGGACGTACGGCGTCCCCGACCTGGAAGGCGCGCACCCCGGCCGCCGCGAGAGCCGCGACATGCCTGCGCCGCAGGCCGCCCCCCACGAGCATGAGCCGCGCTTCGCAGGCGGCCCTGCGTACCAGCGCGTCGATCCCGGGCTCGACGCCGCCCGCCGCTCCGGCGCACAGGACGGAGTCGAGGCCGCGCAGCACACGGATCGCGCGCCAGGCGGCCTCGGGGTCCACGGTGTGGTCGATCGCTCGGTGGAACGTCCACGGCAGCGGCAGGACGGCGTCGGCGAGCCGCGCGGCCGCGGACAGGTCAACGGTCCCGTCGGCGTGGAGGAAGCCGAACACGAAGCCGTTCGCCCCGGCGGACGCGTGCGCGCAGGCGGCCCGGCAGAGCCGGTCGAGCTCCGGCTCGGTCGTGCGGAAGCCGCTCTTGGCCCGGAGCATCACCCGGATCGGGAGCGATGTCGTCTTGCGCATCGCGGCGACCGTCTTCGGATCGGGCGACAATCCGCCGGACTGCCGCTCGGCGACGGCCACGATCCGGTCGGCGCCTCCCGCCTCGGCCTCCTCGGCGTCCACCTCGTTCATCGCGACCACCTCGAGCAGCGCCATCGTCTCCCCCCGGGTTCGGCCCCGCGACCACCGCGGCCGACGCGTATTCTGGCCCCGCCCGGCCCGCACCGCCTCCGACCTGGCCCGCCTTTGGCGTTTCCCGGCGATCCCGTTACCGGACCCGGCTCCGGGCCGGGGCCGCCGCGCGCTTCGCGCCGAGCACGCCCAGGCGACGAGAAGGGGAACGGCGATCAACGGACTCGTTCACGCGTGGTAAGAAGAAATGCGAGACGTGTCACGCGTCGAAGGCTACCGATCAGTATGTGGAAGCGGTAGCGTCCGTGCGACCGATGGCCGCCGCACTCAGCTGAGGAGTAGTCGTGCGTGAGTACAGCGTTCCCGCGAAGGTGACGATCGTCGACTCGGCGAACCTCACCGGCACGCTCTTCTCGCGGGCCGCCGAGGAGCCGAATCGCGTCGTCCTCCGCCGCAAGGACGGCGCGGGATGGCGGGACGTCACCGCCCGGGAGTTCGCCGACGAGGTCGCCGGCGTCGCCAAGGGGCTGATCGCCGCCGGCGTCGAGCCGGGCGACCGCGTCGCCATCATGTCCCGCACCCGGTACGAGTGGACCATCGCCGACTACGCCATCTGGACCGCCGGCGGCATCGCCGTGCCGATCTACGAGACGTCCTCGGCGTCGCAGGTCGAGTGGATCCTCGGTGACTCCGGCGCCAAGGCGGTCTTCGTCGAGGCCGACGACCACGAGAAGGCGGTCGAGAGCGTCCGGGAGCGGCTGCCCGAGCTGGCGCACGTCTGGCGGATCGACGCCCTGCCGACCGGCGAGGGCTCCGACGAGGACCTGGCGGAGCGGCGCGAGTCGCGGGCCGCCGCCGACCTGGCGACGATCATCTACACCTCGGGCACCACCGGCCGCCCCAAGGGCTGCGAGCTCACCCACGGCAACCTCCTCGCGACGGCGCGGAACGTCGCCGAGGGCGCGCTCACGGAGGTCTTCGGCATCCACGACGGCTCGACGCTGCTGTTCCTCCCGCTCGCCCATGTCTTCGCGCGCCTCATCGAGGTCGGTTTCGTCGAGACCGGGCTCATCCTCGGCCACACCCCCGACGTGACGAACATCGTCGACGACCTGGGGTCCTTCCAGCCGACGTTCCTGCTCGCGGTGCCGCGCGTGTTCGAGAAGGTCTACATCGGCGCCGAGCAGAAGGCCATCGCCGACGGCAAGGGCCGCATCTTCCGCATCGCGGCCGACACCGCGATCGCCTACAGCCGGGCCGAGTCCCCCGGCCTCGGGCTGCGGCTCAAGCACGCCCTGTTCGACCGGCTCGTGTACGGCAAGCTGCGCGCCGCGGTCGGCGGTCACGTCACCCACGCGGTGTCGGGCGGCGCGGCGCTCGGCGAGCGGCTCGGCCACTTCTTCGACGGCGTCGGCATCAGCATCCTCGAGGGGTACGGCCTGACGGAGACGACCGCCCCGATCGCGGTCAACATGCCCGGCGGCAACCGCATCGGCACGGTCGGCAAGCCGATCCCCGGCACCACGGTCCGCATCGCCGACGACGGGGAGGTCCTCGCCAAGGGGCCGAACGTCTTCGTCGGCTACTGGCACAACGAAGAGGCGTCCAAGCAGTGCCTGGAGGACGGCTGGTTCCACACCGGCGACGTGGGTGAGCTCGACGGCGACGGCTACCTGAAGATCACGGGCCGGAAGAAGGAGATCATCGTCACGACCGCCGGGAAGAACGTCGCGCCCGCGCCGCTGGAGGACCGCCTGCGCGCCCACCCGCTGGTCAGCCAGTGCCTGGTGGTCGGGGACGGCCGGAAGTTCATCGGCTGTCTCGTCACCCTCGACCCCGAGGCGCTGGAGCAGTGGAAGCAGCAGCACGGCAAGACGTCGCTGTCGATCGCCGAGGCGGTCAAGGACCCGGACGTGATCAAGGAGATCGACGCGGCGGTGGCCGACGCCAACAGCACGGTCTCCCACGCGGAGGCCATCAAGAAGTACCGCCTTCTCGACGTCGACTTCACGCAGGAGTCCGGGCACCTCACCCCGACGCTCAAGGTCAAGCGGAACCTCGTCGAGCGGGACTTCGCCGCCGAGATCGAGGCGCTCTACGCCTGACCGGCGACCCGATGGCCCGGGCGTGAGCCGACCGCCCGGGCCGACGCTCAGACCGGCGTCTTCCGTGTGACCGCGGACCGCGCGAAGTCGATCAGGTGGGCGCGCATGGCGTCCTTGTCGTCGGCGTCCGGCCCCAGGATGAGCCGCGCCATCTGCGGCACCGCGTTGGGCCAGGTGGCCATGCCGCAGATCGTCAGGAGCGTGCGCCCGACGTCGACCGACGGCTCGGCGCCGAGACCGGTCGCGAGGCGCTCCAGCTTCGCGCGGTAGTGCTCGCGCCGTCCCTCCTCGAATTCGCGCTGCTCGCCGTACTGGAGCGCCTCCCACAGCAGGAGGCGCAGCAGGTCCGGGTGGGCGCGGTGGTAGTCGTACATGCGCGCGACGTAGTCGCCGACGTCGTCGACGTCCTGGGCGACCATCTCGACGACCTCGTCCAGGACCGTGCCCATGACGGCGTCGAACAGCTTCTCCTTGTTGCCGAAGTGGCCGTAGATGCGTTCCTTGTTCACGCCGGCGCGCTCGGCGATGCGGTCGACGCGGGCCCCGGCGATGCCGTAGGCCGCGAACTCGGCTCGCGCGGCCTTGAGCAGGGCTTCTTTCGTGGAGGCGGCGGTGTCTCTCGGCATGCCCCGAGCCTACCCGATCAGCCCACCCAACTGGTTGGTTGACATCCAACTGGTTGGTTGGCTACGGTTCCGGCCATGACGACGTTGATCTCCTCGCATCGCATCGCCGCCCCCGCCGCGGAGGGCGGCGCCCCGGCGAAGACGGCCCACGCCCCGTTCCTGCCGACCCTGGTGACCTTTGTGGCGACGGCGCTCCTGGCCACCGGCCAGTTGTACGGCGTGATCCCCCTGCTGGGCGCGATGGGCCGCGAGTGGCATGCCCCCGCCTCGGCCCTGACGTGGATGGCGAGCGCGTTCGGCTTCGGATACGCCGCCGGGTTCCTTGTGTTCGGGCCGCTGTCGGACCGCTTCGGGCGGCGCCGGATCATCGTGACGGGCATCGCCGCGACGGCCGTGACGACCGCCCTCGTGAGCCTGGCCCCCGGCCTCGGCGCGGCGATCGCCCTGCGGGTCCTGCAGGGGGTGACGACCGCCGCCTTCGCGCCCGTCGCGTTCACCTACATCGCCGAGCGCGCCGAGCAGCGGCACCGCGCCACGCTGCTGTCGGCGGTGATCGGAGCGTTCCTCGCCTCGGCGGTGTTCGGTCAACTCGCGGCCCAGGGCATCGCGGCGGTGGCGGGCTGGCGCGCGGTGTTCGCCGTCTTCGCGGTGGCCTTCGCCCTGGTGGCGGCGGCGCTCCGGAAGGTCATGCTGCCCGGCCGTCCCGACACCGCGGGCTCCCCGCTGGACGCCTACCGGGCCATGCCGAGGCTCCTGGCCCACCGGCGGCTCATCCCCCTCTACCTCGCCACGCCGGTCGTCCTCGGCTCGTTCGTGGCCCTCTACACCGGCCTGGCCCTGACCGGCGCGGCCGGCGGAGCGGCGGCCCTGCTCGCCCTGCGCGCGGCGGCGCTGCCGGCGATCATCGCGATCCCCTTCGTGACCCCCGCCCTGCAGCGCTTCCACGGCGCGCACCGGGCCACGGGCGCGCTGACGCTGACCGCCGTCGCCGCCGCGCTCATCGGGTTCGCCCACCCGGGCACCCTGGGCCTCGCGATCCTGCTGAACGCCTTCGTCGCCGGCATCGGGCTCACCGCTCCGGCCCTGATCGAGACCATCGGCGGCCACGCCGGTCCGGCGCGGGGCACGGCGGTCTCCCTGTTCACCTTCATCCTGTTCGTCGGCGCGAGCTTCGGCCCCCAGGTCGCCGGGGCCCTGAGCGCCCACGGCCTGCCCGCCCTGGCGTACGTCCTCGGGGCCCTGCTGGCCCTCGGCGCGACGCTCACCCTGACCGCCCGCCGCTGAACCCCCACACCGGGTCCGGGATCCCCAGCGGGGATCCCGGACCCGTTCGGTGCCGGAGCTCAGCCCATGGTCTTCGCGCCGTCGAGGGACTCGCGGATGATGTCCGCGTGGCCGGCGTGCTGGGCGGTCTCGGCGATCACATGGAGCAGCACCGTACGCGCCGACCACCGGGCGCCCGGCTCGAACCACGGGGCCTCCGGCAGCGGCTGCGTGGCGTCCAGGTCGGGCAGTGTGGCCACGACCTCCTCGGTACGGCGCGCCACCTCGTCGTAGGCCTCGAGCAGCCCGGCGAGGGTCTCCCCCTCTCCCATGCGGAACTGCTCCGCCCAGGCCTGCGGATCGGCCTCCATGGCCGTCGGCCCCTCGAGAATGAAGTCCACCCACCGGCGCTCGCATCCGGTGACGTGCTTGATCAGGCCTCCGAGACACAGCTCGCTGACCGTCGTGCGCCGGGCCGCCTGCTCGTCGGTCAGGTCGCGGCCGGTGAACCGGAGGAAGTGCCGGCTCTTCCGCAGGCTCGCCAGCAGGTCCGCCCGCTCGCCGGAAAGGGTGGTCTCGCCGCTCGTCGTCATGGTCTCCGCCTCCATAGGCCGTTCAGGACCGTCTTCGTACGACGCTACGCGGCAATGCGGTCGGTTTCCGACCTCAATTCCCGTCACGTCGTCGCGGTGAAGGCGCGGCGGTAGGCCGAGGGCGACGTGCGCATCGCCCGTACGAAGTGCGACCGGTAGGTGACCGGACTGGCGAACCCGACGGTGCGGGCGATCTCCTCGACCGGGGCGGAGGTCTTCTCCAGGAGCGGCAGGCTCGCCTGGATCCGCTGATCGATCAGCCAGCGGGTGGGGCTGGTCCCGGTGCAGCGCGCGAAGTGCCGCAGGAAGGTACGGGCGGACATGTGCGCGCGACGCGCGAGGACGTCGACGGTGATCTCCTCGCGCAGGTTGGCCATCGCCCAGGTCATCGCCTGGGCGATCCGGTCGTCGCCGGCGTCCCTGGGCACGGGCGCCTCGATGAACTGCGCCTGCCCGCCGTCGCGGTGCGGCGGGACGACGAGCCGCCGCGCCACCGCGTTGGCGACGCTCGGCCCATGGTCCCGGCGGACCAGGTGCACGCACAGGTCGAGGCCCGCCGCGCTTCCGGCGCTGGTCAGCACGTCGCCGTCGTCGATGTAGAGGACGTCGGGGTCGACCCGGACGAGCGGGAAGCGGCGGCGCAGCAGGTCGGCGTACTGCCAGTGTGTGGTCGCCGGGCGGTGGTCCAGCAGGCCTGCGGCGGCCAGCGCGAACGCCCCCGAGCAGATGGAGACGATCCGGGCGCCCCGGTCGTGCGCGCGGCGCAGGGCGGCGACCAGCTCCGGCGAGCACTCGCCCCGTACGTCGCTCACGCCGGGCACGATGACGGTCTCGGCCGCGGCGAAGACGTCCAGACCGTACTCGGTGTGGACGGTCGCGCCGCCGACGATGGGCACCGGGCCGGGCCGCTCGGCGCACACCGTCAGCCGGTACCACGGCACGTCCAGCTCCGGCCTCGGCAGGCCGAACACCTCGGTGACGATGCCGGTCTCGAACGGCGACATCCCCTCGTAGGCGAGCACCGCGACCGTCGAACCGGGCCTCGACTGGATCCGCATGGCGGGATCCTATCGATGGGCGGCATCCACGCCACTGTCCGAAGATGCACGCCGTCGGCCACGATCGTCGGCATGTCGAACGTTCTCGCCACCGCGCCGGCGTCCCCGGAGGACGCCGCCCGCCACTTCGCCGCACGCCTGGCCTTCGAGACGGACGTGTCCGACGTCCACGCCGACCTGGAGGCCGGCGTGCCCGGCCTGGTCGTCGTCGACTCCCGCAGCGACGAGTCCTGGGAGCAGGGTCATCTGCCGGGTGCCGTGCACCTGCCGACGGCGCTGATCGCCGAGCGGGCGCCCCTGCTCATCCCCCGCGACGCGACCGTCGTCACCTACTGCTGGGGCCCCGGGTGCAACGGGGCGACCCGCGCCGCGCTGGCCTTCGCCCGCCTGGGTCACCGGGTGAAGGAGATGATCGGCGGCTACGAGTACTGGGCGCGCGAGGGGTTCGCCGTCGAGACCGCGGCCGGGCGGATCAGCACGCCCCCCGACCCGCTGACCGCCCCCGTGGCGAGCGCGTTCTGCGGCTGCTGATCAGCCGCGTGCCGTCGCGGCCGTCACAGGAGGGCGGAGAAGCGGGCGGCCTGGACCTCCCAGCGCCACTCCCGCTCCACCCAGGAACGTCCCCGCTTGCCCATCGCCTGCGCCGCGGACGGGTCGCGCAGCAGGCCGATGACGGCCTGGGCGACCGCGCGGACGGAACGGCCGTCGACCACGACGCCGGTCTCGCCGTCGAGTACGGCGTCGGGCGCGCCGCCCGAGTCGCCCGCCACCACCGGCAGGCCGGTGGCGGACGCCTCGAGGTAGACGATGCCGAGTCCCTCGACGTCGAGGCCGCGCCGGCGGGTCCGGCAGGGCATGGCGAACACGTCGCCCGCGTCGTAGTGCGCCGGCAGTTCCTCCCAGGGAACGGCGCCGGTCAGCCGCACGGCGTGGGCGACGCCCAGCCCGACGCGGAGCCGTTCCAGCTCGGTGCGGTACGGGCCGCCGCCGACGATCAGCAGGGCGGCGTCCGGCACCGCGCGCAGCACGTGCGGCCAGGCGTGGATCAGCGCGTCCTGTCCCTTGCGCGGGACCAGGCGGGAGACGCACACGACGACGGGGCGGTCCACCAGGCCGTGCCGCGCCCGGATCTCCTCGCCGGCCGCGCCGGGGCGAAAGACGGTCTCGTCGACGCCGGGGGCGAGCCGCCGCATCCGGGTGACCGCCGCGGGCGACAGCGCGCGGGCCATCCGGCTGAGGGTGTAGTCCCCCAGGTAGGTCAGGACGTCCACCTCGTCGCCGATGCGGCGCAGCAGCCGCCGCGACCCGGGCAGGGCCGCCCAGCCCGCCTCGTGGCCGTGCGTGATGCCGACGAACCGCTCGACGCCCGACCGCCGCAGCGGCGCGGCGAGCAGTCCGAGGGGCGCCGCCGCGCCGAAGACGACCGAGTCGCAGCCCTCCGCACGGGCGATCTCACGGGCGCGCCGCAGCACCGCGGGCACGGGGAGCATCAGCGTCGTCGGATGCCGGACCACCGGGAACGGCTGCGCCGCGTCGAACTCCGCCGCGCCCTCCCACGCGGGCGCGTACACGACGAGCGAGCCCGGCGGCCGGCGGACCGCCAGGTTGTGCACGAACGCCTGGATGCCGCCCGGCCGGGGCGGGAAGTCGTTGGTCACGACGAGCGTCTTCGTCATCGTTGCCAGCATCGCACGAGTGATCGGATCGACCTGACGCACCCCCGTGACCAATGCGAAACACGGAGTTAATGTTAAGACGCGTCATTCGTGGCCGCCCATCCACGCCCGGCCTGCGATATGGGAGATGCGGACCTGACGAGGCACGGCGGTGGGAGCTTCACGACGAGGAGGAGCCACCCGTGACCGAGACCCCCCGACCCCCGACCACCCCGATATCCGGGATCGCCGACCCCGCCCCGCTCGGGCTCGCGGCGTTCGCCCTCACCACATTCCTTCTCTCCGCCAAGAACGCCGGGTGGACCGACGGCACGGACGCCTGGCTCGGGTACGCGTTCGCCTACGGCGGGCTGATCCAGCTGCTCGCCGGCATGTGGGAGTTCCGCAACCGGAACGTCTTCGGCGCCACCGCCTTCGCCTCGTACGGCGGGTTCTGGATCGGCCTGGCCCTGTACGTCCACTGGGTCGTGCCGACGGCCGCCGCGACCGCGGCGGCCACGAAGGCGAACCCGGAGGATCTGATCCAGAACGACCTCGGCTGGATCCTGCTGGCGTTCGCGATCTTCAACGCGTACATGCTCCTTTGGAGCACCCAGGTGAACACGGCGGTGTTCGGGGTGTTCCTCACCCTGGAGCTGACCGAGATCATCCTGTTCATCGGCAACCTCTCCCACAGCAGCGGCACGGTGAAGCTCGGCGGCTGGATCGGCGTCCTCACCGCCCTGGTCGCGTGGTACACCTCGGCGGCCGGCGTCGTGAACGGCATGGGCGGCCGGTTCGCCCTGCCCGTCGGCGCGCCGCTCGGCGCACGCCCGGCCGTCGCCACCGTCACCGAGTAGCCGTCGCGCTCACCGCCCGTACGCCACTGGGATCGGGGCTCAGGGGCGTACGGGCGGCGGCTCGGGAACGTGGTGCAGACGCGCCCAGGCCCGTCCCATCGCGATGCGCTCCGGCCCCGAGGGATGGGTGTTCCACAGCGCGTAGGCGAACGGGTTCGGCGACAGGTCGTCGAGGTCGCTCACGCTGAGGGACCGCTGCATCGCCGTGAACGTCGCCGGATCGCGCGTCAGGTCGAGGGAGTGCACGTCGGCCCGTGCCTCGATGCGGCGGCTCACGAGATTCTGCGCGGGCCCGGAGAGCTGGGTCAGCGCGGTCACCGTGGCGAGCAGCAGCGCGGTGGAGCGCGGGTCGGCCGCCGAGCGCACGCCGGCGCGGCGCAGCAGCCGCGGCGAGGTCATCACCAGGTAGAGGACGCAGGCTCCGGCCGCGACCCCGATCCCGCCGACGAGGGTCCCCGTCAGCACGTCGTTCCGCTTGGCGTGGCCGAGCTCGTGCGCGACGACGGCCTCGACCTCCTTCGGCGACTCCGACACGAGGAGGGTGTCGTAGACCACGATCCGCCGGGTCGATCCGAACCCGGAGACGTAGGCGTTCAGCGTGGTGGTGCGCTTGGACGCGTCGGCGACCAGCACGTCGCGGACCGGCACGCCGTCGGTGCGGGCCATCCGGAGCAGATCCGTCCGCAGCGGACCGGCGGGCATCGAGGTGAAGGAGTTGAACAGCGGCTCGACGACCACCGGGTAGGCGTACGAGACCGCGGTGACGAGCAGGAAGCCGCCCGCGGCCGCGGCCGCCCACCAGTGGCGGGGGAAGCGGTGGATCAGCAGGTGGAGACCCACGAGCGCCACGGTCCAGATGACGAGGCTCACCCCGAATCCCGTCAGCTGGTCGGTGAGCCAGGACCCCCAGTTCTGGGTCGACAGGTGATACCGCCGCAGCACGGACTCCGACCACGCCGTGAAGGGCAGCGCGATGAGCTGGGTCAGCGCGGACAGCACGACCGCGACGGCGACCACCCGCACGGTCCGCCGCCACAGTGGGACGCTCTCGCCCATCGCGGCGGACCGGCGCGATCCGGTGACCAGGCCGAGCAGCCGGGCGCCCCAGGATGTCAGGCCCAGGGCGAGGACGACGACCAGGCCGGCGACGAGCGAGGCGTACGCGGGGGGATCGAGCGCGGCGGTGAACGCCTCGCTGCGCGCGATCTGGTCCCGGGTGAAGTCGAGCGTCGGGTCGGCGGCGATCCGGCCGCCGGGCAGCGGATGCCAGGGCGTCACCATCGCGGCCACGGCGACCAGCAGCGCGCCGAGCACCGCGGCGGCGACGGCGGCGGCCTGCCGGGACCCCCTCGACGGCCGTCCGCGGCCGGGCTCGCGGTCGGACGCGGTGGCGGGTGGCGCCGTGCGCTCCGCGCCGCCCGGCGCCGTCACGTGAGCTCCTCGCGCGGGGCGGTGGGCCGCATGCCGTTCGGCGCTGTCACGTGAGCTCCTTGCGCAGGTAGGCCCGCCACTGCGCGGCGAACTCGCTGGAACCGATGCCGAGCACGGACCGCAGGGCGCGGTCCTCGATCCGCGGGTCCCCCGCGTCGCCCGGCTCCGACGCGGCGGTCCGGTACAACCGCACCAGCCGACCCTCACCATAGCGTTCCGCGATCATGCGGCAGGCCAGCCACGCCTCCTCGTACGCGGCGGACAGGCGCTCGCCCGAGCCGCTGAACGCGCTCCGGCCCGGAGGCGCGGCC
The DNA here is from genome assembly GCF_039542055.1 of Actinoallomurus vinaceus. Taxonomy (NCBI): domain Bacteria; kingdom Bacillati; phylum Actinomycetota; class Actinomycetes; order Streptosporangiales; family Thermomonosporaceae; genus Actinoallomurus; species Actinoallomurus vinaceus. The sequence continues at coordinate 830,450 of NZ_BAABHK010000003.1, forward strand.
GGCACGTCGCCGGAGGCCAGTTGTGCGGCGAGCTCGCGCGCCGCCGCCCGCGTCGAGACACCCGCCTTCTTGTAGCCGACGTAGTCGGCGAGTCCTTCGATCAGCCACATGGGAGTGCGGCTGTCGCGGGCGCCGCCCATCGCCACGTGCACGAGCTCGTGGGTGAGCACGACGTGCCGCCCCAGTCCGTTCAGACGGTCGAACGCCGTGGGGGTGATGATGACGCGGTCCGCGCCGTGCTCCGGGTCGCCCGCCGCGCCGCTGACGGTGGCGAGCGCGGCGATGTCGCCGAGGTTCCGGACGTCGCCGACGAGCTCTTCGGCCTCCTGCTCCGTCGCCGGCGCGAGGGCGACGACCTCGCGTGACCAGCGGTCGCCGACGACGTCGGAGACCAGGCCGACGCCGGTGTCCAGCCGGCGGGCGATGTCGCGCAGCTCGGCCGTCCGCGTCTCCGACGCGTCGGCGGTGCCGGTGCCGTCCCCGACCGCGGCGCCGTCCTCGCCGATGACGAGGCTGCGCCGGCCGTGGATCACGGTGAGGCCGCCGCCGTCCCAGATCTGCGGGTCGTCGCGCAGGCCGTGCGTGGACCCGTCGCCGGACACGAACCAGCCCGCGTCCTTGCGCCGGCCGAAGGTGAGGTACTGGGTGTAGGCGACGTCGGCCGCGTCGAAACCGCGCAGCCGGTAGGTGAGCGTCAGCCGGGCCGTCCAGCCGTCGTCGGCGGCGGCCGCGGCGCGGGTGTCCGCGAGCGACTCACGCCAGGTCGCCAGGGGGATCTTCGTCAGGTTGTCGAACAACGTCTCCTGCCCGGCGCGGAACGCCTGGGCCGACGGATCGACGGTGGCGAGGAAGGCCGCGCGGTCATGGGCGAGGACCGCGCGGGAGCGGCGCTGCAGGATGGCCGTCACCGTGGCCGTGCTGGGCACGGGCGCCGCCGTGGCGCTGCGCAGCGACGCGGCCGTACGGCCGGCCCCGTGGTGCAGCGCGACGTAGCCGACCGCGGTGACCAGGTGCAACACGATCGCGACCCCGGCCAGCGCGGCGACCCGTGACTGCCCGGAGCCTGCCGACGACATGCGCGTGATGGTAGCGGGCGAAGCTGAGAAAGCCGGGGCCGCCCACATGGGCGACCCCGGCGGATCGAACCGGTTGGGCCGGCTCAGTACGGACGCGCCGCGCCGTAGAACTCACTGCGGTAGTAGCTGTTGTTGTCGATCCGGACCTGCTTGATCTGCGTGCCGGTGTGCGACGCGTGGATCATCCAGACCTTGTGGCCCTTCACCTTGGAGATGATCCCGGTGTGGTTGTTGCCGTTGAAGTACACCAGGTCACCGACCGCGAGGTTCTGCCACCGCACGTGCCGCTTGATGTGCCGGTGCTGCTGGCCCGCGGTGCGCGGCAGGCGGATGCCCGCCTTGCGGTAGGAGAACTGCACCAGACCGGAGCAGTCGAAGGTCCTGGGGCCGGCGCCCCCGTAGCGGTACCACTTGCCGATCTGCTTACGCGCGACGGAGACCGCCTTCAGACCGACCTTGTGACGCTCGCTCCAGGACTTGTGCTTCTTCTGCGCCTTGACGACGGCCGCTTGGGGGGTCGCGGCGTGGGCCGCGGGGACCGTCAGGGCGACGGGTGCGAGGACCGCACCCGCGGCCACCATGCCTCCGGCGAGGCGAAGGCGCAGGGACGAAGCGGTCGAGGGGTTGCGAGACAGGGGTCTCTCCTTCCACTACGCCTACCGGGTTAGCTGTCGGGTTCGGACGTGGAAGCCGCCCTACGGCATGCCTGCGGGAGAACAGGCGCCCCGATTCACCCCCGTGAAAGCCGCGCTCACGCGCGGTTGGGTCCCCGGTTCCGCGTGCCCGCGGATTAGGCGTTAACGGCCACCCGTGGCCCCCGTTGGACCACGTCAGTGATGACCGTTTTCTCTGCATTTCTGACAAACCGGAACCGGCCCGCCATCAGGGCGCTGTCCCATAGCGCCGCCGTCGGCGGAGACCCTTCCGGTAGAGCGGCGCATGGCGTGCGCCGATGACACCCCGCACCGTGGCCCGGTGCGGAAGATCGAGATGACGTGACAGGCGGGCCGGATGCTCTCCGTGCCTCGGTCGAACCGGCCGGGAGTCTCTGCCCGGCCCGCCCACGTCGCTGTTAAGTTGTCGGCGGTCCTCAGAGCAGGCGGCCGCCGCCCACCCAGGTGGAGGAGTACCAGGCGTCGCTCAGGTTGGAGATCTTGACGACGTCGCCGGTGTGCGGGGCGTGGAGGAACTTGCCGTTGCCGACGTAGATCCCCATGTGCCCGAGGTCGTGGAAGAAGACCAGGTCGCCGGGCTGCAGGTCGGCCTTGGACACCCGCTTGCTGGCGTCGTACTGGTCCGGCACCCAGTGGTTGAGCTTGATGCCGACCTTGGCGAACGCCACCATCGTGATCCCGGAGCAGTCCCAGACGTTCGGGCCCGCGCCGCCGAAGACGTACGACTTGCCGAGCTGGGCGCAGGCGAACTTCAGGACGATCTCCGCCTTGCCCGTGGCCAGGATCGAGCAGTTCTCCTTCGAACTGCCCGGGTCGATGTTGCCGCCGAGCTTGTGGATCAGCTTCAGCTGCTTGCTGAGGGCCGCGTTGGCCTGCTTGCGCTGCTGCTCGAGCTGGGCCTTCTTCGCCTTGAGCTGCTCGGCCGCCTGCACGCGCAGCGCCTGCTCGCGCTCCAGCCGCTGAGCCGAGGCGAGGTACTGCTGGAACTCGGCGGTGCGGTTGTGCGCGATCTGCGTGAACGCCGACATCTGCGAGAGCACGGCGTCCGGGTCCTTCGAGCCGACCAGGGCGGGGATCGAGCCGTTGTCCCCGGTCTTGTAGGCGTCGGCGGCCAGCTGGGCGACCCGCAGCCGGAGCGCCTGGAACGTCTGGCGCTCGGCCTGCACCGACTTGGCCAGGGCGTTGACCCGGCCCTGGGCGGCCTTGTAGTCGGCCTTCGTCTTCTGGTACTGGTTGCCGAGCTGGTCGACCTGGTCGTTGAGCTTCGCGAGCGACTTCTTCGCCGCGCTCAGCGAGTTGCCCGGGTCGGCGTGCGCCGGAACGGCGGGCAGGGACAGCCCCGCGACGGCGATGAGCCCGGCCGTCGTGACGGACCAGCGACCGGTCCTGGACATGATCGTACGCTCCTTGGCCATGATGATCGTGTTCCTAGAGCGCGCCCGCACCGACGTAGTGCGAGCTGTACCAGGGGTTGCTCAGGCTGTCGATCTTCACGAACGACCCGGTGTGCGGCGAGTGGATGAACTTGCCGCCGCCGACGTAGATGCCGACGTGCCCCAGGTTGTCGAAGAACACCAGGTCGCCGGGCGACAGGTTGGCCCGCGAGACCCGGCTGGTCGCGTTGTACTGGTCGGGGACGACGCGGGGGATGCTCACCCCGGCGGCCGCGTAGGCCTTCATCGTGAGGCCCGAGCAGTCGTAGCGCGGGCCGGTGCCGCCGTAGAGGTACGGGATGCCGCACTTGCTGTAGGCCCACACGAGCACGGTGCGCGCCTTGCCGGTCGCCGACCCGCTGTAGCTGCCGCAGCTGCTCGACACGGGGCCGCCGTCGTCACCGCCGCCGGTGTCGGCCGCAGGACCCAGCTTCTTGATCAGCGCCTTCTGCTGCTCGATCGACTTCTCGATCTTCTTCTTCTCGGCGAGGGCCGCGTTCTTCTTCTGCGCCAGGTCGGTGGCGGCCTGCTTGGCCTGCGCCTCCTGCCGCTGCAGCAGCTGTGCGGCGTTCAGGAACTGGGTGAGCTCGGTGGAGCGGTTCTTCGACACCTGCGCGAACGCCGACATCTGGTCGAGCACGGTCTGCGGATCCTTGGCCGACACCAAGGTCGGGATGTCCGCACCGTTCGAACCGTCCTTGTACGCCGACGCGGCCATCTGCGCGACGCGGACCCGCAGGTCCGCCCAGGACTGGCGCTGCTGCTTCACCGAGGAGTTCAGCGCCTTCAGCCGCTTGTCCGCGGCCTCCCACTGGGACTTGGCCTTGTTGTAGACGTTGTCCTGGTGATCGACCTGAGAGTTCAGCTTGGTCAGCTTGGCCTTCGCCTGGCTCAGCGTCTCCTTCGGCTTCGCGTCCGCCGTGCCGGCGGGCAAAGCCAGGGCCGCTGAGGCGGCGATGCACAGGGTGGCCAGCACACGACCGCTGATGCCGCCGCTCACCGACCATCCGACGGCTGAGCCGTCGGCACTGCGCTGTGTTGCCACGATTGCGGCACGCCCCTCTCCCACTGACCGCCTACCGGGTTAGCTGACGGATTCGGGCGTGGAAGGCGCCCTACGGAGCGCGTGGTGCTCCGATTCACCCCGGAAACCTGGTTCCCCGGCTCGTCGTGTCGGTGAGGGGCTGGGGCCCGAACCTCGGGCGACCCCACCGAACGTGACGACTCGGCGGTAGCCGTCGCCGTCGCCTGGGGGGCGACGAACCAGCGAGCGGCTCAGCGCGTGAGACTAGTCAAGTCTCACGCTGGTAACAACCGCTTCTCCTGGAATTCCAGCAATTCATGTCATTCACGCAACAGTGCGCGCGCGAATCGTCACGATGCGCGGTCGACGAAGATCGTCATCCGCAGGGGCGGAACGAGCCCCTCGGCGGCGAGAACTCCCAGCGCCCGACGTTCCAGTGGTCCGATCTCCAGGCCCGACGCCGGGATCAACGGCATGGCGGAAACGACGCAATCGTCGCAGGCGACGTTGCGTACCTCACACTTCTCGCAGTCGATGAGCACGAATTCCTCCTCGTGTCTTCGTCATGACGAGACGTTAAGAGCACCCACCGACAAAAGAGCGACCCGAAGACCCGTAGGACGTCCGAGCGGCCGTCAGGTGCGGCCGAGGCGGCGCAGGAGGAGGGATGAGGGGGCCGGCCGGGCGTCGGCCCGCCGGGCGGAGTCGCAGACCTCCTGGTCGGAGGAGATGACCACGACGGCGCGTCCGCTGGGCTCCGCGCGTACGAGCTGGGCGATGAGCTCGTCGGCGGTCTGGCCCGGCGCGCTGAACAGCACGCGCACGCCGCGGGGCGCCTGGACCGCGACCGGGGCGTTCAGCTCCGCGCCGTCGAACACGCACGTCACCTCCGCCTTGGTCTGGGCGTGCAGCACGCCCAGGCCCGACACGAGGCGGGTCCGCTGGTCGGCGAGCGGCAGGTCGCCGTAGCCGGTCTTGGTGACGTTGTATCCGTCGACGATGAGGTGGACCTGCGGCAGGGTGAGCAGCTGGTCGAGGAGCGCGGGGTCGCTGTCGGCGAGGGCGCGTCCGGGCAGCGTGCGGTGCCCGGGGCGGCTCGGCGTGATGCCGCCGACGCTGTCGGCGGGCCGGGTGATGCCCGGGGGCAAAGCGATCTCGTCGCGGAGCCCCTTGGCGGCGTCGGTGAGGGCGTCCAGGAGGACCCGCAGCCGGGCCTCGTCGACGTTGCGGCCCTCCCGGGCGGCACGCCGGGCGTTCTCCGCGGAGGACTCGGCGTGGGACAGGCGGCTGCGCAGCCGGCGCAGCTCGGCCTCGGCGGTGGCCGCCGCGACGGACGCGGCGGCGCGCTCCTCGCCGAGGCGGCGATCGAGGTCCTCCGCGCGCGCGTGCTCGCGTTTGGCCTTGCCCCGTGCCTCGTGCAGGCGCTTACGGAGCTCGGTGTTCTCGCCGCGGAGGTCGCGCAGCTCCGCGCGGAGCCGGTCGGCCTCCTCGGAGCGGGTGGCCTTCGCGGCGGCGATCTGCTCGCGCAGCTCGGCCACCTGCCGGATGACCTTGGCCTCCTCGGCCGCCGTCGCCGACTGCTCGAGGTCGCGGCGCGCGGTGTCCACGCGCTCGGTCCAGCCGTCCGGGCGGAGCAGGTAGGCGAGGGCGGCGACGGTGACGGGGTCGGCGGCCGGGGGCACCGTCCCCGACAGGATCGCCTCGCCCAGCACGGGCTCGCTCTCCCGTACGACGTCGGCGACGCGCTCGCGGAAGGGGCCGTCGTCCTCGAGCTGGGTGGCGATGAGCGTGGCGGCGAGCCGGGCGCGGCGGCGCGGCTCGAAGCGGGCGACGCGCCGGAGCGGTGGAGGGATCTCGTCGGGCCGGAGCGCGCCGATCACGTCGGCCGCGGCCTCCACGACGCGCTGCCGGACCGCTTCGGGGAGCGGCTGATCGAGGTGTTCGCCCGGGCCGGTGTCGATGATCTACTCCTCACGTGTCGCGCGGATGGGGCTGGTGCGGGACGCGTGCACCGGGCTCCGTGTCGCCGTCGCTGCCCAGCGTAGACGCCCTGGCGACCTTCGGTCCGCAATCCCCCCGACGAATACCGCGCGGTATCCGGCGCTGGTCCGCAGGGGCGATTGTCGGCAGTCCCGCGTACGGTGCCGCCATGGCCTCCGTCGGCCCTGCCGTGCAGGGCACCCTCGATGACCTCGGCACCCCCTTGGCCGGCGTCACCTTCGTCGTCGTCGACCTCGAGACCACCGGGGGCTCGGCCAAGGAGGACGCGATCACCGAGATCGGCGCGGTCAAGGTGCGCGGCGGCGAGGTCGTCGGCGAGTTCGCCACGCTGGTGGACCCGGGGATGCCGATCCCGCCGTTCATCTCGGTGATCACCGGCATCACGCAGCAGATGGTGGTGGCCGCTCCCCGGATCGGCGAGGTCCTGCCCTCGTTCCTGGAGTTCGCCAGGGGCGCCGTGCTGGTCGCGCACAACGCGCCGTTCGACATCGGCTTCCTCAAGGCCGCCTGCGCCGCGCAGGAGCGTCCCTGGCCGACGCCGGCGGTCGTGGACACCGCCGACCTCGCGCGCCGCCTCCTCACCCGCGACGAGGTCCCCAACTGCAAGCTCGCCACCCTCGCCCGCTTCTTCCGGACCGGCGTCGAGCCCTGCCACCGCGCGCTCGCCGACGCGCGGGCCACGGTCGACGTCCTGCACGGGCTGCTGGAGCGCGCCGGCGCGTTCGGCGTCGACACCCTGGAGGAGCTGACCGGCTTCACCCACGCGCCGACGCCGGAGCAGCGCAGCAAGCGCCACCTGGCCGACGACGTGCCCGCCGCGCCCGGCGTCTACCTCTTCGAGGACGCCCGCGGCGAGGTGCTGTACGTCGGCAAGAGCGGCCGGCTGCGCAGCCGCGTCACCTCCTACTTCACCGCCTCCGAGACCCGCCGCCACGTCCGCGAGATGATCGGGATCGCCGAGCGGGTCCGGACCATCGTGTGCGCCAGCCCGCTCGAGGCGGAGGTCCGCGAGCTGCGGCTCATCGCGGCGCACAAGCCGCGCTACAACCGGCGGTCGCGCCACCCGGAGCGGGCGGTGTGGCTGAAGCTCACCGCCGAGGCGTTCTCCCGGCTGTCGATCGTCCGGGAGGTGCGCGACGACGGCGCCACCTACCTCGGCCCGTTCGGCAGCGTCCGGACGGCCGAGGAGGCGCGCGCCGCCGTCCACGACGCCGTCCCCCTCCGCCAGTGCACCCAGCGGCTCACCCTGCGGCTCGTCGAGAGCGGCCGTGCCACCACGTGCGCGCTGGCCGAGCTCGGGCGCTGTGGCGCACCGTGCGACGGCCGGGAGCCGCCGGAGGAGTACGCCCGGCACGCGTCACTCGCCCGCACGGTCCTGGAGGGCGACGTCCGGCCGGTCGTCGCCGCCGCGCGGGCCCGCATCGACCGGCTCTCCGCCGAGCTGCGCTACGAGGAGGCCGCCGTCCAGCGTGACCGCCTGGCCGCCTTCGTCCGCGGCGCCGCCCGCTGCCAGCGCCTGTCGGCCCTGGCCGGGCTCGCGCAGCTCGTCGCGGCCCGCCCGGCCTTCGACGGCGGCTGGGAGCTGCACGTCGTCCGCCACGGCCGGCTCGCGGCCGCCGGCACCGTCCCGCCGAACGCCCACCCCGTCCCCTACGTCGAGGCGCTCGTCGCCACCGCCGAGACCGTCCGTCCCGGCATCGGGGCGACCCCGCGGGCCTCCGCCGAGGAGATGGAGTGCGTCCTGCGCTGGCTGGACTCCCCGGGCGTGCGCCTGGTCGAGGTCGACGGCACGTGGACCTGCCCGCCCCACGGCGCGGAGAGCGTCCGCCGGTGGATCGAGAATGCCGTACAGGGCCCCGATTCCCGTAAGGTTGACCGCGCCGGTCGGCCGATGCGATAGGAGCAGGTGTGGCGCTGCCGCTGTACGACAACCAGCCGACGCGGCGCGCGCCCCTGGTCACCTACTTCCTGATCGCCGCCAACGTCGTCGTCTTCCTGCTGTCGCCGATCGCCTCGATCGGGCACCACGACGAGAGCATGGAGCAGCGCAAGTGCGAGCAGGTGACGTTCCTGCTGAAGTACGGCGCGGTCCCGAACGAACTGCTCTCCGAGCGGCAGAACCCGGTGCCGGAGGACGTCACCGCCGCCTGCCACCCGAAGCCGTACCACAAGCGGCCGTGGCTGTCGGCGCTGTCGTCGATGTTCCTGCACGGCGGCGTCGCCCACATCCTCGGCAACATGGTCTACCTGTTCATCTTCGGCGCGGCGACCGAGGACCGGCTCGGACGGCTCCGGTTCCTGGCCTTCTATCTCCTCGTCGGCTACATCGCGGCGTACGGCTTCGCGATCACCTACCCCGACTCGAACACCCCGCTCGTCGGGGCGTCCGGCGCCATCGCCGGCGTGCTCGGCTCGCACCTGGTGCTCTACCCGCGGTCGCGGACGATCGCGCTGATCCTGTCGATCTTCCCGTTCCGGCTGCCCTCGTGGGCGCTGCTCGCCCAGTTCTTCGTGTTCCAGTGGCTCAGCCTCGGGGACAGCCAGAGCCAGACCGCGTACGTCGCGCACATCTACGGCTTCGTCGCCGGAATGATCGCCGGTTTCCTCGTGCGGCGCGGCACCGTCGCCCGGAAGTCGGCCGCTCTCAGCTGGCAATAGGCGCGCCTCCTCAATCGCGGGCACGGTGAACGGGCGGCTCAGAGGGCTCCACTAGGCTTTGCGGCGGGCGACCCGACGCCGCGCGCAACCACCGCAGGAGGCATACCGTGATCACCGCCATCGTGCTCATCAAGGCCGACGTCTCGCGCATCCCGGAGGTCGCCGAGACCATCGCCGGGCTCGACGGAGTGAGCGAGGTCTACTCCGTGACCGGCGAGTTCGACCTGGTCGCGCTCGTGCGTGTGCGCCAGTACGAGCAGATCGCGGACGTCATCCCCGGCGCCCTCAACAAGGTCTCCGGCGTGACGCACACCGAGACGCACATCGCCTTCCGCACGTACTCCCAGCACGACCTGGAGGCCGCCTTCGCGCTCGGCCTGCCCGACGCGGACTGACCGCCTCCTCTCGGCGCCGGCGCCCGCCCTCGGCGCGCGGCCGCCCGAACCCACGGCCCGCCCCGTGCGGCACGGGCCCGAAACGCGAATCGGCCCGCCACCCGGATCCGGGTGGCGGGCCGATCACGTGGGACGGTGACCGTCAGTGGCGGCTGATCGCCCTGCTGCCGTCGGACTCGACGCCGCCCGGCTCGATCTCCTCGTCGCCGTGCGAACTCGTGTCGTCGTGACCCTCGTCGTGCCCGTCGGGGGAGACGCCGTCCTCGGTAAGGGCGCGGTTGAGGCCCTTGCGCAGCTTGCCCAGCGGGCCGTGCGCCGACGGCGCGGGAATGCCGTTCCCGTCCTCCTCTTCCAGCTTCAACTCGGGAAGCGGGACCTTGCCGGTGAGGACGGCCTTCTGCTCGTCGCTCGCCGGCTCGTGGACCTCGATGAACTCGCCGCTCGGAAGCCGAACGATCTTGCCGGACTCCACGCCGTGGTGCGCGATGTCCGCGTCCTTGGCCTGGAGGCCCAGGCAGATCCGCCGGGTGACGAAGAACGCGATGGCCGGGCCAACGAACACGGTGACGCGGAAGAACCAGGTCATCGCGAAGAGGCTGACGTGGAACTTGTCGGCGATGGGGTCGTTGCCGGCGGCCGCCCACAGCAGGCCGTAGAAGGTGACGGCGGCCATACCGACGGCCGTGCGGAACGGGGCGTTCCGCGGACGGTCGGCGATGTGGTGGATCCGCTTGTCGCCGGTGGCCCACTGCTCGATGAACGGCCACAACGCGGCGCCGGTCATGATCAGCCCCAGCGGCACCATCGCGGGAACGACGACGTTCCACGAGATCGTGTGGCCCCACAGGTTGGTCTCCCAGTTGGGCATGATTCGGAGAGCGCCGTCGAGGAAGCCCATGTAGAAGTCGGGCTGCGAGCCCGCCGTGATCGAGTCGGGCGTGTACGGGCCGAACAGCCAGATCGGGTTGATCTGGGCGAACGTCCCGAGAAGCGCGGTGACCGCGAAGGTGAACATGAAGAAGGCACCGGCCTTGATCATGAACACCGGGTAGAACGGCTTGCCGATGACGTTCTTCTCCGCGCGGTTCTTGCCCGGGAACTGCGTGTGCCCCTGGTGCCAGAGGATCATGAAGTGCGCGCCGATCAGCGCCAACAGGATGCCGGGGATCAGCAGCACGTGCACCGTGTACAGACGCGGGATGACGTCCTGGCCCGGGAAGTCGCCGCCGAAGACGAAGTAGGACGCGTACGTCCCGATCAGCGGGGTCGCCTGAAGGATGCCCTGGGTGACCCGTAGGCCGGTACCCGACAGCAGGTCGTCCGGCAGCGAGTAGCCGAACAGGCCCTCGAAGATCGCGAGCGTGAACAGGCCCAGGCCGATCAGCCAGTTGACCTCACGCGGCTTGCGGTATGCGCCGGTGAAGAACACGCGGAGCATGTGCACCGTAAGCGAGGCCAGGAACAGGACCGCGGCCCAGTGGTGGATCTGCCGCATCAGGAGACCGCCGCGCACGTCGAAGCTGATGTGCAGCGTCGAGCTGTACGCCTCGCTCATCTTCACGCCGACGAGCTTGGTGTAGTGCCCGTTGTACACGACCTCCGACATGCTGGGCTTGAACCACAGCGTCAGGAAGGTCCCGGTCGCCAGCAGGATGATGAAGGAGTAGAGCGCGATCTCCCCCAGCATGAACGACCAGTGGTCGGGGAAGACCTTCTTCATCTTCCCGCGGAGGAATCCCGCGGTGCCGAAGCGCTCGTCCAGCCACCCGATCGGGGCGTCGACCGCCTTCGGAGGTGCTTGCGTCGTCATTGGTCGCTCACCGATCCTCGCTCACCGAGTCGGTCGTCGATGAGAGTTGTCATGCCTTCGGCCTCCCCCGCTCCCAGAAGCTGGGTCCGACCGGCTCGTGGAAGTCGCTCGTCGCGATCAGGTAGCCCTCGGAGTCGACCCCGATGGGCAGCTGCGGCAGCGGCCGGGCCGCCGGGCCGAAGATCACCTTGGCGCCGTCGAGCGCGTCGAACGTCGACTGGTGGCACGGGCACAGGATGTGGTGCGTCGTCTGCTCGTACAGCGCGGCCGGGCAGCCGACGTGCGTGCAGATCTTGGAGTAGGCGATGATGCCGCCGACGTTCCAGTTCTCCCGGCCCTTCTTGACCTTGAGCTGGTCCTCCGGCACGTTGATCAGCAGCACCGTGGACTTGGCGAGCTCGTCGAGCTTGTCCTCGGCGCCCTCCGGGATCACGGTGATGATGCTGCCCGGGGAGTTGAAGTCGGACGGCTTCAGCGGCTGACCGGTGCCGTCGACGACGAGCCGGGTGCCCTTCTTCCACGTGGTGTGGCGGAGCTTCTTCTCCGGCAGCGGGCCCAGGTCACGCAGCAGGATCAGCGGCAGCAGGCCCAGCGGCGCGGAGGCGAGCAGCAGGGTGCGGCGCAGCAGCGGCCGCTTGGTGAGGCCGCTCTCGTCGGTGCCCTGCATGAAGTACTCGTTGAAGACCTCGCGGTCCTCCGACGGGGAGGACAGCTCGTGCCGCTCCTGGATGATCTCCTTGGTCGTCATCAGGTGACGGACCCAGATCGTCATGCCGACCGCGAGACCGAGGAAGATCACCGTCAGCGCGCTGCCCAGGGCGTAGTTCGAGTGCATCGCCCGGACGATGTCGTCGTTGCCGACGTAGCCCGGCCAGACGGCGTAGAAGACGATGAACGCGACGCCCGCGAGGAACGTCAGCGTGAAGAAGAACGCGACCGCGCGCTCGGCCTTACGCGCCTTGACCGGGTCGAGCACGTACTGGTCGCTCTCCCCGCCCTTCTCCTCGGACGGCAGCAGGTCCTGGCTCTGCACCTGCGGCGGCGTGCCGATGACGCGCTTGGGCGTCCGCTCCTCCTCTTCGGAGGGCGCGCCGTGGGTGTCGTTGGTATCAGACATTGTGCTTCTTCTTGGGCTTCCTGGCGGTGATCCACATGGCCGCGATGATGATCAGTCCGAGACCCAGCAGCCAGCCGGTCAGGCCCTCGGCCACCGGGCCGATCCGGCCGAGGCCGTTGCCACCCGGGTTCGGCTCGTCACGGGTCTGGGTGACGTACGCGATGATGGCGCGCTTCTGCGCGGGCGTCAGCGTCGTGTCGTTGAAGACCGGCATCGCCTGCGGACCGGTGAGCATGGCCTCGTAGATCTGCTGAGGCGTCGCCTTGTCCAGCGGCGGAGCGTACTTGCCCCCGGTCAGCGCGCCACCCGAGCCGGCGAAGTTGTGACACTGCGCGCAGTTGGCCCGGAAGAGCTTCCCGCCCATGGCCGCATCGCCGGTGTCCGGGTTGACCTGGTCCTTCGACGGGACCGCGGGGCCGCCGCCGAGAGAGGCGATGTACGCGGCGAGCTGCCGCGTCTGCTCCTCGTTGAAGACCGGCTTCTTACGCGGAATCTGCGCGCCGAGGTTCATGGCGGGCATCCGCCCGGTGCTGACCTGGAAGTCGACCGAGGCCGCGCCGACGCCGAGAAGGCTGGGGGCGTTCTTCGTGCCCTCGGCGTTCGCGCCGTGGCAGCTCGAGCAGGCCTGGTTGAACAGCTGCTTGCCCTTGGCCACGTCCTGGTCGGACGCCGCCGCGGCGGCCGCCTGGGCCCGGTCGGTGCGCGGCGAAACACCGGCGTAGGCGACGCCGATGATCGCGAGCGCGGCCAGCACAACGGCGTAGCCCGCCCATGGGCGCCGTCGCCATGCGGTGATCCATTTCACGGAAGATCCCTCGTTCTGGGTCAGGTGAAGATCTTGTCGATCCCGTAGATGGTGAAGAACAGCCCCACCCAGACCGCATCGACAAAGTGCCAGTAGTAGGACACGACGATGGCGCTCGTCGCCTGCTCATGTGTCCATTTCTTCGCGGCGTACGTGCGTCCGAGCATGAAGATGAACGCGATCAGTCCACCGGTCACGTGCAGGCCGTGAAAGCCCGTCGTCAGGTAGAAGACCGAGCCGTACGCGCTGCTGGAGATCGTCGTGCCCTCGTGAATGAGAGTGCGGTACTCATTCAGCTGGCCGGCCACGAAGACCGCGCCCATCAGGAAGGACAGGACGTACCACTCGCGCAGGCCCCACCGCTTGAGGTTGAAGATCGACCCCAGGCGCCTGACCTGCGAGCGCTCCGCGGCGAACACGCCCATCTGGCAGGTCACACTGGACATCAGCAGGATGAAGGTGTTGGCCGAGGCGTACGGGATGTCCAAGTGGGCTTCCGGCCACGGGCCGCCGTCCCCCTTGGTCACCGACCGGATCGTGAAGTACATCGCGAACAGCGCTGCGAAGAACATGAGCTCAGACGACAGCCACACGATCGTGCCCACGCTCACGAGGTTGGGCCGGTTGGCGTGGGACCGGGGTGCCGCTTCTGTCGCTGTTGCTGTTGCCACGGGCAGCATTATTGCGGCACCTGTCCGTGCTCCGTGCAGGACCCCCCTGCAGAGGCGATTCCCCTCCTCACGAGGCACGTCCCGGCACGCCAGGGCCGGGCGGCCCGACCCGCGGCGTCATCTGCCGGTAGCATCGGCTCGTATCCCGCGACCACGTCACCCATGGATGAGCCGATGAGCACCGAAGAGACCATGAAGGTCCTCGTATACAGCGACGACGCGAACACCCGCAATGAGGTCATGCTCGCGATCGGCCGCCGTCCCGCGCCCGGCCTGCCGAAGGTCGAGTTCGTCGAGGTCGCGACGGAGCCTGCGGTGTTCGTCCACCTCGACCGGGGCGACATCGACGTGGTGATCCTCGACGGCGAGGCGCGCCCCGCCGGCGGCATGGGCATCGCCCGGCAGGCCAAGGACGAGATCTACCACTGCCCGCCGATCATGGTGATCATCGCCCGCCGTGACGACGGCTGGCTGGCGACCTGGTCGCGCGCCGACGCCGTGGCGAGCCAGCCGATCGACCCGATCGCGCTCGCCGAGGGCGTCGCCGACCTGATGCGCCGCCGCCTCGAGGGGCGCCTCGGCGACTCCGACCCACGCCTCTCCCTCCAGTAGCCGTCCGCTCCCCGAAGGGGCACCCATGGACCCGCGTACGACGTGGCCCGCGCTGCTCAACGCGCTGATCGACGGAGAGTCGCTGTCGGCGGACGAGACCGCCTGGGCGATGAACGAGATCATGTCGGGCCAGGCGACCGACGTGCAGATCGCCGGCTTCGCCGTGGCGCTGCGCGCCAAGGGCGAGACCGTCGCCGAGGTCGCCGGGCTCGCCGAGGGCATGCTCGCCCACGCGCGGCGGATCACCATTCCCGGGCCGGCGGTCGACCTCGTCGGCACGGGCGGCGACCGGGCGCACACCGTCAACGTCTCCACGATGGGCGCGATCGTCGCGGCGTCCGCGGGCGCGCGCATGGTCAAACACGGCAACCGCGCCGCGTCCTCCTCATGCGGCGCGGCGGACCTCCTCGAGGAGCTCGGCGTCGTCATCGACCTGCCCCCGGAGGCGACGGCGAAGGTCGCGGACGAGGTCGGCATCACGTTCTGCTTCGCGCCGCTCTACCACTCCGCGCTCAAGTACGCCGCCAAGACCCGGGGCGAGCTGCGGGTCCCGACCGTCTTCAACTTCCTCGGGCCGCTCACCAACCCCGCGCGTCCCACCGCGCAGGCGGTCGGCGTCTTCCACCCGCGCATGGCGGGGATCGTCGCCGGGGTGTTCGCCGAGCGGGGCTGCTCGTCGCTGGTGTTCCGCGGCGACGACGGGCTCGACGAGCTGACGACCACCTCGACGTCGATCATCTGGGTGGTCCGCGACGGCACCGCCACCGAGACCGTCTTCGACCCGGCGGACCTCGGCATCCCCCGCGCCACCCCCGACGACCTGCGCGGCGCGGACGCCGCCCACAACGCCCGGGTGGCCCGCGCGGTGCTCGGCGGCGAGCACGGTCCCGTACGCGACATCGTGGCCCTGAACGCCGCTGCGGCGCTCGTGGCGGCCGAGGGCACCCCGCCCGCGGACGCGCTGACCGAGACGCTCAGCGACGCGTACGCACGGGCCCTGCAGGCGATCGACTCCGGAGCCGCCACCGCTCTCCTGGACCGCTGGATCGCCGCCACACGTCGCCTAGGGCGTGTCTGACAAATCCGCTGTCCGGCTGCGCGGCGCCCAGACGACGCCTCGCCGCGTTGTCGCCCCCCACCCCACGAAAACGCGCAGAGACGGCTTCGCCGACCTCCGCGTTTCCGCGGGGACCCCGGGAGGAGTCGCCAGCCAAAACCAGGCTGACTCCCTCCTTCGCCTTGCGACGCGCCGCCTGGACGCCGCTCGCTACGAACGGGATCTGTCAGACACGCCCTAGCCGCCTGACCCCGCAGCCGCCGACGGCCGCGTACGCGGCGCCCTGCGCTCGTCTGCGAGGCACCCCACTGACAAGCCGAAGGCCGGCACCGCAGGCGCGGTGCCGGCCTTCCTGCCGTGCGTACGGGGGCTTCTCAGTGCGAGAAGTGGCCCCGGTAGTACTCGAAGACGAACCCGATCGCGGCGAGGACGACCGCGAGCATGCCGATCAGCAGCAGCCACCAGCCGAACACGGCGCCGAGAGCGGCGGTCGCGGCGGCCAGCGCCGTGAACAGCGGCCACCAGCTGTGCGGGCTGAAGAACCCGAGCTGGCCGGCGCCCTCGGAGATCTCCGCGTCCTTGTCGTCCTCCGGCCGCGGGTCGATCCGCCGGCCGGTGAACAGCAGGTAGAAGCCGGTCAGGCCGGCGAGGCCGATGGTCAGCGCCAGGGCCGTCGTACCGGTCGGGTCGTGCGACCACAGCCAGTAGATGACGTCCATGATCGCGAAGAACAGGGCGCAGAAGACGAACAGGTAACCCTCGATCTTCATGTCAGTCCTCCGCCCCGGCGGCGGCGGTCACCGCGGGCTTGTCCTCGTGCGGGTAGTGCAGGTCGAACGCCGGCCGCTCGGAGCGGATCCTCGGGATCGACGTGAAGTTGTGCCGCGGCGGCGGGCAGGACGTCGCCCACTCCAGCGAGTTGCCGAAGCCCCACGGGTCGTCGACGTTGACCCGCTTGCCGCTCTTGGCGGTGATGAAGACGTTCCACAGGAACGGGATCATCGACACGGCGAGGATGAACGCGCCGATCGTCGAGACGACGTTCAGCGAGGTGAACTGCTTGGCGTAGTCCGGGACCCGGCGCTGCATGCCCTCCGCGCCCAGCCAGTGCTGGACCAGGAAGGTGGTGTGGAAGCCGATGAACAGCAGCCAGAAGTGGATCTTGCCGAGGGTCTCGTTGAGCATCTTCCCCGTCATCTTGGGCCACCAGAAGTAGAAGCCCGCGAACATGGCGAACACCACGGTGCCGAACAGCACGTAGTGGAAGTGCGCGACGACGAAGTAGGAGTCGTTGAGCTGGAAGTCCAGCGGCGGCGAGGCCAGGATGATGCCGGTCAGGCCACCGAACAGGAACGTCACCAGGAAGCCGAGCGACCAGAGCATCGGCGTCTCGAACGTCAGATGCCCGCGCCAGATCGTGCCGACCCAGTTGAAGAACTTCACCCCGGTCGGGACCGCGATCAGGAACGTCATGAACGAGAAGAACGGCAGCAGCACCTGGCCGGTGGGGAACATGTGGTGCGCCCACACCGTCACCGACAGGCCCGCGATCGCGATCGTGGCGCCGACCAGGCCGATGTAACCGAACACCGGCTTGCGGCTGAAGACCGGCAGGATCTCGGTGATGATGCCGAAGAACGGCAACGCGACGATATAGACCTCGGGATGGCCGAAGAACCAGAACAGGTGCTGCCAGAGCATCGCACCGCCGGTGGCCGGGTCGAAGACGTGCGCGCCGAGCTTGCGGTCGGCCTCCAGGGCGAGCAGCGCGGCGGCCAGCACCGGGAAGGCCATCAGCACGAGGATCGAGGTCAGCAGGATGTTCCACGTGAAGATCGGCATCCGGAACATCGTCATGCCCGGCGCCCGCATGCAGAAGATCGTGGTGACGAAGTTGACGCCGCCGAGGATCGTGCCGAGACCGGAGAGCGTCAGACCCATGATCCACAGGTCACCGCCGACCTCCGGGGACCGGACGATGTCCGAGAGCGGCGTGTAGGCGTACCAGCCGAAGCTGGCGGCGCCGCCCGGCGTGAGGAATCCCAGGAGCGTGATGGTGCTGCCGAACAGGAAGAAGTAGAAGCTCAGCATGTTCATGCGCGGGAACGCCACGTCCGGCGACCCGATCTGCAGCGGCATGATCACGTTGCCGAAGCCGACGAACAGCGGCGTCGCGAACATCAGCAGCATGATCGTGCCGTGCATGGTGAACAGCTGGTTGAACTGCTCGTTGCTCATGATCTGCAGGCCCGGCTTGGCGAGCTCGCTACGCATGAGCAGCGCCATGATGCCGCCGATGCCGAAGAACACGAACGACGTGATCAGGTACATGTACCCGATCACCTTGTGGTCCGTGGACGAGAGCCACGACACGATGACGCGGCCCTTGCTCGGCCGCGGCTGGAAGGCCGGGGCGGAGGGGGTGGAATGAGTGATGGTGGTGGTCACTGAGCGCTCCCGCTCGCCTGGTGGCTCGAGATGAACTGCTGGAACTCCTGCGGCGAGACGATCTTCACCTGGAAGAGCATCCGGCTGTGGTCGACACCGCAGAACTCAGCGCAGCGTCCCTCGAACGTTCCCGTCTTGGTCGGGGTGACCTCGAAGTCCTGGCCGGACTTGGCTCCGGGGAGGATGTCCCGCTTGAAGATGAACGAGGGTACCCAGAAGGAGTGGATGACGTCGGTCGAGACGAGGTGGAAGCGCACCTTCTGTCCGACCGGGATGACGAGCACGGGCTTGTCGTTGCCGTCGGGGGACGTGGGCTGACCGACGATCGGCTTGGTGTGGTACTGCGGGTAGTCGAACTGCCAGCTCCACTGGAAGGCGGTCACGTTCACCTGGGTGACCTGTCCGGTCGACGTGGTGCTGCTGACCTTGTTGAGATACGTCTCGTCGCGCGCGGTGAAGTAGAACAGCACCGCGATGATGATGAACGGCACGACGGTGTAGAGCATCTCGATCGGCAGGTTGTACCGCACCTGCGGCGGCAGCTGATCGGAACGCTTGCGGTGGAACAACACCGCCCAGATGATCAGCCCCCACACGAGCGCGCCCACGACGAACGCCGCGATCCAGGACCCCTGCCACAGGGTCACGACGCGCTTGGCCTGCTCGGTCACCGGCGTCGGCAGGCCGAGGCGCTTCTCCTGGTCGGAGCACGCCGTCGCGGCGAGCGCCAGGATCGAGAGGGCCGCAGCGCCCTGCAGCATGCGCCGGCGCGGACTCGGCGCTGCAGTGCGCGCGGGCATGTGCCGCTTCCTACGGCGGGTCGGACTCACGGATTGCCTTCCCACGATGAAGCCCGAATCACCGGGCGATCAGTTCGATGTTCACGCTTGTCGACCAAACATTAGCGTGAGGGTCGCGGACACCCATGTGGGACCCCCATTAGTGTCTTGTCCGTGGCCTACTTCGATGCGGCGTCCACCGAACCCCTGCATCCGGCGGCCCGGGAGGCCCTGATCACAGCCCTGGACGGCGGCTGGGCCGACCCGCAGCGGCTCTACGGCGACGCCCGGCGCACCCGGCTCCTGCTCGACCAGGCGCGAGCCAGGATCGCCGTCGCGTTCGGCGTACGACCCGACGAGACGTTCTTCACCACCTCCGGCACCCAGGCGGTGCACCTGGCGATGCTCGGCGCGCTGTCCGCTCGCCGGCGGACCGGCCGGCACCTCGTCGTCAGCGCGGTCGAGCACTCCAGCGTCCTGCACACCGCCGCGCTGCACGAGCGGGACGGCGGGAAGGTGACGACGGTCGGCGTCGACCGTACGGGGCGCGTCGACCCGGAGGAGTTCGCGGCGGCGCTGCGCCCGGACACGGCGCTGGCCTGCCTGCAGTCGGCCAACCACGAGGTCGGCACCCTCCAGCCCGTCGCCGAGGTGGCCGAGGCGTGCCGGGCGGCACGCGTCCCGCTGTTCGTCGACGCCGCCCAGTCGGCCGGGCGCACCGAGGTCCCGGCCGGCTGGTCGCTGCTGGCCGCCAGCGCCCACAAGTGGGGCGGTCCGCCGGGCGTCGGCGTGCTCGTCGTCCGCAAGAACACCCGGTGGCGGTCGCCGCTGCCGGAGGACGAGCGGGAGGGCCGCCGGGTCCCCGGGTTCGAGAACGTCCCGGGCGCGGTGGCCGCCGCGGCGGCCCTGGAGGCGTACGCCGCGGAGATGGACCGCGACGGGCCCCGGCTGTCCGCGCTCGTCGACCGGATCCGCGAACGCGTGCCCCACCTCATCGAGGACGTCGAGGTCATCGGCGATCCCGTGCGCCGCCTCCCCCACCTGGTGACCTTCTCGTGCCTGTACGTCGAGGGCGAGGCGCTCCTGACCGAACTCGACCGACTCGGTTTCGCCGTTTCTTCCGGCAGTTCCTGTACGGCCGATACGCTGCGTCCGAGCCATGTCCTCGAGGCGATGGGGGTGATTACCCATGGGAACGTCCGGGTATCGCTCCCTCGCGGCACAAGCGCGACGGATGTCGACCGTTTCCTTGCGGTTCTGCCCGGCGCCGTGGCCCGTCTCCGCCGTACGGCGGGGGTGACCAGTCAGTGAACAGGGAGATCATGCGATGGGGCTGAGGCGCCGCCGGGCCGAGCGGGAGACCCCCCGGGAGGCGACCCCCCCGGCGTACCACGGACCCATGCCGGTCCTGACCATCGACGCGTTGGGCCGCAAGTGCCCGATTCCCATCATCATGCTGGCCGAGCGCATCCACGAGGTGCCGGTCGGCCAGATCATCGCGGTGCAGGCCGACGACGTCGCCGCGCGCACCGACGTGCCGGCCTGGTGCCGCATGAAGTCACAGGACTTCGTCCGCGAGGAGACACTCCCCCGCGGCTGGGCGTTCCACATACGCCGTAATTACTGAACGGCGCGCTCCCCCGGTGCGGCGAGCCCGGCGGCACCCGGGGCTCTCGCATCCCGACGGCGCTCGCCCCGTTGGCGCTCTCCGGCGTCAGGGCACAGGCTCGAGCGGGTGTCGGGTCCCCGTTTGCCGAACGCCTTTCCGGCGGGTGAAGTGCCAGGCGGTGGCGATCCAGAGCACTCCCCAGGTGAGGAAGAACGGGGACCAGAGCATGAGGTCCCAATGGGCTAGATGTCGGGTCAACTCCGCATACCGGGCCGGCGGTGGGCGCAGTCCGGTAAGGATCAGGGCGTCGCCGAGGAACCCGAAGCCGACCGGCCCGATCGACCGGATGACCATGAATACTCCGAGCGCCCAGGTCGTGAAGGCGATGAGTCTACGGGGGAGACGGTTCCCCCAGGGGCGGACGGTGGCCAGGGCCAGCAGGATGCCGACGACGGCGGCGGTGAAGAGGATCCAGTGGCTCGCGACGAACAGCGGGTCGCGGGCAAGGAGCCGTTCGCGCAGGTCGGGGCGGAGTGGATCCTTGTCGGCCAGAGCCGTCGCGCCGAGGGCCTGGGCCAGTTTCATCAGCCCGTACGCCGCGGTGCAGACGCAGGTGCCGTAGGCCGCCCATCGCATCCGGCCATGTTCAGCGCTCATCGTCCCGGAGAGCCGCCTGGTCTGGTGATGAAGGCGACGCCTTGATCGAGGTCGACCCGGTTGGCGGGCGGCGCGCCGTCGCTGTCATCTTGACGTAGGACGAGCTCGATCTGCCGGTGCTCCAGTTCGGTGCGTTTGCTGCCTTGGAAGGCTGCGGTCAACTCGTCGAACCCGGTCGCCGACAGCGGAGTTCCGGAGCGTCGGCGAAGCCATGGCAGTATTCCACGGCCGGTGATTCTGACCCAGGCACGTTCCAGTCCGGCGAGGGCGAGAAGCATGCACGCCAGAACCGGAAGGACCGCCGCGTACGCCGTCAATGGTCAAGCCCCCTGCAGATCGTCGACCGGGTAGTGGGGCCAAGATGTTGATCTCTACGCGATATTACCGAGCGATCCGCCTTGGGTCTTTCGCACCCGTGAATCTCTGGGCGCTCGCCCCGCCGGGGAGCGGAGCGAGCGCTGGAGAGGTGGCTCAGAGGTGCTGGGCGACCTCGCCGGCGGCGTCCTTGCCGTACGCGTCCGCGAAGCGCTCGACGAAGTGCTCGCCGTGCAGGGTGTACTCCTGGGGCCCGGCGACCTCCAGGGCGTGCGCGGCGAGGAGGTTGCCGGCCTGGGCGGCGCGCTCGAGGGACAGGTCCCAGGACAGCGCCGTGAGGAAGCCGGCGCGGAACGCGTCACCGACGCCCGTCGGCTCGACCTTCTTGACCTCGGGGGCCGCGTCGACGTGCAGGCTCGGCTCGCCGGCGCGGTCGATCCGAACGCCCTTCGGACCGAGCGTGGTCACGCGGACCCCGACGCGGGACAGGACCTCCTCGCTCGTCCAGCCGGTCTTCTGCTCGCAGAGGGACTTCTCGTACTCGTTGGTGAACAGGTACGCGGCGCCGTCGATGAGGTCACGCACGTCGTCCATGCGAGCAAGCTGCTGCGAGGGGTCGGCGGCGAACGGGATGCCCCGGGCCCGGCACTCCTCGGTGTGCCGGATCATCGCGTCGGGGTCGTCGGCCCCGATGAGGACCAGGTCGAGACCGCCGACCCGGTCGGCGATCGGCTGGAGCTCGATCTGGCGGGCCTCGCTCATGGCGCCGGTGTAGAAGGACGCGATCTGGTTGTGGTCCTGGTCGGTGGTGCACAGGAACCGGGCGGTGTGGTGAAGGTCGGACACGTGCACCGAGGCCGTGTCGACGCCGTGCCGCTCCAGCCAGGAGCGGTAGTCGGCGAAGTCGTCGCCCACCGCGCCGACGAGGATCGGGCGCCGGCCGAGGAGGCCCATGCCGAAACAGATGTTGGCCGCGACGCCGCCGCGCCGGATCTCGAGCTCGTCCACGAGGAACGACAAGGAAACGGTGTGCAGCTGATCGGGGATGAGCTGGTCCGCGAACCGGCCCGGGAAGCTCATCAGATGGTCGGTTGCGATGGAGCCGGCAACAGCGATGCGCACGACGTCGATCTCCTCGTCGGTTCGGCGGCCCCGTCATTGTCGCGAGGCCATCTCGAATGGCGGTCCAAACCCGGCAAGGTTACTGCCTCACCGGCTCCGAACACGCCAGATGCCCGTGCCCGGCAGACCCGGTCACGGACATCATCGCGCAGACCGTTCAAGGCTCGATAAGGAGACCTTAAGGCCGACAGGTTTCCCAGGAATCAGTCATACCTCTGTTACGGGATACGCGACGCTTCGCCACTGGGTGGTCGACGCCTTGACGGACTGGCATCGCTCGAACTTTCGAATCATCGAGGGGGATGGCGATGAGATTCGCTACCCTGCGCATATGTCTCATCGCGCACCGGCATGTCGGGGGCGGCTCCCTGCCAGACCGCTACCCGACCTGGCGCAAGCGCCTGTTCGCGGCGTATGGCGTTGAGGTGGAGGTACTGCATCCCGGCAGGTCCGGTGCCCAGGATGCGCTGGCAGCAGATCTCGTGTCCCTGGTCACGACCTTCTCCGAGCGGCCGTACGGTATGCGATCGGCCCAAGCGCGCAGGCGGCTGCTGGCCGAGAGTGGACGAGTTCCGTCCGGTCGTGTCGCATGAGCCGGAAACTTCCGTTGGCCGCCGGTCAGGTGGCCCGGACCGCGACCGCTCGCGTGCTGCTGCGCGGCGGGGTGGATGAGAGGACCGGTGAGGCCCTGACGGCGCGGGTGGTGGCCGAGCGGGTGGGCTGGGCCGCGGACCTGGTCGCTGGGATGGCCGCCGGTCTGCTGGCCGGGCACTGGAACGCCGATGACGTGGCCGGGCTGGCCGGTGGGGTGGACGAGGCGGGCCGCGTGTTGCCGTCGAATGCGTGGATGGCGTTGCGCCGCCTGGGCTGGGCCGTGACCATCCCCGATGGGATCAAGGTCAATGATCGGATCGTGCGGATGGCGCAAGAACAGGCCGGCCGGATCCTGCGCGGTGTGCAGCACCGTGCCGAGATGGTTTCCGGGGTCCTGGCGACCTGGCCCGCGGACCCGGCCAAGCGCACCGTGGTCGAGTGGGGCGCCGTCCGTGAGGCGATCCCCGACGGCCGGTCCCTGTCCAGCGGTGTGATCAGAGCGCGCACCAGGCAGGTCACCGCATTCCTCGCCCGGCATGGGCGGTTTCCGGTCGATGTGTTCGACCTGGAGGAGGCGCCGAACGCGGCGCGGTTGCTGGTGCTGGCCGCCGTCGACCGCCAGCAGGCCACCCTGCAACGCTCCGACGACGACCCGGCCAGGGTGTTGCTGCGCCTGCAACTGCCCACCCGCCCAGACCCGCGCTCCTACACCGACTGGACCTGGGTAGCCTGCCCGCTCGCCCTGCCGCCTACCGTCCCGCCCGACGCGGTACTGCACCTGCCCACACTCCGCCCGCAGCGTCAGAAAGTACACACGGACCTAGCCTTCTCTTACCCCGCACCCAAAACCGAACCGAAAGGCCACACCACGGCGCTGGGCGTCGACTGGGGCCTGAACACCCTGCTCAGCGCCGGAGCCTGCCGGTTGCGTCCCGATGGCACCATCACCGCGCTAGGGACCGGGGCGATGTTCCGAGCCGCCGGAGTGATGGCCCGCCAGCACCGGCTTCGCCGCCACGGCGAACACCTGCATGCCAAAACCGACACCTACGCTCACCTCATCGCCGACCGGGAGGACCATCGTCTGGTCGCCAAGCACGCCGTGCTGAAGGCCGAACACCGGCACGTGGCCGACCGCCGTACCGGTCTGAATGACGCGCTGGCCTGGTCGGCGGCGCGCTGGGCAGTAGATCAGGCGATCGCCGCGGGCGCAAGCGTGATCTATGTCGAGGATCTGCGGTCCATAGAGGCCAAAGGCATGGGCCGCACCCTCAACACCCGCCTGTCCCAGGCCGTGCGCGGGCAGATCGTCGGCAACATGCGGCACCTGGCCGCCGAGACCGGCATCGCCGTCGTCACCGTCCCAGCCCGTAACACCTCCAAGCACTGCCCGCACTGCCTGCTGCCGCTACGGCACTGCAAGGCACCCGACCGCCCCACCACACCCGGCTGGAAATGGGCGATCTGCCCCGACCCCGACTGCGGCTGGCAAGGCGACCGCGACCACGGCGCATGGCGCCGCATCGCCGCTCGCGGCCTCACCCACCAGACCAACACCATCGTCGACCGCGCCACCTGCCAGATGGCAATCCCCCGCGTGATCGACAGACTCGAAACCGGTGCGGTCATCACCCCGGCCGCACCCGAGCAACACCAGGCCAGCGGGGGCGATCGGTCCAAGACCGGACCCACCCCGCGCCGAACTCCACGCCCCGCGCCCAGGCGACGCGGGGCACCCTCCACCCCCAGCCCTCACGGGCCAGCGGGTCAGCGTCCGGAGGGACACGCTCACACGGACCACAGACCGCCCCGCGCGGCCTGCCGGTACCAGGGCGTGCACACGATCAGCTCAACCACACCCACCACCCGCCGGAACCACCCACGGCACCGGCCAAAAGGAGCGGCACTGGGCGCAGGCTTCCACCTGCACGCCCACGCCACCCCACCGCGATGGGCAGATCCCCCTCTGGATACCTCATCCAGAGGGGGATCGCTTAGCTAATCAGAGACGCTCAGTGGAACGAGTCGCCGCAGGCGCAGGAGCCACCGGCGTTCGGGTTGTCGATCGTGAAGCCCTGCTTCTCGATGGTGTCCACGAAGTCGATCGTGGCGCCCGTGAGGTACGGCACGCTCATCCGGTCGACACGGACGTTGAGGCCGTTGAAGTCCTGGAGGAGGTCACCGTCCACCTCGCGGTCGTCGAAGTAGAGCTGGTAGATCAGGCCCGAGCACCCCCCCGGCTGGACCTGCACGCGGAGCGCAAGGCCTTCCTCGCCCTGCTGCTCGAGCAGGCTCTTGGCCTTCGCCGCCGCGGCGTCGGTGAGGACCACGCCCTGCTGCGTGCTGGTCTCTGCTGGAACCGTCATGTGCTGACTCCCGATTGGCTCGGTCGCTCCGTGGCGGCCGTCGTCGTTGCTTGCCTCTCCGCACAACGTACCCGCTGCCGGGCGACATTCCCCAATGGGCGGGTTCTTTCACGGCGGTCTCAGACGGCTTGACCACCGCCGCGTACGATGACGTATCGTCAGATAGACGATAAGTCTGCCAAGGGAGCCTCCCAGTGACCATCGACATCGGCAGTCCCCTGCTGCTCCTCGGCCGTGGCGCCGACCCGGCGAGCGAACGCGGCGTCAACTGCCCCGGTGACCTGCCGCCCGCCTCGGACCCGGCCCTGGTGGAGCGGGCCCGCGCGGCGAAGGCCGCCCTGGGCGACCGGCTGTTCGTGCTGGGCCACCACTACCAGCGCGACGAGGTCATCCAGTTCGCCGATGTGACGGGCGACTCCTTCAAGCTCGCCCAGGAAGCCGCGGCCCGGCCCCAGGCCCCGTACATCGTCTTCTGCGGCGTGCACTTCATGGCCGAGTCCGCCGACATCCTGACCTCGCCGGACCAGCGGGTCGTGCTCCCGGACCTGGCCGCCGGCTGCTCGATGGCCGACATGGCGACCTACGACCAGGTCGAGGAGTGCTGGGAGGCCCTAGAGGACGCGGGCATCGCCGACGACGTCGTGCCGATCACGTACATGAACTCCTCGGCCGACATCAAGGCGTTCGTCGGCCGCCACGGCGGCACGGTCTGCACCTCGTCCAACGCCCGCCGCGCCCTCGAGTGGGCGTTCTCCAAGGGCTCGAAGGTGCTGTTCCTGCCCGACCAGCACCTGGGCCGCAACACCGCCGTGCTGGAGATGGGCCTCTCACTGGACGACTGCGTCGTCTACAACCCGCACCGGCCGGACGGCGGGCTCGCCACGGACGAGCTGCGCGACGCCACGATGATCCTCTGGCGTGGGCACTGCTCCGTGCACGGGCGGTTCAGCAAGGAGTCCGTCGACGACGTACGGTCGCGGATCCCCGGCGTGAACGTCCTCGTACACCCCGAGTGCCGCCACGAGGTGGTGCAGGAGGCCGACCACATCGGGTCGACGGAGTACATCATCCGCATGCTCGACGAGGCGCCCGCCGGGTCGGCGTGGGCCATCGGCACCGAGCTGAACCTCGTGAAACGCCTCGCCGACCGGCACCTGGACAAGACGATCGTCTTCCTCGACAAGACGGTCTGCTTCTGCTCGACGATGAACCGCATCGACCTGCCCCACCTGGTCTGGTCGCTGGAGTCCCTGGCCCGGGGCGAGGTCGTCAACCAGATCACCGTCGACGCGGAGACGGCTCACTACGCCCGCGCCGCCCTCGACCAGATGCTCGCCCTCCCGTAGAGATCCCGCGGATCCCCCGGCGGTCGCCACGCCCTATCGGCGACCGCCGGGGGATCCGCGTCACGCGGGTTCTACGAGCTCATCCAGCATGGTGCGCATCGGCTCCGCATCGCCGCGCATGATGGCGACGGACGCCTCGATGTTCCGCTCCGGGTCCAGTCTTCGCCAGTTGATGACAAACCCGGCATCTCGCGCTAGCTGCCCCAAAAACGCGCGCTGCGTACGACCGTTTCCGTCGCGGAATGGATGGATCGCGTTGATCTCTCCCAGATAGAAGGCCAAGCTGCCGACGAACTCGTTTCGGTGAAGCCCTCTCAGGTGTCTCTCTCGGGCCAGCCCGAGAAAGAGCTCCCGCGCGGCCGACTCGATGAACTGAGGCAGACAGAAGGCGTGACCTTTGGCGATCACGACGGTTCTTAACTCGCCGGCCCAGGGATAGATGTCACCGAAGATCGTCTTATGGAATGACCGCAGGTGCGCAAGGTCGTAGTTTCCAGACATCGATTTGGACTCAAGCCGTGCGAGCATCAAGTACGTGAGGTCCGCTTCGGCCCTCGACAACACGTCCGGATCTTTGATGCCCAGCTTGTTGATCAGGACGCCGGTTGCGGTTTCGGTATACGGGTCGTTACTCACAGACGCCGATAATGCCGCAGAGTCTCCTCATACATGTCCGTTTCGCTGATCTCGCCTCTGGCCCATCGTTCCGCACGAGTGATCGCTTCAGCCGAGGGCACGAGACCTTCCGCTCGGACCGATCCCTCGGCGGCGTCGATAGCCCTGCGACGTCGCTTGTACTCTGCGAACTCTTCGTATGCGGCGTACGGCAGCAGGACCGCTTCGGGCTTGCGTTGAGACCCGAAGATGACCGGTTCGGCGGACGCGCCCTCGCGTCGGAACCGCGCGACGGTCTCCGAGAGGCGTCGGCGCACCTCGGACAGCGGGTGTACGGAGAGCGCGAAAGACGTCATGTTCTCAGGATACTTGGTACGTGTACAACTTTCCGTACACATCTAGGTGCGGAGGCGGTGGGCTTCGTCGAAGAGGGCGGACTCGGCGAGGCGGGTGGTGAGGTAGGCGGTCACGGCGGCGGCCGCGAGCTGCATGTACATCACGACGATCTGGTAGCGGATCGCGGTCAGGGGGTCGACGCCGCCGAGGATCAGGCCGGTCATCGCGCCTGGCAGGGTGATCAGGCCGACCACCTTGGTCGAGTCGATGACGGGCAGCAGGGCGGTGTGGAGCGCGTCGCGCGTGTGCGGGGCGAACGCCTCGCGGGCGGTCAGGCCGAGCGACAGGCGGGCGTCGATCGCGGCCCGGCCGGTGGTCACCGCGTCGCGGACGCGCCTGAGGGCGAGTCCCGCGGCCTGCATCGAGGCTCCGATGATCATCCCGGCCACGGGGACGACGACGCGGGCCTGTGCGGGGATCACGTCGAGCAGGACCAGGGCCAGCAGGGTGGTGCCGCCGCCCACGGCCAGGCCAGCGGTGGCGGCCACCCGTGACCGGGGGACCCCGGAGCCGCGCCGCCCGGCGACCTGGCCGGCGATCAGGACCATGATCGCGGCCCAGCCGAGCGCGCCCGGCAGCCCCGCGTACCGGAAGATCGCGAGGAGCAGCGCCCCGACGGCGATCAGCTGGACGCCCGCGCGGACGACGGCGATGAGCAGCTCGCGGGTGATCCGGAGCCGCGCCCGTGCCACGATCGCGAGCGCGACGGCGACGAGGGCGAGCGACGCCACGACGCCCGGCCATGATGGGACGTGCACCTCGTGGCTCACGGCGACGCCGCGGCCCGCAGGTAGCCGACGTCCCCGGGAGGGCCCTGCTCCTCGAGGCGGCCCGCGCGCAGGACGAGCACGTCGTCGGCGAGCCGCCGGGCCTGGCCCGTGTCGTGGCTGACCAGGACGGCCGTGCCGCCGGCCGCGCGCAGGTCGCTCACGACGCCCTCGATCGCCTCTGCGCTGGCCCGGTCGAGGGCGGAGGTGGGCTCGTCGAGGAGGAGGACCTCGGGGCGGAGCGCCAGGGCCCGGGCCAGGCAGACCCGCTGCGCCTCGCCGCCCGACAGGTCGGCGGTCCGCCGCTCCGCGAAGGCCGGTGGCAGGCCGGTCGTGTCGAGGAGGGAGCGCGCCTCCTCCTCCGTCAGGTCGGGGCGGCCCACCCGGAGGTCGTCCAGGACGGTGTCCGTCAGCAGGGTCGGCTGCTGGGCGACGAGGCCGACGCGGCGGCGCAGCGCCAGGACGTCCAGCGCCGGGAGCGGCGTGCCGTCCAGCAGGACGCGGCCGGCGGTCGGGTCCAGCATCCGGTTGAGCAGGCGCAGCAGCGTCGACTTGCCGGCGCCGCTGGGCCCGGCGATCGCCGTACAGCCTCCGGACCGGATGGTCGCGGTGATGTCCTCGAGGATGGCGGTGTCGCCGCGGCGTACGCCCACGGCTTCGAGGACGAAGGTCACAGCCCGGGCGCGCCCCATACCGGGAACCACCGGCCCAGGTCGCCCTCGACCGGCAGGTCCGCGCCGACCGCACCGCGCACCTGCAGCTCGAGGGCGTTGTCGCGCTTCTCGCCCGGCAACGGGGCGAAGGGGTAGAACGTGCCGCGCTTGTAGAGGTACACGAGGCCGAAGCGCTTGGCGTCCGGCCCGGCGAACACGACCAGTGAGCACAGCAGCTGCGGCCCGAACCCGCCGGACTCCAGCGCGGAGTTGACCGCGTGGATGTCGGTGACGAGCCCTTCCAGGTCGTCCGGGGCGTGCCGGGAGACCAGCCACGTGTAGCCGTACGCGTCGGTGCTCAGCTCGATCTTGGGCCCGTCGCCGGCGTCGAGGAGCTCGCGTACGTCCTTCTCGATCTGCGCGAACGCCGCGCCCTCGGCGGCCCGGAAGCAGACCGCGCCCACCCCGGTCGGGGTCAGCCCGGCCGCGGCGTCGAGGGTGACGGCCGCGGTCGGCAGCGCGAAAAGCCGGTCGAGGTCGGGTTTCTTCGGCTTCGACCGGCCCAGCAGCGTGTCGAGGAACCCCAACTCAGACCCCCTGGCCGAGCTGCGCGGAGATCTTGGCGAGCTGCGCCAGCCGCTGGTCCAGCGACGGGTGCGTGGAGAAGAGCGTCGAGATGCTGAACCCCTTGGTGAAGGCGGGCGCGAAGTAGAAGGCGTTGAACGGCTCGGCGGCCCGCAGGTCCTTGGTCGGGATCCGCGACATCTCACCGGTGACCTTGGTCAGGGCGGCCGCCAGGGCGGACGGACGTCCGGTGAGGAGCGCGGCGGCGCGGTCCGCCGACAGCTCGCGGTAGCGCGACAGCGCGCGGGTCAGCAGGAAGCTGATGGCGTAGACGGCCGCGCTGACGCCGATCACGATCAGCAGCACCACCGCGGTGCTCTGGTCGTTGTTGTTGCGGTCGCGGCTGCTGAAACCGCCCCACAGGCCCCACTCGAGACCGAAGCGGGTCAGCAGGCCGGCCAGGATGCCGAGGAACGACGCGATCGTCATGACCGCGACGTCGCGGTGGGCGACGTGGGACAGCTCGTGGGCGAGCACGCCCTCGAGCTCGACCGGGTCGAGCCGCCGGAGCAGGCCCGTGGTGACGCACACCACGGCGTTCTCCTGGTTGCGGCCGGTGGCGAAGGCGTTGGGCACGTCGGTGTCCGCGATCGCCACCCGCGGCTTCGGCATATCGGACATGGCGCAGATCCGGTCGATCACGCCGTGCAGCTCGGGAGCCTCCTCCGCCGACACGATCCGCCCGTGCATGGCGAACAGCGCGAGCCGGTCGGAGAAGAAGTACTGAGCGAGGAGGAAGGCCACGGCGATGACCAGGATAACCAGCCAGAGCTGTGGCACGAACCAGAAGAAGAACCCGACGAAGGCAACGTACAGCAACCCCAGCAGGAACATCGTCAGCAGCATGCGCGATGTGAGCCCTCGGTCGGGCGCGAAGCGCGAGCGCTCCATTGTGTCCCCTTCCTCCCCGTCCGACACGCTATATAGGTAGAACGTCCGGACTGGCCCGCTTTGTGCCTGCGGGATCAGTCGGGGATGAGACCCTCGTCGCCCAGCATCGCGCGAACCTCGTCCATGGTCGCGTCCGCGGGCGGGAGGATCAGGTCCGACGGCTCCAGATCCTCCGGCGGCAGCGGCTTGCCCACCTTGCGCACCCGCTCCAGCAGCGCGTGCAGCGCGCCGCGGAACTGCGCCTCGTCGCCGGACTCGATCGCCTTCTCGAGCTCGGCGTCGAGGTCGTTGAGGGCCGACAGGTCGCCGTCCGCGACGTCGAGCTGGCCCTCGCCCATCAGCCGGACGATCACTGGCCCTCCCCCGGCTGATGCGGCCGCTGAACCTGCTGCGGGGCGTGCTGCTGAGGCTGGGCCTGCCCCGGCGCGGCATCGAGCTGCTTGGGCGCCTCGGCCATGCCGAGCTCGGCCTTCATCCGCTCCAGCTCGAGGTCGACCCCGGGCCCGGAACCCATGCGGTCCAGCTCGGCCTGGATGTCGTCACGCGGGCCGGAGTAGTCCTCCAGGGCACCGGAGGCGAGCAGCTCGTCGATGGCGCCGGCACGCGCCTTCATGTTCTCGGTCTTCTCCTCGGCGCGCTGGATCGCCAGGCCGACGTCGCCCATCTCCTCGGAGATGCCGGAGAACGCCTCGTTGATCTTGGTCTGCGCCTCGGCCGCGGTGTAGGTGGCCTTGATGGTCTCCTTGCGCGTACGGAAGGCGTCGACCTTCGCCTGCAGCCGCTGGGAGGCGAGCGTGAGCTTCTCCTCCTCGCCCTGCAACTGCTGGTACTGGGCACGCAGGTCGCCCAACTGGCTGTCCAGGCCCGCCCGGCGCTCCAGCGCGGAGCGGGCGAGGTCCTCCCGGCCCACCTGCAGCGCCTTCCTGCCCTGGTCGGTCAGCTTGTTCTGCTGCTGCTCGAGCTGGTTGATCTGCAGCTCCAGGCGCTTGCGGGACGTGGCGACGTCCGCGACGCCGCGCCGTACCTTCTGCAGCATCTCGAGCTGACGCTGATAGGAGTAGTCAAGGGTCTCCCGAGGATCTTCCATTCTGTCCAGCGCCTTGTTGGCCTTGGACTTGAAGATCATCGACATACGCTTCATCACGCTCATCGCGCGTGGCCGGTCCCTTCTGCTGATGACTCGCAACGCTGCTGGGGTTTCGCTGACCACCCTACGCGTTAACGCTCAAGACAGTCATTATGTTCGCCGCGAGCGCCGGTAGGCTGATCTGCGTGTTCCGACGTCGTACCGATACCGCCACCGAGGACCCCTCCACCACCCCCGAGGTCGTCAAACCGGGAGGGAAGGGCCGCCCCACGCCCAAGCGCAGCGAGGCGCAGAAGCGCAATCGCCAGCCGATCACCGCGCCGCGCACCCGCAAGGAGGCCTACCAGCAGGCCCGCTCGCGGCAGTCCAAGGACCGCCAGAAGATCAAGGAGGGCATGGCCCGCGGCGACGACCGCTACCTGCCCAAGCGCGACCAGGGCCCGGCCCGCCGGCTCGCCCGCGACTTCGTCGACTCGCGGCGCACCTTCGGCGAGTTCTTCATGTACCTCACCCTGCTGATCCTCCTGGTCGCCATGGTCGCGCCGCTGACGATCAAGACCTACGTCTACCAGTTCGCCTGGCCGGTCATGCTCGTGCTGATCATCGGCGAGTCGATCTACCTCGGCCGGCGGGTCAAGAAGCTCGCGCAGGAGCGCCACCCCGAGGACAACCTGCGCGGCATCGGCTTCTACACCGCGACCCGCTCGATGCAGATCCGCCGGTTCCGCATGCCGCAGCCGCGCCTGAAGCCGGGGCAGAAGGACCAGGTCTGACCCTGCCGTTCTAGGGTTCGGGCATGGAGTTCCGTCATTTGGGCCGCAGTGGCCTCAAGGTCAGCGAAATCTCGTACGGCAACTGGATCACGCACGGCTCCCAGGTGGAGGAGGACGCCGCGAAGGCGTGCGTCCAGGCCGCCCTCGAGGAGGGCATCACCACCTTCGACACGGCGGACGTCTACGCCGGCACGCGCGCGGAGGAGGTCCTCGGCCGGGCCCTGAAGGGGCAGCGCCGGGAGTCGCTGGAGATCTTCACCAAGGTCTACTGGCCCACCGGTGACGGCCCGAACGACCGTGGCCTGTCCCGCAAGCACATCTTCGAGTCGATCCACGGCTCGCTGCGGCGCCTGCAGACCGACTACGTCGACCTGTACCAGGCGCACCGGTTCGACCACGAGACTCCGCTCGAGGAGACCCTCAAGACCTTCGACGACCTCGTACGCCAGGGCAAGGTGCTCTACATCGGCGTCTCGGAGTGGCGCGCCGAGGAGATCGCGCGGGCTCTGAAGATCGCCGACGAGATGGGCCTCGACCGGATCGTGTCGAACCAGCCGCAGTACAACATGCTCTGGCGGGTGATCGAGTCCGAGGTCGTCCCGCTGAGCGAGAAGGAGGGCGTCGGGCAGATCGTCTGGTCGCCGATCGCCCAGGGCGTGCTGACCGGCAAGTACCAGCCCGGCGCCGCCCCGCCCGCTGGGTCGCGCGCCACCGATGAGAAGAGCGGCGCGGTGTTCATCCAGCGGCTCCTGAACGACGAGGTGCTGAACCGCGTGCAGCGGCTCAAGCCGCTCGCCGAGGAGGCGGGCCTGTCGATGGCGCAGCTCGCCATCGCCTGGGTCCTGCAGAACCCCAACGTCTCCTCCGCCATCGTCGGCGCGACCCGCCCGGAGCAGGTGCGCGACAACGTGAAGGCGGCCGGCCGCACGCTCGACGCCGAACTGCTGCGGCGCGTCGACGAGATCCTCGAGCCGATCGTCGAGCGCGACCCGGCCAAGACGATCAGCCCGGCGCGGCGCCCGTAGCCGACCGCTCCTCACCTCGGGCCGAGGCCGCCGGGGACGGAGGCGGGCCGCGCGAGCCGCGACCGGCCGGACGCCTCTCGGCGGCCGCGGCTCCCCCGGGTGGGGCCGTCTCCCGGCCGCATGTAGAGGTCGTATGTAGGTGCTGTCTCTCGGCCGCGCGTGGGCTAGTGCGTCTCTCGGCGGCAGGTCGTGGTGCCGTCATGCTCGGCGGCGGCCCCGTGCGGTCGGGTCGTCCACGCCCCGGCCGGACTCCCGGTCCGTCCGGAGGGCTCGCGCCACCGCTCCGTGCCGGGCGCGGAGAACGTCCAGGACCATGGTCTTGAGCGTCAGCTGGCCGCGCTCGAGCTCGGCGGCCATGCTGGTGAGGTGCTCGGCCACGTGCTCCAGATCCTGCCGCGCGAGGTCGCGTTCGGTGATCACCGCGGCGAGCAGGAACGTCGTCAGCGCGACCGTGCCGTTGAACAGCTGCAGGTTCACCATGGCGCGCAGCAGCCCGCCGGCCACGAACGGATCGGCCTTGTGCACCGCGGCGAACGTCGCGCTGACCGAGACGATGAGGACGCAGGACGCCGCGCCGAGGTGCCCGAAGCGGAAGGCGGCCCAGATCAGGAAGGGGAAGACGAGGAACAGCAGGTGGAACGAGACCTGGGTGACGAACACCGCGACGCCCAGCGTGCCGGCGACCAGCGCCGCGGCCTCCGCCCAGCGGGCCGCGCCGAACCTGGGCAGGCCCGTATGCCGGACGGCCATCACCAGCGGCACCACCACGAGGACGCCCATCGTGTCGCCGGTCCACCACACCGCCAGCGTCGAGAGCAGTCGCTGGGCGGGCACCGCTCCGGCCAGCGCCAGGGCCATCGCCCCCACGGTGGCGCTGACGAGCATGCCCGTGAAGGCGCCGAGGAAGATCAGCGCCAGGGCGTCTCTCAGCCGGTCCATCTCGCAGCGGAAGCCCACCCTGCGCAGCAGGAGAAAGGAGCACACAGGGGCGAGAGTGTTGCCCGCGGTGATCATCAGGACGGCGGGCAGCGTCGGGCCGATCGCGGCGTTCACCGCGAACGCGGCGAGGGCGATGCCCGGCCAGGTCCGCAGGCCGAGCATCATCAGGCAGCAGACGGCGACGCCGGTCGGCAGCCAGAGTGGCGTGACCTGCTCATGCACGAGGGCCAGCAGCAGCCCCAACCTCGCCGTCCCGTAGTACAGGGCGGCGGTGACCAGGATCCACGACCCCGCGCAGGCCGCCTGCCGAAGCCGTCCGGAGCCGATGCCGGCGACGGCTGTCACCGGCCTATCCCATCGGTACGGGCGTCGTGCGAGGGTTACCCGCCATGGTTGTCACCCTACTCCGCGACATGGCGTGAAAGGGGAGAAGGCACAGGTCAGGACTACCGTCGCCGCGGACGCGGCCGGGTGGGTGCCGGCTCGCCCGCGTCCGCGATCAGCCGCCTTCGGGGTGCAGGCTCATGGGGCCGTACTCCTTGCGCCCGTCCTCCAGCAGGGTGACCTGGTCGACGCCCGCCGCCAGAAGGCTCCGCCAGTTCTCCCCCACCCAGGACTCCGCGTCGGCCTGCGTGGTCCAGGTCTCCTCGCCGAAGCCGGGGGGCTCCACCGGCGTCCCGTCGGCCTTCTCGTACCGCCAGCTCCAGGGCATCGCTCTCCTCACTCTCCGCCGGGCTCGTCCGGCTCAGCGGGCGGCCTCGACCGCGTGCCGCAGCCCGTCCGCGCTCAGCATGTCACTCGTGGTCAGCCTCGTGTTGTTCACCATGACGGTCGGCGTGCCCGAGATGCCGCTCTGGATCGCCTCCCGACTCCACGTCCGCACGTCCGAGGCGAACCGCTGGCCGCGCACGCAGGAGGCGAAGTCGGCGCTGGTGATGCCGGCCTCGGAGCCGTACGACACCAGGTCGGCGACGGGGTATCCGTTCGAGCTCTCCGCCGGCTGGTGTGCGAACAGCTGATCCACGTAGGCGAGCCAGCGGACGCCGTCGGGGGCGCACCAGGCCGCGGCCGCCGCGCGCGTGGAGCTGCTCGCCATCGGCTCGGCGATGAAGATCACCATGGGGTGGTAGACGACCTTGGCCTTGCGTTCCTTCGCAAGGCTCCTGAGGGTCGCGTCGTTGACGTCGTGGACCGTCTTGCAGGGCGGACACTGGAGGTCCTCGTAGACGTCCACCACCGGACGGGACACCCCCGCGGCGGCCATCGTCACGGTGCCGCCGGCGTCCATGGTCACCGTGACCCCGCCGGGCAGCGTGCCCGCCCGATCGCCGCCGCCGTCCTTGCGGAACAGCAGGAAGGCGGTGACCGCCACGCCGACGACCAGGACCAGCCCGCCCGCGACCAGTCCGATGATCAGCCCGCCACGGCCACCCCGGCCACCGGGCGGAGTGCCGTACGGCGCCGGTCCTCCCGGCGGCATGCCCGGCCCGTACGCTCCGTACGGCGCACCCGGCCCGTACGGCCCCGGCGGCGGTCCGTACGCCGGTCCGCCGCCGGCAGGCGGGTACGGACCCGGCACGGGCGGCGGCGCGCCCTCTGGCGGCTGCCAGGGATCTCGGGGCACGTCGTTCATGGTCGGTCCACTTCTTCTTCAGTCACCCTTTGCGATCACGTGGTAACATTCTGACATCAGCACGCCCCGTGCCCAGGCGACGCGGGGCACCCTCCTCGGTCCGATAGCCGTGCACGCTGGACCGACGGCGTCCGGAGGGACGTGCCACGCGGGCCGACGGCTTGTCCAACGGCACCAGGGCACGAAGACGATTGGCACATACCGGCCTCCAGTCGGGCACCGTTCCTGAGGAGTCCTCAAGAACGCTTAGCCAATCAGAGACGCTACCGTTGCCCGGTTTTGACGTGTTCAGCGCGCCGTGGTCAACTCGTCGGCAGCAGCACACGCGCCGTCGCGGGGGAAGCCGGTCCAAGTCCGGCGCTGACCCGCAACCGTAGGCCGCCCGGGCGCCCGCCCGGCGGCGAGCCGGAATGCCCGCGCCGGCGCGAGCGGCTCCGTTGTTCCGTCGTGGTCTGCGGATGGAGTCCGGGCGCGTGCGGCACTTGGTGCGCCCGCTTCACCGGGGACCGCCCTGCCCTCAGAAAGGCGCCCATGCCGAAGGTCGCAGCAGCCGGTCTCCTCGCCTCAGCCCTGATGTTCGCGCCCATGCCCGCAGCGCACGCCGACGCCCTGGCGTTCTGGGGGTACTGGCAGGCGAAGGGCGACAAATGGGCCTTCGCCGCCACGGGCCCGGCCCAGGCCCATCCCAAGGACGGCGCGGTCGAGGGCTGGCGGTTCGCCAAGTCCAGCGGCAACACCGGCACCCCTCCGCGCGACAAGCCGGACTTCGCCGCGATCTGCGGCCCTGGGTCCGCTCCGGCGGGCAAGAAACGCGTCGCCGTCGTGGCCGACTTCGGCGAGCCCGCCGACGCCCCGAAGGACCAGCATCCGCAGACCGCCGTACGGGCCTGCGCGACCGTTCCGGAGACGGCCACGGGCACGGACGTCCTCGCGGCGGCCGGCCTGCGGGCACAGACCGACAAGAGCGGGCTGATCTGCGCCATCGACGCGTTCGGGCCGTGCGGTACACCCGGTCGCATCACCCTGAACGCGACCGCGTCGCCTGCCGCCGGGAAGAAGGGCAAGGGCGGGTCCGGCACCCCGGTCGGCCTGTACACCGGGATCGGGCTGGTCGTGCTGGTCGCCGCGGGCGGCGGGGCGGTCGCGTGGCGCCGGTCCCGCCGATGAACCGGCGGCTGCACCCCGGCGCCTGGTGGCTGTGGGCGCTGGGGCTCGCGACGGCGGCCACGCGGACGACCAACCCCCTGCTCCTCCTGCTGGTCGGCGCGGTCACCGGGACGGTCGTCGCGGTGCGCCGCACCGACGACCCGTGGGCGCGGGCGTACGGGATGTTCCTGCGGATCGGGCTGGTCGTGATCGTCATCCGGGTGGTGTTCGGCGCGCTGTTCGTGGCGCAGGTCTCGGGAACGACGCTGGTCACGCTGCCCTCGGTGACCCTGCCGTCGTGGCTGGCGGGGATCCGCGTCGGCGGGCCGGTGACCGCCGAGGGCCTGGCCGTCGCGGGGTACGACGCACTGCGGCTCGCGACCGTTCTGGTCTGCGTGGGAGCCGCCAACGCGCTGGCGGCGCCGAGCCGGCTGCTGAAGTCCGTTCCCGGGGCCCTGTACGAGGTGGGCGTCGCGGTGGTGGTGGCGATGACGTTCGCGCCGCAGGCGGTGGCGCACGTACGGCGGGTGCGGGACGCGCAGCGTCTGCGCGGCCGCTCCGTCCGCGGCATCCGCGGCCTGGGGCGCCTCGCCATGCCGGTGCTGGAAGGCGCGCTGGACCGGTCGGTGCAGCTGGCCGCCGCGATGGACGCGCGCGGGTACGGCCGCACGGCCGCCGTGCCGCGGGCGCGACGGCGGGCCACCGCGGCGCTGGTCCTGGGCGGGCTGCTCGCGGTGTGCGCCGGGCTGTACGGGCTGCTGGACGGGCAGGCGCCCGCGGTGCTCGGGGCGCCGATGCTGGTCCTCGGATCGGTCTGCGCGGCGGCCGGGCTGTGGCTCGGCGGTCGCCGCTCGCCGCGGACCCGCTACCGCCCTGACCCGTGGGCGCTGCCCGAGTGGGCGACCGGCGGCTCCGGTGTACTGGCCGCCGCCGCGATGACCGTCGCGGGTCTCGTCGGCGCGGACGGCCTGCGGCCCCCGCCGGGGACCGCGCCCGGGCTTCCGCCGCTGCCGGCCGCCGGTGTGCTGCTCGCCCTCGCCCCGGTCCTCCTCGCGGGGAGCAGGGCATGATCCGGTTCGACCGGGTCGGCTTCCGCTACGGCACGACGCCGGTCCTCACGGACGTCGACCTGGAGATCGAGGAGGGCGAGCTGTGCCTCGTCGCCGGGCGGACCGGGACTGGCAAGTCCACGCTGCTGCGCGCCGTGAACGGCCTGGTCCCGCACTTCACCGGCGGCGTGCTGACCGGCCGCGTGACCGTCGCGGGACGGGACACCCGGGATCATCCGCCGCGTGAGCTGGCCGACGTCGTCGGCTACGTCGGGCAGGACCCACGTGCCGGGTTCGTCTCGGATGTCGTCGAGGAGGAGCTGGCGTACGGGATGGAATCCCTCGGCCTGGCTCCGGACGTCATGCGCCGGCGCGTCGAGGAGACCCTGGACCTGCTCGGGCTGGCCGGGCTGCGGGACCGGCCGCTGAGCACGCTGTCCGGCGGTCAGGCGCAGCGGGTGGCGATCGGCTCGGTGCTGACCACGCATCCGAGGGTCCTCGTCCTGGACGAGCCGACGTCCGCCCTGGACCCGGTGGGGGCCGAGGACGTCCTGGCGACACTGCAGCGTCTGGTGCACGACCTGGGCCTGACGGTGATCCTCGCCGAGCACCGGCTCGAACGGGTGGTCCACCTGGCCGACACGACGCTGCTGCTGTCCGGCGACGGATCGCCGCCGGCGTACGGCCCGACCGCGGCGATCATGGCGGAGTCCCCGGTCGCGCCGCCCGTAATCCGGCTGGGCCG
This sequence comes from Actinoallomurus vinaceus, assembly GCF_039542055.1. NCBI lineage: Bacteria > Bacillati > Actinomycetota > Actinomycetes > Streptosporangiales > Thermomonosporaceae > Actinoallomurus > Actinoallomurus vinaceus. The sequence continues at coordinate 869,362 of NZ_BAABHK010000003.1, forward strand.
CCTGGCGGGCTGGTCACCGCTCCCCCTGTCCGTACGAGACGCCCGGCGTGCCGCCGCCTCCCTCCGCGAGCGCCTCGCCGACGCACGGCCGCCCACGCCCGTGCACGACCCCCGGAGCACCGGCGCTCCCCACCCCGAACGCCCCGCCGACGCGCAGCCGCCCGCGGCGCCGCCCGTGCGGGACGACCGGCGTACGGGCGCTGCCTACCGCGAACGCCCCGCCGACGCACCACTGCCCGTGCGGGATGACCGGCGTACCGGTTCTTCCCTCCGGGAGGGTCTCGGGGACGCGCCGTCGCGCGGGCGCGAAGCCGGCGGGGTGCCGGCCTCGGTTCGCGGGCTGGAGGTCCGGTACGGCCCGGTGACGGCGCTGCGCGGTGTCGATCTGTCCGTCGCGCCGGGAGAGGTGATCGCGCTCATGGGGCGGAACGGCGCGGGCAAGTCCTCGCTGCTCGCCGCCCTGGTCGGCCTGGTCCGCCCGTCCGGCGGGCAGGCCCGGGTCGGGGACGTGGTGCCGTACGAGACGCCGCCGCGGGTCATGGTGCGGAAGGCCGGTCTCGTCCCGCAGGACGCCGCCGACCTGCTGTACGCCGAGACGGTCGCGGCCGAGTGCGCCGCCGCCGACCGCGACATGGGGGCGGAGCCGGGCGCCTGCCGCGCCCTCCTCGACCGTCTCGCGCCCGGTGTCGACGACACGCTCCACCCGCGCGATCTCTCGGAGGGGCGGCGGCTGGCGCTCGCGCTGGCCGTCATCCTCACCGGGCGGCCGCCGCTGGTCCTGCTCGACGAGCCGACACGCGGCCTCGACTACACCGCCAAGAGCCGCCTCGTGGAGATCGTCCGCGATCTCGCCGCCGACGGCCACGCGGTCGTCCTGGCCAGTCACGACGTCGAACTGGTCGCCGAGATCGCGACGCGCACGGTCGTCGTCGCCGAGGGCGAGATCGTCGCCGACGGGCCGACCGGCGAGGTCGTGGTGGGCTCCCCCGCCTTCGCCCCGCAGGTCGGCAAGATCCTCGCCCCGCTTCCGATCCTCACGGTGGATCAGGCGCGGGAGGCGATGGCATGGGCTTGAGTCCGATCTGCTCGCGGCCGTGGTTCGGGACGGTGCCCGCATGGGCGTGACGGCGATCCGCCTGCGGGCGCGGTCGGGGGCCGCGCTGTTCCTGGTGTCGGTCGCGGGCGCGGCGGCGTTCTGCTGGCCGCTGTTCGTCACGCCCGGCGCGCGGATCGCCCAGTCGAGCGTCGCCCCGTGGATGTTCGTGCTGCTGCTTCCCCTCCTGCTCGCCGTGGCGCTCGCCGAGATCGCCGAGGGCGGGATCGACGCGAAGGCCGTCGCGCTGCTGGGCGTGCTCGGGGCGATCGGTGCGGCGCTCCGGCCGCTGGGCACGAACGTCGCGGGCTTCGAGCCGATGTTCTTCGTCCTCGTGCACGGCGGGCGGGTGCTGGGGCGCGGGTTCGGCTTCCTGCTGGGGGCGGTGACGATGTTCGCCAGCGCCCTGATCACGGCCGGCGTCGGCCCCTGGCTGCCGTACCAGATCCTCGGGGCGGCGTGGGTGGGGTTCTTCGCCGGGTGCCTGCCGCGCGCCGGGGGGCGGGTGGAGATCGCGATGCTCGCGGGGTACGGAGCGGTGGCCGCGTTCGCCTATGGCTGGTTGCAGAATCTGGGGTTGTGGCCATTTGTGGGGGGAATGTCGAGTTCGATCTCCTACCACCCGGGCGCTCCGCTCGCCGACAATCTCGGGAGGTTCGTCGCGTTCAGCCTCACCACCTCCCTGGGCTTCGACCTGCCACGAGCGATCTTCACGGCGATCCTGGTGGCCGTCACCGGCCGTCCGGTGCTGCTCGCACTGCGCCGGGCCGCCCGCCGGGCGGCGTTCGAGGCCGCGGCCGGGCCCGGCGACCGGAGCGCGTGATGGACGGCATGGAGATCCACCTGCTCGGCACGGCCGGGCCGCGCGGCTGGCCCGAGCCCGGCTGCCGCTGCGCGTCCTGCACCCGGATGCGCGCCGCTCGCCGCCGGATCGAACCGACCCATGTGCTCCTCGACGGCGTGCCGCTCGACCAGTGCCGCCGGCGCCAGGTGCCCGGCGGATACGACGTCCGCACGCCGCGCGGGCACCGGGTCCTGTTCGCGGCCCGTCCGGGCGCCCGTCCCGAGCCCGCCGGACCCGAGCCGTACGACGCCGTGCTCCTCGACCTGATCGGCGACCCGTCGCACCTGGGGCGGCTCCGGCGCGCCGGAGCGGTGACCGACGCGACGCGCGTCGAGGCCGTCCACGTCGACCACCGCGTCCCCTCCCCCGCCGAACTCGACCGCCGGATCGGCCTGTGGACCCGCCCGGCGTCCGGACCGTGGCGGTCGCTGATCCTGGGCGGCGCCCGGTCCGGGAAGTCGGAGGAGGCCGAGCTGCGGGTGATGGCCCACCCGGACGTGACGTACGTCGCGACCGGGATCATGCACGCGGACGACCCGGAGTGGCGCGACCGGATCACCGCGCACCGGCGACGCCGTCCCCGCTGGTGGGAGACCGCCGAGACGATCGACCTCGCGGGCCTGCTGCGCGGCTCGGCCGGCACGCTCCTCATCGACGGCATGGGAACCTGGCTGACGGCCGTGTTCGACGCGCTGGGCGCCTGGGAGTACCCGCAGGCGGTCGTCCCGCGGCTGAACGAACTGGTCGACGCCTGGCGGTCCACGCAGGCGCACGTCGTCGCGGTCAGCGACGAGGTCGGCCTGTCGGTCGTCCCCGACACCGCGAGCGGGCGCGCGTTCCGTGACACGCTGGGACGGCTCAACCAGCGCCTGGCCGCCGAGTCGGAGGAGACCGCCCTCGTCGTCGCCGGCCGCGTCATCGATCTGCCGTGATCGGCCAGGACGCCATGAGATCCGGGCACGGGCGCGTACGACACCGTGAGCCCCGAGGACGCCACGGGAGCGGAGGACGCCATGAGATCTGACGAGAAGCGGATCGCGGGCGGCGACGGGCTGCGGCTCGCGGTGTCGCTGCTCACCGTCGTACCGGTCCGGTGCGGCCGCGTCGACCGGGAGACCGCCCGCCGGGCGATGACGCTCGCCCCCGTGGCCGGGCTCATCGTCGGTGCGGCGGCGGCGCTGGTGCTCTCCGTGGCAGGCCTGCTCGGCGCCGGCCCGCTGCTCGGCGCGGCCCTGGCCGTCGCGGCGACCGCGCTGCTCACCCGCGGCCTGCACCTGGACGGCCTCGCCGACCTCGCCGACGGTCTGGGCAGCGGGCGCCCCGCCGGCGACGCCTTGTCGATCATGAAGCGGTCCGACATCGGGCCGTTCGGGGTGATCACCCTCCTGCTCACCCTGCTGATCCAGGTCGCCGCCCTGGCGCAGGCGCCCCACCGGGCGGTCGCCGTGACGGTCGCCGCGGTCACCGGGCGGCTCGCGGTGACCTGGGCCTGTCGCGAGACGGTGCCCCCCGCTCGCCCGGATGGGCTCGGCGCGCTGGTCGCCCGGACGGTACGGCGCCGGGACGCGGTCGCCGCCACGGTGGCCGTCGTGGTGGCGGCGGCCGTCGCGGGCCTGCTCGCGGGAGGCGTGCGTCCGGCCGTCCTCGCCCCGGTCGCGGTGGCTGCCGGGCTCCTGGCCGCGGCGGCGCTGCTCCGGCACGCCGTACGCCGCCTCGGAGGCGTCACCGGTGACGTCCTCGGCGCTCTCGTCGAGACGTCGGTCACCGCGGCGCTTCTCGTGATGTCCATCGCCTGAGCGATCCATGTCCGTCGCCTGAGCGATCCGTGGTCCGGGCGATGCCACGGGCCGCCGTGCCCGGCCTAAGGCTCATCCGTGGCTCAACGATGCCGGTGACCTTGGCGATGCCGTGCGTGCAAGAGCGCGGCGGAGATCGAGGCGCTGTGCCCGCCCGGCGCGGCTTGTTCGACGTCCGTGTCCCGGCGCGCGGCTTGAGCGCCGGGATGCGCCGTCGGTGGTGGCGCGGGAGCGTCCACGTGGAGCTCCCGCGCCGGTCGCGGAACGCGCCGTGGCCACGGAACATGCGACGGCGCTCCGCGGGCCGCCGTCCTGGGGACGAGTCGCCGCTAGCCGCTTCCCCTCGGCCAGAGGCGACCCTCGATCTCCCAGGACGACGGGGTCGAGGGAACCGGTCCGCGATCGCGCGCGGCAGGACGTGGCCCGCGGCCGGCCATTCGACGAATGGTATTCGACGAGCCGGCAACGTACGTCCTTCCCAGCGCCCGCCGAAGATCACCGAACTCCCGGCCATCCGAACAAAGAACTACTGGGCAGGACTACCATCGGGCTGTGTGACGAACCTCAGCCTTGCCAGCGCAGAATCCGCTTCCCTTGATGTCGACGCCATCGTGATCGGTGTCGTGTCCGACGACTCCGGCCCGGCGTTGGCGCCTGGTGCCGCAGGGGTCGACCAGGCCTTCCAGGGCCGGCTGATCGACGCGCTCAGCGGGTTGGGTGCCGCCGGCAAGGCGGGAGAGGTCACCAAGGTGCCGACGCTCGGCAATCTGGCCGCTCCGCTGGTGGTGGCCGCCGGGCTGGGCGAGTCGTACGACGACGAGGCCCTGCGCCGGGCCGCGGGTGCCGCGCTGCGCTCGCTCGCCGGTTCCGGCTCGGTCGCGGTCCTGCTGCCCGCCGCCACCCCGAATGAGGTGGCCGCCGTGGCGACCGGCGCCCTGCTCGGCAACTACGCCTACCTGAACTACCGGACCGGTGACGGTCACAAGCAACCGGTCGAGGAGATCACGGTCGTGTCCGAGGCCGAGGCGACCGCCGACGCGGAGGCCGCCCTCGAGCGCGCCCGTACCCTCGCCGACGCCGTGACCCTGGTCCGCGATCTGGTCAACACCCCGCCGTCCGACCTCAACCCCGAGGCCCTGGCCGACGCCGCGCGCCGGGTCGGGGAGGAGTCCGGCCTGTCGGTCGAGGTCCTCGACGAGAAGGCGCTGGTCGAGGGCGGCTACGGCGGGATCGTGGGGGTCGGCCAGGGCTCGGTCAACCCGCCGCGCCTGGTCCGGCTCGCCTACGAGCACCCCGAGGCGGCCAAGACGGTCGCGTTCGTCGGCAAGGGCATCACGTTCGACTCCGGCGGCCTGTCGCTGAAGCCCGCCGACTCCATGGACTGGATGAAGTCCGACATGGGCGGCGCCGCCGCGGTGCTCGGCGCGCTGCAGGCGATCGCGGCGGTCGGCCCGAAGGTCAAGGCCGTCGGCTACCTCGCGATCGCGGAGAACATGCCCAGCGGCACGGCGCAGCGCCCCTCCGACGTTCTCACCATCTACGGCGGCAAGACCGTCGAGGTGCTCAACACCGACGCCGAGGGCCGCCTCGTCATGGCCGACGCGATCGTCCGGGCCGGCGAGGACGAGCCCGACCTGATCGTCGACGTCGCCACCCTGACGGGCGCCCAGCTCGTCGCGCTCGGCACCCGTACGGCCGGCGTCATGGCCAACGACGACGACGTGCGCGAGAAGGTCGTCGACGCCGCGGGCCGCGCCGGCGAGCCCGCCTGGCCGATGCCGCTGCCCGAGGACATGCGCAAGAACCTGGACTCGTCCGTCGCCGACATCGCCAACATCAGCGGCGAGCGCTGGGGCGGCATGCTCACGGCCGGCATCTTCCTCAAGGAGTTCGTGCCGGACGGGGTGCGCTGGGCGCACCTCGACATCGCCGGTCCCTCCTTCAACCAGGGCCAGCCGTACGGTTACACCCCGAAGGGCGGCACCGGAGCCGCCGTGCGCACGCTCGTGCAGGTCGCCGAGGACGTCGCCGCCGGGGCGCTGTGACGGCCGGACGGCCGGAAGTGGAAAGATGCGTGCCGGAACACAAATCGCGCCGGGCCGAAGGTGCCCGTGCGGGCATCGAAGGAGCGTCCTGTGTCGAATAGCCCCTACGACATCGTCGTCCTAGGTGGCGGCAGCGGCGGATACGCGTGCGCCCTGCGGGCGGTCGAGCTGGGCCTGAGCGTCGTGCTCATCGAGAAGGACAAGCTGGGCGGCACGTGCCTCAACCGCGGCTGCATCCCGACCAAGGCGCTGCTGCACGCCGCCGAGGTCGCCGACCAGACGCGTGAGTCGGCCACGTTCGGGATCAAGGCCCGGTTCGAGGGCATCGACCTGCCGGGCGTGCACGCCTACAAGGACAAGGTCGTCAGCACGACGGTGAAGGGCCTGACGGGCCTGATCAAGTCCAAGGGCATCACGATCGTCGAGGGCGAGGGCCGTCTCACCGGTCCCACCACGGTCCAGGTCGGCGACACGACGTACGAGGGCCGGCACATCGTGCTGGCCACCGGCTCGGTGCCCCGGTCACTGCCCGGCCTGGAGATCGACGGCGAGCGCGTCATCTCCAGCGACCACGCGCTGGTCCTCGACCGGATCCCGCAGTCCGTGGTGGTCCTCGGCGGCGGCGTCATCGGCGTCGAGTTCGCGAGCGTCTGGCGCTCCTTCGGCGCCGAGGTGACGATCGTCGAGGCGCTCCCGCACCTTCTGCCGCTGGAGGAGGAGTCCAGTTCCAAGCGGCTGGAGCGGGCGTTCCGCAAGCGCGGCATCAAGTTCGAGCTCGGCGCGCGGTTCGAGAGCGTCAAGCACACCGAGTCCGGGGTCATCGTCACGCTCGAGGGCGGCAAGACCCTCGACGCCGACCTCATGCTCGTCGCCGTGGGCCGCGGCCCGGTCTCCGAGGGCCTGGGCCTGGAGGAGGTCGGCGTCCAGACCGAGCGCGGCTTCGTCAAGGTCGACGACTACTGCCGCACGACCGTCCCGACCATCTCCGCGGTCGGCGACCTGGTCCCGACGCTCCAGCTGGCGCACGTCGGCTTCGCCGAGGGCATCCTCGTCGCCGAGCGGCTGGGCGGTCTGGACCCCGCGCCGATCGACTACGACGGCGTTCCGCGCATCACCTACTCCGAGCCCGAGGTCGCGTCGGTGGGCGTCACGTCCGCGATCGCCCGGGAGCGGGGCCACGACATCGTCGAGTTCACCTACGACCTGGCCGGCAACCCCCGGAGCAAGATCCTGGGCACGCAGGGCGAGGTCAAGGTGATCGCCCAGAAGGACGGCCCCGTGCTGGGCGTGCACATCGTCGGCAGCCGCGTCGGCGAGCTCATCACCGAGGGCCAGCTGATCTACAACTGGGAGGCCCTGCCGTCCGAGGTCGCCCAGCTCATCCACCCGCATCCGACCCAGTCCGAGGCGATCGGCGAGGCTCACCTCGCGCTCGCCGGCAAGCCGCTGCACGTCCACGGCTGACCTGCCAACATTCGATAAGACGTATCAAGAGGAGTCGCAGAGAACCATGCCGGTCTCCGTAACCATGCCCCAGCTCGGCGAGAGCGTGACCGAGGGCACCGTCACCCGCTGGCTCAAGAAGGAGGGTGAGCGCGTCGAGGCCGACGAGCCGCTTCTCGAGGTGTCGACGGACAAGGTCGACACCGAGATTCCGTCGCCGGCCGCGGGTGTCCTGAGCAGCATCACCGTCGCCGAGGACGAGACCGTGGAGGTCGGCGCCGAACTGGCCGTCATCGCCGAGGAGGGCGAGGCGGCCGGCGGTGCCGCTCCGCAGCAGGAGCAGGCCCAGCCCGAGCCGGCACCGGCCCCGCAGGCCGCTCCGGCCCCAGCGCAGCCTGAGCCGGCGCAGCAGCCGGCCGCGCCGGCGTGGCCGCCGCCCGCCCCGGCCGCGCAGCCGGCCGCCGCCGCGCCGCAGCCGGAGCCGCGGCAGGAGCCCCCGGCGCCCGCGCCGGCCGCCGAGCAGCCGTCGGGTGAGAGCCCCTACGTCACGCCGCTCGTCCGCAAGCTGGCGGCCGAGCACGACGTCGACCTGGCCAGCGTCAAGGGCACCGGCGTCGGCGGGCGTATCCGCAAGCAGGACGTCCTGGAGGCCGCGCGGGCCAAGCAGGCTCCGCCGCCCGCCCCGGCCCCGCAGGCCGCTCCGGCCCCGCAGGCCGTTCCGGCGCCGGCCCAGCCCGCCCCGGCTCCGGCCGCGGCGCAGGCCCCGGCGGCTCCGGCGGCCCGTCCGGCCGTGACGGTGCCGGCGGAGGTGTCGCGCCTGCGCGGGACGACCGAGAAGATGACCCGGACGCGGCAGTCGATCGCCCGGCACATGGTCGAGTCGCTGCAGGTGTCGGCGCAGCTGACGACGGTCGTCGAGGCGGACGTCACCAAGATCGCGCGGCTGCGTGACCGCGCCAAGGCGGACTTCCAGGCGCGGGAGGGCGTGAAGCTCAGCTTCCTGCCGTTCTTCGCGCTGGCGGCCGTCGAGGCGCTGAAGGTGCACCCGAAGCTCAACGCCGTCATCAACTCCGAGACCAACGAGGTCACCTACCACGACGTCGAGAACCTCGGCATCGCGGTGGACGCCGAGAAGGGTCTCATGGTCCCGGTGGTCCACAACGCCGGCCAGCTGAACCTCGGCGGCCTGGCCCAGCGGATCGCCGACCTCGCCGAGCGCACCCGCACCAACCGGGTCAGCCCGGACGAGGTGACCGGCGGCACGTTCACGATCACCAACACCGGCAGCCGGGGCGCGCTGTTCGACACGCCGATCCTCAACCAGCCGCAGGTCGGCATGCTGGGCACCGGCACGGTCGTGAAGCGCCCGGCGGTCATCGAGGACCCGCAGCTGGGCGAGGTCATCGCGGTGCGCTCGATCGTGTACCTCGCGCTGACCTACGACCACCGCCTGGTGGACGGCGCCGACGCCGCCCGGTTCCTCACCACGGTGAAGAACCGCCTTGAGGAAGGCAACTTCGAGGCCGAACTCGGCCTTTAGACACGGCCGAAAACTAAGCTGCGATCGTGCAGATCGCCATCACCGGTTCGACCGGACTCATCGGTTCGGCCCTCGTTCGCGCGCTGCGCGGCGAGGGCCGTACCGTTCTCAGGCTCGTACGACGCCGGCCCGCGGCCGATGACGAGATCCGCTGGGACCCGTTCGGAGAGGTCGACACGGCTTCGCTGGAGGGCGTCGACGCGGTCGTCCACCTCGCCGGCGCGGGCATCGGCGACCGCCGGTGGAACGCCAGCTACCGGCAGGAGATCCGTGACAGCCGCGTCGAGGGCACCCGTACCCTCTGCCGCGCCCTGGCCGCGCTCCGCGACGGGCCGGCGGTCCTGGTGTCCGGGTCGGCGAGCGGCTACTACGGCGACACCGGCGACCGTACGGTGGACGAGGACTCGCCCTCGGGCGAGGGGTTCCTCGCCGCGCTCTGCCGCGACTGGGAGGCCGCCACCGCCCCCGCAGCCGACGCCGGGATCCGGGTGGTCCTCCCCCGCCCCGGGGTCGTCCTCGCCCGCGAGGGCGGCGCGCTCGGGCGGTTGCTGCCGGTCTTCCGCGCCGGGCTCGGCGGGCGGCTCGGCTCCGGCCGCCAGTGGATGAGCTGGATCTCCCTCGCCGACCAGATCGCGGCGCTGCGCTTCCTGATCGACGGCGACGTCGCGGGCCCGGTGAACCTCACCGCCCCCGAACCCGTCACCAACGCCGCCTACACGGCCGCCCTGGGCCGAGCGCTGCACCGCCCGACGTTCTTCTCCGTACCGCCGGCCGTGCTGCGACTGGCGCTCGACGGGCTGGCCGACGAGGGGATCCTCGTGAGCCAGCGCATCCTGCCCGCCCGCCTCACCGCGGCGGGCTTCCGCTTCCGGCATCCGGACCTCGACACCGCGCTCGCCGACATCCTCCCGTGACTCCCGGCGGGGAAGGTGTCGTCTCGTCCAGGAAGTCGCAAGAAACGTCCCACTCCCGCTGCGCCGCCCGGCCCGCGGCCGTACCGTGACGGGTGACCGCATCGGGTGAGGGCGTCGATGCGCTCGAGCGACCCGCGGAGCGGGGCGGTGCGGTGCGGGACGAGCCGCCCGCGGAGGGAACAAGGAGCGTGAGCGAGTCATGAGTCCGAGCGAGCCCGACGCAGCGAGCGGAGTGGGCGGTCGAGGAACGAGGCCGCCCGCGGAGCGAGTGAGGAGGGTGAGCGAGCAATGAGCCCGAGCGAGCCCGACGCAGCGAGCGGAGTGGGCGGTCGAGGAACGAGGCCGCCCGCGGAGGGAGTGAGGAGGGTGAGCGAGCGATGAGCACCGACGGTGAACCGCACGTCCTGGCGATCGGCGGTGGCGGCTTCGTCCCCGACGGCCGTTACGGTGTGACGCCGGGCCCCCTCCTGCGGTACGCCCTGGACCTCACCGGGCAGGACCGCCCCCGGGTGTGCTTCCTCGCGACGGCGCTGGGCGACTCCACCGAGGCCGTCGCCCGCTTCTACGCCGCCTTCGCCGGGGTGGACGCCGAGGTCACCCACCTGGCGCTGTTCCCGATGCCGAACCACGAGGACCCGGCGGCGCACCTGCTCGCCCAGGACTTCGTGTACGTCTCCGGCGGGAGTGTCGCGAACCTCCTGGCCCTGTGGCGGCTGCACGGCCTCGCCGACGCGTTCGCGGAGGCCTGGCGGTCGGGCGTCGTCCTCTGCGGGCAGAGCGCGGGTGCCCTGTGCTGGCACGTCGGCGGCACGACCGACTCCTTCGGCCCGGACCTGCGGCCGCTCACCGACGGGCTCGGCCTGCTGCCGTACGCCTGCGGCGTCCACTACGACAGCGACGGGCAACGCCGGCCGCTGCTGCAGCGGCTCGTGGCCGAGGGCACGCTGCCGGACGCGTACGCCGCCGACGAGGCGGTCGGGCTGCACTACGTCGGGACGGAGTTCGTCCAGGCGGTGACCTACGTGGCGGGCCAGGGCGCGTACCAGGTCGCCGCGGACGGCGCGGGCGGGGTCAAGGAGACCCGGATCGAGCCTCGGCTGCTGGCCTCCTTCGATGAGGACGTACGCTGAGCGTCGTGAGCGCCAGCGAAGAATCCACCACCACGGTCGTCGGCGAGCGCCCGGCGGCCGTCGCCACGAGCGACCTGGTCTTCATCCACGCCGGCTTCGGCGAGCGCGCCGTCCCGTACGAGGAGGCGTGGGAGCTGCAGCGGCGGCTGCACGAGCGCCGGGTCGCCGACGAGATCCCCGACGTGGTCCTGCTGCTGGAGCACCCGCCGGTCTACACGGCAGGCAAGCGGACCGAGCCGCTGGACCGGCCGATCGGGGACCCCGGCGCGCCCGTGATCGACGTCGACCGGGGCGGGAAGATCACCTGGCACGGCCCCGGCCAGCTGGTCGGCTACCCGATCGTCAAACTGCGGGAGCCCGTCGACGTCGTCGCCTATGTCCGTACGATCGAGGAGGCGCTGATCGACACGTGCGCCGACCTCGGGCTCGGCACCAAGCGGGTCGAGGGCCGCAGCGGCGTGTGGGTGCCCGGCGTTCCCGACCGCAAGGTCGGCGCGATCGGCATCCGCGTCTCACGCGGTGTCACGATGCACGGGTTCGAGATCAACTGCGACTGCGACATGGGATGGTTCGACCGGATCATCCCTTGCGGCATCCGCGACGCGGGCACCACGTCGCTCTCCGCCGAGCTCGGACGCGACATCACCGTCGCCGAGGCGCTCGGCCTGGCCGAGCAGCGGCTCGCCAAGGTGCTCGGCGCCACGGAGACCGCGCACCGCTCGCTGGAGGCGATGCTCGGCGGCCCTGTCGCGTCCTGACGCGCCGCCCGGGCCGGCCCATCGCATTGCGGCCGGCCCGTCCGTCACCTGGAGTCAGCCCGTCGCCTCGAAGCGTGGCCCGCCCCATTTCCGGGTTAGGCCCGTCGCCTCGTAGCCGGCCGGTTCCTCGTCCGGGGTCAGCCCATCGCCTTGAAGATGGCCTGGCCCTCCGCCGAGGCGGCCTCGAAGAAACGAGTGAGCCGCTCGTACACCACGCGCAGCTCCCCGTCGCGGATCGCCTCGGCGGGCTCGCCCACCCACTCCTCCGCGCCCTGGACGCCGAGCTCGGCCATCCGCTCGGCGTCATAGCGGCCGGCGACCTTCGCGAACTCCGTCGCGGCGAGGTGGTCGGCGGCCAGCTTGACCCGCTCGGCCGTCAGGTAGATGACGTCGACGCCGAGCTCCTCGGCACCGTCCTCGGTGAGCAGCCGCCCGCCGCAGACCACGTCCGCGGCCGGGTGCGGGCCGTCCCACGGGTCACCGGTGAGCAGGTAGTGCAGTGCCTGCCACGCCCCGGCGACGGGGAGCACGGGATGCTTCTCCCGCCAGTTCCCGGCCCCGAACACCGCGCGTGCGCGGGTCCCCGGATCGCCTGCGCCCTCGGCCTCCGGAAGCCTGAGGTACGTCATGGCCACTCGCACGCCTGACCTCCGTCATACGTCCTCTATACGCGACACCCACGTCACCTTAGAGAGATCGACAGCTACGTATGGTGAGAACGACATAAAACACCCCGGAGATCGTCCACTATGCCAACCACTTGCGCAACATGGGCGAATCCGGACATACCCTGAACGGGTGACAGCCGTATCTCCTGAGGGCCGGAAGTTGCTGCGTGTCGAGGCCCGTAACGCCGCGACCCCGATCGAACGCAAACCACCATGGATCAAGACCCGGCTGTCCATGGGCCCGCAATACCGCGAACTGACCGACCTGGTCC